>JAYWGR010000040.1:0-78739 GCA_043778145.1 Rhizobacter sp.
TGAAGCGGGTACTTGGGGTGGCTGATGGGGCTCGAACCCACGACAACAGGAATCACAATCCTGGACTCTACCAACTGAGCTACAGCCACCGCAGAGACAAACATTATAGCCAGTGAATTCGCTCAATTCTCGATGATTCGCTCATCACTTCAATGCCGCACTGGCGGAGTCTGATGCCGGAAGCACTTCCGGATGCAGCTCGACCTTGTACCGAGATTTCAACGCGGCGTAGTAGGCCTGCGCTTCGGCGTCAGCCCAGGTCTGCGCGTACTGGGCTTGAGCCTTCGTCGCATCGGCAGCGACGGGGTCGCGCCCGAGCAATTTGGTGATCTTGACCACTGCATAGCCCTGGTCTGCGAGATCGACACCAACAAAGGCCGGCAGCTTCTCGGCAGCCGCTTTCAAGCTGGCGTCAATCACTTGCCGAGGCAGTTCAGCCGCTTGAGCCCGCGACACGACGACGGCGGGCTCATTCATCGAAGTGTCTGGGGCGGCACGCAAAGCTGCTAAGCGGGCCTCACCAAGCTTGCGCGCGAGTGCGGCGGCTTGCGTGGTCAACAACTTCTCGCGAACTTTGGCTTTGACCTCCGCCAAGGCCAGTTGATGCGCCGGCGCATATTGAACCACGCGACCGGATGCCATCTGGCTCGGGCCGACTTCGATTGCTTCCGTGTTGCGTTTGTTGCGCAGCACATCGTTGCTGAAGAGCGCATCGAGGAACTTGGTGTTCGCGAGCGGGCCGGTCGCGCCAGGGCCAGGCACTCGCGTTACGGTGGGTGCTGTGCGCAACTCAAGCTTGAATTTATCGGCTGCAGGCTTCAGGCTCTCAGCCTGTTCGTAGACAGTGTTGGTGAACTCAACTGCGACCTCGGAGAAACGCTTCTGTGCGAGTTGCGTCTTGACTTCGTTTTCGATGTCGGCCCGAACCATGTCGAACGTTTTTTTGTCACCACCACGTGCGCCAGTGAGTTGGATGATGTGATAGCCGAAGTCACTCTCAACCACGCCGCTGATCTCGCCTTGCTTCAGCGTGAATGCCGCATCTTCGAACGGCTTCACCATCGCGCCGCGGCCGAAGAAGTCAAGGTCTCCGCCCTTCTCTGCCGAGCCGGTGTCGCCTGAGTTCTTGCGCGCCAGATCCGAAAACGCGGCCGGGTTCTTCTTCAGCTCTGCGAGCAAGGCGTCGGCCTTTGCTTTGGCCTTCTCGCGGTCTGCAACTGGTGCACCCTTTTCGGCCTTGATAAGGATGTGGCTGGCACGCCGCTCTTCGGGCACGGCGTAGCGTTTTTCGTTCTCGGCGTAGTACTTGCGTAAGTCGTCCTCGGAGACGGTGATGCTCTTCTTCAGAGCTTCGAGGTCGAGGACGACATATTCGACTTGCGCTTGCTCCGGTGCCTGGAACTGCGCAGTGTTGGCGGGGTTCTTGTAATAGGCATCGATGTCTGCATCAGTCGGGTTGACATGCGCCAACGAGTCCTTTGCATCGAAGCGCTGAACTTGCACTTCGCGTTGCTGAAGCATCGCATCGAGTGCAGCGCCTGTTGAGCTGGCGGGTGCGATCACCGTGCCAACCAAGCCTTGCAAGACCTGGCGCAACGAAATGTCTTGCCGCAAGCGCTGCGCAAACACATCGGACGACATGCCCTGTGCAGCCAGTGCATCCTTGTTGACACTGCCATCAGGATTGCGCAGGAACGCGAGCTGCGGATCTGTGGTGAAGATGCGCTTCAGCCGATCGTCGGTGGTGTAGAGATTGAGTTTGTCAGCAGCCACCAGCATCACGCGCTCTCGAACGAGTGTGTCGAGTGATTGGCGCTTCATGTCTGCCGAATCGAACATGCGCGGATCGACATTCGGCATCTGCCGCCGGATGCGCTCGATCTGATCGCGTTGAGCAACCTCCCACTCTCCGAGCGTGACGGTCTTGCCCCCCACTTCGGCGACTGCGGCCTTCGTGCCGCTGCCCATCTCGGTGTAGCCGCGCACGCCAAAGAACACGAACGACGGGAAGATCAGCAGCACCAGCACGAACTGCAGAACACGTGTGTGTTTGCGAAAGAAGTCGAACATCGTTGGCCTCGAACAAAGGGCTGCATTTGAGAACAGCGGAGCCCAGATGCAAAAAAGGCGAACCGGGGTTCGCCTTGATGAATATACGCCTTGGATTCTATCCGAGGCTGGTGGGTGCTGAGGGGCTCGAACCCCCGACCTACGCCTTGTAAGGGCGCCGCTCTACCAACTGAGCTAAGCACCCAATTTCAGTAAATCGCCATGATCAGTTGAGCGCGTCTTTCAATGCCTTGCCAGGGCGGAACTTCGGCACTTTCGCGGCTTTGATTTTGATCGCCGCGCCGGTGCGCGGGTTGCGGCCGCTGCGCGCTGCGCGCTTGCCGACGCTGAACGTGCCGAAGCCAACGAGAGAGACAGTGTTGTTCTTCTTGAGCGTCGACTTCACGCCACCAATCACGGCTTCCAAGGCGCGCGCTGCCGCCGCCTTGGAAATGTCCGCCTGCTTGGCGATGTGCTCGATCAGTTCAGTCTTGTTCACGGGTATCCCCCTCTAAAGGTAACTCACAAGGAATTCGGGTGGTGGGCAGGTCGCTGGTTTCCGAGCACAAACTTTTAGCGCACAAATTTTTAGCGCACAAACTCTGCGCAAATCGGGCGGCCAAAGTGTGTGAAAACCGGACGCAAGATGCTGCTGTAAGAAGGCGTCTCAACCTGAAAACCATTACAGCCCTGCACTCGGTCAGTGTCAAGCGCGGAAGCGGATTCTATGCGTAATCACTCGCATGCGTTCAGGGGGTGGCAGGGCTTGAAAGCCGCGTCGCAGCAGCCTTTTCCAGCTCAACGACCAGGCTGGCGAACCACCAATGCCACGCCGCTCGCGGTGAGCAACATGCCAAGCAGCATCGTGCTGGTGAAGGGTTCGTTGAAGAGCGCCCAGGCCATCAAAGCCGTGCTTGGCGGGACAAGGTACATCAGGCTCGTGACCGCGGTTGCCGCGCCTCGCTGCAACAAAAGATAGAGCAACGAGCTCCCACCCAAAGTGAGCACGCCGACCGACCAAGCAAGCGCGCCGACCATGTGCGGATGCCACACGATTTTTTCCGTTTCAAGCAGTGCGAGCGGCAAGCTGACCAGCAGCGCCGCCGTGAGCTGGATCGCGCTGGCGGTGCGCACATCGCATGGCGCAAAGAAGTACTTTTGATAGAGCGTGCCGACCGTGATCGACAGCAGAGCCAGCGCCGCCAGCCCGAGATTCAAAGGCGTGACCTCGCCGCCGCCAAGCTTGCGCCAGACCACGAGAACCAAGCCCGCCAAGCCCAGCCCAAGTCCGAGCCATTGCGCGGCAGACACGTGTGCTTTCTCTGTGTGCGACTTTTCTGTGACGGCTGTTCGAGTGCTCATCCATATCGCTGTGAGCACCGGTTGAAGTCCGACCAACAAAGCCACGGTCCCAGCCCCGATGCCGTGCTTCACGGCCGCCCAAACACCGCCGAGGTATCCTGCCTGAATCAGCATGCCGACCACACCAAGGTGCAGCCACTGCATCCGCGAGCTCGGCCACTGCGCACGCGAAAGAAAGACCCAAACGCAAAAGCACACCAGAGACAGGGCATAGCGCAGCGACAAGAAGCTCAAGGGCGGCGCATACGGCATGCCAAATCGCGCCACCACGAACCCGGTGCTCCAGACGACAACGAAGACCCATGGCATGGCGGCAAGCAAGCCTGGATGCGCGGCGCCAGGCCGTGCATTGGGCCCGGCGCCAATCGCCACCTACTTGACCTTGGCGCGAATCTCGGGGAGCGCCTTCTGCAGGTAATAAACCATCGACCAAATCGTCAACACGGCCGAAGCGTAGATCAGCACCGTGCCCCACCGCTGGGTATCAACCCACTCGAACAGCACACCATGGAACAGCAGGAAGGGGATGGCGATCATCTGCACCATCGTCTTGACCTTGCCGAGCATGTGAACGGCAACACTGCGCGACGCGCCGATCTGCGCCATCCATTCGCGCAAGGCCGAAATGGCAATCTCGCGGCCGATGATCACCAACGCCACCAAAGCATCCAGGCGGTCGAGTTCGACCAGCACCAAGAGCGCCGCGCAGACGAGGAACTTGTCAGCTACGGGATCAAGGAATGCGCCGAATGACGACGTCATGTTCAGACGACGCGCGAGGTAGCCATCGGCCCAGTCAGTGAGTGCGACCACCACGAACAGCACGGTGGCGATCAGGTTGCGTTCGGGCTCGGTAATCGGCAGATGAAACACACCAACGATCAAGGGAATCGCGACGATGCGCGCCCAAGTCAACAGCGTAGGGAGATTGAAAAACATTGGGGGGATTGTGCCGAACTCCGCTCGCCCGACGGGTTGCGAGCAAGCGTGCCGCTCAATCGAGCGTGCGCGGCTTGAACTTTCGTTCGTCGTTGAAGAGGAAGGTCTCGACGAAACGCCACGGCTTGGGCAGCCGCGAGACATCGCCAAACGGCGCGGCGCGGCGCACCGCTTCGATCGCGAGTTGGGTCGTGTCTTTGGCCTGTGTCGGCAGGCGCAAGGCCTCGATGTGGCGGATGCTGCCGTCTGCGTGGAGGTCAATCTGCAGCACCGGAATGGCGAGCAATACATCGGGCGCCGCGTCGGAGTAGGTCATGCTCGGATTGGCAGCTACCAGCCGGCGCGCGGCCTGAAGGCGAACCTCATTCCAGTTGCGCACGGGCTCAGGTGGCCCGAGCGGTAAGCGCAGTGGCGACGCCTTGACGGGCGCGGTCTCGGCGCGAGCAAGTGGGCGCGTCGCGGGCGCTTGGTCGATCGCCAGCGGCGGCTCGGGAGGTGAGGTCGAACATCCTGAGATCAAGGCGAAGCCGGCCAAGCCGTTGCGAAGCCAAGTCCATGCGGGGCGCATCGCGCGACGCTCAATGAAGGGCACGGTAAATCTCCTCGGCCAAGTCTTTCGAGATGCCGTCGACCGTGAGGAGATCGGCCACGCTCGCATGGCCCACGCCACGCACGCCACCAAAGCGCTGCAGCAGCTTGGCCCGCTTCTTCGGCCCGACACCCGGGATCTCTTCAAGCTTGCTGCCACCAGTGCGAACGCTTGCGCGGCGCGCGCGCATGCCGGTGATCGCGAAGCGGTGCGCCTCGTCGCGAATTTGTGCAACGAGCATCAACGCCGCCGAGTCTTTGCCGAGTGTGATTTTGGGTCTGCCATCGGCAAACACGAGCTCCTCCAACCCCACCTTGCGGCCCTCGCCCTTCTCCACGCCAACGATGCGGCCAAGCTCGATGCCGAGCTCCGCAAACACCTCGCGCGCCATGCTCACCTGCCCTCGCCCACCGTCGACGAGCACGAGATCAGGCATGCGCGCCGTGGTTGACGGATCACCACTTCTCAACGCCTGCGCGATCTTGGTGTAACGCCGCGTCAGTACCTGGCGCATGGCGGCGTAGTCGTCGCCACCGGTGATGCCGTCGATGTTGTAGCGGCGGTATTGCGCGCTATGCATCTTGTGGCCTTCGAAGACCACGCACGAGGCTTGAGTCGCTTCGCCCGCCGTGTGGCTGATGTCGAAGCACTCGATGCGGAACGTCGCAAGATCTTCCACGGCCAGGTCGAGTGCATCGACCAATGCGCGGGTTCGCGCCTGCTGCGAGCCCTCTTCAGCCAACAGCCGAGCGAGCTTGATTTGCGCGCCTTGAATGCACATGTCAAGCCAAGCGCGCCGCGGCTCGCGGGGCTGGTGCTGTGCGACCACCTTGAGGCCGCTTTGCAGGCCGAGCGCGTCGATCAAGGCCTTGTCAACCGCGTGGCTGAGCACAAGCAAAGGCGGCACCGGCGCATCGAGATAGTGCTGCGCGATGAATGCTTCGAGCACCTGAACTTCGGGCGACGCCGGCACGCCCTGCTCACCCGGCTCATCGCTCGATTCATCTGCCAACAACGCAACTGCATCGTCAACGTGGTTCGGAAAATACGGCCGATCGCCAAGGTGGCGCCCGCCGCGCACCATGGCGAGATTCACGCAAGCGCGGCCACCTTCGATGCGCACGGCAAGGATGTCGGCATCTTTGGTTGTCACACCCGTGTTGTCTTCCACCGATTGCTGATGGAGCACGCGCGCCAGTGCGCCGAGCTGGTTGCGGATCTCAGCGGCTTGCTCAAATTGCAGCGCCTCGGCGTGAGCCATCATTCGCGCCTGCAGACCATCGGTGAGCTCTTGCTGCTCGCCCTGCAAGAAACGCTCGGCGTTGGCAACATCGGCTGCGTAGTCGGCCGGTTGAATCAGATCGACACAGGGCCCCGAGCAGCGCTTGATTTGGTACAGCAAGCACGGCCTTGTTCGATTGGCGAACACCGTGTCTTCGCACGTGCGCAGGCGGAACACCTTCTGCAGCATTTGAATCGATTCTTTGACCGCCCACGCGCTCGGGAACGGGCCGAAATACCGATGCCTTTGATCGACCGCGCCGCGGTAGTAAGCCATGCGCGGAAAGGTGTGCGATGCAAGCTTCAAGTACGGATAGCTCTTGTCGTCGCGAAACAAAATGTTGTAGCGAGGGTTGAGCGTCTTGATCAGGTTGTTCTCGAGCAGCAGCGCCTCTGCTTCCGAGCGCACCACCGTCGTCTCCAGGCGCACGATCTTGCCGATCATGTGGCCGATGCGCGTGCCGCCGTGGTTCTTCTGAAAGTAGCTCGAGACGCGCTTCTTCAGATCGCGCGCCTTGCCGACATAGAGCACATTGTCTTGTGCATCGAAGTAGCGGTAGACGCCGGGCAAGCCGGGCAAGGCCGAGACATCGGCGAGCAACTGCACGCGCTGCGGGTCGGCCGTCGGCTCGGCTGGGGATTCGGGCTTGTCTTTCATCGGGCGGCAATTGTGCCGCGGTGGCGGCCGCTCGCGCCGCTGCCGGACAATCTCGCCGCATGCCGCCTCGCACCTGGGACATCTTCTGCAGAGTCGTCGATAACTTCGGTGACATCGGTGTGTGCTGGCGCCTTGCTGCTGACCTGGCCGCGCGTGGCGAATCGGTGCGCCTCTGGGCTGACGACGTTTCGGCATTGCGCTGGATGGCGCCCAACGGCGCGCCGCACGTTCAGGTCGCCCGTTGGGATGACGACACCCGCTGGCCCGAGCCGGGCGACGTGGTCATCGAAGCCTTTGGCTGCGATCCGCCAGCTGCTTTCGTCTCACGCATGGCAGCGCGTCAACACCCGCCGCTGTGGATCAACCTCGAGTACCTGAGCGCAGAAGGGTATGTTGAACGCAATCACTGTTTGCGGTCACCGCAGGCGAGCTCCGGGCTGATCAAGTGGTTCTTCTACCCGGGCTTTACCGATGCAACCGGCGGGTTGATACGTGAGGCCGACCTCTCCGCACGCCAGCGCAGATTCGATGCTGGCGCGTGGCTTCGAACATTCGGCGTCGAGCGCCGCCCGGGCGAGCAAACGGTGAGCCTGTTCTGCTACGAGCAACCCCACCTCGCAGCACTGCTCGCGCCACTCACCTCGCAGCCAACGCGTTTGCTGGTGGCGGCCGGCACGGCCACGCGGCAAGTGGCGGCGTGGCTGGGCTCCGGGCTGCGCCTGGGTCAGCTGGAGGCTGTGCTGCTGCCGCCGCTCACCCAACTCGACTACGACCATCTGCTCTGGTCATGCGATGTGAACTTTGTGCGGGGCGAGGATTCGTTCGTCCGCGCGCAGTGGGCCGGTGCGCCTTTCGTCTGGCAAATCTACCCGCAGCAAGACGGGGCACACGCGCTCAAACTAGAGGCGTTTTTGATGCGCCATCTCGCGCTGGCCGAAGCGCATGTCGCGGCCGAAATCAAGGCGCTGTGGCGCGCTTGGAACGCGCTGCCGGACCCAACCTCAAACTGGCCGGCGCCTGACGCGTGGCGGCTGCATACCGAGACGTGGCGAAATGCGCTGCGCCAGCAAACCGACCTTGCCCAGCAACTGATCGACTTCACTGGCGCTTTCCCAGCCAAGGAATGACCGTAAAATCGTGGGCTTTGGGCGGGCCGCATGCCAATGCGTGTCGCCGGCCCGCCGCGTCAGATCGACGCCAACACGGAAATCTCTCCCATGAAGATCGCACAGGAAATTCGCGCCGGCAACGTCATCATGCAAGGCAAGGACCCAATGGTCGTGCTGCGCACCGAGTACAGCCGCGGTGGCCGCAACTCCGCCACCGTGCGCATGAAGCTCAAGAGCTTGCTGAGCAGCTCCGGCACCGAAGTCGTCTTCAAGGCCGACGACAAAATGGACCAAGTCATCCTCGACAAGAAGGAGTGCACCTACTCCTACTTCGCCGATCCGATGTATGCCTTCATGGACGCCGAGTACAACCAGTTCGAGGTTGAGTCGGAGAACATGGGCGACGCAATCCAGTATCTGGAAGACGGCATGCCGGTCGAAGTGGTGTTCTATGACGGCAAGGCCATCTCGGTCGAGCTGCCCACCAGCCTGGTGCGCGAGATCACCGACACCGAGCCGGCTGTCAAGGGCGATACCTCGGGCAAGGTCTTGAAGAACGCCAAGATCGCCACCGGCTTCGAAATCTCGGTGCCGCTCTTCGTGCAGACGGGCGACAAGGTCGAAATCGACACCCGCACGCACGAGTACCGCAAGCGCGTCTGAGGCCTTCGGCCCGCTTCACCTGAGCCCGCTTCGAGCGGGCTTTTTTATTGTCATGATCCGCGCATGCCTTTTGACTTTGCGACCGTCAGCGCCCCTTTCCGCATGCAACCCGGCCTGCGCCGACTCGAGCCCGGCACTCAGCAGCTGACACCCAATCGGCTCGGAGCGCGCGCCCTGCGCGAGAAGCTCGCGGTGCTGTTCCACCATGCCGGTCAAGCCTTGCTCGCCAAGCCGGATTTCGATGCGCAACCTGCGTTATCCGCACTCATGCGCCACGCAGTCGATGAGCACCCCGATGACTTCGCGTGGGACGGCGCAATGCGCTTCGAAGCCAGGCAAATCGGCTGGTCCGTCGACGGAGAGCATGTCGAGGGCGGCACCGTGAGCCCTGAGATCGGCGCATGCCTGCGCGCCCTTCCACCACCGTGGCGCTTGGCCGGCTTGCTCAGCCTCGCCTTCGCCGAAGACTTCGCGGTGATCGACGGCACCACCGCCCACATCCCGTGGCTCGCCGTGTGCCTGCCGTCGCACTGGGCGCCGGAAGACAAGGTTGGCAAGCATTTCGCGGAAGTTCATGCGCCCGTGGCCGACAACCGATTGCTTGTCACCGCAAGCCAGCACCTCGCAAGGCTGGTCACGGGCGATGAACCTTGGGAGCGCTTCGTCTGGACGATCACCCGCCACCCTCGCCTGCACGCACACCCGATGCATTGCGATGACGCGCCATGGCCGGCCGCCGCCACCTTAGCGCAGCTTGCCGATGCCGCCTTCTTCCGCACCGAGCACCAGACCTTCATTCCGCTGCCGCAAGCGCGGCAGGCGATCTTCACCATCCACGTTCAAAGCGGCCCGTTGCGCAATGCTTTCGCCACACCTGCGCAGGCCGGCCAAGTGCACGAGGCCTTGCGCACGATGAGCCCGGCTGTGCTGGCCTATCGCGGCCTGACCGATGCGCGCGACCGCCTGCTCGCCTGGCTGGCCGAACAAGCGCGCGAATGACGGCCGCTGCCGCCGAAGAAGCTTGGGCCCACCGCTGGCGTGGCCGCGACCGCTTCGTGGTGCTGCTGACCGGCCACATCGATCGGTTTCTGAGCATTTGGTTGGCCTGGCGCAACGACGACCACCGCCCCACCCACCTCGATGTCATCTTGATCGCCGAGGCAGATGCCGCAGTCGACATCGACGCCATGCTCGCCCACGAACTCGCTGCCGAGCTGCGAGCTGCATGGCCACCGACGACCCCGGGGCTTCACCGGCTGAGCCTCGCTGCCGGCCGCGTCAACTTGCTTCTCGCGCGCGGTCGCCTCCCCGCTTGGTTGCCAGAACTCGTGGCGCGGATCGACGCGTTCGACCTCGATGACTTCGAACAACCCGCCCGCATCGCCAAGGCACTCGGCCGCTTGGCGGCTGCCGATGCCACGTTGTCATTGCGCAGTGTTGACCCAGCACATCGATCGGCACTGACTGCCGCTGGATTTGAGTGTCGGCCGATCGCAAGCGGGGTCGCTGATGCAGCACTCACTCGCGCCCGTTATGCGCCGCGCTTCACGCCAAAGTCGGCCCCCGGCCGCACCGCAGCTCACCGCGTTGGGCGGCCGGCTGGCCCGAGGCGCGCTGTGATCGTTGGCGCCGGGTTGGCCGGTTGCGCAGCAGCTTGGGCGTTGGCCGAGCAGGGTTGGCACAGCCTCGTGATCGAGAAAGCACCGCAGATCGCACTTGGCGCATCAGGCAACCCGGCAGGCTTGTTCCACGGCATCGTCAATGCCCAGGACGGCACGCACGCCCGCTTCAACCGTGCCGCAGCGCTGATGGCGCGCGATTCGGTGCAGGCCGCCATCGACTTGCATCAAGTTGCCGGCAGCACGAGCGGCTTGCTGCGCTTGGAGACTGGCCTGACCACGAGCGCGATGCACGACGTGTTGACGAGACTGGGCTTGCCGCCAAGCTACGTGCAAGCGCTCGACGCGCAGCAAGCAAGCGCCCGCAGCGGCTTGCCACTCGATCGGCCGGCCTGGTTCTATCCGGGCGGTGGATGGGTTGCGCCAGCGGGCTTGGCCGCGTCGTTCTTGGCGCGGGCGAGCGGGTACGCCGAGTTGCAATGCAGCGTGGTTGTTGAGCGGCTAGAGCGCTGCGCCTCGGGCTGGAAGTTGTTTGGCAGCGGCGGGCAGCTACTCGCAGAGGCCGAGGTCGTCGTGCTCGCGAATGCCGGCGATGCGATGCGCTTGCTCGATCACCCAGCCTGGCCGATCGAGCGTGTGCGCGGGCAGATCAGCACGCTGCCGAACGCAGTCGAGCGTGGGCTGGCATTGCCGCGCTTGCCGATCGCGGGCGCCGGCTATTTGCTGCCCGGCATTGCGGGTGCTGCGGTGTTTGGCTCGACTGCTCAAGCCGGCGATGAAGACCCGTCGGTTCGTGACGATGATCACTCCGCGAACCTTGCCCAACTTGCGCGTTTGATTGGTCGAGAGGTGATCGCATCACCGTCTGACCTCACTGGGCGAACCGCGTGGCGATGGTCAGCGGCGGATCGATTGCCGGTGATTGGTGCGGTGCCCGACAGCGTGGGTGCGGCCGTACATGGAGTTCGGCTCGATCAACCGCGATTCGTGCCGCGCCTGCCTGGGCTCTACGTGTTCACCGCGCTCGGCTCAAGGGGCATCACGTGGAGCTCGCTCGGCGCACAGGTGTTGGCGGCTGCGGTCAGTGGCGCGTCGCAGGTGCTGGAGGCCAGCTTGTTGGCGGCGATTGATCCGGCGCGCTTCGTCAGTCGCGCGGCTCGGAGAGAGGGTGCCGCATAGCGCTTGTTGCGCTGCGGCAAGCTGCTCAGCTGGTTGGCTGGCCTTCAGCGGGAGCAGCTGCAGGCGCTTCGCCTTCAGCTTCACTCTCGCCTTCGCTGGCGTCATCTGCGCCACCTTCGCCGACCTTGCGCCCGGCCTTCTCCTTCAGCTTTTCTTCCTTCTTTTTCTTTTTCGCCAACTCGCGCTGGCGTTTCTCGAACGAGTAATTCGGTTTGGCCATGGGCTCTTTTTCCTGTGAAGTGCATGAATTCGCGACAACCCGAGGTTACGCGCTTTTCAGAGGGTGTCATTCATTTAGGAAACACCCTCTCTGCAGCCAGTTTCTCAAACGCAGTTAGAAAGTCATCGTGCGCACGCCCGCCGCCGTGCCGAGCAAGCAAACGCTGGCGCGCCGCCGCGCAAAGATCCCCACGCTGACGACGCCTGGCCACTGGTTGATCTCGGCTTCAAGCGCCGCGGGGTCGGCGATCACGAGGCCGCGCACATCGATGATCGGGCAGCCGTTGTCAGTCAACACGCCGGCACGCAAGCGCGGCTGGCCGCCCAGCGCGCGCAGTTGCCGCTCGATCTGTGACGCCGCCATGGCGATCACCTCGATCGGCAATGGAAACGCGCCGAGCGAAGCAACGAGCTTTGACTCATCGGCGATGCAGACAAAGCGATCGGCCAAATCAGCAACGATCTTCTCGCGCGTCAACGCAGCACCGCCGCCTTTGATCATGCAGCCGGCGTGGTCGATCTCGTCGGCGCCGTCCACGTAGACGGGAATGGCGCCGACGCTGTTGCTGTCGAGCACCGTGATGCCGTGTGCGCGCAGGCGCTCGGTGCTGCGTTCGCTGCTTGAGATGGCGCCGATGATGCGGTCCTTCATGCCGGCCAATGCGTCGATGAAGCAATCGACCGTCGAGCCTGTCCCCACGCCAACGATGCTGCCCGGCACCACATACGCCACCGCTGCCTGCCCAACCAATGCCTTCAACTCGTCTTGTGTCATGACGCGGCCCTCCTGCCGACCATCGCTTCGGGCTGCACCCACTCGTCGAACTGTTCTGCCGTGAGCCAGCTCGAGGCCAGCGCAGCTTCGCGCAGCGTGATGCCCTCATGGTGCGCACGCTTGGCGATCTGCGCAGCACGGTCATAGCCGATGTGCGGGTTCAGCGCCGTCACCAGCATCAACGAGCGACTCACGAGCTCGCCGATGCGGGCTTCATTGGCTTCGATGCCGCGGGCGCAATGCGCTTCGAAGCTCGCCGCGCCATCGGCCAGCAAGCGCATGCTTTGCAAGAGGTTGTGAATGATCACGGGCTTGAACACATTGAGCTCGAAGTTGCCAGACGCGCCGCCGATGTTCACCGCCACGTCGTTGCCCATCACTTGGCAGCACAGCATCGTCATGGCCTCGCACTGCGTCGGGTTGACCTTGCCCGGCATGATCGAACTGCCCGGCTCGTTCTCCGGGATCGTGATTTCGCCGAGGCCAGAGCGCGGGCCGGAGGCGAGCCAGCGCACGTCGTTGGCGATCTTCATCAGCGATGCGGCGATCGTCTTCAACGCGCCGTGTGCGAAGACCATCGCGTCGTGTGCAGCCAGCGCCTCGAACTTGTTCGGAGCCGACTCAAACGGATGACCTGTGGCCCGCGAGAGCTCGGCTGCGACACGCGTGCCGAACTCCGGATGCGCGTTGAGCCCGGTGCCCACCGCCGTGCCACCGAGTGCCAACTCGCGCAGATGCGGGCGCGCTGTGCGCAGGTGGCGAATGCCGTGGTCGAGTTGCGCTACCCAGCCCGAGATCTCTTGACCCAGCGTCAGCGGTGTGGCGTCTTGCAGATGCGTGCGGCCGATCTTGACGATGGTTGCAAACGCTCGCGCCTTGTCTGCCAAGGTGTCGCGCAGTACCGAGAGCGCAGGCAGCAGGTGCTCTTCCATCGCCCGCACGGCGGCCACGCTCATGGCCGTTGGGAATACGTCGTTCGAGGATTGGCCGCGGTTCAGATCATCGTTCGGATGCACGAGCCGGCCTTCGCCAACCGGGCCGCCAAGCCATTGCGAGGCGCGGTTGGCGAGCACCTCGTTCATGTTCATGTTCGTCTGCGTGCCCGAGCCGGTTTGCCAGACTGAGAGTGGAAACTGCGCGTCGTGTTGGCCGGCGAGCACTTCGTCTGCGGCGTTGACGATGGCATCGGCCTTGCGCGCATCCAGCTCGCCGAGTTCCTGGTTGACGACCGCTGCACTTCGCTTGACCCACGCCAGCGCCATGATCAATTCGCGCGGCATGCGCTCGGTAGAGATGGCGAAGTGGTGCAGCGAGCGCTGGGTTTGCGCGCCCCAGAGCGCATCGTGGGGCACGGCGATCTCGCCGAAGCTGTCGCGCTCGATTCGGTCGGTGCCGGGGTCGGGGCTGGCGCTCGAGTCGGTGTCAGTTGGGTTGCCGGTCGGCATGAATCGCTCCTGTATCGAGGCCGTGAGTATGCACACCGAAGATGCACGCCGGGTCGCGCCACCCTGCCCCTTGCCGCACCTCGCTGCGACAATCGCGGGCACCCATAGCCCCGAGTTCCCATGCCGCTTTTGCCCTACCCGCTGGCCCGCCCGTTTCTCTTCGGGCTCGACCCCGAACAGGCCCACGATCTGACGCTGGGCTCGATCGCCCGCTTGCAGAACACGCCGCTGCAATGTCTGTGGGCCGATGAGCCGGTGGCCGACCCGATCACGCTGGCCGGCATCCGCTTTCCCAACCGCATCGGCCTGGCTGCAGGACTCGACAAAAACGGCCGCTGCATCGATGGCCTTGGTGCGATGGGTTTCGGCTTCATCGAGGTCGGCACCGTGACGCCACTGGCGCAGCCCGGCAACCCGAAGCCGCGCATGTTTCGCTTGACTGCGGCCAATGCGCTGATCAACCGGCTCGGCTTCAACAACGAAGGCTTGGCGGCGTTCATCGCCAACGTCAAACGCGCTCGAAGCTTCCGCGCCCGCGGCGGCGTGCTTGGCCTGAACATCGGCAAGAACGCGGCCACGCCCATCGAGCGGGCACTTGACGATTACTTGATCGGCCTCGACGGCGTCTACCCGCATGCCGATTACGTGACCGTCAACATCTCCAGCCCTAACACGCAAAATCTGCGGAGCCTGCAAAGCGATGACGCGCTTGACGCGCTGCTCGCCGGCATTCAGGCCCGCAAGGTCGAGCTGGCGCAGCGCCACGGCCGCAGGGTGCCGGTGTTCGTGAAGATTGCGCCTGACCTCGACGAAACCCAAGTCGGCTTGATCGCCTCGGCACTGCAACGCCACGGCATCGACGGCGTGATCGCCACCAACACCACGATTGCACGCGACGCCGTCGCGCACCTGCCGCACGGCGGCGAGGCGGGCGGCTTGTCAGGCGCGCCGGTGTTCGCGGCGTCCAACCGCGTCATTGCGGGCCTGCGCGCATCGCTCGGAGCGCGCTATCCGATCATCGGCGTGGGCGGCGTGATGAGCGCCGCTGACGCCTGCGCCAAAGTCGCTGCAGGCGCTGACCTGGTTCAGATCTACACCGGCTTCATCTACGGCGGCCCGGCGCTCGTGGGCGAGGCCGCGCGTGCGCTCAAAGCCGCACGCACCAGCAAATCAAATCGAGCCGCCACTCATCGGTGACTCAAGCTTGGGGCTGGGCATGCCGATAGTGCTCAGATGGACGCCCCTTCGGATTCCCCGCCGCCACGCCGATCGCCGATCGGCATCCTGAAAGCGTTTTTCACCCATCACGTGGGTTTGCGCCGCGAAGGCTCGAAGCTCAACCTCGTGATGAAAGCCGACGTAGGCCCCAGCGACAAACCGGCCGCCAAGCCCGCTGCGAAATCAACTCAGCCGGCCGACGCGAAGACCGCGCAAATGCACGCCGACCTCGGCGCTTTGCTTGATGCAGCCCCTAACAGCCGCACTGTCTTGAAACCGCTTGCGAGCATCGAGCGCAAGCTTTTACGGCATGGCGCGCTGATCATTCCCGACCTGCCGGCGACCATTCTTCAGCCGGCCTTGCGCCAGCTCGATGGCCTGGCTGTACCGCCCATCGCTCGCGGCGTTGCCGAACTGCGCAGCCTGCTCGCCGAGGCAATCGCCCTGCACGAGCGCCTCGAACGGCAAGAGGCCATGAATCAACCGATCTCGTCGTTTCACGTTGACCACAAGATGGAAGTCAAAGACGCAAGCGCGAGCGATTTCGATCGCGCAGCGGCGGACTGAACTGAGAGCCGTCAGAGCCCGTTCGCACTCAAAGCTCAGAGCAAGGGCACGCCCGTCTTGGCCTGCACCTCATCACGGCTCACGCCTTCGGCGAGCTCGATGAGCTTGAGCCCTTGGGGCGTCACATCCATCACCGCGAGGTCGGTGATGATGCGGTTGACCACGCCAACGCCCGTGAGCGGCAAAGTGCAGGTCGGGATGATCTTGAGGTCGATCCCGCCGTCCTTCTTCTTGGCAACATGCTCCATCAGCACCAGCACGCGCGCCACGCCCGCGACCAAATCCATCGCGCCGCCCATGCCCTTGACCATCTTGCCGGGAATCATCCAGTTGGCCAGATCGCCTTTGGCGCTCACCTGCATCGCACCGAGGATGGACAGGTTGATCTTGCCGGCGCGGATCATCGCGAAGCTGTCATGCGAGCCGAAGATCGATGAGCCGGGCAGCGTGGTCACGGTCTGTTTGCCGGCGTTGATGAGGTCGGCGTCGACTTCGTCTTCCGTCGGGAATGGGCCGATGCCCAGCATGCCGTTCTCGCTTTGCAGCCAGACTTCGATGTCGGGCGAAACGAAGTTCGCAACCAGAGTCGGCAAGCCGATGCCGAGGTTCACGTAGAAGCCGTCTTGCAGCTCTTGCGCCGCGCGGGCGGCCATTTGATCGTGTGTCCAGGCCATGTCAGGCTCCTGCTTTCTCGGTGTCCCGGTCAGTCGATTTTTCCGCGGCTTTCTCGATCACGGCATCGGCCTCGGCCATCGCCGCTGCAGCGACTGCGGGCTCGATGATCGCCACGCTCACGGTGCGCTTCTCGATGCGCTTCTCAGGCGTCGCATTGAGCACGATGCGGTGCACGTAGATGCCAGGCAGGTGAACCGAGTCTGGATCGAAAGAGCCAGTTTCGACGATCTCTTCGACCTCGACGATCGTGAGCTTGCCGGCCATCGCGCAGGCCGGGTTGAAGTTGCGCGCAGTGCGGCGAAAGATCAGGTTGCCGCTCTTGTCGGCCTTCCATGCCTTGACCAAAGCGACCTCGGGCAACAGCGCGCGCTCCATCACGTACACATGCCCATCGAACTCACGCGTTTCTTTGCCTTCGGCCACCAAGGTGCCGACGCCCGTTTTCGTGAAGAACGCTGGAATGCCCGAGCCGCCGGCGCGCAGCTTTTCAGCCAGCGTGCCTTGCGGTGTGAACTCAAGTTCGAGTTCGCCGGCCAGGTATTGCCGCTCGAACTCTTTGTTCTCGCCGACATAGCTCGAAATCATCCGCTTGATCTGCCGAGTCTCAAGCAACAGGCCGAGGCCGAAGCCATCAACGCCGGCGTTGTTGGAGATCACGGTGATGCCCTTCACGCCAGAGTCGCGCAGCGCAAGGATCAGGGCCTCGGGGATGCCGCAGAGGCCGAAGCCGCCAACGGCCAGCAGCTGGCCATCTTTGACCACGCCTTTGAGCGCATCGGCAGCGCTGGGATAGACCTTGTTCATTCAGAGTCTCCTGATGAGAGCGATTCGAAACGTTAAAGCGTACTCCGCAGCGCTCAGCTGCTGCGGGTCATTCGATCAATGCGCGTAGCCAATCGGGCAAGGGCACAGAGCGCTGCTCGGGGAAATTCACCCACACCGTCTTGGCGCCGCCGCTGGCGTAGATCACGCCTGGCGCATCGCTTCGTTCAAGGGTGATGTAGGTTTCGAAGCTGGTGCGCCCGGCCGCGGCCACGTAATGCTTGGCGAGCACATCGCCCGGGTATTCCAGCTGCTTGATGAAGTTGCAAAAGGCATTGACGATCACCGGCCCCTCGCCATTCGGCGCCGGTGTGCCGCCGATGCTGTTGAGCCACTCGATGCGCACGATCTCCATGTAGCGAAAGTAGATCGTGTTGTTGACGTGGTTCATCGCATCCATGTCGCCCCAACGGATCGGGATCGTCATGGCAAGCGTCAGCTTCTTTTGCTCCGGAAGTTCAAAGCGCATTGCCCGTCTCCTTGGCCAACACAGCCTGCCGCTCGACGCCAAGCTCGGCATACAAGTGCTCGACGAGGCTGCGCAGATCAGCGAGCTCGGCGTGCATGCGCGCCTGCTGCGCCTTCAAAGCAATCAACTCACTGCCGGCGACGAAGTCTTCCGATTGCGGCGCAACTGGCATGGCCGAGACATCAATGGCCCCACACAACAACTGCGCCCAACGCGGCTCACGCGCACCCGGCGCGCGAGGCAGCTTCACGACCAACGCACCGCCCTTTTCTTCCGACCGCTCGGCGAGCTCATCCAGGAATGCCTCAACCGACGAGAGATCAGCAAATCGGTGCAGCCGATCGCAGTTCGCGCGAAGCTCCGAGGCCGTCTGCGGCCCACGCAACATGAGCACTGCAAGCAACGCGACCGATTGCGAAGGCAGTGCGAGCGCGCGCCCAAGGTTGTGTTCATAACGCGTGACGCGCGAGCCGCTCGCCTCAAAAACGAGGTGCAGGCTTTTCAGTGCATCAACAGCCGCCTGCACCTCGCTCTCGACTGCGTTGAGCACCGGATCGCGGGCTGTCTTTTGATTGCAGCCCAACATCAACGTATTGAGTGACAGCGGATAACTGTCGGGCACGGTGTGCGCCTTCTCGATCAGCACGCCGAGTGCGCGGGATTCAAGCAGCGAGAGCGGGCGCAATGTCATTCAGCCTGGCCCTAGTTCAAAGCGCGAAGCCGTCATCAGCCTGAATCACAGCGCCGTTGATGAAGTGGCTTTCGTTGGCACACAACATCATCAGCACCGCATCGAGATCTTGTGGGTGGCCGATTCTCTTGCGTGGCAGCATGTCAACAAGGCGCTTGCCTTGCTCGGTTTGCCAGTGATGGTGATTGATTTCGGTATCGATGTAGCCGGGGCAGATCGCATTGACATTGATGCCGTACTTGCCCCACTCGAGCGCCATCGCACGCGTCATGTGAACCACTGCGGCCTTGCTCATGCAATACACGCCGATCTGCCCAAGCACTTTGAGCCCTGCCATCGATGCGATGTTGACGATGCGCCCGCCAGTGAACGTGCCCGGCGCCGAGCCGCGCGCGCGGCCCAGCATGCGCTTGCCCACCTCTTGCGCCACGAAGAAGGCACCTTTGGTGTTGGTGTCGAAAACGAAGTCGTAGTCGTTGGGTGTCACGTCGACCAACTTTTGCGTGGAGCCGACACCTGAGTTGTTGATGAGGATGTCGATCGTGCCCATCTCGGTCTCGGCGTGGGCAACTGCTGCCTTGATGCTGTCGTGGTCGGTCACGTCGAGCGTGACCACATGAGCATCACCGCCATCGGCCTCAATCTCGGCCCGCAAGGTCTTCAAGCGCTCAACGCGGCGGCCTGCAAGCACAACGCCGGCACCGGCCTTCGCAAGGGTCTTGGCGAACTGTGTTCCGAGGCCGCTGGAGGCGCCAGTGACGAGAGCCACACGGCCCGACAAATCGATGTTGTAGCTCATGGTTCATTCCCTATTTGGCCGAAGGACGATAGCACGCAAGCCTCTTCAAAGACCCGTTCTACAACCGCGGAAAACACGGCCAACAAGCGCGAATCTGCCCCGTAGAATCCGCGCGATTCCGAGCCCGAGGAGCTGTATGACACCCGAAGAAATTCTGGCCACACACGGGCCGCGTGAAGCGATGCCATATGACGTTGTGATCGTCGGCGCGGGCCCTGGCGGCTTGTCTGCTGCGATCCGTTTGAAGCAACTGGCAGCGACGCAAGGCAAAGAAATTTCGGTGGTCGTGCTTGAGAAAGGCAGCGAGCCTGGCGCACACATCTTGAGCGGCGCCATCATGGACCCGCGCGGCATTGATGAGCTGCTGCCCAACTGGAAGGAGCTTGGCGCACCGCTCAACCAGCCCGTCACTGAAGACAAGTTCTTGTTCCTCAGCGAGACCGGCTCGAAGAGCACGCCGGGGTTCTTGCTGCCTGATTGCTTCAAGAACCACGGCAACTACATCGTGAGCCTCGGCAACGTGGTGCGCTGGCTTGCGCAGCAGGCCGAGGGCTTGGGCGTGGAGATCTTCCCCGGCTTTGCTGCCGCAGAAGTGCTCTACAACGATGATGGCTCGGTCAAGGGCGTGGCAACTGGCAACCTAGGTGTCGGCAAAGACGGCCAGCCCGGCGAGAACTTCCAGATCGGCATGGAGCTGCACGGCAAGTACACGATCTTTGCCGAGGGCTCGCGTGGCCACTTGGGCAAGCAATTGATCGCCCGCTTCAAGCTCGATGAAGGCCGTGACCCGCAAAGCTACGGCATCGGATTGAAAGAGTTGTGGGAGATCGACCCGGCCAAACACCAACCCGGTTTGGTGGTGCACACCTCCGGCTGGCCACTCGATTCATCCACCTACGGCGGCTCGTTTCTCTACCACGCTGACAACAATCAAGTGGCGCTCGGTTTCGTGGTTGGGCTCGACTACTCGAACCCGTGGCTGAGCCCATTCGAAGAGTTCCAGCGCTGGAAAACCCACCCCGAGATTCGCAAGTACCTCGAAGGCGGCAAGCGCCTCGGCTATGGCGCACGCGCCATCACTGCCGGCGGCATCTTGAGCTTGCCCAAGACCGTGTTCCCTGGTGGCGCGCTGATCGGCTGCGAGGCGGGCTACCTCAATGCCTCGCGCATCAAAGGCAGCCATGCCGCCATCAAGACCGGCATGCTGGCCGCCGATGCCGCGTTTGACGCCGTCATGCACAACCGCCAACACGATGTGCTGAGCGACTACCCGGCCGAATTCGCGAAGAGCTGGCTCTTCGCCGAACTCGACCGTTCGCGCAACTTCAAGCAGTGGTTCAAGAAAGGCCAAACGACTGCCGTGTTGATGACCGGCATCGAGCAATGGTTGCTGCCCAAGCTCGGCATGAAGGCGCCGCCGTGGACGATCCACCGTGCCAAGGCAGATCACACCTACTTGAAGCCGGCCGCTGAGTGCCCGCAAATCACCTACCCGAAGCCTGATGGCAAGCTGACCTTCGACCGCCTCTCAAGCGTCTTCATCAGCAACACCAACCATGAAGAGCAACAACCCGCGCACCTGACCTTGAAGGATGCGAGCGTGCCGGTGGCGATCAACCTTGCCACTTACGCCGGGCCCGAGGGCCGCTACTGCCCGGCGGGCGTTTATGAGTACGTGAAGAACGCGGACAACTCTGATCGCTTGCAGATCAACGCGCAGAACTGCGTTCACTGCAAGACTTGCGACATCAAAGACCCAACGCAAAACATCGTGTGGGTCACGCCCGAAGGTGGTGGAGGGCCAAACTACTCTGGCATGTAGCCTCGTGATCAATCGTCAACTGACCTGGGAGTAACTGATGAAATTGCCTCACGCATTCGCCGTCGCTTCGTTGAGCCTTGCCTTCGCCACCTCATCGGCCAATGCCGACACGTTGCGCATCATCACTTGGTCAGACTACGCCCCGGCAGACGTCATCGCGCAGTTCGAGAAAGAAACGGGCACCAAGGTCGAGATCACCTTGTCGAACAACGAGGAGATGATCTCCAAGCTGCGCGCAACAGGCGGCGCCGGCTTCGATTTGGCGCAGCCTTCGCAAGACCGCATCACCGGCCCGCAACAAGAGTTTGAGATCTACAAACCCTTCGATCTCTCGAAGATCAAGACCGAGCAGTTCATCCCCGCCATGCTCGACGCGACCAAGAAGAACACCACGCTCGCCGGCAAGGTCTACGGCCTGCCGCACATTTGGGGGACTGACGGCTTGGTCGTCAACACCAAGCTCGCGAAGATGGCCGACTACCCCGATCTCTGCAAGGCAGACGTCAAAGGCAAGACCGCTGTGCGCCTCAAGCGGCCCACCTTGCTCGCCTTCGCCTTCGCGAGCGGCAAAGACCCGTTCGCGCTCTATGGCGACGCAAAGGCCTACGCCGCGTTGATGGACGACGTTGGCAAAAAAATCGCTGCCTGCAAGCCCAACCTCAAGTTCTTCTGGGACAACAAAGACCAGTTGCTCAATGGCATGCGCTCTGGCGAAGTGGTCGGCGCCATGATGTGGGACACGGGCGGCTGGAAGCTCAACAAAGACCAGCCCGAGATTCAATACATCGCACCCAAAGCTGGCGCCCTCGGCTGGATCGACACCTTCGCGATGCCCGCCAAAGGCAAGAACGACGCTGCCGCCTACGCGTGGATCAACTTCAACATGCGCCCGGACATCGCCGCCAAAGTGGCGGGCTCGGCCGGTAACTTCACGGCCGCCAAAGGCGCCGATCAGTTGATGGATGCCAAGCTCAAATCGCAGTTCGCCGCCAGCTTCCCTGAGGCGGCGCTGAAAAACGTCAAGTGGTATCCCGCGGTGCCGGCTGGGATTGAAGAGATCGAAGGCAAGGTGCTCGACCGCATCAAGGCGGCGAACTAAGCCCTGCGCCGTGACGCCTGCCGACCTCTCGGTCGACCGCGTCGACAAGCACTACGGTGCGCACCACGCGGTGCGCGAGCTCTCGTTTGAGGTCGCCCGAGGCAGCTTCTTCTCGATTCTTGGGCCCTCGGGCTGCGGCAAAACCACGCTGCTGCGGCTGATCGCCGGCTTCATGGTGGCCGACAGCGGATCGATCCTGATCGGCGGGCAATCCATGGCCCGCGTGCCGCCGAACCGGCGGCCGGTCAACATGGTGTTTCAACACTTGGCGCTGTTCCCGATGATGTCGGTCGGCGAGAACATTGGCTATGGCCTTGCGCGGCGCGGCACACCGCGCGCCGAGATCGAGCGCCGCGTTGGCGAGATGCTCGAACGCGTGGGCCTCGCCGGCTCGCAGGCCAAGCGAGTCGATCAGTTGTCGGGCGGGCAAAAGCAGCGCGTCGCCATCGCCCGCAGCTTGGTGCTGGAGCCAACGCTGCTCTTGCTCGACGAGCCCCTCGGCGCGCTCGATTTGAAGCTGCGCGAACACATGAAGATCGAGCTCAAGCAGCTGCAAGCGGCCTTCGGCACCACCTTCGTCTACATCACGCATGACCAGTCAGAGGCGCTTGTTCTCTCCGATCAGGTTGCCGTGATGAACGCCGGCCGCTTCGAACAAGTCGGCACGCCGCAGACGCTCTACTACACGCCGCAAACGCCCTTTGTGGCGGGCTTCGTAGGGGCGAACAACCGTTTCAGCGGCAAGGCCACATCGATGCTCGACAGCGTCGTGACGATCGCTACGCCGCAAGGCCTCGCGCTGCACGCGCGCTCTGCGCATGCGTTCAAGATCGGCCAGGCTTGCGAGCTCTTCTTGCGCCCCGAGGCGATTGCCTTGGCGCGCGTTGAGCGCGACTTGCCGGCCTCTTACCCGCGCTATCGCGGCATCGTGCAAGGCGTGTTGTTTGACGGCGCCAACTCGGCCGTGCTCTTGCGTGAATCGCGCAGCGGCTGCGAGTTGCGCGTCGCGTTGCCGCAAACCGGGCAGCTGGCCGATCTGCACGCGGGCGAGGAGATTGGCTTCAGCTTCGATCCTGCCTCAGCCGTGTGTTTCGCGACGAGCCCTTCCGATGGCCACTGAGCAGGCCGCAGCAGGCCGCATGCAAGCGCGCCTGCTGCTGATGCTGTTGATGGCGCCGGCGCTGCTCTGGCTCATCGGCCTGATCGTGTTGCCGCATGTTGAACTCGCCATGCTCTCGCTGCGAGCGCGCGTGTCGCCGCGGGTCTACGAGCTCAGCTTGAAGCAATACCGCACCTTCGTTGATGAGCCGCTTTACTGGCACACCTTCGTGCGCACGGCGGTGATGTCGATCATCGCCACCGCATGCACGCTGCTGCTCGCCTTCCCGATTGCATGGACGATCACGAAGCTCGCGCATGGGCGCGCGCGGTCGATGTTGTTCGTGCTGTGCCTGATCCCGTTTTGGGTGAGCGAGACGGTGCGCACGCTCGGCTGGATGATCTTGCTGCGCGAGTCAGGCGTGTTGCCGGCGATGCTCGTGAAGCTCGGGCTTGCAGCCAAGCCACCGGAGCTTCTCTATCACGACGCAACCATTCTGATCGGCCTCGTCTACACCTCGATGCTGTTCATGGTCGTGCCATTGGTCAGCGCACTCGATACGCTCGATGACAGCCTCATCGAAGCCGCGTACGACCTCGGCGGCAGCGGCTTTTCCATCTTGCGGCAGATCGTGATTCCGCATGCCGCACCCGGCATCGTGGCCGGGTGCGTCGTCGTCTTCATGTTGACGCTTGGCAACTACCTGACGCCCACGCTGCTCGGCGGCAAGAACTCGCTCTGGTTCACCGAGCAGATCTACACGCAGTTCATCACTCGCTTCAATTGGGAGCAAGGCGCGGCGTTCGGCTTCTTGCTGCTCGGCCTGTCGACCGCGATCGTGTGGGGCGGCTTGAAGCTCTCGGGTCAGCGGTTTGGTGATGTGATGCGGCGGGCTTGATGGAGCGCGTTTTGTGATCGCCTCATTGCCTCGGCCTCGGTGGCTGCGCACCAGCACCACGCTGTACGCAGTGGCGTTTTTCGCGTTCTTGTTCACGCCGCTTGCCGTCGTTGCCGTCTTCGCTTTCAACAACTCGCCTTACCCGGCACCGCCCTGGCGCGGCTTCACGCTCGCCTGGTTCACCGGCACGCACGGGCTCTTCAAAGATGGGCCGCTGCTCGCGAGCCTTTGGACGAGCGTGATCGTTGCCACTTGGGTGACGCTGCTTGCGGTCGTGGTCGGCACGGCCAACGCGTTCTTGATCGAGCGCACGAGCTTTCGCGGCCGGCAAGCGCTCTCGCTGTTGATGCTCGCGCCACTCGTGATTCCCGGCGTGATTCTGGGCATCTCGATCCTGGCGTTCGCGAGCCGCTTGGCTCAGTTTGCCGATGATCAGTTCGGCCTGGAGCTTGAGTTCCTTCGGCCCGGGCTGCCGCTCGTTGTTCTGGGCCAGTTCTCCTACATCGTCTCGATCGCCACGCTCACCATCGCCGCGCGCCTCAAGCGTTTCGACACCACGCTCGAAGAAGCTGCCGCCAACCTGGGCGCGAGCCGCAGTGCCATCTTCACCACGATCACCCTGCCCTACCTTCGCCCCGCCCTCATCGGCGCGGCTGCGATTTCATTCTTGATGTCGTTCGAGAACTTCAACACCACGCTGATGCTGGTCGGCGCTGACCCGCCGCTCACGGTGATGATGTACGGCCGCATGCGCGAGGGCGCGAGCCCGGTGCTCAATGCGGTGAGCCTGTTTTTGATGCTGGCGTCAGCCGGCTTGGCGCTGGTGTTGATGCGGCGGCCGGCTGACCGGTGAGCCGCGCAGGCCGCAGATCGCGCGAACTCAGGCGCCTTGCCAATCAGGCGGGCGTTTGTCGATGAAGGCTTGAACGCCTTCGAGCGCCGAGTCGTCCATCATGTTGCAGGCCATGGTGTGTGCAGCGTCGACATAGGCGGCGTCGATTCCGGTCTCGATCTGGCGATAAAACAAAGCCTTGCCCATGGCGACTGCAACGCGCGGCTTCGCAACGATGCTGGCAGCGAGTGATTCGACTTCTGCGTCGAGCGTTTCTGGCTCGGCAACGCGGTTGACGAGGCCTTTGGCAAGCGCTTGATGCGCGTCGATGAAGTCACCCGTCACAAGCATCTCGAAGGCCGACTTGCGGCTCAAGTTGCGTGACAAGGCCACGCTCGGCGTTGAGCAGAACAACCCGAGATTCACACCGCTGACCGCGAACTTCGCGGTGCTGACCGCCACGGCCAAATCGCACATCGCCACGAGCTGGCAGCCCGCTGCCGTGGCGATGCCTTGCACCCGCGCAATCACCGGCACTGGCAAGCGTTGCACGCTCATCATCATGCGGCCGCATTGGTCGAAGAGCTGCTGGTAGTAGTTGAGCGTGGGCGAGGCGCGCATTTCCTTCAAGTCATGCCCAGCGCAGAAGGCTTTGCCCTCGGCAGCGAGCACGACCACACGCACGGTGGGATCGCCCGCGATTCGGTCGAGCTCGCCCTGCAGCGCGCCCAGCAAGGCTTCTGACAGCGCGTTGAACGCACGCGGTCGGTTGAGGGTGAGCGTGACCACGCCGCGAGCGTCGCGGGTGGTGGTCACGGGGGCGTCGCTTGGCATGTTCATCGCATCCACTCCCTGGTCGATGGTGATTTGAACGCGACGCCGTGAACCGCGAACTGACTCTCAGTGCTTCTCGTCGAAGAACTGCTCGTCTTCGGTTGAGCCCTTCAGCGCGGCTGTGGACGAGAGCGCTTCGATCGTTGTCGTCACCGCGTCGAAGTACCCGGTGCCGACTTCACGCTGGTGCTTCACGGCCGTGAAGCCACGCTCAGCAGCCGCGAACTCGGCTTCTTGCAGCTCGACGAAGGCGCTCATGTTGTTGCGCGCATAGCCATGGGCGAGGTTGAACATCGAGTAGTTCAAGCTGTGGAAGCCGGCAAGCGTGATGAACTGGAACTTGTAGCCCATGGCGCCGAGTTCCTTCTGGAACTTGGCGATCGTCGCGTCGTCAAGGTTCTTTTTCCAGTTGAACGATGGTGAGCAGTTGTAGGCCAGCAGCTTGCCCGGGAACTTGGCATGAATGGCATCAGCAAAGCGCTTGGCGTAAGCCAGGTCTGGCTTGCCGGTTTCGCACCACACCATGTCTGCATATTCCGAATAGGCCAAGCCGCGCGAGATGGCTTGCTCCAGGCCCGGCGTGGTACGGAAGAAGCCTTCGATCGTGCGCTCGCCCGTCAAGAAGCCTTTGTCGTTGTCGTCAACGTCGCTGGTGACGAGGTCGGCGGCTTCGGCATCGGTGCGGGCGATCACGAGTGTGGGCGTGCCCATCACATCGGCCGCGAGGCGCGCAGCCACGAGCTTGGCCACGGCTTCACGCGTTGGCACGAGCACCTTGCCGCCCATGTGGCCGCACTTTTTCACTGAAGCGAGTTGGTCTTCAAAGTGAACGCCAGCGGCGCCCGCATCGATCATCGACTTCATCAGCTCAAACGCATTGAGCACGCCGCCGAAGCCGGCTTCCGCATCGGCCACGATGGGCGCGAAGAAGTCGACATCGTTCTTGCCTTCCGACCACTGAATTTGATCGGCGCGCGTGAAGGTGTTGTTGATGCGTTTGACCACCATCGGCACCGAGTTGGCCGGGTAGAGCGATTGATCCGGGTACATCTCGCCAGCGAGGTTGGCATCACCCGCCACTTGCCAGCCGGAGAGATAAATCGCCTTCAGGCCGGCCTTGACCTGCTGCATCGCCTGGTTGCCAGTCAACGCGCCGAGTGTGTTGACGAAGGGCTCGTTGTTGACGAGGTTCCAGAGCTTCTCGGCGCCGCGCTTGGCCAGCGTGTGCTCCACCGTGATCGAGCCGCGCAGGCGCACCACATCGGCTGCGGAATAGCCGCGCTTGATGCCCTTCCAGCGTGGGTTCTCGGCCCAGTCTTTTTCCAGGGCGGCGATTTGTTGGTCACGGGTCAATGTGCTCATGCGGTACTCCGATGCGTCGTTGAAAGAGGTGGTGTCTGGCAGTCAGGATAGCGATCATCGATCGAGCCGAAATGACTTATGTCTTATAGAAGACTAATTTTCTTTGGCTTTCAAATCAATGACTTAGCGGCGTCTTTGCGTTAAGCGAAACGACATTCAGCATTATGAGAAGAATTGCGGCAGTGCAGCATTGCGAATTCTCGTATCGTGAAACGAATGCGATGCATCGTGAAAGGCGGCGATTCCAGCACCGCGGCTCCTATCATCCCGGCCACTTTTGGGCTACCGGCGCGCGCGATGACAAGCTTTGCTTTCCTCTCGAACAACAGCTTCTTGAAGTGCCCGCCTGCCTCGGCCGCCACGCCGTTTGCGGTTGCGGGTGTCGCCTGGGATGGCGCCGTGACCAACCGGCCCGGCGCCCGCTTCGGCCCGCGCGCCATCCGAGAAGCGAGCCACATGCTGTGCGATGCCACGCACCCACACTTCGACGTTTCGCCGATCGGCGAGCTTGGCGATGCAGGCGATTTGGCCCTTCCCAACACCAGCATCGAGCGCATGCGTGAGGCGATGATGCCGGCCATCACACCGCTGATTCGCAACCACCACATGTGCTGGCTCGGCGGTGATCACTCGATCACGCTGCCCTTGCTGCGCGCCTACAAAGCAGCGCTCGGCCGGCCCTTGGCGGTCATCCATTTCGACGCGCACTGTGACACCTGGCAAAACCACTTCGGCGAGCCCAGCGGCCACGGCACCTGGGTCTATGAGGCGATTCAAGAGGGCTTGGTGGATGCCGCGTGCTTCACGCAGATCGGCATCCGCTCCTCAGGCGTGCGCGAAGCGCGCGAGTACGTGCAAGCACAAGGCGGCCAGATCTTCACCGCGCGGCAATTGCGCGGCCTGGAAAGCCCGGCGCAGCTTGCTGGCGTGATGAGCGCGATCCGCGAGCGCTTGGCCGCGCAAGGCGATCCGCCCGTCTACCTCAGCCTCGACATCGATTGCCTCGACCCGGCTTTCGCCCCCGGCACCGGCACGCCCGAGCCCGGCGGCTTGAGCACGAACCAAGTGTTGAGCCTGCTGGAAGAACTGGCCGACCTGCCGTTCATCGGGATGGACTGTGTAGAGGTGGCGCCGCCGTTTGACCATGCCGAGCTGACCAGCCAAGCCGCAGCCGCCTTCGTCTGGACCTACCTTTGCGGCCGAGTCGCCAACCAGCGCATCACACAGGCAAAGCGGTCGTCTTTTTGACGGTGCGCAACACGAGCAAAGAGTTCGACCGCGCAACGCCCGGCAAGTGCATCAGCACCTCGGAATGAAAGCGCTCCAAGTCTTCGGCATCGCGGTAGGCAAAGCGAATCAAATAGTCGTTCGAGCCGGCCACATAGAAGCAATCGAGCACCTCGGGCTGATCGCGCACGGCTTGCTCGAAGGCGTCGAGCTGAACGTTGTTCATGCTCTCCAAGTTGATGATCGTGAAGCTGATGCCGTGGCGGCCCACCGCCTTGGGGTTCACGAGCGCCACGTATTGCGCAATCACGCCCCGATCTTCGAGCGCTTTGACGCGCCGCAAACATGCCGAAGGCGACAAATGCACCCGCTGCGCCAAGTCTTGGTTCGAGAGCCGGCCCGACGCTTGCAGCTCGTTCAAGATGGCGCGGTCAATCGCATCGAGTTTCACTTCAGCGGACATGTTTCGCACTTTCTGCTGCTTTCCCGACAGCGTTTCGCAGTTTATTGCGAGAAGGCGAATCGCCAGTCTTCACAGCGCAAGCAAATTGCGTTCGACTTTCACTAGACTGCAACCGCGACAAACATCACACTCGACCAGGCCGAAGCGGCACTTCAGGAGCCCGTCATGCACAAAGACCTTGCCCCCACCAGCCTGGCCCCGCAACCCGCGGCGCCCGCAGCGGCACCGGCTCAAGCGATGGGCGCTTACTGGATGCCGTTCACCGCGAACCGCCAGTTCAAAAAGGCGCCGCGCATGTTGGCCAAGGCATCGGGCATGCACTTCTGGACGCCCGAAGGCCGCCAAGTGCTCGATGGCGTGGCCGGGCTCTGGTGTGTCAACGCGGGCCATGGCCGGCCGCGCATCACGCAGGCCATTGCCGAGCAAGCCGCTGAACTCGACTTCGCACCGTCGTTCAACATGGCTCATCCGAAGGCTTTCGAGTTGGCCGAACGGCTTGTCGAGTTGACGCCAGAAAAGCTCACCAAAGTCTTCTACACCAACTCCGGCTCCGAGGCCGTCGAGACGGCACTCAAGATGGCCATCGGCTACCACCGCGCTCGCGGCGAAGGCACACGCACACGGCTGATCGGCCGCGAGCGGGGCTACCACGGCGTCAACTTCGGCGGCATTTCGGTGGGCGGCATCGTTGGCAACCGCAAAGCCTTCGGCACGCTGCTGCCGGGCGTTGATCACCTGCGCCACACCCACGATCTGGAGCGCAACGCCTACTCGCGCGGCGTGCCTGAACATGGTGCCGAACTGGCAGACGACCTTGAGCGCATGGTCGCGCTGCACGATGCATCGACCATCGCTGCCGTCATCGTCGAGCCAGTGGCTGGCTCCACCGGCGTGCTGCTGCCGCCCAAGGGCTATCTGCAGCGCTTGCGATCGATCTGCGACAAGCACGGCATCTTGTTGATATTCGATGAAGTCATCACCGGCTTTGGCCGCTTGGGCTCGCCGTTTGCGGCTACGCACTTCGGCGTCATACCCGACTTGATGACCGTTGCCAAAGGCATCACCAACGGCTGCGTGCCGATGGGCGCCGTGTTCGCGACCGATGCCATTCACGACGCCTTCATGACCGGCCCCGAGCACTTGATCGAGTTCCCGCACGGCTACACCTATTCGGCCCACCCGCTCGCCTGCGCTGCGGCGCTCGGCACGCTAGACACCTACGCCGAAGATGGCCTGTTGACGCGCGCTGCCGAGATGGCGCCCATCTTCGAGAACGCGCTGCATTCGCTCAAAGGCCTGCCGCATGTGATTGACGTTCGCAACATCGGGCTCGTGGGCGGCGTGGAGCTGCAGCCCGTGCCGGGCATGCCGGGCAAGCGCGCGTTTGATGTGTTCCTCGAATGCTGGGAGCGCGGCGTGTTCATCCGCACCACGGGCGACACGATTGCGCTGTCTCCACCGTTGATCATTGAGGCCGCGCACATCGATCAGATCGTCAGCACGATCGCTGACGTGCTTCAACACCACGCCTGACCGCCTCGCGCCACCATTTCATCGAACCAGAAAGAAGGACTGCCTAGCGCACACCCTGTATGTCCCTGCTCAGCGCCGACCAGCTCCTGACAAAAAACTCTTACTACGCGGCCACGGTGGCGCGAGGCGAGCGCTTCGCCGACTTGATTGACCACATCGACTGTGACGTGGCCGTGGTCGGCGGTGGTCTCGCCGGCTTGTCGGCCGCCATCGAGTTGGCAGACAGAGGGTTCAGCGTGGCGCTGCTCGAAGCGCGGCAAGTGGGCTGGGGCGCCTCCGGCCGCAATGGCGGGCAGGTGATCGCCGGCTTGGCCTGCGACCCGACGACGATCGAAGCCCAACTCGGCATGGCCGAATCCCGCCGCATCTGGGACATGACGCTCGAAGCCTTGCGGCTGATCGAAGAACGCCGCACCCGATTCGACATCGATTGCGATTGGCAGCCCGGCTTCTTGAGCCTGGCCGTCAACGCCCGAAAGGGCCGTGCGCTGCAGGCGTGGCAGCAGCAAATGCTTTCGGCCTACGGCTACGACACGCGCTGGATCACGCCAGCCGAGATGCCGCAGTGGATCGCCAGCCCGCGGTTTCACAGCGGCTATTTCGATCCGATCGGCGGGCATTTGCACCCGCTGAAATACAGCCTCGGCCTCGCGCGTGCGGCGTCAACACTCGGTGTGCGGATCTTCGAGAACAGCGCGGTCGAGTCATTCGAGCCAGGCCCGAGCGTGCGCCTCAAAACTGCCCAAGGCTCGGTGCGGGCGTCGCATGTATTGCTCGCCGGCAACGTCTACCTGCAAAACCTCGCACCGATGATTGCGCCGCGCATCATGCCGGTCGGCACCTACATCGTTGCCTCTGAAGTGCTTGATCCCGAACTCGCGCGCTCACTCGTGCCGTCGCAATCGGCCGTGTGCGACACCAACTTCGTGCTCGATTACTTTCGGCCCACCATCGACCACCGCATGCTCTACGGCGGCCGCGTGAGCTACAGCGCTGCAACGCCCGCCAACCTGGATGAGAGCATGCAAGCCCGCATGGCACGCACCTTCCCGCAGTTGGCCGCGGCCAAGGTCGAGTTCTCTTGGGGCGGATTCGTTGACATCTCAATGAACCGCGCGCCCGACTTCGGCCGACTGCCGGGCAGCGGCACATCAAAGCCGCATGCCAACGTCTACTACCTCCAAGGCTTCTCCGGCCATGGGCTTGCATTGACGGGCCTTGCCGGCCGCCTCGTCGCTGAAGCCATTGCTGGTGATGCCGAACGCTTCGATACCTTTGCACGCCTGCGCCACCGGCCTTTCCCGGGCGGGGCGTTTCTCCGCACGCCCGCGCTCGTGGCGGGCATGGCTTACTACCGCTTGAAAGACCTTTGGTAATCGCCGCCTGAGCCGGGCACATTCATTGCTCGAAACCCCACGTCACGCCACCCACCATGACGCTCACTTTGACCTCTTCATCGCCTCCATCCAAGCCGGTCGTGTTGGTCCCATCGTGCAACCGCGTGCTCGGCGAGCACCCGTTCCACATCGCCGGCAAAAAGTACATCGATGCGGTTCGCCTCGCCGGTGCGCAGCCACTCGTTGTGCCCGGCGCCGAACCCGATGAGATCGATGCTTTGCTCGACCTCGCTGACGGCATCTTTCTGACCGGCTCGCCGTCCAACGTTCACCCGAGCCACTTCGGCGAAGACGTACACGACACCGCCTTGCCGCTCGATGCCGACCGCGACGCCTGGACGCTACCGCTCATCCCACGCGCCCTCGCCCGCGGCATTCCGCTCTTTGCCATCTGCCGCGGCTTTCAAGAGGCCAACGTGGCACTCGGCGGCAGCCTGCACCAAGCCGTGCAAGAACTGCCCCAACATGCAGATCACCGCAGCGCGACGGCTGCCAACGCGGCCGAGATGTACGGCATCGCCCACCCCGTTGCGGTTGCGCCTGGCGGCGTGCTTGAAGGCATCGTTGAACGCGCTTCGATCGATGTCAACTCGGTTCACGGCCAAGGCATCAAGCGCTTGGCCGATGGCCTGCGCGTCGAGGCGCGTGCGCCTGATGGTTTGGTCGAAGCGTTCTCGATGGCTGATGCCCGCGGCTTCAATCTCTGCGTGCAATGGCACCCGGAATGGCAGGCCGCGAGCAACCCGATGTCGATGCGCTTGTTTCAGGCCTTCGGCCAGGCTTGCCAAGCCTTCCGCGCGCGCCGCTTGGCGCCGCAGCGCGATCCGGATCGTTAGGTGCGTTGAAGCCGCCGGCTGCTGCCGATGGCCATAAGTTTCGCTCCCAACAATCTGCAGGTGACCCCCATGATGGACAAAAGCAAATTCACATTCAGCGACCTGGAAACGTGGTTCGACGAACGCCGCGTGACCGAAATCGAATGCCTCGTGCCCGACCTCACCGGCGTGGCCCGCGGCAAGATCTTGCCTCGCGAAAAATTCACCGAAGACCGCGGCATGCGCTTGCCCGAGGCCATCGTCGGCATTGGCGTGACGGGCAACTTCCCCGAAGACGGCCCCTACTACGACGTGATCCACCCCACCGATCGCGACATGCATTTGCGCCCCGATCCCAGCACCGTGCGCATCGTGCCGTGGGCCACCGACCCGACCGCGCAAGTCATCCATGACTGCTTCGATCGCGATGGCAACATGATTCCCTACGCGCCGCGCTCGGTGCTGCGCCGCATCTGCGATCTGTATGACGCGGAAGGTTGGTCGCCAGTCGTCGCCCCCGAGCTTGAGTTCTATTTGATCGAGCGCAACTCCGATCCGAACACACCGCTGCGCCCACCGCGCGGCCGCAGTGGCCGGGCCGAAACCTCGCGCCAGGCGTATTCGATCGATGCGGTGAACGAGTTCGATCCGCTCTTCGAAGACATCTACGACTACTGCGAAAAGATGGAGTTGAACGTCGACACGCTGATCCACGAAGTCGGCGCGGGGCAGATGGAAATCAACTTCTTCCACGACCACCCGCTCGGCCTGGCCGACGAAGTGTTCTTCTTCAAGCGCACCATCCGCGAGGCTGCGCTGCGCCACGAGATGTATGCCACCTTCATGGCCAAGCCCATGGCCAACGAGCCGGGCAGCGCCATGCATGTGCACCAAAGCATCATCAGCAAACTCACCGGCAAAAACATCTTCAGCAACGAAGACGGCTCGCCGAGCAAGGAGTTCTATTGGTACATCGGCGGCCTGCAAAAGTACACGCCGGCGGCGATGGCGTTGTTCGCGCCTTACGTCAACTCGTATCGGCGGCTAGCACGGTCGAGTGCCGCGCCCATCAACATTCAATGGGGCAGTGACAACCGCACCGTCGGCATCCGCTCGCCAGTGGCCACGCCGGCTGCAAGGCGCATCGAGAACCGCGTGATCGGTGCCGATGCCAACCCCTATGTGGCGCTCGCTGCCACGCTGGCCTGCGGCTACCTCGGCTTGAAAAATCGCATCGAGCCGGCCGCTGAATGCAAGGGCGATGCGTACTTGTCAGAGTTCCAACTGCCGCGCTCTTTGAGTGAGGCATTGAGCTGGATGTCTGACGAGAAAGACCTCCATGACGTGCTCGGCAAAGACTTCATCACCGTCTACTCCGAGGTCAAGGAGATCGAGCATGACGAGTTCATGAAAGTCATCTCGCCGTGGGAGCGTGAGCACCTTCTCCTTCACGTCTAGAAATAGGCCCACCCTTGACCGCCTTCGGCGCTACCCCTCAAGGGGGCGCCGCCAGCGGCCCGGCAAAGCCGGTTCCGCGGCGACTGCTTGATCTGGAGACCAATGCAATGACTCACTCCGAACGCACCACCGCAGAGTGGCAAGCCGCTGACGCAGCCCACTACCTGCACCCATTCACCGATTTCAAAGCCCTCGCCAACAAGGGCTCGCGCGTCATCACCAAGGCCGACAACATCTATCTGTGGGACAGCGATGGCCACAAGATCCTGGATGCGATGTCGGGCCTCTGGTGTGTCAACGTGGGCTATGGCCAGCGCGATTTGATCGATGCCGCCACCCGCCAGCTGAACGAGTTGCCGTTCTACAACAGCTTCTTTCAAACCGCCAACAAGCCGGCCATCGAGCTGGCCGAGTTGCTCGCCGAAGTGACGCCGCCGCAATTCAAGCATGTGTTCTTCTCGGGCTCCGGCTCCGAGGGCAACGACACCGTCGTGCGCATGGTGCGCCGCTATTGGGATGTGCTCGGCCAACCCGAGCGCACCGTGATCATCAGCCGCAACAACGCCTATCACGGCTCCACGATGGCCGGCGCCTCACTCGGCGGCATGAGCGGCATGCATGCGCAAGGAGGCTTGCCGATCCCCGGCATCGTGCACATCGAGCAACCCTTCTGGTTTGAGGTCAGCACCGGCGAAGACCGCGATGCTTTCGGGCTGAAGGCCGCCAGCTGGCTGGAAGCGAAGATTCTGGAAGTCGGCGCCGACAAGGTTGCCGCCTTCATCGGCGAGCCAGTGCAAGGCGCAGGCGGCGTGATCGTGCCGCCCGATACCTACTGGCCCGAGATTCAGCGCATCTGCGATAAATACGGCGTGCTGCTCGTCTCCGATGAGGTGATCTGCGGTTTTGGCCGCACCGGGCATTGGTTTGGCTGCGAGCGCTTTGGCTTCACGCCGGATTTGATGACCTTCGCCAAGGGCGTGACCTCGGGCTACATCCCACTCGGTGGCGTGATGGTCGGCAAGCGCATCGCTGATGTGCTGATCGACCAAGGCGGCGAGTTCAACCACGGCTACACCTACTCCGGCCACCCGGTGGCTTGCGCAGTGGCGCTCGCGAACATCCGCTTGATTCAGCGCGAAGGCTTGGTCGAGAAGGTGCGTGATGACCTCGGGCCTTACCTCGCCCAGCAGTTTGCCGGCATCGCCGAGCACCCGCTCGTGGGCGAGGTGCAAACCTGCGGCTTGATGGGCGCAGTGCAGTTGGTCAAAGACAAAGCCAGCCGCTCCGTCTTCCCGCCTGAACTGGAGCTCGGCATGGTTTGCCGCGGCCACTGCTTCGGCAACGGCTTGATCATGCGTGCCGTGGGCGACCGAATGATCATCGCGCCGCCGCTCATCATCACCCGCGCGCAGATCGACGAGATGGTCTCGCTCATCCACCGCTGCCTCGATTTGACGCTGGCCGACGCACGCACCCGCCAGTGGCTTTGACCCGCCCGCGATGCCTCGGCGACCGACCGCCTTGGCACGGGGTTTGCCTGTACCGGCCAAGCGTTATGGGCTCGCTAGACTGCCCTTTCACCGACACGCACCGCTCGAAACTGCACCCGCTCATCCCGCATAAAAGCACCCCACACCCACCACTCGCCGCCTGGAGATATCGGACATGACAACGCCGCTCATCAAACGCTTAGGTTTTGCTTCTGCAGCGGCACTCGCCGCATGCATGCTGGTGATGCCCGGCACCGCATCGGCGCAAGAGGAAGAGAAGATCCTCAACATCTACAACTGGTCCGACTACATCGCTGACGACACGATTGCCAACTTCGAAAAAGAGACCGGCATCAAGGTTCGCTATGACGTGTTCGACAGCAACGAAATCCTCCACGCCAAGCTCGTGGCCGGCAAAACGGGCTATGACATCGTCGTGCCCTCCTCCTACTGGGCCAAGATCCAGGCCGATGGTGGCCTGCTGCAAAAGCTCGATAAGTCGAAGCTGCCCAACCTGAAGAACATGGACCCGATCGTCCAGGCGCAACTCGCAGCACTCGATCCGGGCAATCAGTTCCTCGTCAATTGGCTCTGGGGTTACACCACCGTCGGCATCAATGTCGACAAGGTCAAGGCCGCACTCGGCAGCACGCCGATGCCCGAGAACGCTTGGGATTTGGTCTTCAAACCCGAGTACATCTCCAAGCTCAAATCGTGCGGCGTTTCCTTCCTCGATTCGCCGACCGACATCATTCCCGCCGCGCTCCACTACCTCGGCAAACCCGCCTTCAGCCGCAATCAGGCCGATTACGCCGGTGTGGGCCCACTGCTGAAATCAGTGCGCCCAAGCGTCACGCTTTTCAGCTCGTCGGGCTACATCAACGACGTGGCCAGTGGCTCGATCTGCGTGGCACTCGGCTGGTCGGGCGACATCAACATCGCCAAGCAACGCGCGATCGACGGCAAGACTGGCCAGAACATCCAGGCGCTGATTCCCTCAACCGGCGGCGTGCTGTTCTTCGACACGATGGCCATTCCCGCTGACGCCCCGCACCCACAAAACGCACTCAAGTGGATTAACTACATCATGCGGCCGGAAGTGGATGCGAGCCTGACCAACAAGGTCTTCTACGCCAACCCGAACAAAGAGTCGCGCAAGCTCATCAAGCCTGAAGTGGCCAACAACCCGACCATCTTCGTCAGCGATGCCGAGATGAAAAAGATGGCCGTGCCCGATGCACTGACCAACGACATCCGGCGCACCATGACTCGCCTCTACACCTCCTTCAAGACTGGTATCTGAACTTGCCCATGGCAGCGATTTCTTCCGCACCCGCATCCGCCGCCACCGCCGCCTCGAAGGCGGCTCCGGCGCCCTTCCTCCAAATCGAAGACGTTGTCAAAGACTTCAGCGGCTACAAGGCCGTCAACCACGTCAGCCTCGACATCGCCAAGGGCGAAATCTTCGCGCTGCTCGGCTCATCGGGTTGCGGCAAGACGACCTTGCTGCGCATGCTCGGCGGGTTCGAGACGCCCACTTCCGGGCGCATCTTGCTCAACGGCCAAGACCTGGCCCACATGCCGCCGTACGACTGCCCGATCAACATGATGTTTCAGAGCTACGCGCTCTTTCCCCACCTCACGGTGTGGGAGAACATCGCCTTCGGCCTCAAGCGCGAGGGCATGGCCAAAGACAAGATCAACGAGCGCGTAGAGGCCATGCTCAAGCTCGTGCAGCTCGGCAAATACGCCAAGCGCAAACCGCACCAGCTCTCGGGCGGCCAGCAACAGCGGGTGGCGCTCGCGCGCAGCCTTGCCAAGCGCCCGCAATTGCTGCTGCTCGATGAGCCGCTTGGCGCGCTCGATAAAAAGCTCCGTGAAGAAACGCAGATCGAGCTCGTCAACATCATTGAAGAAGTGGGCGTGACCTGTGTGATGGTCACGCACGACCAAGAAGAAGCCATGACCATGGCGTCGCGCATCGCTGTGATGAGCGAAGGCCGCGTGCTGCAGGTTGGCGCGCCGAGCGACATTTACGAAACGCCCGTCAACCGCTTCGTGGCCGACTTCATCGGCAACGTCAACATGATGGACGGCGTGCTGGTCAAAGACGAAGCCGATCACGTCATCATCCAGTGCACCGACTGCAGCCACTACGTGGGCCACGGCATCACCGGCACCGAAGGCATGAAGTTGAGCGTGGCCGTGCGGCCCGAGAAGATCCACCTGCAGCGCGAGGTGCCCGAGGTGGAATTCGCGCCGCACAACCGCGTGCAGGGCAAGATCAAAGACTTGTCTTACTTCGGCAGCTTCACCGTTTATCACCTTGAGTTGGCGAGCGGCGCAGTGCTCAAAGTGAGCCAGAGCAACGCGAGCCGCCACAGCGAAGACAAGCTCACCTGGGGCGATGTGGCCTGGGCCTCATGGTCGCCCACGGCTCACGTGGTGCTCACCCAATGAGGGCGTTTGCGCAGCGCCTGTTGCGGGGGCGCACTGCAGTCATCGGCGTGCCCTACCTCTGGCTCATCATCTTCTTCCTCGTGCCCTTCTTGGTGCTGCTCAAGATCAGCTTCTCGGAGATGGGCACAGTCGCCGTGAACGACATCTTGACCATCAAAGATGGCGCGATGCAGCTCACCCTGCGCGGCACTACTTATGCCTTCATCACCCAAGACGACCTCTACTTCAAGACCTATCTCTCCAGCATCAAATACGCCGGCGTCACCACGATCTTTTGCCTCTTGATCGGCTACCCGTTTGCCTACTTCATGGCACGCGCCAAGCCCACGGCACAGCCCGTGTTGCTGATGCTGGTGATGCTGCCCTTCTGGACTTCATTCCTCTTGCGCGTGTACGCCTGGAAAGGCCTGCTCGGCGAGAACGGCTGGGTGGCCGATGCGCTCATCGCCTCACACCTCGACACCGTGCTCGCCGGCCTCGGCATGATCCCCGCGCCAGGCAAGTTCATGAACACGCCGCTCTCGCTCACCGTCGGCATGGTCTACACCTACCTGCCCTTCATGATCTTGCCGCTCTACTCCAACCTCTCGAAGATGGACCTGCGCTTGCTCGAAGCCGCAGCCGATCTCGGCGCCAAGCCGCTCGTGGCCTTCTGGAAGATCACCGTGCCGCTCTCGATGGCCGGCATCATCGCCGGCTCGATGCTGGTGTTCATTCCCTGCATTGGCGAATACGTCATCCCTGAAATTTTGGGTGGCCCTGAAACACTGATGATCGGCCGCGTGCTGTCTGATGAGTTCTTCAGCAACAACGATTGGCCGATGGCCGCGAGCGTGGCCGTGGTGATGGTGCTGCTGATCGTTGTGCCGCTGGCGATCTTCAACCGCTATCAAGCTGAAGCGCAGGAGGCCAAGCGATGAACGCGCAAACGCTCGGGCGCTACTTCGGCAAAGGCTGGCTCAGCGCCGGCTACTTGTTCCTCTACTTGCCGATCATCTCGCTCGTCATCTTCTCGTTCAACGACTCGCCCATCCCCAACATCTGGGCGGGCTTCACGTTCAAGTGGTACGGCAAGCTCGCAACAGACAACGAGATGCTCTCGGGCCTCTCGCTTAGCATGCAGATCGCCTTCCTCAGTGCCACCGGTTCGGTGGTGCTCGGCACGCTCGCGGCCTTTGCACTCGTCAAGTACCGGCGCTTCAAAGGCCGCACGCTCTTCTCCGGCATGGTCGGCGCGCCGCTCGTGATGCCCGAGGTGGTGATCGGCATATCGCTGCTGCTCATGCTCGTCTCGATCCAACGCGCCATCGGCCACCCCGAGCGCGGCATGATGACCATCTGGCTCGGCCACGTGCTCACCGGCATGGCCTACGCCACCGTGGTCGTGCAAGCCCGCCTGCAGGAGCTGAACCCACAGCTAGAAGAAGCCGCCATGGACCTCGGCGCCCGCCCCAGCCAGGTCTTCCGCCTCGTCACCCTGCCGATGATTTCGCAGTCGCTGTTTTCTGCGTGGCTGCTGACATTCACGATCTCGCTCGACGACGTGGTGCTCTCCGCTTTCCTCTCCGGCCCGGGCTCCACGACGATGCCACTCGTCATCTTCTCGCGAGCGCGGCTTGGGTTGAACCCAACCGTTAACGCAGTGGCCACCGTGATCATCACGATCGTGGCGATTGGGACTGTGATCGCGAGCGTCTTGATTGTTCGGTCGGAGAGAGAAAGAGCGAAGGCGATTGCGCAAGCGCAGCGGGATGACGCTGCTTGAGCTGAAGCGACTCTCTCGCACCGCATCTCACACCAGACCGAGTTAGACCGGACGAAACGATTTTAAAACTAATGGATCATTTGTGAATATTGCTATCCTCATCGGAATATCAAGATACAAATCTCAGGCCTCGCTCCCCGCGTGTAGTCACGATGCGGAGAATATGGAGCGCGTCCTCGTTGCAACGGGTAAATACGATGATATTCAACTTGTAACAGCTCAAACGACCGCTAGCCAAGTTAAGGATTCCTTAAGGCAGTTTTTTGGAAAATATCAGAGTCCCTGCGTCGTCGAAGAGGCATTTGTCTATTTTTCCGGCCACGGTTTTTATCAAAATGACGCATTTCTTTGCTGTTCAGACTACGATTCGAACCGCCCCGCGACTACCTCTATCAGCAATGCGGAACTCGACGATTTGCTTAGAAGCGTCAATCCAGAGGTGGCAATAAAGGTCATTGATGCCTGTCATTCTGGTTCGTTATATATTAAGGATGCTAGCGCCAGCTTTGAAAGTGCATTGAAGAAAAGCACGCTAAATTCGTTCATTTGCATGGCCTCAAGCAAGCAAGATCAACCGTCCTTCGCTTCGCTAACTGAGAGCTTCTTTACCGCAAAATGGATCGAATCTGCACTAGCCAAAGACGCCGGCCACGTTCTCTATCGCGACATACAGGCAGCGCTAGCCGATGCGTTCATTTCAAATCCCGAGCAAACACCGTTCTTTGTAAACCAGGGAACAGGACTTGAGGTATTCAGTCAAGTGACGGAGAGGATGAAAGAACTAAATGCACACCTTTCCAATTCTATTCCAGCAGAAAAGCCGGTAGCGGACATCACAAAGTTACTCGACCAAGAAATTATGCAGCGGGACAAGCAGTTTGTACCCCAAGCTCAAGTATTTAAGGCTACTGAGGAGAGCAAGATAAAACTCAGTTCCGAGAACGTAACGGACCCCATCGTCAAGAAGTTCTATAAAAAGTCAGTCAAAGCCGACGGAAAACTCGTATCTATTCCGGAGGCACGCTCCGTCGCTACCTTCGCCGAAGATCAATCCTGGTCGAAACGATACTTTGTGAAAGTCAACTTCGAAGAATATAAAGCACGTTCTCTCAAGGATGTTTCTGCCTTTATTGGTGCAATGGGCATAAGCAGGTTGCTCGCGCCACGCAGTGACAGTGACTATGTGGTTCAAACAAAGCTTCGCCCGGGATCTTTGGAAGTGACGGAAACGCTCCCACTGGAGTTAGCGGAACTATCATTCACATCAACTCATCCCTCGCTCGCAGCATTTCAAATATATATAGGTGTTGTCCACTCGTTAACCGAAGTTATGGTACTTTCCTCCACCGTACGTCTGAAACAAAAGGGTTGGGCTTCAAAAGCACCAGAGCTTTCCGAAGTTCAATGGCGATATAAAATTTACCCTTGGACGGATGTTGTCAAAGAGCCGGTTTTGCTATGGCGGGACGCGCAGGCGCAAGGTGAAGCCGACATTCGCAATTACTTGGAATCCCTTATGCCGAAGACAGAGGTCTCCGAAGTCGGTGGTCCCACAGACTCAAGTGAAACCGCGCGTGGCGCGCCTCCGAACTAGCACGTTGAATCGGGCGCGCCCCAGAAAGTCGTGTCGCGCCGATAACGTTAAAGGTTGGGATTCAAAAAACTTAGAGTAATACCATGACTACCCTTCAGCAAGTTCAGTCATTCCTAAGCAACCAATTGCCGGTACTACTTCGGGCGGATCTTCATGCGCACAGGTTGGTAAAGGAGGCAGATGTTGAGTGCGCAGCCTATATGCACATGCGCCGTCTTCTTGATCACGACCCTAGCTGGACAATTCTGGCACGGCGCCATATTCCGCAGACCAAACGTTATATTGATCTGGTGCTTTTCCACAATGAGGCACCAAAGATCGCGATGGAAATCAAATGGGGCGCCAAATCCATCGGACCGAAAGACAGGAGTAGCTTGAACGATGCGCTAACTAAATTAGGTGTTAATAAAGTCTACTGGCTAACTTGCTCTGGTATCGGAAGCGATAAGCAGCACATCAGTAAATCAATTACTGAGAAACGAGTTTTTAAGCAGATTGTGGTGCGGGGTGATTTCTCCACAGAGCAGATTGCGGAATGGAAACAGAGAATTCCAAAATTCCGAAAAAAGATGGGTACCGGGAACGGTCGGAAGTTACTTCCAGCGGATCTCACTACTGGCACCTAAGGCGGCGCTGAACAATTCATTTTGCCGCTTGCGCCCCCCAATGAAATCAACGACTTACGACCACTTTTTTCGGAACTCTGAATGAATCAGCGTTTCGCCAAACCTGCCATCATCCGGACATTTGTGCGGGCACGAATAATGCGTTTTATTTCAAACGCCTAGCGATCATGAATACCAATGCCGCAGCCAAGGGAAAACGACCGTGTCATTTCCAAGCTTAGAGCGAAGAAAACTTGATCTTGAGATTCAACGAAGGCTTGATGACCTAGATTTTAAAACTCGCGATCTAGAACTAAGGTCGCAAGAAATTGAAGTCCAACGCGGTGCCAGGTTTACGTCGTTGACGGTTGCGCTAATCGCCGCCTTTACCGGCCTATGCGGCGCCGGCGTTGGGGCATATCTTACGGGCAAGAATGGCCTAGACCTAGAGGCTATGAAACATCGACAATCCCTGTCGCTAGAGAGCAAGAAACTTCAATCTACATTAATCTCAAAGGCTACAGAAGCGCCAATTCAAAGTGACGTAGTAAAGAAGCTACTTTTTTTAATTGACATGAAGTTAGTGACAGACGAAGACAATGAACTTGTGCGCCGTCTTAACCAAGCGCCACAAGACGTTCCGTTTGCGCGAGCTGTTGAAGACGCGCCCAAACCAACTTTCATTCCCAGCCCATCCAGCAGATACGACGATGCCATCGCTAAATACAAAGTTGAGCTTCAAGCCCGCAAGGACGATCCAGACTTACTTAACTATCTTGGCTATGCTCAGCTTAAACGTGGCGATATCAAGGAGGCCATTTCCAATCTGGAACAAGCAGTCAAAGTTTCCAAAGTCGGAACTTGGGCAAAATATAATCTCGCTTTGGCATACCTTGCAGCCTCTCGAAATTCTGATGCGATCGTTCAGGTCAGCGAACTCGTCGCCAAGGCGCCCGAGTTCAAGGGAATTATCAGTCGAGACAAGCAATTCTTTGAGTATCTACAGAAGATAGAGGGATTGAGCAGGCTGGTCCAGTAATGGCAAAGTTAGCTGCGGTCCTTGATTTCCGTAACTCAAAGTCAATCCGGTTTTTGACTGCGTCGTGATACGCGCAATTTACATCGTATCGGGAACCGTTATTGGCCTGCTAATAGGCTCCCTCTTAGCCTACGTTTTTAATATCTTTTACTCCGATCACTTCGTACGAAGTGACGACGACACCAACTTTCTGGCATCGCTTTTGATCTTTGGCTTTTGGCCAGTTTCAGCAGTCGTCGGAGCCGTTATGGCGCACCGGCTATATCGACGAAAAACCTTAGCCCCTCCAACAACCTGATGCCACTGCTGCACCGCTTGTCGGTTCAAAGTTGTTTCGAATATTGCTTTGCAATTTATTCACCCCAACGCGTTCCATTCAAGCCAGATCCGGCTTCGACTGACAGCTGGAGTCAACTCATAACCCAACCGGGAGCCCTTGATGAAGTTCTGGAAACTTGCCGCACTGCCACTCGCCGTAGCCGCCGCCTATCCAGGCGCTGCCTCGGCGCAATCCAACGCCGAGCTGCTGAAGGAATTGAAGGCACTGAAAGACCGGGTCGGCGAACTTGAAAAGAAACTTGCCGACAAAGATGCCGCGCCGGCTGATAAACCTCAGTGGGGCATGACGCCCGAGCAGTTGCAAGACTTCAACCGCATCGCCGTGAAAGCCGAGGCGACGGAAGACAACCTGGAGGCTGCGGGCTTCAAGGGTTTGAAGATCACCGGCTTCGTCGAGCCGACCTTCATCTACAACCAGCGCCAGCACCGCGCCGGTTTTCAGTTTTTGAATAACCAAGCCGATGGCTATTTCTATGACACCTCCTACATGGGTGCGGCCACGATCGACTTCACGAAGGAAACCGACAGCGGCTCCCGCTGGAAGCTGACGCTCACGCCGAACCGCGGCGTGGGTGCCGCGCTCGGTGCGGGTGTGGTGCAAGAGGCTTCGCTCTCGGTGCCGCTGACGGATCAAAAAACCCGGCTGATCGCGGGCCTCATTCCCGATTGGTCGGGCTATGAATACCAGCAGCCGACGCTGAACCCATTCACCACGCACAACCTGCTTTATGACTTCACATTGCCGGTGGGCTATGTGGGTGTGGGCATGGATGTGACGATCGACAAATGGTGGCTGCGCGGCATGGTCGCGAACGTGAATTCGACCATCCGCCGTGAGCGCGAAAAGTCGCCATCGTTGGTAATGCGGGTCGATTACTCCAAGGGCGAGTTCATGGGCTTTGGCGGCGCCGCGCTGATCGGCAAGAGCCCGAACTTCAACACTGGCGACAACACCATGGCCGTGCTGTTGGAGGCAGATGCCTACTTCACCCGTGGTGACGTGACATTCCAAGGCCAGGTGAGCTACGGCCAGCAGAAGAAAGGCGCAATCACGCCTGACGTTGACGGCAGCTTCCGCGATTCGCAGTGGGCCGGCGCTTCTGGCCTCTTTGGCTACAGCATCTCGCCGCGCTTGCAAGGCTTGGTGCGTGCCGACTACATCCACAACACAAAGAACGGCGGCGGCTTGTTCACCTACAACGGCTACTCGACGGTTGACGACGCCACCGGCGAAATCACTTACGGCAACGATGGCCGCAACGGCATTGGCCCCGATTTGGCCGGTGATGTCAATCGCGGTGCAAACCGATATGCCTTGAGCGTGGGCGCCAAGTACTTGCTGAATGCGAACACCACGCTGAAGGCCGAATACCGGTTTGATGGCGCCGATCGCCCTGTGTTCCTCGACATCAAGACGGGCGAATACAAGAAGTCGAACCAGCTGCTCGGCGCGTCGATCGTTGTGTTCTTCTAGCCCGTGAGCTTCAAACCATGAACGCACCTCGCATCGATTGGCACGCGCGCCGCCAAGAGCTCCGCATTGACGGCCGCGCCGTGATTGGCGGCCAGCGCGTGGCAAGCATTGACGGCCAATCCTTCGACTGCCGCTCGCCGATTGACGGCAGCTTGCTCACCACAGTCGCCCGTGGCGGGGCGGCCGATGTTGATGCCGCCGTGCGCTCGGCCCGCGCCGCATTTGCCGATGGCCGCTGGGCACGCCAGCCGCCCGCTGCACGAAAGAAGGTGCTGCTGCGCTTCGCCGAGCACATCCTCGCGGCGCGAGAAGAGCTCGCATTGCTGGAGACGCTCGACATGGGCAAGCCCGTGCAGCACAGCTTGGCCGTTGATGTGGCGGCGGCCGCACGGTGCATCAGTTGGTATGCCGAGGCAGTCGACAAAATTTACGACGAGATTGCGCCGACGGGTGCCAACGCGCTGGCCATGATCACGCGCGAGGCGATGGGTGTGGTGGGCGTCGTCGTGCCATGGAACTACCCGATGATCATGGCCGCCTGGAAGCTCGGGCCGGCGCTGGCGGCGGGCAACAGCGTGGTCTTGAAGCCGAGCGAAAAATCGCCGCTCACGGCCTTGCGCCTGGCCGAGTTGGCGCTGGCGGCTGGCCTGCCTGAGGGCGTGTTCAACGTGGTGCCGGGCTTTGGGCACGAGGCGGGCGAGGCGCTTGCGCTGCACATGGATGTTGATGCGATCGGCTTCACGGGCAGCACCCGCGTGGGCCGCAAGATGCTGGAGTACGCGGGCCGCAGCAATTTGAAGCGTGTGTACAACGAGCTGGGCGGCAAATCGGCCTTCATCGTGTTCGCTGACTTTGCGGATGTGGGCCGCGCGGCCAAGGCGGTGGCGGGCAGCATGTTTTTCAACCAGGGCGAATCGTGCAATGCGCCGTCGCGCGTGTTCGTGCATGAGAGGGTGGCCGATGAGTTCATTGCCGCCGTGGCGGCGGAAGTACCGAACCATCAACCCGGCGACCCGCTCAGTGGCGATGCGGCCATGGGAGCCATCGTTGACGACACGCAGTTGCAAACCGTGCTCGGCTACATCGAAGCGGGCCACAGTGATGGCGCGCAACTCGTGGCCGGCGGCCGCCGAGTGCGCACCGAGAGCGGCGGCTACTTCGTCGAGCCCACGGTCTTTGCGGGCGTGGCCAACACGATGCGCATCGCCCGCGAAGAGATCTTCGGGCCGGTGATGAGCGTGCTCCGCTTCTCAAGCGAAGCCGAAGTCGTTGCCCTCGCGAACGACAGCCCCTACGGCTTGCAAGCCAGCGTGTGGAGTGACAACGTCAACCGCGCGCACCGCGTGGCTCGCGCATTGCGCGCGGGCACGGTGCACGTGAACCAATACGATGAAGACGACATCACCGTGCCCTTCGGCGGCTACAAACAAAGTGGCAACGGCCGCGATAAATCGCTGCATGCCTTCGACAAATACACCGAGTTGAAAACAACCTGGTTGCGCATTGAAGACGAGACACCTTGAACCCCACTGACACCCCATACAGCGCCACTGTCGCCACTCTCGCCGCAGCAGACGCTGACGACGCTGACCAAGCGGCGCGCCAACAAGCGAGCGATCTCCAACAGCGCTTGGCCGCCGCCGGCGTACACACGCTGATTGCGCAGTTCACCGATCTGCACGGCGTGGCCAAAGGCAAGTTCGTGCCGCTGGCGCATCTGCCGACTCTGCTCTCTACAGGCGCCGGGTTTTCCGGCCCGTCGATCGCCGGCACCGGCTTGCCGCGCACTGGCCCGCGCTCGGAGTACTACGGCCGCGGCGATGCGGCCACCGCGCAGGCCTTGCCGTGGATGCCCGGCCATGCGCGCATCGCATGCGATGGCTTCGTGAACGGCGCGCCCTTCGATGCCTGCCCACGCCAAGTGCTGCGCCGCCAGATCGCGCGACTCGATGCGCGCGGCTTGGCGCTGCAAACCGGCATCGAGCCTGAGTTCTTTTTGCTGCGCCGCACGGCCGATGGCTTTGCGCCAGCCGATGCACTTGACCGGCTCGCCAAGCCTTCATACGACCTGCAAAGCCTGCCGCGCCAACGCGAGTTCTTGAAGGCCTTGACCGATGGGCTGAGCGCCTGCGGGCTCGATGTCTTGCAGATCGATCACGAAGACGCGCACGGCCAGTTCGAGCTCAACTTCATGCACGCTGATGCGCTGCGCAGTGCTGACAACCTCCTGCTCTTCAAGCTCGCCGCGCAGGCGCTTGCCGAGGCGCACGGCATGGTCTTCTCGATGATGCCCAAGCCGTTTGCAGACCAGCCCGGCAGCGGCATGCACATGCATGCATCGCTCTGGGAAGGCGCGCATGCCGCGGCCGATGGGCTCTTGCACCACTTCATCGCCGGCGTGCTCGCGCACTCGGCCGCGCTCTGCGCGGTGGCGGCACCCACGGTCAACTCTTACAAGCGCCTCGTGGTCAGCGAATCGATCACCGGCACGACCTGGGCACCGGCCTATGTGGCGCATGGCCCGAACAACCGCAGCGCGCTGGTGCGCACCCTCCCCGGCCGCTTCGAATGGCGCTTGCCCGATGCCAGCGCCAACCCCTACCTCGCCACCGCCGCGCTGATCGCCGCGGGCATTGACGGCATCGATCGCCAGCTCGATCCGGGCACCGCCTGCACGGAAGATTTGTTCGAGCTCACGCTGCCCGAGATCCGCACCCGCGGCATCACGCTGCTGCCGCAGAGCCTGGCCGAAGCGGTAGATGCGCTCGAGCGCGATGAAATCGTCACCGCGGCCCTTGGCGACACACTCAGCTATGAATTCATGCAGGCCAAGCGCGCCGAATGGACGAGCTACGCGCGCCACATCAGCGCGTGGGAGATGCAGCGCTATGCGGCGTTCTTCTAACGCCTGACTCATGCACCGATTTATCGGCTGACGTGGCACCTGACGTGGCGACTGGCCTAGCGCCTGATCCAGCGCTAGATCCAGCGCTCGATCTAATGCCCAAATCAACGCCCGATCCGGGGCACGATCTAACGCTCCACCCAACACGTGACCTAACACCTGATGTCATCGGTATTGCACGCGAGCCGCACGCCGTGGCTCGCCTATCTCAGCCTCGCCACGAGCATGGCGCTCGTCGGCTGCTATGTGGGTTTATCGAAGCCGCTGGTGCTCGTCTTTCCGGTGTTCTTGCTGGCGTGGTTGCGCTTCGGCATTGCCGCGATTGCGATGCTGAGCTGGGCCAAGCGCGGGCCGAGTGAGCCGCGCCTCGATGCGCGCAATCAACGCCTGCTCTTCATCGAATCCTTCTTCGGAAACTTCTTGTTCTCGGTGTGCATGCTGTTCGGCGTGTCGCTCACATCAGCGGTGGCCGCGGGCGTGATCCTCGCTGCGATTCCAGGCGTGGTGGCGATCATGTCTTGGGTGCTGCTGAAGGAGCGCATCGCCGGCCGGGTGATTGCCGGCATCGCCTGCGCCGTGGCCGGCATCGCGCTCGTCTCGGTGACCAAGAACCCGGCGGCTGCGGGCTCGATTTGGGGCAATCTGCTGCTGCTCGGCGCGGTGTGTTGTGAGGCGCTTTACGTGGTGATCGGCAAGAAGCTCACTGGCAACCTCGGCCCCAAACGCATCAGCGCGTTGATCAACCTTTGGGGCTTTGCGCTGGTTGCGCCGTTTGGCATCTGGCAGGCCTGGAGCTTTGATTTCAGTGCGGTGGCGCCTGGCTCATGGAGCCTGCTGCTGTTCTATTCGATCGCAGCCAGCATGGTCACGGTGTGGCTCTGGATGACCGGGCTTCGCCATGTGCCGGCATCGTCAGCCGGCGTGTTCTCGGTGCTGCTGCCGATCAGCGCGGCCATGGTCGGCGTGCTCTTTCTCGGCGAGCGTTTCACTGGCGTTCAGGCGGCCGCGTTTGCGTTGGCGTTGGCCGGTGTGGTGCTTGCCACCTGGCCGGAGCGCGCAGGCGTCAGGCCGTGATGGACCCGACCGGCGCAGTGTGAGCAAGCAGCCGCACGGCCTCGGGCGATTCGTGCTTGAGCGCGTGGTCTGACCACACCTGCCGCCACCGGCGCGCGCCCGGCAAGCCGTGGCGCAAGCCGAGCATGTGGCGGGCCGCACGAGTCCACGGCTGGCCGCTCGCCACGAGGTCGTCCATGTAGCTGACCATCGCCCGCTCAACAGCATCGCGATCGGCCTGCGGCGCATCGCTCTCGAAAAATCGCCGGTCCCAATCGGCCATCTGCCAAGGCTGGTGATAGGCCTCGCGGCCGATCATCACGCCGTCAACATGCAGCAACTGTTCGGCGATTTGCGCATCGTTCGTCAGCCCGCCGTTGAGCACGATCGTCAGCGCGGGGAAGTCGCGCTTGAGCTGATGAACGATCTCATAGCGCAGCGGCGGCACCTCGCGGTTCTCCTTCGGGCTCAGGCCTTGCAGCCAGGCATTGCGCGCATGAACGATGAAGACGCTGCAGCCAGCCGCCGCCACCGTGCCGATGAAATCGCGCACAAAGGCGTAGCTCTCGTCACGCCCGATGCCGATGCGGTGCTTCACGGTCACGGGCAAGCTCACCGCATCACACATCGCCTTCACGCCATCGGCCACCAGCGCCGGCTCGGCCATCAAGCAGGCACCAAACGCGCCGCGCTGCACGCGCTCGCTTGGGCAGCCGCAATTGAGATTGACCTCGTCATATCCCCACTGCTCTGCCAACCGCGCGCAATGCGCCAGATCAGCCGGCTCACTGCCGCCCAACTGCAGCGCCACCGGATGCTCCTCGGCGGTGAAGTCGAGGTGGCGCGGCACATCACCATGCAACAGCGCGCCAGTCGTCACCATTTCTGTGTAAAGCCGCGTGCGGCGCGTGATCTGGCGGTGGAAGAACCGGCAATGGCGATCGGTCCAATCCATCATCGGTGCGACGGACAGGCGCCAGGGGTTATATTCTCGCCTAAGTTGTTGATTTTCCTTGGTTTCCATCTTAAGCTCTGTCGACATTGTCGGCCTTTTCAGGGCATTTTCGAGGGTCAGGTGCAACTGAAAGTGCAACCGCCCACCCAGTTGCACCAATCTCCGGTGCTCAGTTGCACCACCCCAGTTGGAGGTTCCTGGTCCATGGCTTCGTTCTCAAAGCGGGGTGATCAGACACTCGCGCAGGTGCGCGTCAAGCGAGGCGGCGTTATCGTATTTTCCCAGTCGCAGGTGTTCGCCGACGAAAAAGAGGCCCGTCTGTGGGCCGACAAACTCGAGAAGAGGATCAAGAAGGAAGGCATCCCTGATGTCGTCAAGGCGACCAACCTCAGCGTCGGCGAGCTGATCCGCATGCACCTCAAGTACCAGCGCAACCTGCGGCCGCTGGGGCGCTCGACGATCCAAAACCACGACTACATGGCGCAAGAGTTCGACAAGATCGCCCTCCCCGACCTGCGCGCCAAGCATCTCATCGATTTCGCGACCAGGCGGCGCAACATTGACAAGGTTTCGCCGGCGACGATCCTCTCGAACCTCTCGCCGCTGTCGGCAGCGATCCACGCGGCGCCGTACGCGCACGAGATCCGCGTCGACCCGACCGAGGTCGACATCGCGATGAAGAGACTGGCCGACTTGGGGCTGGCCGCCAAGTCAAGGCAGGTGGAGCGCCTGGTGGATCAGGAGGAGGAGGACGCGCTGCTTGAGCAGTTCCATCTGCGTAACCTGATGCCACAGACCGAGATCGACATGGTGCGCATGTACAAGATCGCGCTGGCGCTGCCGCGTCGCGTTAGCGAGCTTTGCCGCATCCGGTGGGCAGACGTCAAACCGAAGCAACGCACGATCACCATCCGCGACGTCAAGCACCCGCGACGCAAGGCCGGCAACGACCAAGTCGTTCCGCTCCTCGGGCCGGCCTGGGACATCATCGACCAGACTCCGAAGCTCGGCGAATGTATCTTCCCGTACAACAGCGAGTCGGTCACGGCCGCGTTTGAGCGCATACGCGACCGCATCGCCGAGACCGGCATGCCGAGCATCAAGGACCTGCGCTTTCATGACCTGCGCCACACCGGCATCACGATGTTGTTCTGGCGCGGCCTGCGCATCGAGGAAGTGGCCATCGTGTCAGGCCACACCAACTGGGCGCAGCTCAAGCGCTACACGCACATCAAGCCCGAGGAACTGCATCGCCACTTCCCCACCCCGCAAGAGCTCAAGCAGGTCGAGAAGGACGTGGTGCGCTGGCGCGGCCTGAAGAGCCTTGGAGTGGAGACTCCATGACGCTCGTCGCTTTTCCTCTTCCTCTTCCTCATCTCTTGTCTCTTCATCGCCAAGTCCGCCGCGCCAGCTCACCAGATGCTGCTTGACCTCATCGTCCCCGATCACGGCATGCCGCGTGGTCAAGCGCTCGCCGGTATCGGCGACTCCGCGGGAATACCGGCGTGACAGGCCGGTATCGGCGAAAAGCAGCGAACGGCCGCGGACACGCGTTGCTTATAAATCAAAGACTTCGCCGGTCACCTGCACCGCGGGAGTACCCTCGCCTTCAGACGCGGCAACGGTGGCACTCTCGGCCGGGTCACCATCGACATGGCCAATTCCGGCAGCTGCGCCGCTGTCGACGGTCGGCCTGGCCCTTCTTGCCTCGGGCTCGTCTTTCCTGGCATCAACTTCGTTCATCCGTCGCCGGCAACCCATCGCGAAGTTGCGCATCATCGACGACATCGCAAGGACGATCCGCTTGAACCTCGACCGCTGCTGCTCAACCTGCTTCTCGGTGATCACCTCCTCGATCTCGAGGGTCTGCAGCAGCGGCATCAACTGGTCCAGTTTGTGGATCAGTTCGAAGTAGCGACGTCCGAGGGCCGACGTGATGCCCACCTCGACTTCCAGCGGCACGGTGTCGTAGGTCGCCACCGTCTCGATGCTGTGGTTCTTGAAGAGCAGTTCGGCGCCATCGATGGCCTGGTTGAGTTCCTTGGTGCCCTCGTCCATCTTGTTGCGCACAGCTTGCTCGATCTTCTCAACGTACTCGTGCGGAACCTTGGTGCGGCCGAGCGCTGACACGAAGTACAGGCTCGCTTGGAAGCTGTAGAAGCAGCGGGCGAACATGCGCTTGCCATCGGCACTGGCGAGCCGGGTCTTGCGCTTCAGCGAGGCCGCTTCGACACGCCGGAAGTCCGCCCGGTATTCGTCCTTGTTCAGGATGCGGCGGTTCGCCTCACCCGTGTCCATCACCGCCAGTTGGATCTTGCTCATGCCGGGTCTCCCTGCGGGTGCGGGTGGTGAAATGGTTTCGATCTTCCTCACCGGCACGAGCCTGCGCCAGCAGAAATCCCGTCGTTTCGGGCCTGGAAACCGGGGGACAGCGCGGGTCCAGGTGTCGCGCCGACAGTCGCGCCGCCATTTCCTGTTGACAGCCCGCCAAGCCGGAACTACTGTTTCATACGTGCGACAGCTGCGCACGCTGTGCATCATCCCGCCGTGGCAGCAGCGCCACCACTGCGCCAACGCGAGCGCGATCATGGTCTTCTCGCACGACGCGGCAGAAGTGCAGGCGCCCGCCACACGGGCCTTCACGCTGCTCGCACTGCGGCCGGACCCCAGCGGCTTCACGGCCGACGAGTTGACGATGCCGGTGAAGGACGAAGCCTCGACGCTGGCGGCCAGCTTGAGCCGCGCGGCAGAGGCTGCGCGGCGCGACCCGAACCCGGTGGGGTTCAAGGGCGAGGAGGTCGACGCGCTGGTGGCCAACTGGAAGCTCGTGCTCGACTACACGGTGAAGGTGTTGCTCTACCTGAACCTGGATGACGCAACGCTTCGGCAAACACAAGCCTTCACCGACGCACCCAAAGAATGGCCGGGCCTGGGCCGGCGCAAACGCGAGGCGCGCATGGCGGAGGTCGAGCAACTCTATGACCGCTGCATCGTCGGCCCGGCCAGCGTGGCCGATTGGGCGGGCGAGCACGCGGGGCAGCTGGGTGCGCACGGGCAGCTGTCGGCACACTGGCGGCGCGGGCACTTCCGGCTCCAGGCGCATGGGCCGCAGGCCTCGCTGCGCAAGGTCATGTTCATCATGCCGACCGTCGTGCGGGCGGATCGGCTGGCGGAGGCTTGAGGAGGGAATAAATCGACACCGCCCATGGCGCGGCTCAGGTGGCGGGCGGCAAGGCCAGTGTTGCGACTGGTCTGCGGCCATCACGGCATGCGGATCACTGCGCGGCTTTCGTCACTGGACCGGCCGCTCACGACTCCACTGTAGGAGGCCGTGAAGACTTCGACAGGTATGCGTTCGGACAAGGGCAATGACCACCCGGATTTCGCGCGCTCGCCTTGGCAAGCACGCGTGGGTGCGCGCGTCCGATCCTCTGGGGACTTCAGCAGCAAGCCGACCATCGCCTCCGCACCACGGGCGCCGGTCACGTCGCCGCCTGCTGCGCCAGCGCGAAGCTGTCCAGGTCGATGACCTTGTCCGCCATCGCCGTGAGTTCAGGCGTCTGCGAGACGAAGAACTCGCGCTGATAGCCGCCGAGCCGGATCACCTCGCGCTTCATGGCCATGAACATGCGCTTGCGATCCGGGTCGAGCGGACCGTCGGCCTCGTCACAGAACAGGGTGCCGTACTCGCGGCCTGCGTTGCCGGCCAGGTAGAGCGCGATCGCGCGGGTCAGGCACTCGTTGATCCAGAGCCTTTCGCCGCCACTCAGCAGGGCCACGCTCTTGGACTCGCCACCTTCGCCGTCGTGAACGACGATGTCGAAGCCTTCGCGCATCTCGCCCTTGGCAGTCGCCACCTGGGTGCGGATTTCCAGCGTGAAGCGACGCCCGTAGCAGGCCAGCAGGAGCTCATTGGCCAGACCGGCGAGCGTTGGTCCGGCGTCGTCGATGTCCAGCGCGATCACGCCGTCGTTGCTCAGGCACCGGGCCAGCAGCGTCCAGCCACTCAACTCGGATTCGACATCCGTTGCGCGCGCGTCGTTTGCGACCGCTTCGCTACGGGCCTGCGCATGCTGCGCCTGGAGCGCCGCCCTGCGCTCCTGAATGCGAACTGCCGCGAGGTGAGCCTGCTCGGCATTGCGCAGTCCGGCCTCGGCCGCCATGCAAGCGTGCCGCGCCAGTTCGAGCCGACCGCTGTCGAAGGCGGGAGGCAAGGCCGCGACGGCGATCTCGATCCGGCTGATCGACGCATCGCGTTCGGTGCCCAGACGATCGCGCTCTGCAGCCACTCGGGCGCGCGCTGCCTTGATGTCGGCCCGCTCGGCCGCTTCCTCGTCGGTCTCGGCCTGCGGGTCGTCGGGCAGCGACCTCAGGTCCGCCTCGACTGCCGTGAGTGCTGCCTGCGCCTGGCGCATTTCGCCTTCTCGTGCCGCCAGCCGCGCCAGGCGCGTCGCACGTGTGTTGGCCTGTTCGAGTCGTCGTTCGGCTTCGTTCCGCCGCTCCGTGACCCCGGCCAGCGGGCGCAGCTCTTCGGCCAGACCAGCACGCTCCGCCTCTGCAGCGCGTTGGCGCTCACGCAGCACGGCGATCTGGCCATCGACGGCGGGCAGCATGGCCTGCGCGTCCCTCGCGTCACCGAGCAGCTTGCAACGGCCCTGCAGGTCGGTCCCGACGCAAGGCACTTCCGAGACAAGACCCAAGCGCCGCTGCAAGTCCGCATGCCGCAGCGACACTTGACCGGCCTCGCGCTCGATGCCGTCAATCTGCTGGGTCAGCAGCCTCACCTTGCCGCGAAGCCGGTCCGCCTCGTCGGCGAGCCCTTGGGCGGCCGTCGCCCGCTCGGTGCGCAGCTGCACCGCCCGTTCGGCCGCCATCAGCCTGCGCGATGCCCATGCGACCCGGCCTGCTCCAGTGCACGACTGTCGGAGTGCATCGCGCTGTCGGGTGAGCCGTTCCCGCTGTTCGGCATGTTGGCGCGTCCTGGCTGTGGCCCGCTGTGCCAGTGCGCCGGCCTTGACGTCCAGTCGAGCGACTTCCTCCGCAAGCCGCTGGAGTGCCTCCCTGGCGCCGACTGCAGCCCTGTCGCATTCGGCGGCAAGTTCGGTACGTCGTTTGTCGGTTTCCGCTGCCGCCTGTGAGTCCGCGAGCACAGTTGCCTCGGCAGCACGGGCGGCATCCAGTGCTCGCGCCGCGGCGTCTCGTTGCGTGATCGCCCTTGAGAGGGCTGCCTCGGGATCGCCAAGTGCGTTCAGTTCGCCAGCCAGACGCGCGATGTCGGCCGCCGCGCCGGCCTGCGCTTGCCGGATCAGCGCCAGCCCATTCTTCAACAGCCTCGCCGTTTCCGCAGCCCGCTCACCCTGCTCCCGGACCTGGTCCAGGCCCAGCAGATCGGCCAGCAGGCCCTTGATCTCGCCGTTCCGGTAGGACGACAGCGGCCGCTTGCCCTGGGCGGAGAACACCGACGTGAAGAAGGTCTCCGGCGGGCCAAGCAGTTCACGCACGGCCTGCGCGTAGATGTCGACCTTGCCGTCGCTGACGGTGCCGTCGGCGAGCACCACCGGCTTCCAGTGGCTGCCGGACTGCTCGAACAGGAAGGCCTCGGTTTTGCGCTTGCCATTGATGCGAAACACCAGCTGCGATTTGTAGCGGTGCCCCCGGTGCTCCCAGGTCAGTTCCTTCTGGCTTTCCGGTAGGAAGACGTGGTCGTAGTACGAGAACGCACCGAGACCGTCGGCCCCAGCGCGAGAGGGCATGACGAGGTAGGGATGGAGGTTGTCCATCACCGTCGTCTTGCCACGCCCATTGGCGCCTGCGAAGGCCACCAGGGTTGCGTCGCCGGCCAGTGCCTCGACATCGAGCCGAAGGGTGTCGCGGCCGAGCCCGCTTCGGATGCCTTTGAAGCCGGTCAGCGTCAGAACGAGAGGGCAGTAGCCGCGCGCCGCGTGCGGCTGCTCGCCATATTTTGGGTCGCCCATTGCAATTCCCCTTTCCACGGTACGCTGCGCAGCGAGGCCAGCCATGCTCATGAGTCTCTCGCCAACGATCCGGGCGTCAACCGCCGGCTTCGCGACATGTGCGCGGGTCAGGTGGCGGATGTTTGCGGTGCGGTGCGCCATCGACAAGAGCCCCATCTCGCCAAAAAGGTGGGCGATGTGAGTTCGCGCGACCTTGAACCCGCCTCCTCGGCGGGCAGCAAGGAGGTCGGGCGGGAAAGCGGCGACAGCCATGCCGCGCAAAACGAGAGCGAGGCGCGGCTACGCCGCAGCCTGTTGCGCGCAACCGCCAACAACGCGAAGTTGAGTTCGGTGGCGCTCGGCTTCGCCACGCTCTATGTCGGATGGCTGGCCTGGCGGTTCGCAGATTCGAGACTGCTCGCGCTGGCGCTGACCCTCACGGGATTGGCCACTGCGTTCTGGCGCTGGTCGATCGCCGGCATGGCTGGTGTCGACATTCTGCCGAGCGAGGATCTGGAGCGGCGCTTCCATGCCGCACTGGACCGCAACGCCTACTTGGTCAGCGGCTTCTGGGCGCCAGCGTCCTTGGTCGTGTATCCGGCCATCACCGACAAGGGGCATGCGGTCACTTACGCGCTGTGCGCCCTCGGCTCCATGAGTGTCGGATCGATGTACCTGTTGCCGGGGTCGCACCGCGGTTTCTGGGTGCTGGCAGGCGTGCAATTCGCGTCCTTCCTGGTTGCCACCGTCTTCATCGAGGTCGAGCACCTCTGGGTGACCGCTTTCCTGCTGGTGCTCTACGCCGTGGCGGCGTATCGGATCTCCGACCAGGTGCGACGCACGACGCGCAAGCTGCTGCGCACGCACCAGGTCACTGACCAATTGCGCCACCAAGCGATCGAACGCGAGCAGGCGATGTTGGTGGAGGCGGCGTCAGCGGCGCGCAATGCCGAACTGATGGCCACCGAGCGCCACCAGATCTTCATGGCCAAGGTCGGCCATGAGATTCGCACGCCTGCCCAGATCATCATGGCGGATGTCGAGTTCCTGGGACACCGACTCGCCGACAGCCCGGAGCTGCACCTGACCCTGCGTCGGCTTCACGCCGCCGCGGACCTGATGGCGCACCAGATGCAGGGAATCGCCGACTACGCGCGCAGCCAGTCCTGGCGCGCCGACGATCGGCTGCAGCGCGCACAGTTGGCCACTGTCGTCGGCGACATCGTCAACCTTCACGCGTCGACCGCCGGCGCGAAGGGACTCGCCCTCAAGCTTGCAGCGCACGACGTGGAACTGCTGCTGGACCTCGGCAAGGTCCGCCAGATCGTTGAGAACCTCGTCGGCAACGCCGTCAAGTACACCGCCACGGGCGCGGTCAGTGTCGCAGCCGAAGTCCGCTCGCCGCCGAGCGGGCCGCGCGAACTGCTGATCGTCGTGGCGGACACGGGCATCGGTATCCCGGAAGATGTCCAGGACCGCGTCTTCGAGCCCTTCTTCAAGGCGGCGCAGTCGCCGACCCGAAGAAATGGTCTGGGCCTCGGCCTGGCCATCGTCAAGTCGCTCGTCACCAAGCTCGGCGGCCGCATCGAACTGCAGTCGCGTGCCGGCAAGGGCACGACGGTCGTTGTCTCGCTGCCGCTTGCCGAGTAGCGGGCGGCACGGAAAGAAGGAGTACTGCATGCCCAGGATCGACGTCACCGCCGTACCGGCACGCCAAGGATCGGGCGATCCAAAGCCGTTCGATGAACCCTGCAGTGCGCGCACCCGCCGTCGCCTGGGCGAAGCCGGTGGGCTTCGCGACTTCGGCGTCAACTTGATGACCCTGCCGCCGGGCGCTTGGTCCAGCCAGCGCCACTGGCACAGCGACGAGGACGAGTTCGTCTATCGGCTTGAAGGTGAAGTGACGCTCGTCGAGGACGGCGGTGAGACGCTGTTGCGCGCCGGCGATTGCGCGGCCTTCCCGAAAGGCACCGGCAACGCCCACCACCTGATCAACCAGTCATCCGCGATCGCCGTGTACCTGGAAGTGGGCTCGCGCAATCCGAACGACCTCACCACTTGCTCCGACATCGACATGATGAGTTCCAAGCCTGCAGGTTCGTGCACAAGAACGGCACGTCCTTCTCCGGGTCATAGCAGCGCTCATCGGTTCGAAAGCGCTGCCGTTGTGGCCAGGGAAGACTCCGGGCTGCCTGCTCGATGGTCTGGAATGCCAACGGCTCAAAACAGCTCCAACTCGGCTGCTGCACCGCCCGCGACCGCTCTGGGTTGCGTGGCGCAATCGTCCGGCCTGTCCGCCCGCGACAAGGGGTCCGGAACTTCCGCCAGAGGACGCCGCGTCAGCACCTCACCGGCGATCTGCTCGGGCGTCTGGTGCGAGAGGCGCTCCAGGTACGCCAGCAGCGGCTCGACCCGGGTGCCGGTGACGCCTGCCCACGCACGCAGCTTGTCGCTCAGGTTGAGGCAGCGCGAGATGCCTTTTGCCCGACTGCGCACGATCGGCACGATTCGCCCTTCCAGTTGCACGCCTGCCGCACCTGCCAGCGCACGCTGGATGGCCTCGCGGTCGACCTCGTGCCGTTCCTCGTCGGCGACCGTCCAGCGCACGCGAACCCAGGCACCTTCCAGGTCACCGCCAGCCGCCGCCGACTCGATCCGTGCCAGGTCGGGCTTGCCCTCGAAGAACAGGTCGACAGTCCGCCGGGAAGGCGTGGGCACCAGTTCGAACGTCACCGCGGAAGCGCCGACCTGCCACAGCAGGAATCCCTTGTCGCCGACCTCGCCATGGTGGAAGCGGCCGATCGACCCTGCATACGCCACGACGCGCCCGCCCTCCTCCCAGTGCTGGTGACGGTGGATGTGCCCCAGCAGGAAGGCCTGGGTCTGCGCCGAGAACAGCGCACCCGACGTGAATTCGTGGTCCAAGCCGGCCATCGGAACATCGTGCTCGGTGATGCAGCCGGTGACCGTGCCGTGGGACACGCCGACGGTTGGCACCAGCGCGTCCCGTGCTGCCTGGTTGCTCGCTGCGAAACCTGCCAACAGCGTCGCCAGTTCCTGGCCGAGCGCGACCCCCGCGTCCGCCGCGCCGACGCTGGCAGCAACCGTCGCCTTGTTGACCGTCGGCACGCAGGTGAACAAGACCCGTGCGCCGTCGGGCAACCGGTCCTGCGCACCGTCGAAGCGCCAGCCATGCGAGCCGCGCCAGGTGCGATCCTGATGCAGCGCGACCTGGCCGATGCGATCGGCCACGTGCACGCCGAACCGGCCCCCGAGCAGGCGGAAGATCGCCAGCGTGCCCGGTGGCTCGTGCGAGAACGTGCCCTGCAGCATCAGCACCGGACAGTGATCGGCCAGCCGGCGCACCTGCCGTGTCAGGCGTTCGACCGCCGGGCTGTGCAGGTCGAGCGCGTGGTCGGTCGAGTCGCCCGAGATGACCGCGACCTCGGCGCCGCGCCGGATCGCTTCGTCCACCGCGAAGCCGAAGCAGCGGTCGGCCTCGGCCAGGTTCTTCTCGCTGTAGTGCAGGTCGGAGAATTGCGTGATCCGGATCATGGCGTCACCTCGCTGTAGCGTCGATCGGGTTCGGACGTGTTGCCATCGTCGCGCGCCGCCACGCCCGATCAAGGCGGCACCCTCCGGATTCAGCTGAAGACATCGAGCTCGGCATCGACCTTGGCGCGGAACCCCTCGCCGTCGCCGGCGAATCCGGCGACTTCGTCGAGTGCCCGCTTGCGGCCGTTGGCGTTCAGCTTCCAGCCGCGGCCCCAGCGCTGGTTGGCGTAGCGCTCGAAGCGCTCGGCCACGACGCCCAGCGCCGCGGCGGCCTGCGCCACCCTTGCCACCCCGTCGTCGCCGTTGCTCGCTTCCTCGCGCTGCGCTGCAGGCCGGGCGCTGCGGGCCGGCATGACTGCCCTGCCGGAACCGCCGTGCGAGGCCGGCGCCGCGGCGCGTTCGGGTGCCGGTCCGTGCGCCGGTGCAGCCCGAGGCGAAGAGGCGGACGCGTCGATCACGCCGTCGTCGCCGACCACCGATCCGCCAGCGAAGCGGCGGTCCGCAGGCCCGCCCTCGAGCACGTTCAGCGCCTCGGCAGCCCGCGCTTCGGCACCGTCCAGACCGTCATCGGGCCGAAGCAGCGCCGCCACGTCGACCGGCGCTTCGAGTTCGATCAGCCACTGCGAGGTGCGCACCGGCCGACCCGCCTCGTCGATCCTGGGCACCTCGACCAGCCGCTTGGTCAGGTAGAACGGCGTGTGCCTGCCGTCCAGGAAGCCGGAGATGCGGCCGCCCCGCATGAAGCCGATGGTCTGGAACTTCTGGATCGCGGCGTTCATCGCGTAGAAGCTGTTGGTCGGCAGCTCGAAGGCGCTGATCGACTTGATCCCGGGGATGAAGAAGATGAACCGCCCCGACAGGTTGCACTTGCGGTCCTGGTACTCGGCGCAGGACTCGGGATCGCACAGGCCGCCGTTGTCGGCGCGGCGCATGGTCTTGCGACCGCCCCAGACGCGGATGGCGCGGCGGGTGCCGCTGGCCACGGGCACGGGGGCGTGTGTCATGCAGTAGCGGGTCTGGCCGTCAGGGGCGTACTCTGACCAGAAGCGCCGCTCGTTGGCCGTCCACGCCACCAGTTCATGCGGCATCACCGACTGCCACGCATCGGCCGGGAAGACCACCGGAAAGCGGTACAGCCGCTTCACCCCGTCGCCGCGGTCTTCCCCGAACAGGTCCGTGATCTGCCGCGCGATCTCCGGGTTCGGGAAGTCCTCGCCCCGCACCGTGAAGTAAGGGACGTTCTTCGGCGTGAGCGGGTTCTTGAGGTCCGGCATGGCGTCGGCAATCTCCCGCTCGATGGTGTCGAAGCGCTTGCCCTGCTCGACGCCGCGTTCGTAGATGGCGCGCACGCGTTCGTTCTCGGCCGCGCGGCGCGTCAGCACCTTGATGCCGGCACGAATGCGACCGGCCACCGGGATGCGGGGTGCGGTGCGGCCCAGCAGTGTGGGCACCGCAAGCGCGCCGCCCTGCACCCCTGCGACAGAACCGGCCTGGCCGTTCGCCGCCACGTTCTCCATTGCACTCGCCATTGCAGGCTCCTTCTCCGGGTTGAGGGGGATGAAGCAACCATGCTCTCCCCTGAAAAGCGTTCATCAAGCCGGCGATCAGGCTGCAGGGCGCCCGCCTGCCGAATCGATGACAGGCTCGAAGTGAAGGGGGGCGATGAAGCGCCACTGTCGAACTCCACACGGCGAGGCATTTGCCGAACGCGTGTCGTCCCCGGCGAAGGGATCCGGCGTTGCTGAGGACTTGCGCGAGCCGGTGCCTTGAATCCCGCGATGCGCCCGGTCCTGCCACCGCCCCCACCTCGCTCTGCTCCCGCCGCAGCAGGCAAGCGCGCGTGCGCCAGCGGCGACCATCTCCAGTCGGGACGCCTCGCCGTGAACCCGCGATGCCATTCCGGAGCGTGTTCATGCACTGTTGGACGGGGGTCCTGGCCGGTGCCGGTCAGCATCGGATTTGGCTACCGGTGAGTCCGAGGGCATCCAGTCTCCACGCCGCGCTGCTGCGCCTTCCCCCGTTCAAAAAGGCAACCATCTCAACTGGGCTACGCAACCGTGAACCGCTCCAGCACCTTGTCGACCACTTGCGACACGACGTCGCTCTTCTGTTCATTCTGTGTGTTGCTGGGTCTGACGCTCAACGGCGCTATTACCTCGGAGGCCAGCGCGGTAGCGGAACACGTTGGCACCGTTTTCAGAACAAGCTGCGGTTTGTTGCCGCCGTCGCCAGCACGGCGTCGGCCAAGCCCAAACTCATCGTTCCGAATGCAGAAACCCGCGTTGCATCAAGTCAAAGTTGGTGTACTCCGGCATGCGGATTGCCCTATGAGACAACCCGTTCTTCCAAAAGGAATCAGCATGCAATTGATTGTTCCCTGTTCACTCGGCTTGCTGTTGGCCGCCATCGGGATGGCATCTGTGGCCGTCGAACCGGCAAGTGCCGTGAGCGGTGCGTCTGCGCCCGCAACAACGCGCGCCGCATCGCAGCCAGCCGGTGGGACGCCAACCGACAAAGCCGGCAAGCCGCCTGCCGACGCCGCGGCTTCCTCGGCCAACATCGCAACAAGAAAGCCGGCTAAAGCCGGCGCGCAGTCTGGGCCCTCATCGGCACCGAAGCCCTGATTTGGCCGACAAGGTCATGGCGCCAGTGCGTCGATTGCCGGTGCCGGGTCTTTAACCGCCCGGCGTGCTGCGCCGACGACGCCAACCTCTGTGCCAGCTGCCTGAGCGGCGTCGTCGGCTTGGCGCAGGGCAATGTTCACCTGCAAGTATTCGCCCCGAAGAACTCAAGCAGATCGGGCATGGCTGGAGCGCGCGGACTTCAACTCAACGCTACAGCCCAGTGGGGTCGACGCCATGACCAGCGCCGCGCCCGGGCGACTTTCAAGCAGGGGCAAGCCAAATACCTGCTCCAGCGGATTAGCCGCCGATCGTCTTGCGCTCAAACTGAGGCGCCGGCGCTTGATTTGGGCAGACATTTGGCACCAAGGGCGAGGCGGTTCGACGCCGCAGCGCAGTGCCCGGCGAAGCACCATGGCGATTCGCTTGTCGCGTTGCAGGGCTGTGAGGCTGCGGCGGCGTGAAAGGCTACAAGATCATTCGGCGGTGCGTCTCGTTAAATCGGCAAACGGCAGTTGCAGACGACTTTCGCACCGGCTTTCGCAGCGATGCGGATGGCGCTGATCTGCGCTTGTCCGGTCGACGTGGCACTTGCCGCCGGTGGCAAATTGCCGGTTCCGGACGAAACCGACGGCCTCGTTCACTGCGTCGGTCATGTCGGCGTCGCCCCATGAACTACAGGAACACCGTTTGCCGATGATCTGAGCCCAACCTCTAGGAGAAATCATGAGCATTGTCGACAAGGTGATTGCCGCCGTCACACCCCCGGAAAGCGATGAAGCGCGACGCGAAGCGAGGAGCAAGGCCCGGGCCGCCGCAGCCCCTGGCACCTGGTTGGAGATGGTGTTGAACCACCACCTCGGCATCGAAGAGGCCTTCTCCCGCGTCAAGCAGGCCGCGGGCACCGACGAGCGCCGAGCGGCGCAGAAACAGCTGGCGGTGCTGCTCACCGGCCACTCCAACGCCGAAGAGTCGGTGATTTACCCGGCACTTGCCTTGTCAGGCGAGAAGGGGCATGCGGAGATGGCCTATGTGGAACAAAGCGCCGCGAAGATACAGATGGCAGCGCTCGACGACCTCGACCCCATGAGCCAGGACTACCTCGACAAGCTTGAGCACATCCGGGGCGCCGTCGCCCACCACGTCTATGAGGAAGAGGGAACCCGTTTTCTCGAGCTGCTGGGCAAGGTGCCCTCGGCTGTTCAATCCCGCCTCACGACGCGCTATGCCGAAGAATACGACCGCTATTGCGCGCAGCCCGGCGCAGTGGCCGGCGCGGCTTCAGCCTCACCGCGCTTGCCTCCTTCGTCATCGCCATTGTCTACGCCGGCGTCGTCATCGGTCGCCTTCTCCGGCGACGCCGCGGTTTGAGCGTTGTCTGCAGCCGATCAACCTGTTTTAACTGGGAGGAGTGCCGTGAGCGATCCGCAACCCACAAGACTCAAGCCGAAGCCGCGCCGGGCCGCACCGATACAGCCCGACAACCCGGGCCGCAGCCTCGGCACCCTGGCCGATGACACCCACGCCGGCGAACGCTTGGGAGGCAACGGCAGTCCGGGGCAAAAAAACGTCGCGCATGAAAAAGCCAAAGCTCAGGGTGATGCCGCCCTGGACAACGTGCGCGAAGGCTACAAGTGACAAGCTGTCGGGCGCGAGCCCCGCGCTGATCGACAAACGCTCACTGCACGCCGACTGTTCGGCGGCCCAACAAGCCCTTGACCGGCTTGTCGTCGCCCCCCGGCCGCTTGCCGTCTCCGCAGCGAAAGTGCGTTGCGGCGGCCCCTGCTGTCGCGGCTGCCTCACCCGCACGCCGATGTCGATCGAATGTCATCCCAAAACGTAGCGCCATCGTTGGAACTGCAACTCAGCGGTTCATACGCCATATGGACCAAGTCAATGCCGTGGCGAAGCTCACCCACGCGACGAAAGGCGCGCCGGCAGCGGCGGCGGGCCCGTCGACTTTGCGAGCGGCTGAGGTGTACACAGTGCCGGCGGCCACCATCGTTGTCGCTGCGGCAAGACACACGGGCAGGTTGCGCTGCTTGAAAAACAGGCGCGACCAGCCGCCGATCATGACCACACAGTACCCCAAGCTCGCCAACGCCCGCCGCCGCGGTCGGCTTGGTGCGGCCCGCAGCAAACGGTACGCGGCGCAGGCCAGGCCGCTCTGCAGCGCCGTCCAAGCCAGCGGCACCATCGCATCGGGCGGCTTCCACCGCGGCTGCCTCAGCGACGCGTACCAGAGCAGCACCGAAGGATTCGCGGGACCCGGATTGGCGTGGAAGCTCATCGCCACTGGCAGCAACCAGGCGACCGACGCCAGAGCGACTGCGGCGCCCGGGGTAAAGCGCGATTCAGCGAAGCGGTTCGTCATCGGCGATTGCAGACTGGTTGAGGTGGCTCGGGGGCTTGAAAAGAGTTGCGCACGCGCTGTCAGCCTCAGGGCAATTGCCGTGCCCGCGCGTCGAAGCACGACGCCGTCGGTTTGGCGTCGTCACCCGTCACCATGCCTTTGGAGGTGCTTGCCTCGCTTGAGGCGGTTGCGGAGGTCTTAACGCAGTCGCGGGCTGCATCGGCTCGCGCGCTGCTCAAGCCGCTTTACGGGCTCCGTGTTGGTGTTCGTGGGCCTGGACGGGGCCAGCCTGTTTGCGAGCGATCGCAATGAGCCCGCGGGGGCGAGGTAGCCGCTGAGCATCGGCCCGCAAGGGTGCAACGCGCTTGAGGGGCAGCTTTCAATGCAGGCCGTACGGCCGCAAAGCCAGCGGCGTGACCATGTCGGCAGGCGGAATGAAGTCATCCCGCGCCGCACCACGCATTTCGCTGGCCGGCAAGGGCAGGCCACGGCGCTCGCCATACTCGAGAACGCGCTCACGGCTCGCGTCGCGCTCGGCCATGAGCGTGGCTGCGCACTTCAGCTCGACCGCGAGGATGCCGGCGACGGCGCACGTCGCTGCACGGCCACGTGGGCGCTCTGCGGCCGTGCTGGCCAGTGCCGCCAGGTCGACTGAATCGGCGGCGATGCGCATCCAGACCCACGGCGTCGGGTCGCGCGCAAGCAGCAAACCGACGCCAGTGGCGAACTTTCGCACGCCGGCCCACCGCCGTGCGGAGACGTCGCCGGAGTGACCAAACGCGCCAGATGCGCCCACAGCCCCACGCGACATCAGCATCGCCGCGACGCCCAGGCCGACGTTGAACCAGCCGAGTGCCCGCGCCAGCGGTACGCCGCGTGGTGGCGCGCCAGTGCGAGGGGTCCGGGTTGAGGCAGGCGGCATCATGGCTTCAAGACGACCTTGATGCAGCCGTCCTCCTTATCGCGAAAAGTCTTGTACATCTCGGGTCCGGCATCCAGGCCAACGCTGTGGGTGATGACAAACGATGGGTCGATTTGGCCTTCTTCGATGCGGCGCAAGAGATCGTCGGTCCAACGGTTGACGTGGGTCTGACCGGTGCGCAAGGTCAGGCCTTTGTTCATCAGGGCGCCGAAGGGCAGCTTGTCGATCAGCCCGCCATAGACACCGGGCACCGACAGCGTACCCGCCGGCCGACACGCATAGATCATTTCGCGCAGCACATGCGGCCGGTCAGACTCCAACATCACGGCTTGCTTGGCGCGATCGATCACCGAATCAATGGACCCGGTTGCGTGGGCTTCCAGCCCAACAGCGTCGATGCACTTCTCCGGGCCTTTGCCGTTCGTCAGGTCCTTCAGTCGATCCAGGACGCTTTCGTCGTCGAAATTGATCGCGATCGCACCGCCCGCCTCGGCCATCGCCAAGCGTTCGGGTACGCGGTCGATCATGATCACCTGCCGCGCGCCGAGCAGGATCGCGCTGCGGACTGCGAACTGGCCTACCGGGCCGGCACCCCATATGGCGACGGTGTCGGTGGCCTGAATGTCGCACTGCACCGCCGCCTGCCAACCGGTCGGGAAGATGTCGCCGAGGAACAGCACCTGTTCGTCGGTGAGGCCGTCCGGCACGACGACCGAGGTCACATCGGCATGCGGCACGCGCACGTAATCGGCTTGACCACCCGCATAGCCGCCAGTCAGGTGGGAATAGCCGAACAAGCCGGCCGTCGAATGGCCAAACGCTTTCTCGGCCATCGACTTGTTCCGGTTCGACCGTTCGCACACAGAAAAATTACCGCGCCGGCACTGCTCACACTCACCGCAACAGATGGTGAAAGGCACAACAACCCGATCGCCCACTTTGAGCCGCTTCGCATCGGCCCCGACTTCGACGACTTCGCCCATGAACTCGTGGCCGAGGATGTCGCCGGCTTCCATCGTCGGCATGAACCCGTCGAAGAGGTGGAGGTCGGAGCCACAGATCGCACAACTGCTGACTTTGATGATCGCGTCGCCCGCGTCCTCGATAGACGGGTCGGGCACGGTTTCGTAGCGGACATCCTTTTTGCCATGCCAACAGAGTGCTTTCATGCGGCCTCCTCGAGCGACAGTTTTGACACTGATCAGCGGCATTTCGCGTTCCCGCCACGCGCAGCGTCGGAGACCAGTGCACCCCAAGCTTTTCTTGCGGAACGCGGTACATCTTGCAGACAGATTTACAACGCAGCGGCTTTTGTGCAACGGCAGCATCGGTGCATGCGGGCGCCACTTCTGCCATGCCGCTGGCCGCGACAAAGTCGCCTGCCTTGACCGCCGTACCCAGCACACAACAAAGCGGGCCGCGCCGTGAGCCGGGCCAACGGAGGTGCGATGCCAGCCGAGCCCGTGGCAACGCACCCTCGCAATGGATCGCCACATTGCAGTGCGCGCGCGGTCGACGGCAGCCGCTTCGGGAACCGTGTTTGCTCGGAACCAGCAGCATCTGACCCTGGCAAACCGAATGGATCGACACGTCACTGATTCCACGTGCTTGGCCATCCCACCGCCGACCATCTGCGTTGTCGTGCACGATGCCGCGCCGGCCACATGGGCGGTGTGCAGGCGGTTGATCGCGGCAATCGACGACGTCACGCGGCTTCCGCTGACCCTGCTTGCCGTGCCGCGGTATCACTGCGGACCTCGCCAGCCAGCCTTTGAAGCCTGGCTTCGCGCTCGAGCGAGCCAGGGTGACGAGATCGCGCTGCACGGCTACACGCATCAGGACGACGGCACACCCCGGGGGTGGCTTGATGCGCTTCGCCGCCGCCACTACACGCGCGGCGAAGGCGAGTTCTGCGACCTGTCTTGCGCTGAAGCCCAACAACGGCTGTTGGCAGGTTGGCATTGGTTCCGGGAAATGGGTTTGCCTTTGCACGGGTTCGTCGCACCGGCATGGTTGCTCGGGCCAGGTGCTTGGCGGGCTCTGGCCGGCTTCAGCTTCGACTACACCTGCACCATCGGTCGCGTCTGGCGTTTACCGGAAGGCACCTTCACATCCAGCCAGAGCCTCGTCTACAGCAGTCAGACAGCGTGGCGGCGCACGGCATCACGGGCCTGGAACAGCACGCTGGCCAAGAGGCTGAGCCGCCGCGCGTTGGTGCGGCTTGAACTGCACCCGTCGGACGCGCTGGACCCAACGCTGCGACGGTCGTGGCAAGCCTTGCTCGAGCGAATGTTGCGCGGCCGCGACCCCACGACCTTGATGGGCTGGGTGGAGAGATGGCAGCGCGCCGAGGTGCTGGGGCGCTCAGCCTCGGTACGGGGGCAGCAACCAGCCAGCGGGTGACAGCGCGCTTGCGGCGAGCGACATCCACACGCGCAGGTGCTCGGCGGCAAGCCGCTTCACAAGGAACTTGTCTGGGCCGGCAGCGAACGCGTTGCGCAGCTCGCTCGCGCAGCCAACACGCCCGCGCAAGGCACGCCGATTGCCGAAACCGCTCAACGCCGCAACCTAGTGCCGACATGGAACACACGCCACTGCGCATCGCGCTCATCAGCGAACACGCATCTCCGCTGGCCGCATTGGGCGGTACCGATGCGGGTGGACAAAACGTGTACGTCGCGCACGTCGCGCGCCACATGGCACGTGCCGGCCACCATGTCGATGTGCTGACCCGGCGAGATGCGCCTCACCTGCCTGGTGCAGTCGACATTTGTCCGGGGATGCGGGTGCTGCACATCGATGCCGGGCCCGCGACGCACCTGCCGAAGGAAACGCTGTTAGCGCACATGCCGGCATTCAGCGCATCGGCGATGAAGTTGATGCGGCACAGCGTGCCGTACGACATCGTCCATGCCAACTTCTTCATGTCCGGCATGGTGGGATTGAGGCTCCGCGAGCAACTGCGGCTGCCACTGGTTGTGACTTTCCATGCCCTTGGACTGGTCAGGCGGGAACACCAGGGCGACGCCGACTGTTTTCCGAAAGCCCGGATCGGCATCGAGCGCGAACTGGTCCACACGGCCGAACGTGTCGTCGCCGAATGCCCGCAGGACAAGAGCGACTTGATGCGGCTGTACGGCGGCGTCGCGTCGAGGATCGACACGGTGCCTTGCGGCGTCGATCTGAGTCAGTTTTCGCCGGGGTCCCAAAGTCAGGCGCGGCAACGACTTGGCTTGGCGGAACACGAGTTCGTCGTGCTGCAGCTCGGCCGCATCGTGCCGCGCAAGGGCATCGATAACGTCATCCTTGCGGTGGCGAAGATGCGCCCGGATGTGCGTGTCCGCTTGATCGTCGTTGGCGGCGACGCGGCGGGCCCCGATGAACAGGTCACGCCGGAAATTGGCCGACTGCGCGCGCTGGCCAGTCAATGCGGCATCGAGAATCGAGTCACTTTCACCGGCCACCGCCAGCCCGAGGCGCTTCGCGATTACTACGTCGCGGCCGACGTGTTTGTCAGCACGCCGTGGTACGAGCCCTTCGGCATCACGCCACTGGAAGCGATGGCTTGCGGGCGGCCGGTGATCGGCAGCGCGGTCGGCGGCATCCAGTATTCGGTGGTCGACGAGGTGACCGGCTACCTCGTCAAGCCGCGCGATCCCACGGCGCTCGCGCACCGGTTGGAGCTGCTCCACGACAACCCGGCACTTGCACAAGCTTTGGGTCGGGCTGGTGCGCGGCGGGTGCGTGAGCGCTTCACGTGGGAGCAAGTGACCGCGTCCTTGATCCAGGTCTACGGCGCGGCCCGCGCCACGCCGATGCGACGCCCGATGCGCCGCCTCTCGCTCGTGGCCAAGCGGGCCATGCCGGCCGAGCACACTGCCCACGCGCTTGACCTCACATCGGCGGTGGCACAGCGCTGAGGCGTGGCCACCAGCCGCTTCTCAACATGCCAGAGGACGCACTGCGTGAGCACGCGCCCCGAGGTCATCAACCAGGAAACCTTGAGCCATGACAGCGAAGCCCTCCACCACGCCGCCTTCCCCGGTCAGTACCGCATCCGACGTCTCGGAGGTCGTCGGCACGTTGCTTTCCACCCTGGCCGGGCCCAGCACGGCATCGCTGTCGGCGGGTGACGCGCAGGCGTTACCAACCGAATCGCTGCGCCGCCTCGGCGCAAAGATGGTCGACACGCAGGCACTTGCCGCGGCAATGCCGTTCAACGCTGGCAAAGATGCAGAACACGGACTGGAGAACGGCCAAGCACCGGCGCGTGGTTTGGTTCACGCGTCGACCGAGCCGATGGCCAGCGGCAGCACGGTGACCGAGGACACGGCCTCCGACAAGTTGGGCAGCGGCACGCCTGCGTTTGGCAGCAACCCAACCAATGGAACCCTAGACCGCGCGCGGGTCGATTCGTCGGGCCAGGCGCTGACCACCAACCAAGGCGTCATGGTGGCGGACAACCAAAATTCGTTGAAGGCCGGCTTGCGGGGCCCCGGACTGCTCGAAGACTTCATCCTGCGCGAGAAGATCACGCACTTCGACCATGAACGTATTCCCGAGCGGGTCGTGCATGCGCGCGGCTCGGCAGCGCACGGTTACTTTGAATGCTACTCAGCCTTGACCCGGTTCACCCGCGCCGCGCCGTTTCGCAGTGACGGCAAGCGTACGCCCGTCTTTGTGCGCTTCTCGACGGTTGGCGGTGAGCGGGGCTCTGCCGACACAGCGCGCGATGTACGGGGTTTCGCCGTCAAGTTTTATACCGAGGAAGGCAACTGGGATCTGGTGGGAAACAACATCCCGGTGTTCTTCATTCAAGACGCGATGAAGTTTCCAGACCTCGTGCATTCGCTCAAGCCCGAGCCGAACAACGCGATGCCGCAGGCCTCGACCGCGCACGACACGTTCTGGGACTTCGCGTCGCTGATGCCGGAGTCGGCTCACATGCTGATGTGGATCATGTCGGATCGCGCGTTGCCGCGCAGCTACCGCATGATGCAGGGCTTCGGCGTGCACACCTTTCGGCTCGTCGACGCAGACGGCGAATCGCTGTTTTGCAAGTTCCACTGGACGCCGGTTGCGGGCACGCATTCGCTGGTTTGGGACGAAGCCGTGAAGATTGCCGGGGCCGATGCCGACTTTCACCGTCGCGATCTCTGGGAGTCCATCGAAGCCGGCGTCTATCCGGAGTACGAACTCGGTCTGCAGATCTTCAGCGAGGCGCAGGCGGACGGCTTCAGCTTTGATGTGCTCGACCCAACCAAGTTGATCCCCGAGGAGCTCGTGCCAATCCTGCCGGTCGGCCGCATGGTGCTCAATCGCAACCCTGACAACTTCTTTGCAGAGACCGAACAGGTCGCCTTCTGCACCCACCACGTGGTGCCCGGCATCGATTTCAGCAATGACCCGCTGCTGCAGGGGCGCAACCATTCGTACCTCGACACCCAGCTCTTGCGGCTCGGCGGTCCGAACTTCCATGAGCTCCCAATCAATGCCCCAATCGCCCAAGTGCACAACAACCAGCGCGATGGCCTGCACCGGCAAGCCATCGCGCGTGGCCGCGTGGCGTATGAGCCGAACTCGCTTGCTGGTGGCTGCCCCTTCCAAGCGGGCATGCGGGGGTTCGTATCGTTCCCCGCGCCGGTCACTGAAGACAAAGTCCGCGGCAAGCCCGAAAAATTTGCCGAGCACTATGCGCAGGCGCGGCTGTTTTGGCTCAGCCAAACGCCCACGGAGCAGAACCACATCGCTGCGGCGTTTCGCTTTGAACTGACACGGGTACAAACGCCCGCCGTTCGAGAGCGCGTGTTGTCGATGCTGGTCAATGTGTCTGAAGACTTGGCTCAGAGAGTCGCCGACAGCCTGGGTATGCCAGTGCCTGAAGCGCAGCCGCGAGCGCTTGGCTTGGCGGTGCCGACGGGCGAAGTCGAGGCTTCGCGAGCGCTGTCGCTGACGGCGCGACCGGGGGATCAGACCATCCGCGGGCGGCGCATCGCGTTGCTGGTTGCCGATGGCCTGGACGCTTCCAGCCTGCGCACAGTGCATTCGATGCTGGTTCAGCGCGAAGCCGTACCGCGCTTTGTCGGCGCGCGGCTCGGGCAAGTCATGCCGGCGATCGGCGAGCCGGTCCATGCAGAGGTGACGTTTGAAACTGCACCTTCGGTGCTGTGGGATGCAATGGTGTTGCCAGACGGCGCTGCCGCCACGACGACGCTGGCCAAGGTTGGGCAAACGCTGGAGTTCATCAAAGACCAATACCGGCACTGCAAGCCCATGTTGGTACTCGGCGAGGCCACCCGTTTGCTGGAGACCGCGGCCATCCCCACGCAGCTGAAGAACGGTCGCCCCGATCCGGGCATCGTGATTTCACCGGGCAACACCGCCGATGCGTTAGCCGCCTTCATCGACGCACTCGCCCGCCACCGCATTTACGAACGAGAAACCGATCCGCCACTGGTTTGATGCCTGCGGAAGCAATTGCCGCAAACCTCATGCGCGCGATGCGCAGCATGACCTTGAAGGAGATGCCCAATGAATTCGCTCCCATCCACCACACCATTCAAAACAACACCGGGCGCTTTGACCGACGCCGGTACCGACGCCGATACCGACGCGGGTACCGACGCCGAAACCCTGAGCGAACCCGCCGAAAGAATCGCGCAAGCAGGCGCGGCTCCCGATGATGAATCGGTGGCCATCGGCGGTGCTTCGCCCAAAACCCGTGTAGGCACGGACGCCGCGCCCATGCGGCGGATGGTCGAGCGTCTCGGCAGCGCTGTCGATGCCACAGTGCAACGTCAGGACAGGCTGATGAAAAATGCTCGCGCTGAAGTGCGCGCACATCCTCTCAGTGCGCTCGCCATTGCATTCATGACAGGGCTCCTGTTTGAACGCGTGCGGCACCCGCGCGCCTCGCGTGGTGGTGAGTGATGTCGGCCAGTGCTACGTCACCGCAGCCATCGACGTTCGTGGCTGGCTCGCCGCTGATCGACCGCACGGTAATCGTGACGGGTGCGGCAAGCGGGCTTGGTGCCGAAACGGCGTTGGTTCTCGGCCAGGCCGGTGCGCGGGTGGTCCTGGCCGACTTGAAGTTCGAGGCAGCGCGAGCGCACGCTGCGGTGCTGTCCCAGCAGGGCATTGACGCGCACCCCATGGAGGTTGATGTAGGCATTGAGGCGGATGTCAAGCGTCTGGTGGATGCGGTGTGCACGCACTACGGCGGCGTTGACGTGCTCGTCAACAGCGCAGCCATTGATGTCACTGCGCCGATCGGCGAGTTGTCGGGCGCCGACTGGGAACGCGTGATTCGGACCAACCTCACCGGGCCGTTTTTGATGGCGCAGCACGTCGCCGCCGCGATGACGCGTAACCCGTCGCGGCGCACCGCTGGACACATCGTCAACATCGCCTCGACCGCCTCGAAACGTGCTTGGCCGAATGCGAGTGCGTACCACGCGAGCAAGTGGGGTTTGCTGGGTTTGTCCCATGCGTTGCACGCGGAACTGCGCCCGCGCGGCATCAAGGTCTCGGCCATCGTGGCTGGCGGGATGCGCACGCCATTTCTGCTCGATCGCTTCCCCGACATCGACCTCAACACCTTGCAACACCCGCTCCACGTCGCCCGTGCCATCTTTTTTGTGCTGACCCAGCCGGAGGACACCGTGATCCCGGAAATGATGGTTCTGCCGATGCGCGAAAGCTCTTGGCCCTGACAACTCGCAGCCGGGATCCTTTGCCCAGCGCCATCGGTTGCAACCTGACGGAGTGACAGCATGCCGCTCGACGCTTTGATGACACGCACCCCGCCGTCGATGCCTCTCAGCTCGCACCCTGTGCCGTGCTTGTCGGTGGTGATTCCGACGTTCCGGCGTATCGCATCGCTCAAACGATGTCTGGACGCCGTGTTGGCTCAAAACATTGACCCGCAGCGCTACGAGATCATCGTCGTTGACGATGGTCACGAAGAGATGGTGCGGGAGCTCATTGCGGCCCTCGGCGCGGTGACGCCGAACGGCCCCCGGCTTCGCTATCTGCGCCCATTCAAGGGGCGCGGCCCGGCCGTCGCGCGCAACTGCGGATGGCGGGCAGCGCGTGGTGCGATTGTGGCCTTCACAGACGACGACACGGTGCCGGAACCGGGCTGGCTTGGTGAAGGCCATGCGGCGCTGCGTCGCCACGGCGAGTGGTCAGCGCTTTGCGGCCGCATCACGGTGCCAAGGTTGCAGGCCGGTCGGCCGACCGACCATGAGTTGATGACGATCGGGCTGGAAGCCGCCCAATTTGCCACCGCCAACGCCTTCGTCCGCAGGACCGCATTGGCCCGCGTCGGTGGTTTTGACGAGCGCTTTTCACGGGCGTGGCGCGAGGACTCGGATTTGCACTTTCGCCTGATGAACGAGGTCGGGCCCGTGGGCGTTTGCCGCTTGGCCATCGTGTCGCATCCAGTGCGGCCGGAGCGATGGGGCGTCTGCCTGCGGCAGCAGCGCAACGCATTTTTCGACGCGTTGCTCTACAAAAAGCATCCGCAGCTCTACCGAAACCGCATCCGGCCAATACCGCCGTACAACTACTACCTGATCGTCGGGCTGACCATGGCAGTGCCGTCGCTGCTCTGGGCCGGCTCGCCCGCGGCCGCCGCCAGCGCTGGCGTCCTCTTGATCGCCTTTTGGTTGCACTTCGCGCTGCGACGGCTTTGGCACACCAGGCTCAGCGTGACGCACGTGGTGGAAATGTTGGTGACCTCCGCCATCATTCCTTTTCTCTCGGTCTACTGGCGACTGCGCGGGGCCATTCGTTTTCGGGTGCTTTTCTGGTGAACGCGCTCGTGTGATCGGACCTTTGTGAGCGCGCCATTTGCATCTCGAACCGGACGCCGATTGCGCATCCTGACTTGGCATGTCCACGGTAACTACCTCTACTACCTGAGCCAAGTTCCGCACGACTTCTATCTCCTCAAGGACGAGTCGCGTTCGTTGCACCACAGCGGTCGCAGTGGCAATCTGCCGTGGGGCGACAACGTCCATGACGCGCCGCTGGCGTGCCTTCCGCAAATGCGATTCGACGCCGTGCTGTTTCAATCACGCAGCGAGTGGAATACACGCGACGTGACGCTACCGGCGATACACCAGACGCTTCCGCGCATCTACCTCGAACACGATCCGCCTCAATGCCACCCAACCGATACCGTTCACCCTGTGGACGACTTGAAGACGCTGTTGGTTCACGTGACCCCTTTCAATGCGCTGATGTGGGACGCGGGGCGGACGCCTACGCGCGTGGTGGAGCACGGCGTTAAGCTGCTCGACGAAGCGCACTACAGCGGAGCACGGCAAAGCGGCATCGTTGTGGTCAACAACATTGACCGGCGCGGGCGACGGCTGGGTCACGACATTTACGAGCATGTGCGGCAAAGCGTTCCGCTGGCGCTCGTCGGCATGGGCAGTGAACGGTGTAGCGGAGAGGGCGAGATCGGCCACTTCAAGCTGCCTGCACGGGTGGCGGAGCACCGCTTCTTTTTCAATCCGATCCGCTACACCAGCCTGGGTTTGGCGGTCGTCGAGGCCATGATGGTTGGCACGCCGGTCATCGCGCTGGCCACCACCGAACTGGCAGCAGTCATTCGCGATCAGCACAACGGCCTGATCGACACGCGCTTGAGCGTACTCGTGTCCGGCATGCAGGCCTTGCTCCATGACCCCGGCCTCGCCCGTGAACTCGGCGAGCGGGGCCGGCGCACCGCCTGCGAGCGTTTCCACATTGAGCGTTTCATCGCCGATTGGAGCGCGGTGTTTCGCGAGGCTACCGCCTGAAGAGGCGGTCAGGCCGCATTGGCCGAGAACGCCTCGTCCACGCCGCGTTGCAATTCGGCTCGAAAGTAGGCGATGGTCGTCCGCAAGCCATCCTCGAGATCGATGCGCGGTTGCCATTTCAGGTGCTGCGTTGCGCGGCCAATGTCAGGGCGGCGGCGGTGCGGGTCGTCGGCTGGCAGAGGCGCAAAGCGCAGGCTCGACTGACTGCCGGTGAGCCGCAGGACGGCTTCCGCCAGTGCCAGCACCGTCGTCTCGGTTGGGTTGCCGATGTTCAACGGCCCTTCGACGTCGGCATCCATCATGCGCATCATGCCCTCGACCGTGTCGGATACGAAGCAGAAGCTGCGCGTCTGCCGACCGTGACCGTAGACGGTGAGCGGCTCGCCGCGCAAAGCTTGCACGATGAAGTTACTGACCACGCGTCCATCGCCTGCGCGTAAGCGAGGGCCGTAGCTGTTGAAAAGGCGCACGACCCGGATCGGCACCGCATACTGCCGCCGATACGCAAAACACAGCGCCTCAGCGCAACGCTTGCCCTCGTCGTAGCAGGAACGCGGGCCGTTCGGATTCACATGACCGTGATACGACTCGTTCTGCGGGTGGACCTGCGGATCGCCGTAGACCTCGCTGGTTGACGTGTGCAGCAAGCGAGCGCCGCTTTGCCGAACCAGTTCAAGCAAGCGCCAGGTGCCCAGCGTGTTGGCCAACGTCGTCTCGACCGGATGACGTTGGTAGTGCGCCGGGCTTGCCGGGCAAGCCAGATTGAAAACGTGGGTCGCTGCGTCGGCACCTGCCGCAGCCGGCAGCGGAACAATCACGTCGTGCTCAATCAGGGTGAATTGAGGGTGGCTCAGCAAGTGAGCGACATGGTCCCGGTGACCGGTGGAGAAGTTGTCGAGCCCGACAACCGAGTGGCCGGCATCGAGCAAGCGGTCGCAGAGGTGGCTGCCAAGGAATCCGGCCGCACCGGTCACGAGGACGGTCCGGTGATCCACCTCAGCTGCCCGAAGCGAAGTGGGGGCCGCGCAAGCCGCGTCGCGCCAATGCGGGCAGCGTGTCATCGACAGTGACCTCGCCAGGCTCCGCCAGCCATCGGCTTCCGGCAAGTTCGAGGAGCAAGCGGCCAGTCTCGTTCACGCTGCTTTGCAAGTCGAACCGGGTCAGTGCCCTGAGTCTCGCCCGAGCGCCCATGTCGGCACACTCGCCGGCCGCATCGAACACATGCGCAACACGGTTGGCGATGCCTTGAAAGTCGCCTTGCGCCACCAGCCAGCCAGTTTTACCCGGCTCGACAAGATCGGGCACGCCACCGACCCGGGTGGCCACCACCGGCAGCGCCGACGCCATTGCCTCCATCACCGCCAGCGGCATCGCTTCACTGTGCGAAGAACACACCAGCAAATCGAGTTGGCGGTAGGTGTCGGGCATGTCGTCCCGCACGCCGACAAGCTGCAGCCGATCGATCAAACCGAATCGCACAATCATCGACTCGATCGCCGGACGCATTGGCCCATCGCCAATCATGACGAAACGCGCGCTCGGAATCAGACTTCGCAGCAGTACCGCAGCGCGCACGAACACCTCTGGACCTTTTTCGCTCGACAGGCGGCCGACGAACCCGATCAGCGGCATGTGCTCGTCGCTGATGCCCAACTCCTTGCGCAGACCGAGCGCAGCCCGCTTGCCTGGCTGGAACACGTCGGTGTCAACGCCGTTGGGAATCCAGCTCAGGTGAGACGCGCCGATGCCCAGGCCGAGCGCGTGCAGCTGGCTGTGCTGGCTGACCACATGGACGTGCGTGGACGCCATTCGCTGAACTTCAACGTCAAGCATGTTGAGCTGCCGGCCGTGAACGGTCGCGAGCACCGGCCGTGCCGTGAGGCTGCCGACCAGCCCCGCCAGCGCATGCGCATTCTCAAGGTGTGCGTGCAGGACGTCGATACCGCGCGCCTGAACGAGCGCGCACGTGGTCTGGATTGACGCCCACGGCGGCTCGTCGGGCATCGGCACGATCACAACCTGAATATTCAGCGCCCGCAGTTGATCGGCGAATGGGCTGTCGAAAGGGCACAGGGCGGTAACCGTGAAGCGCTCACGCGGCAGTCGCGCAACCAGCCGCAGCACCACGCTTTCCATGCCACCAACGATGCCGTTGCCGATGACCTCCAGAACATGAATGCGGGCGAGCGTCGCGCCGGATATCTGGGTGGGTTGCATGGTGGCCTCAACAACAAAGCGGTGCGAGGCGGCGGGGGCCGGCGGTCAGCCAACCGGGCGGCCGCACGGGCTTGGCGCGGGCCGCGAGCAGCGGCGCGGGTGCAGCGTTTCGCGTCGCCTCGCTTTCGACAGCAACGCTTGCAAGCTCAATCTCCGGCGCGCTGTGGATCGTGCTGCGGGGAAGTTTCAACCACGCTGCGGCGGTGTTGAAAAAGACGTGTTGCCGCGCCTCAGCATCAACGCCCAGTTGGTCCAACAGCTCAATCACCCAGCGATGGCGCCCGGCGATCTCTGCACCCGGGCAAGGCAGAAAACAGTCGCTGCCGTACTGCAGCAACTCCGGCCCAAGCACTTCGAGTGCGCGGCGCAACACGTCGAGCCTGTACGGTGGCGGTGGCCCGAATGAGATGTCGAAGCGAAAGGCGCAGGCCTCGGCGGGCACCCCGTGGATGCGGTCGATCAGGCCAACGGCAATGGCCTCGTCGGTCCATGGCCAGCCGAGGTGGGCCAGGGCGACGCGAGCGCCCGGATGATCGCGCATCACCTCAAAAAAGGCCGGTCGGCAGAAACGCCCGGAACGACCGTCGATGAAGATGCCGCTGTGAAACAAGACGGGCAAACACAGCTCGGCGGCGATCGCGAACGCCGGTTGCACCTCCCGGTCGTACGGGTACCAGCCCGTCGGCACCATCTTCACGCCGCGCAGGCCGAGCACCTCCACGGCGTGGCGCAGATCGTCGCCCGCGCACGCGGAGCGCGGGTCGATGACGGCAAAGCCCATCACTCGATCCGCATGGCCCTGCACCAGCCGGCCGAGGTGCTCGTTCCCGCGGCGCAGCGATGCCGGGTCGTCGAGCGAGAAGCCCTCGCCGAGAAACGGCGCCAGCAACACCGCGAGATCGACGCCAGCCTCGTCGAGCGAACGCAGCACATCGCCGGCATCTTCACGGCCGGTGCAATGAAGGTGAGCGTCGATCAGCATTCAGCGCGCCGCCGCTGCCGTTGCGCGGCTGGTTTCGGCAGCGCCTTGCGCAGCAAGCACCTGCTGAACTTCGCTCGCGGCGCGCCGGCCGGCGATGAAAGCGTGGTCAGAGTTGTAGTACTCCCATTCGGCGTAGCGGCCCGCCAGCACCACGCCGTAAGCGGCGAGCCATCGGCGGATGCAAGCGACGTTTTCTGCGCGGGCGTGGTCGTAGATCACATAGGCGCACGGCATGTCGATCTGGTCGGCGAACTCGACTTCATCGCTCGGGCCAATCAGGCCGACAGCCCTGCATTCGGCGATCACGCGCGCGTTCAGTGCATCGCCGTCGCACGGCAGCGGTTTGCCCGGGCCGTGTGTGATCTCGCACGTCAGCCCGAAGCCGCCGATCGGGTTGTTGTGCGGGCTTGCGTTGCCCTGCACGAAGATGCGGTGGAAGACGGTGTCTTCGGGGTAGTAGATCCAGTGCTTGTCCGTCAGGCGCTCGCGGCCCTCAGCCAGGCGCACGCCGAGGTTGACGCAGCGCACCGAGACATGCCGCAAGGCCGCGCCCGCAGCTCGCACCTCCGGCGGCGCCTCTTCGCCACAGGCCTCCACGAGCTGAGGCAACGGCATCGTGCTGACCAGCGCATCGAAAGTGACAGACCGGCCGTCGTCGAGCCGCACGGTGCGGCGCGACG
>JAYWGR010000041.1:0-32389 GCA_043778145.1 Rhizobacter sp.
GAGGACGAAGGCGATATTTACGCCCTGGCCGACAAAACTTACCGCGTCAGCGGCGATACGTCGATCGAGCGCGTGGAAGAGTCTTTTGGTGTCATATTAAACGCCCGTGACGGCGAAGACCTGGACACCATCGGCGGCCTGATAGCGCACGAGATGGGCCATGTGCCTAAGCGCGGCGAGCGTTACGTGCTATCGAATTTAAGCTTTACCGTGATGCTAACCAAAGGCGGCGCGGTCAAGTGGTTTAAGGTAGCGCCTGCGGGAGCAGTAATTTGACGCAGTGCGCCGTGCGCTGCGTTCAGGCTGCCTACAGGCCCACAGGCCTGCTGCAAGCGCACTGCTGCGCTAGATGATGTCCTACCCCAGCTTGGTGTCGCGGGGTCTGGGCGCAGTGGGCGCTGTAGCAGCAGGCTACGCGCACGCTATGTCGATAGCCGCGCCGTGGAACGGCCAGCCGCTGTGGTGGCTACAAATTATTGCACTGGCCAGCCTAGTAGCGCTAGTGCAGCGCGCGCCTAACGTGAAAAGTGCGGCGTTGATGGGCTGGCTGTTTGCCACTACTTGGATTGCGGGCAGTACCTGGTGGTTGTTCATTTCTATGCACACTTTTGGCGGGCTAGCTTGGCCGCTGGCGGTTTTGGCGGTAGTGGCGTTGTCTGGGTTTTTAGCGCTGTATTATGCTGCCGCTTGTGCTTTTTATAAGCGTTTTAGTGCTGTAACCCAAGTAAATACTGCTCAAGCAGCTATTATTTTTGCAGCAGCGTGGCTGCTGGCCGAGCTGGCACGGGACACATGGTTTACCGGTTTTCCGTGGGCTGCGGGCGGCTATGCGCAGGTAGACGGGCCTATCGCGGCGTCGGCCAGTGTGTGGGGCGTGTACGGTGTAGGTTTTGTCGCGTCGGTGGTAGCGGTGTGCCTAGCGCGTGCGCGTCAGATCAGGTCGTGGTGGGCTGTAACGAGTTTGGGTTTGTTTGCCTGCTTGGTGGCTGCAGCCACACTGCTGGGGGCGGTAGATGCTGGCAGTGTTTGGGGTATTTTTACCCGCTCGCATGTAGTAGCCATGCCCACCAACGTAAAAATGCCGCGTGCCCAAGATGTGCAGCGCACCAGCGTGGCGCTGCTGCAAGGCAACATCCCGCAGGGCGAAAAATTCGACAGCTCTAAAGGCGTGCCCATCGCGCTAGAGTGGTACGCCCAGCAGCTGGCCGCCAGCACCGCCACCATGGTGGTAGCACCCGAAACCGCCATTCCGCTGCTGCCACAGCAGCTACCGCCTGATTACTGGGCGGCGCTGCAAACCCGCTTTAAAACCGGCAACCAAGCCGCGCTGATTGGCGTGCCGCTGGGCGACTATGAGGCGGGTTATACCAACTCAGTCATGGGATTTTCGCCACTATTACCCAATGCAAAAAACGTCATGCAGCCGCAGCCCTACCGCTACGATAAACACCACTTGGTGCCGTTTGGCGAGTTCACACCGGCGCTGTTTAAGTGGTTCACCCGCATGATGAATATTCCGCTGGGCGACTTTAACCGTGGCGCGGTGGGCCAAGACAGCCTAGAGTGGGCAGGCCAGCGCTGGGCACCTAATATTTGTTACGAAGATTTGTTTGGCGACGAACTGGCCGCACGCTTTAAAAACGAGGCCGCTGCGCCCACAGTGCTGGTCAACATGAGCAATATTGGCTGGTTTGGCGACAGCATCGCCATCGACCAGCACCTGCACATCAGCCGTATGCGCGCCATCGAGCTAGGCCGTCCCATGCTGCGCGCCACCAACACGGGGCCCACGGTCATCATCGACCACCGTGGCCAGGTTACCCACAGCCTGCCGCGCCACACACGCGGCATGCTGCCAGGCGAGGTAGAAGGCCGCAGCGGCATCACACCGTATGCGTGGTGGGCAGCGCGGTTTGGGCTGTGGCCGCTGTGGCTGCTGGGGTTGTTCGTCTTGGGCGCTGCGCTGCTGATGGCGCGGCGACATGAGTTTAGGACGGCCTAGGTAGTGGCTAAAGCTTCCGGCCCAGTAAGGTGTTACCGCGCTACTGAGCCGATCTATTTTCTGCTACAGCTATGAATATAATAGCTGCTTGAGCAATATTCCATTGGGCTAGAGACCTGTTTTTACGTTAAATCAATTCTCAAAACCGCTAAAATAACTTTCTATGCTGAGTTTTCAAGACATTATCCTTACCCTGCAGTCCTACTGGGCTAAACAAGGCTGCGCGCTGCTGCAGCCATACGACATGGAAGTGGGTGCGGGCACATCGCACACCGCTACATTTTTAAGAGCACTTGGCCCAGAGCCTTGGAAGGCCGCTTACGTGCAGCCTAGCCGCCGTCCCAAAGACGGCCGCTATGGCGAGAACCCGAACCGTTTGCAGCACTACTACCAGTACCAAGTGGTGCTCAAACCCGCACCCGCCAATATTTTGGAGCTGTACCTTGGGTCGCTAGAGGCGCTGGGCTTTGACTTGAAAAAGAACGATATTCGCTTTGTAGAAGACGATTGGGAAAACCCCACACTCGGTGCATGGGGCCTAGGCTGGGAAGTCTGGCTCAACGGCATGGAAGTGACGCAGTTCACTTACTTTCAGCAAGTAGGCGGCATCGACTGCAAGCCCATCACCGGCGAGATTACCTATGGACTAGAGCGCTTAGCCATGTACCTGCAAGGCGTAGACAATGTCTATAACTTAACGTGGACAGAGGGCGGGCCGACGCCGGGCCGCTCCCAAGGCGGCTCAGCTCCCTCGGGGGGCAGCGAGTCACACGCAGTGGACGAGCGTGGGGGTAGGTTAACTTATGGTGATGTGTACAAACAAAACGAGGTCGAGCAGTCAACGTATAACTTTGAGCACAGCGATGCCGAGTTTTTGTTCACTGCATTCGCCGCGCACGAGAAGCAAGCCAAGTATTTGATGGAGCAGCAACTGGCCTTGCCTGCATATGAACAAGTGCTCAAAGCCGCCCACAGCTTTAACTTGCTAGATGCACGCGGCGCCATCAGCGTGACCGAGCGCGCTGCCTACATCGGCCGCATCCGCAACCTCGCGCGCGCCGTGGCGCAAAGTTACCTCGACAGCCGCGCGCGGCTCGGCTTCCCGATGGCGCCGAAGGCCTGGGGTGCCGACGTGTTGGCGCAGATCGCATTGAAGAAGGCGGCATGAGCATGGGCGACAAGAACTTGCTCGTCGAACTCTTCGTCGAAGAGCTGCCACCCAAGTCATTGAGGAAGCTCGGCGAGGCATTCGCCAGCGGGCTCGCCAACAGCTTGAAAGCGCAGGGGCTGGCCGATGCGGCGGCAGCCGTCACGCCGTTCGCTTCGCCCCGCCGCTTGGCGGTGCACATTGCGAGCGTTCGCGCGCAGGCCGCTGACAAGGCGGTGGCACACAAGTTGATGCCGGTGGCGGTGGGCCTCACGGCGGATGGCCAAGCCACGCCTGCGTTGCTCAAGAAGCTCGCGAGCGTCGGTGCCGATGCGTCAGCCGTGTCGCAACTTCAACGCCGCATCGACGGCAAGGCCGAAGCCTTGTTCCTCGATGCCACCGTGGCCGGCGCCACACTGGCCGCCGGCTTGCAGAAGGCGCTCGCGCAAAGCCTCGCCGACTTGCCGATCGCCAAGGCGATGACCTACCAGCTGGCCGATGGCTGGAGCAGCGTGTCGTTCGTGCGCCCGGCGCATGGCCTGGTGGCGCTGCACGGCACGGAGGTGATCCCGGTGCATGCACTCGGCTTGACCGCCGGCCGCGAAACGCACGGCCACCGCTTCGAAGCCAGCGTCGACCCGGTCGTGTTGCCCGATGCCGATGCCTATGCCGAGTTGCTGCGAGCCCAAGGCGCGGTGATCGCCAGCTTCGATGCGCGCCGCCACGAGCTGCTGCGCCAGCTGCATGCCGCTGCCGCCAAAGAAGGCCTCGCGCCGATCGATGACGCGGCCTTGGTCGACGAAGTCACGGCGCTCGTCGAGCAGCCCAACGTGCTGCTGTGCGAGTTTGAGCCCGAGTTCCTCGGCGTGCCGCCCGAGTGCCTGATCCTGACGATGAAGGCCAACCAGAAGTACTTTCCGCTGCTCGATGCGCAGGGTGGCCTGACAAACAAATTCCTCGTCGTCAGCAACATCCGCCCGGCCGATGCGAGCCGTGTGATCGAGGGCAATGAGCGTGTCGTTCGCCCGCGTCTGGCCGATGCCAAGTTCTTCTTCGACCAAGACCGCAAGAAGTCGCTCGCCTCGCGTGTGCCGGCGCTCGACAAGGTCGTCTACCACGGCAAGCTCGGCTCGCAAGGTGCGCGCGTGCTGCGTGTTCGTGCGATCGCCGCGGCGATCGGCCGGCAGCTCGGCGGCGGCGCACTGGCCGCTCACGCCGACCGCGCTGCGCTGCTCGCCAAAGCCGATTTGCTGACCGACATGGTGGGCGAGTTCCCCGAGTTGCAAGGCATCATGGGTGGCTACTACGCGCAGCACGACGGCGAGACCGAAGAGATCGCGTTTGCCGTGGAAGACCACTACAAACCACGCTTCGCCGGCGATGCTTTGCCGCGCAACGAGGCTGGCTTGGTCGTGGCGCTCGCCGACAAGCTCGAAACCTTGGTCGGCCTCTTCGGCATCGGCCAATTGCCGAGCGGCGACAAAGACCCCTTCGCGCTGCGCCGCCATGCCCTCGGCGTGATCCGCATGCTGACCGAGCGCCGGCTTGCGCTGGATCTGAACGCCTTGATTGCGCTGGCCGTGCCGGCCTTCGGTGGCTTGATCACCGACCCGACGGCGCCGCTGCTCGCCTTCATCTACGACCGCCTCGCCGGCAGCTTGCGCGAGCAGGGCTACAGCGCGCAGGAGGTCGATGCGGTGATGGCCTTGCACCCCGCGAATCTGGCTGACGTCAGCGCGCGCCTGGCCGCTGTGCGCGCCTTCGCGGCCTTGGCCGAGGCGCCGGCGCTGGCTGCCGCGAACAAGCGCGTTGGCAACATCTTGAAGAAGGCCGATGGGGCCGTGAACCCAAGCGTCAATGCAGGCTTGCTGGCCGAGCCGGCCGAAGCCGCGCTGCACGCGGCGCTCGCCGAGATTGGCCCGCGCGCCGATGCAGCCTTCGAGCGCGGCGATCACGCCGCATCGCTGCAAGCGCTGGCTGCGCTCAAAACCCCGGTCGATGCCTTCTTCGACAAAGTCATGGTCAACGCCGACGACCCCGCCCTTCGTGCCAACCGCCTTGGCTTGCTCGCGCAACTCCACGCTGCGATGAACCGCATCGCCGATCTTTCAAAGCTCGCCGCATGAAACTCGTCATCCTCGACCGCGACGGCACGATCAACGAAGACCGCGACGACTTCGTCAAGTCGCCCGACGAATGGGTGCCGTTGCCTGGCGCGCTCGAGGCCATCGCGCGGCTCAACCACGCGGGTTGGCACACGGTGGTCGCGACCAACCAATCCGGCATCGGCCGCGGCACTTTCGACATGGCCACACTCAACGCCATGCACGTGAAAATGAACCAGTTGCTTGCCAAACAAGGTGGCCGCCTCGATGCGGTCTTCTTCTGCCCCCACGGCCCGGCCGAGGCCTGCGAATGCCGCAAGCCGATGCCGGGGCTCTTCACGCAGATCGCCGAGCGCTTCGGCGTTGATCTGGCCGAGGTGCCGGTCGTCGGCGATTCGCTGCGCGATTTGCAAGCCGGAGCCGCTGTCGGTTGCGCGCCGCACCTGGTTCGCACGGGCAAGGCCGCTCGGCTCGATGCGGCTCAGATCGAGGCCCTTTGCGCCCAAGTGCCCGGCACGCAAGTGCATGACGACCTCGCCGCGTTTGTAGAGAGTTTGATTCAGCAGGAGCGCCTGCAGCGCGGGCTCTCCGGTGCATCGGATTCCGGCTACGGGAGGTACGCGTGATGGGCTCGGCGCTTTTCCGGCTGACTTGCCAAATTCGCTCCGCGCTGTTCGTGCTCTTCATGGCGCTCAGCGTGGTGCCCTGGGCCACGGTGGTGGTGGTGCTTTCACCGTTCGTGCCGGGCCGCATCGTCTACCGCATGTGCGCGCGTTGGCTCACCACATCGATCTGGGCGGCGCGCGTGATCTGCGGCGTTCGCTGGCGCATCCGTGGCCGCGAGAACCTGCCCAACACGCCGGTCGTGCTTTGCCCCAAGCACCAGTCGACGTGGGAGACCTTCGCTTTCCCCGGCCTGATGCCGCACCCGCTTTGCTATGTGTTCAAGCGCGAGTTGCTCTACATCCCGTTTTTTGGCTGGGCGATGGCGCGCATGGACATGATCCACATCGACCGCGGCCGCCGCTCACAGGCGTGGCGCCTGGTGCTGGAGCAAGGTCGCCGCTTCATGGGCAAAGGCCATTGGGTCATCATGTTCCCCGAGGGCACGCGCGCGGCCCGCGGCGGCCGCGGTGACTACAAAGACGGCGCCACCCGGCTCGCGATCGAGTGCGGCGTGCCGGTGCTGCCGGTGGCCGTGACCTCCGCGCGCTGCTGGCCACGCAAGAGCTTCGTATTGCGGCCCGGCGTGATCGACATCTCCATCGGCCGCCCGATCCCGTCTGCTGGCCGCAAATCGGCCGAGATGATGAGCGAGGTCGAGGGCTGGATCGAAGCCGAGATGCAGCGGCTCGACCCCGAGGCCTACGCCGTGGCCCACAGCCCCATCAGCGAGCCGGCTTAGCCAGAGCCCGATGGCCGCGCCACCGGAAGCACAGCTCGGTCTGTTCGACTCGGTACCGTTTGCGGCACCTTCTGCGGCGCTGACTTCATCCGCCTTTCGCCACCCGCAGGCCGACCGCGACATCCACCTCGGCGGCCAGCTTGTGGGCTATGCGCTGCGGCGCTCGCGCCGCCGCAGCATTGGCTTCGTCGTCGGTGCCGATGGCCTGGCCGTCAACGCGCCGAAGTGGGTCGCGCTGCATGACATCGAATCAGCGCTGCAAGCCAAGGCGCGCTGGATTTGCACCAAGCTCGCCGAGCAGCGCGAGCGCGCGCAGCGGCTGCAAGCTGCGCGCGTCGACTGGCGCGATGGCGTGACGATCCCGTTCCTCGGCGAGCCGATCACCGTGGTGCTCGACCCGCGTGCCACCGGCGCGCAGCTCGATGCCACCCGCGTGCCCGGCGCGCTCCACATCGGCTTGCCGCACAGCGCCACGGCGGTGCAGATTCGCGATGCCGTGCAGAGCTGGCTGCAGCGCCAAGCCCGCCGCGTCTTTGAAGAGCGCTGCCAATGCTTCGCGCCGCGCCTGGGCGTGCAGTACCGCCGCTTGAGCCTCTCGTCGGCGCAAACCCGCTGGGGCAGCGCAAGTGCAGATGGCTCGATTCGCCTCAACTGGCGGCTGATCCACTTCGCGCTGCCGACGATCGACTACGTGGTGGCCCACGAGCTTGCCCACCTGCGGGAAATGAACCACAGCGCCCGCTTCTGGGAGGTCGTTCGTTCGGTCGTGCCCGACTACGAGCAAGCGCGCGGCAACTTGAAGACCGACACGCTGCCGGTGTTCGATTGACCGCCCATCCTCCTACCTTCCACGAGAGACAACACCATGGCGCTGCCCAATGCGTTCTACGCTCAATCCGGCGGCGTCACCGCGGTGATCAACGCCTCGGCCTGCGGTGTGATCGAGACGGCGCGCCGCCATGCGGACCGGATCGGCACCGTCTACGCCGGTCGCAACGGCATCATTGGCGCGTTGAGTGAAGACTTGATCGACACCTCTCGCGAGTCGCCCGAAGCGATTGCCGCGTTGCGCTCCACACCGGCCGGCGCCTTCGGTTCGTGCCGCTACAAGCTGGGCGCCTTCGAGAAAGATCGCCGCGAATACGAGCGCCTGATCGCCGTGTTCAAAGCGCACCGCATCGCCTACTTTTTCTACAACGGCGGCGGCGATTCGGCCGACACCTGCCACAAGGTCAGCCAGCTCTCAGGCGCGCTCGGCTACCCGGTGCAGGCGATCCATGTGCCCAAGACGATCGACAACGACCTGCCGCTGACCGATTGCTGCCCCGGCTTCGGCTCGGTCGCCAAGTACGTGGCCATCTCGACCCTGGAGGCTTCGCTCGATCTGCGCTCGATGGCCAAGACCTCCACCAAGGTCTTCGTGCTGGAGGTGATGGGCCGCCACGCCGGTTGGATTGCCGCGGCCGGCGGCTTGGTCGAGGCGCAAGGCATTCCGGTGGTCGTGCTGTTCCCGGAGGTCCCGTTCGATCCGCCGCGCTTTCTCAATCGGGTTGATGAGCTCGTCAAAGCGCATGGTCACTGCACGGTCGTCGTGTCTGAAGGTTGCCGCGGTGCTGATGGCAAGTTCCTTGCCGATCAAGGCTCGCGCGATGCCTTCGGCCATGCGCAGCTCGGTGGCGCAGCGCCGGTGGTGGCGGGGCTCGTCAAAGAAGCGCTCGGCCACAAGTTTCATTGGGCCGTGGCTGATTACCTCCAGCGCGCGGCGCGCCACATTGCATCGGCAACCGACGTGAAGCAGGCCTACGCGCTCGGCAGCCGCGCGGTCGAGTTGGCTTTGAAGGGCCACAACGCCGTGATGCCGACGATCGAGCGCATCTCGGATGCGCCCTACAAATACCGACTCGGCATGGCGCCGCTCGCTGAGGTGGCGAACGCCGAGAAATCGATGCCGCGCGACTTCATCACCGCCGATGGCTTCGGCATCACCGCCAAGTGCCGCCGCTATCTGCTGCCTTTGATCGCTGGCGAGAGCTACCCGGCCTACCAAGACGGCCTGCCCGTGTACGTGACGCTCAAGAATCGTGCCGTGAAGAAGAAGCTTCCGCCGTTCGAACTCGCGCGATAACGAGCGCCAGCAAGCGCACCGATCTGCGCAGCAAAACTCCAGCTGTTTCGCGCTTCGCTCGCGGCGGGCCCCGGCACCATCTGAAAGGGGCGATTTCTCCTGCCCCTGAGGTTTGCCGAGGCGCGAGATGACCAATTCGATCAATGATTCAACTGGCTTGAAGCCGACATCTCCGGCCGCGCCGTCCAGCGCGTCGCCAGGGTCCTCTGCGCCGCCCACGCCGCGTTGGCCGACGCCGCCGTTTGCGTGCTACCCGAAGCCCATCGTGCCCCCGCGCGGCTCCAGCTGTGAACTCGTGGCACTCGACGGCGGCCGCCGCATGGGCGAGCTCATCTTTTTCGTGCCGAACCTGCAGTCCCTGCACCTCAACATGCAGCCGGCGAGGAAGCCCGTGCAGCTGCGGTTCGACCAATTCCAGTCGCTGACTTTGCTCACGCCGCTCGAGCCGCTGATCCCGCCTGCGGGCGACAGCCCCGACACGATGCCCGCTGAGCTGCTCGACCTGCAAACGCAGCGCCCGGTGACCAGCTACCGCATCGCCTTGCGCAACGGCGGTTCACTCAGCGGCGAAACTGTGGGCCATGTCGAGACCGAGCACGGCCTCTTCCTCTTCCTGCCGCACGGCGTTTCAGGCGCGGTGTTGCGCATGTTCGTGCCGCGCGCCGCGTTTGCCAGCTTCGACATCGAGCAGCGCTTGGGCGAAGCCTTGACCGCACAGAGGTTTGTGACCGAGGAGGGCGTCGATGCGGCGGCCAAGCAGCCGGAAGAGACGCGCTCGCGCACGCTCGGAAACATCCTTGTTTCGCAGCAAGTCGTCACGGCCGACGACCTGCTCGCCGCGATCGACAAGCAAGCGACCATGCCGTCGGTGCGGCTTGGCGAGGCGTTGCTCTCGCTTGGTCTCGTCACATCGGAGCAGATCGAAGAGGCGCTCGTGCAGCAGCGCGTCGACCGCAGCGTGCCGCTTGGTGAGCTGCTGGTGCGTAGCAGCATCATCACCCGCCGCGATTTGCAGACCGCACTTGCCCGCAAGATGGGTTACCCGCTCGTCGACCTCGCCAACTTCCCCTGCGAGACCGAGGCGTTGCGCGCGCTCGCCTTCGCCATCGCACAACGCTTGCAGGCGCTGCCGCTGCTGTTGCGCGCTGGCCGGCTCGTGGTGGGCCTGGAAGACCCGACGCAGCGCAAGTCAATCGACGAAATCGAATTCGCGACCCAACTCAAAGTGGTGCCCGTGCTCGCCGTGGCCGGCAAGGTCGAGAGCGCGCTCAATGCGGCCTATGAGCGTGCCGGTTTGCGCGCCGGTGGCCTGGGCGACGATGGTGGCCCGAGCTCGGCGTTCGTGCCCGACGACACCGACAAGCTCATGGCCTCGCTCGAGAAGGATGTGAGCTTTGAGAGCGATAGCTCATCCGATCGCCCGATCGAGCAGTCCGACAACTCACTCGTCCGCCTCATCAACTCGCTCATCATCGATGCTGCGTCCCAAGGCGTGTCAGACATCCACATCGAGTGCGCACCCGGCCGCGAAAAAATCAAAGTGCGCTTCCGCAAGGACGGCGTGATGTTCCTGCACCTGGAGCTCCCGCACACCTACCGCAGCGCGCTCGTCGCCCGCATCAAGATCATGTGCGATCTCGACATCGCCGAGCGCCGCAAGCCGCAAGACGGCAAGATCAACTTCAGCCGCTTCTCCGCCAAGCACAAGCTTGAGCTGCGCGTGGCCACCATCCCCACCAACAACAGCCTGGAAGACGTGGTGATGCGGATCTTGGCGTCTGCCAAGCCACTGCCCATGACCCAGCTCGGCCTCTCGCCGCGCAACAAGGCCTGGATCGAGCAATCGGCCGAGCGGCCTTATGGCTTGATGCTTTGCGTCGGCCCAACCGGCTCGGGAAAAACAACCACGCTTCACTCGGTGCTCAGCTACATCAACAAGCCCGAGCGCAAGATCTGGACGGCCGAAGACCCGGTCGAAATCACCCAAGCCGGCCTGCGCCAAGTGCAGGTCAACCCGAAGATCGACTGGACCTTCGCGCGTGCGCTCCGCGCCTTCTTGCGCGCCGACCCAGACGTCATCATGGTCGGCGAAATTCGCGACGGCGAGACCGCCGGCATGGCGGTTGAAGCCTCGCTCACCGGCCACTTGGTGATGAGCACGCTGCACACCAACAGCGCGCCCGAGACCGTCACGCGCTTGCTTGACATGGGCATGGACCCGTTCAACTTCGCCGACTCGCTCTTGATGGTGCTCGCGCAACGACTCGTGCGGCGCTTGTGCAGCAGTTGCCGCGCCAGCCGCCCGGCGACCGAAAAAGAGATCAACGAGCTGTTGAACGACTTCGTCCACGGTTGCCCGGCCGACTCGCCACTCTTTGATCGGCAGACGATCCTGAGCGAGTGGCAAGAGCGCTTTGCAACCGACGGAAAGTTGATGAGCTACAAGAGCCTCGGCTGCGAGAAGTGCAGCAACTCGGGCCTGCGTGGCCGCGCAGGCCTGCATGAGTTGATGTGCATGTCGAGCGAGTTGCGCGAGCAAATCCAGACCGGCGCGCGCGCCTCGGCGCTGCAGCACACCGCCTTGCTTGCTGGCATGCGCACCTTGCGGCAAGACGGCATCGAGAAAGTGCTGCAAGGCGTGACCACGATCGAAGAAGTGCGGGCGACGAGCAACGCTTAGCGGCAGGTTGATGGCGGGCGGCTTGGCAGTGCCGAATACACTTCGGCGACCCGCCACCGACCCCGCCAACGACTGCCGCCATGACCACACAGCTCGGAGAACTTTTCGACAGCAATCGCCTGTGGGCTCGCCGCACCGAAGAGCGCAGCCCAGGCTTTTTCACCAGCCTCCTGGCGCAACAGGCGCCGCAGTATTTGTGGATCGGCTGCGCTGACAGCCGCGTGCCCGCCAATGAACTCGTCGGCCTCGCGCCGGGCGAGTTGTTCGTGCACCGCAACGTCGCCAACGTGGTGGCGCACTCCGATCTCAATTGCCTCTCGGTCATTCAATTCGCGACCGAGCAAATCAAGGTCAAGCACATCATCGTCGTCGGGCATTCGGGTTGCGGCGGCGTGGGCGCGGTGCTGCACGAAAAGCGCGTCGGCCTGGCCGACAACTGGCTGCGCTATGTGGCCGATGTGCGCGACAAGCACATCGATTGGCTCGCCCGCGTGCCAGCCGAGCGCCGCGTCGATGCGCTCTGTGAGCTCAACGTGATCGAGCAAGCCCGCCATGTGTGCCAGACGGCGATCGTTCAAGACGCCTGGGCGCGCGGGCAGGAGCTCGTCGTTCACGGCTGGTTCTACGGCCTCTACAACGGGCTGCTGATGGACTTGAAGATGACCGTGCAAAACGCGGCCGAAGTCGACACCGCCTATGCCGAGGCGCTCGCCTCCGTGCGTGGCCGATACGGCTGAACAACGCGGCGGTGATGCAAACGCGCACGACGGCCTTTCCCACCGCGCTCACCAACCTGCGCGCGTTCGACATCGCGCGCGCCATGCTCGATGGCTTCAACCGCCACTACACGCTCTTTCGCGAGGCGAGCGCCGAAGCCAAGCAGCGCTTTGAAGCCGCCGATTGGCACGGCCAGCAACGCGGCCAGCGCGAGCGGATCGAGTTCTATGACCAGCGCGTGGAAGAAGCCGTCGAGCGGCTGCAGACCGAGTTTCGCGCCGCCGATCTGCCCAAGGATGTGTGGCAAGAGATCAAGCTGCACTACATCGGCCTGCTGACCGACCACCACCAGCCCGAGCTCGCCGAGACCTTCTTCAACTCGGTGACCACGAAGATCCTGCACCGCAGCTACTTCAACAACGATTTCATCTTCGTGCGGCCGGCCGTCTCGACCGAATACATCGAGAACGACGAGCCGGCGTCTCTGCCGACCTACCGCGCCTACTACCCCACGCGCGAGACTTGGCGCGAGACGTGGCTGCGAATCATCTCGAACTTTCAGCTCGAACGCGAGTTTGATGACCTCGGCCGCGACATCGATGCCGTACTCAAAGCCTTCGCCCGCGAGATGGGCGACTTCCGCATGCGGGCGAACTTTCAGATCCAGGTGCTGGCCTCGCTGTTCTTTCGCAACAAGGGCGCCTATGTGGTCGGTAAGGTGATCAACGGCTTCAACGAAACGCCGTTTGCCTTGCCGGTTTTGCATGACGACGCGGGCAAGCTCACCATCGACACCGCGCTCTTCGGCGAAGACGACCTGCTGCTGCTCTTCAGCTTTGCGCGCGCCTACTTCATGGTCGCGATGGAAGTGCCCTCGGCCTACGTGCAGTTCTTGCGCTCGATGATGCCGAGAAAGCCGCGTTCCGAGATCTACAACGCGCTCGGCCTCGCCAAGCAAGGCAAGAACGCTTTCTACCGCGACTTTCTCTACCACCTGAAGCACTCGAGTGACCGCTTCCGCATCGCCCCCGGCATCAAAGGCATGGTGATGCTGGTGTTCGATTTGCCGAGCTATCCGTATGTGTTCAAGGTCATCAAGGATTTCTACCCTGACCAGAAAGACACGACGCGCGAGCTCATCAAGAGCAAGTACCTCTTGGTCAAGCAGCACGACCGCGTGGGCCGCATGGCCGACACGCTTGAGTACAGCAACGTGGCCTTTCCGCGAGCGCGATTCGATGACGAGCTCATCGCCGAACTCAAGCACTTTTGCCCGAGCTTGCTCGAGGACGACGGCGATGCGCTGGTGATCCGCCACGTCTACATCGAGCGGCGCATGATCCCGCTCAACATCTACCTGCAAGAAGCGTCGCTCACGCAGATCGAAGAGGTGGTGGTCGAGTACGGCAACGCCATCAAAGACCTGGTGCGCGCCAACATTTTTCCTGGTGACATGCTTTGGAAGAACTTCGGCGTCACGCGCCACGGCAAGGTTGTTTTCTACGACTACGACGAGATCGAATACCTCACCGATTGCCACTTCCGCAAGGTGCCGCTGCCGCGCAACGAAGAGGAAGAAATGTCAGGCGAGGTCTGGTACAAAGTTGGCCCGAAAGACGTGTTTCCCGAGACCTTCGGCCCCTTCTTGCTCGGCAACCCGGGCGTGCGCCGCGTCTTCATGCAGCACCACGCTGATCTGCTTGACGCCGCCTTCTGGCAGGGTCATAAAGAACGCATTCAGGCGGGCTACGTGCATGATGTTTTTCCCTACGACGAAAGCAAACGCTTCCGACACCCGCCTCGGCCAGAGGCACTGATTTCTTCCTCGTGACCTCTGCCCGCGACACCGTTTTCAAGGAGCAATTTCATGTCTGATTCCATCGTCATTGTTTCCGCCGCCCGCACGCCCATCGGTGGCTTGCTGGGTGACTTCAGCGCACTCGCCGGGCATCAGCTCGGCGCAGTCGCGATCAAGGCCGCGGTCGAGCGCGCCGGCATCACCGGCGACGCCGTTGACGAAGCCCTGATGGGCAACTGCCTGATGGCCGGCCAAGGCCAGGCGCCTGCCCGCCAAGCGGTGCTTGGCGCAGGCTTGCCGCAATCGGTCGGCGCGGTCACGCTGTCAAAAATGTGCGGCTCAGGCATGCGCGCGATGATGTTCGCGCACGACATGTTGGCCTCCGAGACCGCCAACGTGATGATCGCCGGCGGCATGGAAAGCATGACCAACGCGCCGCACCTCACGCAGATGCGCAAGGGCGTGAAGTACGGCCTCGCAAGCCTCTATGACCACATGGCGATCGATGGCCTCGAAGACGCCTACGAAAAGCTCCCCGGCGTGAATGGGCAACCCGGCACCGGCAAGGCCATGGGCGTCTTCGCTGAAGAGTGCGTGGCCAAGTACCAATTCAGCCGCGAGCAGATGGACCAGTTCGCGATCGACTCCACCAAGCGCAGCAAGCAAGCCAATGAAGACGGCAGCTTCGATTGGGAGATGGCGCCAGTCACCTTGCCCGGCAAGAACGGCGACACAGTCATCAAGTTCGATGAGCAGCCCTTCAAAGCCAAGCTCGACAAAATCCCCGGCCTGAAGCCAGCGTTCACGAAGGGCGGCACGATCACCGCGGCCACTTCGTCGAGCATTTCCGATGGCGCAGCCGCGTTGGTGTTGATGCGCGAGAGCACGGCCAAGCAGCTCGGTTGCCAGCCGCTTGCGCGCATCCGTGCGCATGCCGTGCATGCGCAGGCGCCCAACTGGTTCACTACCGCACCGGTCGGCGCGATCGAGAAGGTCTTGAAGCGTGCCGGCTGGAACGCCAAAGACGTTGATCTCTGGGAGGTCAACGAAGCCTTCGCTGCAGTCACGCTGGCGGCGATGACCGAGTTCAAGCTGCCGCACGAGATCGTCAACGTGCACGGCGGCGCCGTTGCGCTCGGCCACCCGATTGGTGCGAGCGGGGCGCGCATCGTCGTCACCTTGCTTGGCGCTCTGCGCAAGCACGGCAAGAAACGCGGCGTGGCCGCTTTGTGCATCGGCGGCGGCGAAGCCACTGCCATGGCGCTGGAGTTGATTTAAGTGGCTACGAAGATTACTGATTCCAAACTGATTTTCGTGGGCGAAAAAATCGTCCGCATGGTTCGCTATTCGCGCGAAGACATCGCCGCCTTTGCCGCCCTGAGCCTCGACGAAAACCCGCTGCACATCGACACGCAAGTCGCGCAGCGGGCCCGCTTCGGCGAGATCATCGCCAGCGGCCAGCAGACCTCGGCCACGTTGATGGGCCTGCTGGCCACGTACTTCTCGCGCAACGACGACGGCGTGTCACGCGAGATGCTCTGCCTCAACATGAACTTCGCGTTCAAAGGGCCGGTCTTTGCCGACCAAGACCTGCAGCTGTCATGGCAAGTCGCCAACGTCGAGTGGAAAGAGCGGCTCGGCGGGCTGCTCGCCCAGCTCGATGGCCATGCCAGCGTGCGCGGCGGCAAGCCCTCGGTCGTTGCGCGCGGCACCATCCTCGTCACAGAGCCGCGGGTGGCGCCCACTGCCGCGGTCAAGTTGCCACCGGCTTGACGCCCGACCAGCCCGATCGAGAGGCATCGCGATGCTGCTGACTGAAGACCTTCGCGCGATACAAGACGCCGTGCGCGCCTACGTGCAAGACCACATCGCACCGCATGCCGCCGCCTGGGACAAAACCCACCACTTTCCCAGGCAAGAATTGCGCGGGCTGGCCGAGCTCGGTTGCCACGGCGTTGCCGTGCCCACCGAGTGGGGCGGCGCCGGGCTCGATTACCTGAGCCTCGCGGTCATCTTGGAGGAGATCGCCGCGGGCGACGGCGCCACCTCCACCATCGTCAGCGTCAACAACTGCCCGGTGTGCTCCATCTTGATGGCGTGGGGCTCTAACGCGCAAAAGGAGCGGTGGTTGAAGCCCCTCGCCAGCGGCGAGTTGCTCGGTGCGTTTTGCTTGACCGAGCCGCACGTGGGCTCGCAGGCCGATGGCCTCAAGACCACCGCCGTTCGAGATGGCGACGATTACGTGATCAACGGCGTCAAGCAGTTCATCACCAGCGGCAAGAACGGCGATGTCGCCATCGTCATGGCCGTGACCGACAAGGCCGCTGGCAAGAAGGGCATCAGCGCGTTCATCGTGCCCACGGCCACGCCTGGCTACAGCGTCGCCCGCATCGAAGACAAGCTCGGTCAGCACGCGAGCGACACCGCGCAAATCATCTTTGAGAACTGCCGCGTTCCGGCCGCCAACCGCTTGGGCGACGAAGGCCAGGGCTTGAAGATCGCGCTCTCCGGCTTGGAGGGCGGGCGCATTGGCATTGCCTCACAAAGCGTGGGCATGGCGCGGGCGGCCTTCGAGGCGGCGCTGAAGTATTCGAAAGAGCGTGTCGCCTTCGGCAAGCCGATCTTCGAGCACCAGGCGGTGCAGTTTCGCCTGGCCGACATGGCCACGCAGATCGAGGTGGCTCGCCAGATGATCCACCACGCCGCCAGCCTCAAAGATGCTGGCGTGCCGTGCCTCAAAGAAGCTGCGATGGCCAAGCTCTTCGCGAGCGAAGCGGCCGAGAAGGTGTGCAGCGATGCGATTCAGGTCTTCGGTGGCTACGGCTACGTGAGCGACTTTCCCGTCGAACGCATTTACCGCGACGTGCGCGTTTGCCAAATCTACGAAGGCACGAGCGATGTGCAGCGCATCCTCATTGGGCGGGCGTTGGGGTGATGGGGCCCCCAGGCCGCCCCCATGCGTCGTCCGCCCCCCGAGGGGGGAGAGGAAACTTCGGGCGGCCGTGCGTTTCCTCTGGATCGCCCCCAGGCCGGCGCCATGGGTCGCCCGCTCCCCGTGGGGGTCAAGGAAGCTTCCGGCGGCCGTGCGATTCCGCAGGAACCTGAGCCGATGAACGAAGCTGCGGCGCGGCGCGCGCTGCTGGTTGAGGCCGTCGAGACCGCCGAACCGCCGAGTCCGAATTGGTCCGCAGACGATGCCGCGTGGGCGACACGCCTTGCGCTTCACAGCTTGCCCGCCGACGCAGACGCCAGCGCGTTCATTGCCGAACGCGCCCGCCACGCGTGGCAGCGCCTCGCGCCGCGCGAGCCCGCTGCGGCCGCGTGGCTCGCCAAGCCGTTATGGCGCCGCGGCTGGATCGCTGCCGCTGTGCTCGGCGGTCTCGCCCTCGGCTTGTTGGCTGACAGCATCGGCAGCAGCCAGCGCATTAACTTGCTCGCGCCGCCGCTCTGGGCGGTGCTGGCATGGAACGCCGTCGTCTACCTGCTGCTGATCGGCCACGGCTTGCTTGCGCTGTTGAAGCCGCCTGCCGGGCCAGGGTGGCTGCTGCAAAGTGTGCAACGCGTGATGGCACTCGGGCGGCGCTTGCCGGCCGGTGCGGTGTGGCAGGCCGTCGCATCGCGTTGGTTGCCGCTCAGCGCCGAGCTCACGGCGGTGCGCGCCGCGACCCTGATGCATGCCGCATCGGCTGCGCTCGCGCTCGGGCTGATGGGCGGCCTCTACTTGCGCGGCTTGGTGCTCGATTACCGCGCCGCCTGGGAGAGCACCTTTCTCTCCGCGGCCACGGCGCACGCGGCATTGAGCGCCGTGCTGGCGCCAGCGATGGCGGTCTCTGGCCTCGCGATGCCCGATGTGGCCGCCTTTGAGGCCTTGCGCGAGGCGCACGGCCGCATCGGCACCGGCGCCTCGGCTGCGGTGTGGATACACCTCTTTGCGTTGACGCTCGCGCTCGGCGTGGTCTTGCCGCGGAGCTTCGGCGCGCTTTGGAGCGGCTGGCGCTCGCGCCGGCTTGCCGGGCACATCGCGCTGCCTTTGACTGAGCCGTACTTCGCCCAGTTGCTGCGCGAGCGCGATCGCGTGGCGGTACAGCGGCCGCCGCGTCAACTCAGCCGATCCGATCAATCGATCGCCTTGAGCTTGGTCGCGCACACCAATGTCGGCAAGACCACGCTCGCTCGCACGCTGCTCGGGCGCGACATCGGCGAGGTGCGTGATGCACCTCACGTGACCGAGTTCGCCGAGGTCCACACGCTGCTGCAGTCGGCCGACGGTGCGCGTCTTTGCCTTTGGGACACGCCGGGCTTTGACGACAGCGAGCGCATCGCCCGGCGCTTGCAGCGCTTCGAGAACCCGGTCAGCGCTTTCCTCGCGCAAACCTGGGACCGCTGGCGCGACCGCCCGTTTTGGGTCAGCCAGCAAGCGCTGCGCAATGCGCGCGATGAAGCCGATGTGATGCTCTACCTCGTCGATGCATCCGAGGCGCCCGAGGCCGCGGCCTACCTCGCGTCAGAGCTGGCCTTGCTCGGCTGGATCGGCAAGCCGGTGATCGTGTTGCTCAACCAGCTCGGCGCGCCGCGCGAGGCGGCGCTCGAAGCCGCCGAGCTCACGCGCTGGCGCGATCACCTGGGCCGCCACGCGCCCGTCAAAGCCGTGTTGCCGCTCGATGCTTTTGCGCGCTGCTGGGTGCAGGAGTTCGCCTTGTTGCGGGCGATCGAGGCCGCGCTGCCCGCGCCGCGCCAAAAGCTCATGGCGCGCTTGGCCGAGTCGTGGCAGGCCGAGCGGCTTGCCACCTTCGATGCGGCGATGCAGTCGCTCGCGCAAAGCCTTGCGCGCCTCGCCGGCATGCACGAAGTGGTTGCCGATGCCGGCGGCTTCAACGGCCGCTTGCGCCAGGTCGGCAAGGCGCTCGGCATCGGCCGTGATGAAGCCTCGCCGACCGCACAAGCACAGCAGGCACTGACCGCGCAAATGGCCGCCGAGGTGCAAGCCAGCACCGCACAACTGATCGCATTGCACGGCCTCGAAGGCCGAGCGCAGGGCGAGATCCTTGCGCGGCTGGCGAGCCACTACGAGCTGCGCTTGAAGCTCGGCGAAGGCCGCGCCGCCATGTGGGGCGGCATGGTCACGGGCGCCCTCGCCGGGCTCAAGGCCGATCTGCTCACCGGCGGCTTGACGATGGGCGGCGGCCTGCTTGCCGGTGGCCTGCTCGGCGCGTTGGGTGCGGCGGGCTTGGCGCGCTGCGTCAACCTCGTCCGCGGCACCGATCAATCGTGGCTCGCCTGGAACGCCGAGGCACTCGATGAGATGGCCGATGCGGCACTGCTGCGCTATCTCGCCGTCGCCCACTTCGGCCGCGGCCGCGGAGAGTGGGCGCAAGGCGAATCGCCGCCACACTGGCGCGGCGTGGTGGAGGCCGCGCTCGCGCCGCAGCGCGCCGCACTGAGCGCGTTGTGGGCCGAGCGCGATGCTCGCCACGACACGCCGGGCGAGATCGCTCGGCGCGCCGGCGCACTGCACGCGCTGCTTCGCGAGGCGGCCACCGATGCGCTTCAGCGCCTGTATCCCGAGGCCGAGCTGGCGTTCGTTGCGGCCGTCTTGCGGTGATCAGCCCGCGGTGATCAACGCGCGGCGATCAACACGCAGCGATCGCCCGCGCCGCCCCGGGGAAAGACCCCGGCCGCATCGCAACCGGCTTGCGTTAGCCTCGCGCCCATGAACATCGGCCTGCGCCACCTCGATTTCTACTTCGACTTCTCGTCGCCGTATTCGTACATCGCCTCCGAATGGATCGAGGCGCTGGCTGCGCGCCATGGCCGCATCGTCAACTGGCGCGCCATCCTGCTCGGCGCGACCTTTCAAGCCAGCGAGCTCAAGCCGCCTGTCTCGTACCCCATCAAGCGCGAGTACTGCCTGCTTGACTTCGAGCGCTCAGCGCGCTTTGCTGGTGTGCCGTTCAAGATGCCGGCCAAGTTTCCGATCGCCACGCAGAATGCTGCGCGCATCTTCTGGTGCCTGCACGCCAAGACCCCGACCACGGCGAGCCATTGGGCACGCCACGCCCTGCGCGCCATGTTCGCCCGGGGCGTTGACCTGAGCGACCCGCAGGCACTCGCCGAGCTCGCTGCCGAATTCGGCTTCGACGCCGGCCAAGCCGAAGCCGTGTGGACCGACCCGCAATGGAAGGCCGAGCTCAAGTCGGCCAACGATGCGGCGATTGCCCACGGCGTGTTCGGCGCGCCGTACTTCATCGTCGACGGCGAGCCCTTCTGGGGCAACGACCGGCGCGCGCAGATGGAGCGTTGGCTGGAGAAGGGGCCGTTCTAACTTTCTGCGGCTGAGTTGCCCGCATCGCGCCGGAACGCACTCGGCGACTGCCCAGTCCAGAGTCGGAAGGCGCGCGCAAAGCTCTTCTCGCTGCCGAAACCCACCGCTTGCGCGATTTGCTTGATCGGCCGCTGGCTGCGGCGCAGCATCAGGCTGGCTTGGTCGCGCCGCACTTGATCTTTGAGGCTTTGCAATGAGGCGCCTTGCTCTTGAAGTTGGCGATGCAGCGTGCGCACCGACACGTTCAACGCGCTCGCGAGCGCATCTGCTGTTGACGATGCAGACGCAGACGCACATGCCGACGCAGAGGCGGGCGCTTCGAGGAGGTCTTGCACGCGCTGCACGAGCAAGCGGTCGCGCCGGTACTGCAGCACCGTGACCGGCAACGCGCGGCGCAGCATCGTCTGCAGCGCGCGCTCATCGCGGCGCAAGGGCAGGGCGAGGTATTGGGCGTCGAAGCTGAAGCCGGCTTGTGCTGCATCAAACTGCAGCGGGCCGCGAAACATCAGTGGATAGGCGTCTGCGTGTGGCGGTGCAGCGAACGGGAAGTTCGCGCCGAGCAGCGGAATGCGCGAGTCGATCGCCCAGCACGCAAAGCCGTGGACATAGCGCAAGTTGGTGACGAGGCAGAACTCGCGCATCGCGCCGAGCGCGGTGGCCTCGTCGATCCGCAGGTGTGCGAGCGTGCCATTCACCTCGAGGTGCAGGCCGATGTCGGTGTGCAGCAGGCGGTAGTGGCGGCACCAGCGCTTGAGCGCAATGCCGAGGTTGGGCGAGCTGAGCGAGGCGCGGCACAGCATGCCGTGCGTGCCCCAGGGGAGCTTGCGCGAGAACCAGCCGAGGGCTTCATCGTCGAGCTCTTGCATGGCGGCGCTGCAGATCGCCTCCATCTGCACGGCGTTGATGCGCCCGTGTGGATCGCGCGCTTCGCGTGGCGTGATCTGCGCCTGAGACAGGGCCAACGCAGGGTTAATCCCGTAGCGCTCGTAGGCCAGCAGGATAGAGCGCACGAAGGCCATTGGCGTGGCGGCGTGAAGTGGGGCAGTGGCAGCGGGCATGGTGCATGAAGGTGGGTTGCGGCTGGCACGATCTGCAACCACTCTGGCCGACATTGCGGCATTGTCAGGCGTAAATTCCCAGCTTCGGCTTGCAAGTCACCGCGCTGGATTTCAGTGCAATGCGGCGCCGATTCGGAGGCTCGCATGAACGCTCGTCCCGCTGCTCCGCTTGGAATCGTGCCGCAAGGTGGCTTGGCGCATGTGCGCGGTGATCCGCATGTGGTGCTCTCCGAGCTGACGGTTGCGGGCTTGCTGGCCGACACCGTGGCGCGGTTTGGCGATCGGCCGGCCGTGGTCTTTCGCGAGCAGGGTGTGCGCTGGACTTGGGGCCAGTTCGCGGCCGAAGTCGATCGCTTCGCGGCGGGTTTGGCCGCACTCGGTTTGCAAGCGGGTGACCGCATCGGCATCTGGTCACCCAACCGCGCCGAGTGGCTGGTGACGCAGTTCGCCACCGCGCGCATTGGCCTCGTCCTCGTCAACATCAACCCGGCGTATCGGCTGGCTGAGCTTGAGTACGCGCTCAATGTGTCGGGCTGCCGCGCAATCATCAGCGCCGAGCGGCTGAAGAGCTCGAAGTACCTGGAGATGCTGCACACGCTCGCGCCCGAGTTGGAGGCTTGTGCGCCGGGCGCGCTCAAGGCCGCCAAGCTGCCGCAGCTGCAGTTCGTGATCCGCATGGGCGAGGCGAAAAGCGCGGGCATGTTGAACTACAGCGATGTGATAGGTGCCGGCAGGGCGCAAGTGATTGACGCCCGCCTGAGTTGCTTCGATGCAATCAACATCCAGTTCACCAGCGGCACGACCGGCCACCCCAAGGGCGCCACGCTCACGCACCACAACATCGTCAACAACGCGCGCTTCATCGCGCAGGCGATGCGCTTGACCGAGGCCGATTCGCTCTGCGTTCCGGTGCCGCTCTACCACTGCTTCGGCATGGTGCTGGCGGTGCTCGCTTGCGTGTCGACCGGCGCGGCGATGGTCTTCCCTGCGGAGTCTTTCGATGCCGCGGCCACGCTGGCGGCGGTGGCCGAAGAGCGCTGCACCGCATTGCACGGCGTGCCAACCATGTTCATCGCCGAGCTGGATTGCCCGCAGTTCGCAAGCTTCGACCTGACCTCGCTGCGCACCGGCATCATGGCCGGCTCGCCGTGCCCGATCGAGACGATGAAGCGCGTGGTGGCAGAAATGCACATGAGCGAAATCACCATCGCCTACGGCATGACCGAGACGAGCCCGGTGTCGTTCCAGAGCTCGACCAGCGATCCGCTCGCGCGCCGTGTGTCCACCGTCGGCCAGATCCAGCCGGGGCTGGAAGCCAAGGTGGTGGATGTGGGCGGCAGCGTGCTGCCCGTGGGCGCCACCGGCGAGCTCTGCGTGCGCGGCTACTCGGTGATGAGCGGCTACTGGCGCGACGAGGCCCGCACAGCCGAGGTCGTGCGCGATGGCTGGATGCACACCGGCGACCTCGCCGTGATTGACGCCGAGGGCTACTGCAACATCGTCGGCCGCGCGAAGGACATGCTCATTCGCGGCGGCGAGAACGTCTACCCGCGTGAGGTCGAGGAGTTCTTGTTCCGCCACCCGGCGATTCAATCGGTGCAGGTCTTCGGTGTGCCCGATCCAAAGTACGTGGAAGAGGTGTGCGCGTGGATCGTGCTGAAGCCCGGCGCTGCCGCCACAGCCGATGACATTCGCGATTTCTGCCGTGACCAGATCGCGCACTACAAGGTGCCACGCTATGTGCGCTTCGTGAGCGAGATGCCGATGACGATCACCGGCAAAGTGCAGAAGTTCGTGATGCGCGACCAGATGATTCGCGAGCTCAACCTCGTGGCTGCCAAGACAGCCTGAACCCCTTTCCATCCAGGAGACGAACGTGTCCAACTTGCCCGGCCTGAGCTTCGACTTTGGCGACACCTTGACGATGCTGCGCGACACCGTGCAGGCCTTCGCTGCCAACGAGATCGCGCCGCGCGCCGCCGCGATCGACCGCGACAACCTCTTTCCCGCCGACCTGTGGAAGAAGCTCGGCGCGCTCGGCCTGCACGGCATGACCGTCTCTGAAGACTACGGCGGCACGCAGCTCGGCTACCTCGCCCACATCATCGCGATGGAAGAGGTGTCGCGCGCGTCAGCGTCGGTCGGCCTGTCGTATGGCGCGCACTCGAACCTGTGCGTGAACCAGCTGCACCGCAATGGCAGCGCCGCGCAGAAGCAAACCTATTTGCCGAAGCTGGTGTCGGGCGAGCATGTGGGCGCGCTTGCGATGAGCGAGCCGAATGCGGGCTCTGATGTCGTCAGCATGAAGCTGCGCGCCGAGCGCGTGGGCGGCGAGCATGGCGACCGCTACTTGCTCAACGGCTCGAAGATGTGGATCACCAACGGTGGCGATGCCGATACCTTGATCGTCTACGCCAAGACCGATGCCAGCGCGGGCTCGCGCGGGGTCACGGCGTTCATCATCGAAAAGGGCTTCAAAGGCCTGTCGTTCGGCACCAAGCTCGACAAGCTCGGCATGCGCGGCTCCAACACCTACCCCGTCTTCTTCGAGAACTGCGAAGTACCGGCCGAGAACGTGCTCGGCGCAGAAGGCGGCGGCGTCAAGGTCTTGATGAGCGGGCTCGATTACGAGCGCGCTGTTCTCTCAGGCGGGCCGCTCGGCATCATGGCGGCCTGCATGGATGCAGTGCTGCCCTACATGCATGAGCGCAAGCAATTCGGCCAAAGCATCGGCGAGTTTCAGTTGATGCAAGGCAAGATGGCCGACCTGTATACGACCTGGCAGGCGTGCCGTGCGTATGTCTATGCCGTCGGCAGTGCGTGTGATCGCGGAGACCATTCGCGAGGCCTGCGCAAAGATGCCGCAGGCGCCATCCTCTACGCTGCCGAGAAGGCGACTTGGATGGCGGGTGAAGCTATTCAAGCGCTCGGCGGCGTGGGCTACACGAATGACATGCCGGTCGGCCGCTTGTGGCGCGATGCCAAGCTCTATGAGATCGGTGCCGGCACATCGGAAATCCGCCGCATGCTGATCGGCCGCGAGCTCTATGCGGAGACGATGTGATGCCAGCCATTGCCTCCAAGCTCAGTCCACGCTCCGAAGACTTCAAAGCCAATGCCGCGGCGATGCGTGCGCTGGTCGATGACCTCAACGCGCGCCTTGCCAAGATTGCCCAAGGCGGCGGCGAAGCAGCACGCGCCAAGCACCTCGCGCGCGGCAAGCTGCTGCCGCGCGACCGTGTCGAGATGCTGCTCGACCCCGACACGCCATTCCTCGAAGTGGCGCCGCTTGCCGCACTCGACCTCTACAACAACGATGCGCCCGGCGCAGGCTTGATCGCAGGCATTGGCCGCGTCTCGGGCGTCGATTGCATGATCGTTTGCAACGACGCCACGGTCAAAGGCGGCACCTACTTTCCGCTGACCGTGAAGAAGCATTTGCGCGCGCAAGAAATCGCTGCGCAAAACCGGCTGCCGTGCATCTACCTCGTTGACAGCGGCGGCGCCAATCTGCCGAATCAAGACGAAGTCTTTCCCGACCGCGAGCACTTCGGCCGCATCTTCTTCAACCAGGCCAACATGAGCGCGGAGGGCATTCCGCAGATTGCCGTGGTGATGGGCTCGTGCACGGCGGGCGGCGCCTACATGCCGGCGATGAGCGATGAGTCGATCATCGTCAAAGAGCAGGGCACGATTTTTCTCGCCGGTCCGCCGTTGGTGAAGGCGGCGATTGGCGAGATCGTCAGCGCCGAAGAGCTCGGTGGTGGTGATGTCCACACGCGGCTCTCGGGCGTGGCCGATCACCTGGCTTTGAATGACACGCATGCGCTCGCCATTGCCCGCGCCTCGCTGGCGAACCTGAACTGGACCAAGCAGCACGCCATGCGCCTGGTGGCGCCGCGGCCGCCGCTGTTTGATGCAGAGGAGCTGCACGGCATCATCCCGGCCGATGCGCGCAAGCCGTATGACGTGCGCGAGATCATCGCCCGCATCGTCGATGGCAGCGAGTTCGATGAGTTCAAGGCGCGCTATGGCGCCACGCTCGTCACCGGCTTTGCGCACATCGAGGGCATGCCGGTCGGCATCGTCGCGAACAACGGCGTGTTGTTCTCGGAGTCGGCCTGCAAAGGCGCGCACTTCATCGAGCTCTGTGGGCAGCGCAAGATCCCGCTCGTCTTCCTGCAGAACATCAGCGGCTTCATGGTCGGCAAGAAGTACGAAGCCGAAGGCATTGCCAAGCATGGCGCGAAGATGGTCACGGCGGTGTCGACCGTCCGCGTGCCGAAGTTCACCGTGATCATTGGCGGCAGCTTCGGCGCCGGCAACTACGGCATGTGCGGCCGGGCCTACTCGCCGCGGTTTTTGTGGATGTGGCCCAACGCGCGCATCAGCGTGATGGGCGGCGCGCAAGCCGCAGCTGTGCTCGCCACCGTGAAGCGCGACGGCATCGAAGCCAAAGGCGGGGCGTGGTCGGCAGAAGATGAAGCCGCGTTCAAGCAGCCGATCCTCGATCAATTCGAGCACCAGGCCCACCCGTACTACGCGAGCGCGCGGCTCTGGGACGACGGCGTCATCGACCCGGCGCAAACCCGCCGCGTGCTGGCGCTGGCGATCTCGGCGAGCCTCAATGCGCCAATCGCCGAGGCCAAGTTTGGCGTCTTCCGCATGTGATGGCCGCCGATCGCGCGGCGGTAACCTTTCAGCAACATTAATTACAAATGTTTCGGTTTGACGCCGCGGCCGGATTAGAACTGCAGTCGAGTGGTTCAGAACAAACGGCAGCCCCGCGAGCGCATGCCAGCGCCGCATTTTTCGAAGGTGAGGTGCGTATGGTCCTTCCCGATTTGCTTCTCGCCTGGAGCCTTTGCGGGCTTCGCGAGGAACGCGAGCGGAGTCAAGCGCAACTCGTCTTGGATGATTTGTGTGCCGACACGGCGTTCGTGCCCGGCGTGCCGTTCTGGGCCGCTGGGTTTGACCGCCGCATGCGCTCGGGTGGCAGCTCGGTCAAGCGCGGGCTTGATCGCTCACTGCCGAGCTTCAGCATCGATTCCGATCACGCGCTGATCGAACTCGAACCCGAGGCCGATGCGTTCGAGCTGCGGCCCTGGCGCACGCGGCGCTGCTGAAGCGGCGCCACCGGATTGATCGCTGATGGAGAGCATCTACCTCACGCCCGATCACGAGCTGCTGAAGGATCAGGTTGCGCGGTTCATCGCCCGCGAGGTCGAGCCCCACGCACTCGCCTGGGAAGAAGCAGGCTGCGTGCCGCGCGAGGTGCTGCGCAAGCTGGGCGATGCCGGGTTGCTCGGCTTGATGTACGCCGGCGAACACGGCGGCGCCGAGGCCGATGCGCTCACCAACCTCGTCTTTGCCGAAGCGCTTTCGCAGTCGACCTTCGGCGGTTTCATCATCACCGTGCTGGTTCACACTGACATGGCCAGCTCGCACCTGCACCACGCCGGCACGCCCGCGCAGCGCGCCAAATACATGCCGGGCATCACGGCAGGGCGCACGATCACCGCCGTGGGCATCACCGAGCCCGGCGCGGGCTCCGATGTGGCGGGAATCAAAACCACCGCCAAACGTGTGGGTGGCGAGTGGGTATTGAACGGAACCAAACTTTTCATCACCAACGGCGTACACGCCAACCTCTTTTTCATTGCCGCGAAGACCGCTGATGCGCGCCACGGCATGTCGATGTTCATCGTCGAGAAAGGCGCGCCCGGCTTCACGGTGGGCCGCGCATTGAAGAAGTCGGGCTGGCTCTCGTCTGACACCGCCGAGCTCGTGTTCGACGAGTGCCGCATTCCGGCCGAGAACCTGCTCGGTGAGGAGAACAAGGGCTTCTATTCGGTGATGAAGAACTTCCAGACCGAACGCATTGCCCTGGCCGCCATGGCGATCGGCCACAGCATGCAGGCTTTGCAGCTGACGCTTGCTCACGTGCGCGATCGCCGCGCCTTCGGCGGTGCGTTGTTCGACAAGCAAGTGATTCGCCAGCGCCTGGCGATGCTCGATGCCAAGGTGCGCGCCGCGCGCTCATTCACCTACCACTGCGCCTGGCGCGTGACGCAGCAGCACGATGTGGTGCAAGAGGTCTCGATGCTGAAGGCGCTCACTGGCGAACTCGTCAACGAAGTGGTGCAGACCTGCCAGCAGTTTCACGGCGGCATGGGCTACATGCGCGGCACCGCCATCGAACGCTTGTGGCGCGATGCGCGCATCCTCTCGATCGGCGGTGGCGCCACCGAAGTCATGCTCGATGAAGTCGCCAAGCGCTACTGACCCCAACGCTGCGCCAATGACGCTCATGACAACACTCACCACGCTCGATCTGCAACGCCCGACGCCGCACGTCGCCCGCGTCTATTTGAATCGCCCCGAGGTGCGCAATGCCTTCAACGAGGCCGCCATCGCCGAGCTGACTGCGGTGTTCACCGAACTGGCCGCCGATGCGCAGTTGCGCGTGATCGTGCTCGGCGGCCATGGCAAGGCCTTTTGCGCCGGTGCCGATCTTTCGTGGATGCGCGCGATGGCCGGCTACACCTGGGCCGAGAACCGCGCCGATGCGCAAGCCCTGGCCGACATGCTGTGGGCCATCTACCGCTGCCCGGTGCCCGTGATCGGCCGCATCCATGGCGATTGCTATGCGGGTGGCGTGGGCCTCGCTGCGGTGTGCGATGTGCTGGTCGCCGCCGAGGCGGCGAACTTCTGTTTGAGCGAGGCTCGCCTCGGCTTGCTGCCCGCAACGATCAGCCCCTACGTGATCCGCGCGATGGGCGAGCAAGCGGCGCGGCGCTACTGCGTGACTGCCGAGCGATTCACCGCAGCGCAAGCCCACGCGATGGGCATGGTGCATGAGCTCGCCGCGGCCGACGCGATCGACGCGCGGGTCGACGAACTCGTGGCCACGCTGGTCGCCAATGGGCCGATGGCCACGCGCGCCTGCAAAGCCTTGGTGCAAGACGTGGCCGGCATGCCCATCACGCCCGAGCTGCGCGCCGAGACGGCCCGCCGCATCGCCGATGTTCGTGCGAGCGACGAAGGCCGCGAGGGCGTGCAAAGCTTCTTGAACAAACGCGCTCCGGCTTGGTTGCCCAGCCAATGACTCTCGACTCCATGCCGCTCGACACCACGCAGCTCTTCGCCATGGCCGCGGCGCTCGGCTGGGCGAGCGGGCTGCGCGTCTACCTCGTCGTGTTCTTGACCGGCTTGGCGGGCAGCTTGGGGCTGGTCGATCTGCCGTCAGGCTTGAAGGTCTTGCAATCGCCGCTGCTGCTGGGCGCGAGCGGCTTGATGCTCTTCATCGAGTTCTTTGCCGACAAGATCCCCGGCGTCGACACGCTCTGGGACCTGATCCACACGCTTGTTCGCATTCCGGCCGGCGCGGCGCTGGCCGCCGGTGTGTTCGGGGCCGATCAATCGAGTTGGGCGCTGGCCGCAGCGCTGATGGGCGGCACGTTGGCAGCCACCAGCCATGTGGCCAAAGCGACGACGCGCGCGGCAGTCAACACCTCGCCCGAGCCGTTCTCCAATGTCGCGATGTCTTTGCTGGGCGATGGCCTGGTGCCGCTGAGCTTGTGGTTGTCTTGGTCGCATCCGATGCTCTTCTTTGCGCTCTTGGCGGCGGCCTTGTTGGTGATGGCTGGCTTGATCGTCGTGCTGGGCAAGTTCTTGCGATTGCTGGTGCGGCGCGTGTCATCTTGGGCTGGCGGTGATCGCGCGAGTGCCTGAAATTCGCTACACGAAATCCGCGACCTGAAAACCACGGCGTGAAATTCACGGCTTGAAATCCACGGCTTGAAAGTCCCCTCATGTTCAAAAAGATTTTGATTGCCAACCGCGGTGAAATCGCCTGCCGCGTGGCCGCCACCGCCCGCAAGCTGGGCATTGGGTCCGTGGCCGTCTACAGCGATGCCGATGCGAACGCCCAACACGTTCTCGCCTGCGACGAGGCCGTGCGCCTCGGGCCGCCATCGCCGAAGGAGAGCTACCTGCGCGGTGATCTCGTCATCGCCGCTGCGTTGGCCACCGGCGCCGAAGCCGTGCACCCGGGCTACGGTTTTTTGAGCGAAAACGAAGGCTTCGCACAAGCCTGCGCCGATGCCGGCCTCGTCTTCATCGGCCCGCCGCCCTCGGCGATCAAAGCGATGGGTTTGAAGGCAGCCTCGAAGCAGCTGATGGAGCGCGCCGGCGTGCCCTTGGTGCCGGGCTACCACGGCGCCGATCAAGACCCGGCGCTGCTCAAGCGCGAGGCGGGTCGCATTGGCTACCCGGTGCTGATCAAGGCCAGCGCCGGCGGTGGCGGCAAGGGCATGCGCATCGTCACCGCGGCGGCCGAGTTCGATGCTGCGCTTGCATCGTGCCAGCGCGAAGCGATCAACAGCTTCGGTGATGACGCCGTGCTGATCGAGCGTTATGTCACGCGCCCTCGGCACATCGAGATTCAGGTGTTTGGCGATTCGCTTGGTGGGTGCATCTACTTGTTCGAGCGCGATTGTTCGGTGCAGCGCCGCCACCAGAAGGTGCTCGAAGAGGCGCCTGCGCCGGGCATGAGCGCCGAGCGGCGCGCCGAGATGGGGGCCGCGGCGGTGGCGGCGGCCCAGGCCGTGGGCTATGTGGGCGCGGGCACGGTGGAGTTCATTGCCGAGCCCACGCCGAGTGGTGACTTGCGCTTCTACTTCATGGAGATGAACACGCGGCTGCAGGTCGAACACCCGGTCACTGAGGCGATCACCGGGCTCGATTTGGTCGAGTGGCAATTGCGGGTGGCCTGCGGCGAGCCCTTGCCGCTGACGCAGGCGCAGGCGCAATTGCGCATCGAAGGCCATGCGATCGAAGCCCGCATCTGCGCCGAAAACCCGGATGCAAACTTTCTCCCCGCCACCGGCACGCTCGAGGTCTATCGCACGCCCGCGGCCACGCATTTCGAGCGTGGGCTGGTGCGCATCGATGCCGGCGTGCGCGAAGGCGATGCGGTGCTGCCGCACTACGACTCGATGATCGCCAAGCTGATCGTCTGGGGCCGCGACCGCGCCGAGGCGCTCGCCCGGCTGGATGCCGCGCTGGCGGAGATGCACATCGTCGGCGTGCAGACGAACGTGGCCTTTCTCCGCCGCGTCGTCGCGAGTCGTTCATTTGCCGAGGCTGACCTCGACACCGCGCTCATCGAGCGCGAGCGCGCCGCTTTGTTCGATGCGCCTGCATTGCCCTTCGAGGTGGCCGCGGCCGGCGCTGTTGCGCAGGCTCTCAGCGGCGAGCGGCAGCACGAGAGCGCCGATCCATGGTCACGCCGCGATGGCTGGCGCTTGCACGGCAGCGCGCAGCGGCGCTTCGATTTTCAGACGCAGGGCGAGCACCGCATCGTCGTGCTCGAGCGCAATCAAGACGGCACGATGACGCTGAACTCGGGCACGCAGCGTTGGGGCTTTTCGGCCACGTCGCGCGGTGCCGGCGCCTTCGATGTGATGGTCGGCGAGCGCCGCTGGCTGCTCACTGTTTATGCGACTGGCGAGCGCTTCAGCGTCTTTGCGGCGAGCGGTTCGGCGGTGATCGATGGCTTCGATCCAGTTGCCCACGCGGCGAGCGGCCATGCCGCGGAGGCCGGTCGCCTCACCGCGCCGATGCCCGGCAAAGTGATCGCCTTTCTGGCACGCGCGGGCCAAGCCGTGCGGCAAGGCCAACCACTTGCCGTGATGGAGGCGATGAAGATGGAGCACACCATCACCGCGCCGCGCGACGGCACGGTCATCGAGCTGCTCTACGCGGTGGGCGACCAAGTCGATGAAGGCGGCGAACTGTTGCGCTTGGAAGCGGCGGCGTGATGGGCCGGCCGCACGAAACCTGGCGCTCAGCGCTCAACGCTCCGCGCTCAGCGCTTGGCCAGCCAGGTCTGGCGGCGCAACCAGCCCATCGGGGCCCAGGCTGCGCTCGCGGCGGTCGGCCTGATTGGCGACTCGCTGAGCGCGGTCGGGCGTGAGAGGCCGAAGCCGGAGGTGTTCTGTGACCACGCGGTGTCTTGGGGGAGTGCGCCGATGGACCTCGGCTTCAACGACTTTTCATGCGTGGCGCAGGCCTCACGAAACTGCGCGGCAAGCGCCGTGAGTTCCGGCAGCCCCGAGGCATCGAACACCCACAACACTTCTCGCGTGTCGGCGCCGTTGTCGAGCAAGGTGCGCACTTCCACGTCTTCGCTAAAGTGGCGACGCAGCGCGAAGTGGATTCGAGTTGCAATGCGCAGGCGGGCGGTTGGGTTCAATGGGCGTCCAGGTGTTGGCATGCATGTTGTGGGTTCGGTGGGCGAGCTGCCATCCCCAAATACGCGAATGCTGCGCAGAAGAAGATTTCTGGAGAAACAAAGTTGATGATTCCTGCAAGAGTGTCGCTGGTGGAGGTGGGCCCGCGCGATGGCCTACAAAATGAAGGGCATCCCGTCAGCACGGCTCAAAAGGTGGCGCTGATCCATCTGCTCCAGGCCGCGGGCTTGCGCGAGATCGAAGCGACCAGCTTCGTCAGCCCGAAATGGGTGCCACAGATGGCCGACAACGCTGAGGTGATGGCCGGCATTGCGCGCCAACCGGGCGTGCGCTACTCGGTGCTCACGCCCAACTTGCAAGGCCTTCAAGCTGCGCTCGCGAGCCGGCCCGACGAGATCGTCGTGTTCGGCGCAGCAAGTGAAGCCTTCAGCCACCGCAACATCAACTGCGGCATCGAAGAGAGCATTGAGCGCTTTCGCCCCGTGGTTGTGGCCGCGCATGAGCACGGCATCAAAGTGCGTTGCGCCATCTCGTGTGCACTCGGTTGCCCGTACGAGGGCGAGGTGTCGCCAGACGCGGTCGAGCGGGTCGTGCGGCTGATGAAGGCGATCGGTGTTGACCACTGCGGCGTGGCCGACACCATCGGCGTCGGCACGCCCCGCCGCGCGCAAGCAGCACTTGAGCGCGCGTTGAAGCACTTCGCGGTTGACGACGTGAGCGGCCATTTTCACGACACCTATGGCCAGGCGCTGGCCAACATCTATGCCGCGCTTG
>JAYWGR010000042.1:0-3410 GCA_043778145.1 Rhizobacter sp.
GCCTCGGCAATGTGATAGCCGCTGATGCTCACGCTGTAGAAATTGCGCACTTGGTGCTGCACAAAATACTGCGCAATGTCGCCCATGACCTTCAGCGAAAACTCGGTGCTGAAGATGCAGGTGTTTTGGCCTTGGTCTTCTTTGAGGATGTCGGCTTGCACCGTTCCGCGCACGTTTTGCTTCGTCCAGGCGGTGATTTTTTGCACCTCGTCGGCGGTCGGTTCGCGGGCGTTGTCGGCTTCGAACTTGTCGAGGTTTTGGTCAATGGCGGTGTTCAAAAACATTGCCAAGATCGTTGGCGCGGGGCCGTTGATGGTCATGCTCACGCTGGTGGCAGGGTGCGTCAAATCAAAGCCGCCGTACAGGACCTTCATGTCGTCCAGCGTGGCAATGCTCACGCCGCTGTTGCCGACTTTGCCGTAGATGTCAGGCCGCACGGCCGGGTCGTTGCCGTAGAGCGTGACCGAGTCAAACGCAGTGCTTAAGCGCTTGGCAGGCATGCCCTGGCTGAGCAGTTTGAAGCGGGTGTTGGTGCGGAATGCGTCGCCTTCGCCAGCAAACATGCGGGTCGGGTCTTCGCCTTCGCGTTTGAAGGCAAAGGTGCCGGCGGTGTAAGGGAAGCTGCCGGGCACGTTGTCCAACAGCAACCACTTCAAAATTTCGCCGTGGTCTTCAAAGGTGGGCAACGCGACTTTGCGAATCTTGGTGCCGCTGAGCGAGGTGTGCGTCAGCGCAGTGCGAATTTCTTTGTCGCGAATTTTCACGACGTACTCGTCGCCGGCGTAGGCAGTTTGCATGGCGGGCCACTGCGCCAGCAGTTGCCGGGCGTTGGCGTCCAGCCGTGCTTCGCGCTTGACGGCCAGGTCGGTGACGGCTTCGACGGCTTTGGTTTTTTCGGGCTTGTCGTCCACCAACATGCGCGCGGTTTGGCGCAACTGCTGCACCTCGCGTGCAAGGCGGCTTTGCACGACAGCTTGCTTTTTGTAGGCGCGAACGGTGTCTGAAATTTCTGCCAAGTAACGCGCTCGCGCAGCGGGAACGATGGGTACTTGGTGGGTGCTGTGGCGGGTGCTGGCAGCTGGCAAGCTACCGACCGCTGTCTTCATGCCCAGTGCAGTCAAACGCGGCAGCAAGGCTTGATAAAGCGCGGTCACGCCGTCGTCGTTGAAGCGGCTGGCCATGGTGCCAAAGACCGGCATGTCTTCTGTTTTGCTGCCCCAGGCTTCTTTGTTGCGCTGCACTTGTTTGGACACATCGCGCAGGGCGTCGGCCGAGCCTTTGCGGTCGAATTTGTTGATGGCCACAAACTCGGCAAAGTCGAGCATGTCAATTTTTTCGAGCTGGCTGGCCGCGCCGAATTCGGGCGTCATCACGTACATCGGAACATCGACTAGGGGCACGATAGCGGCGTCGCCTTGGCCTATGCCCGAGGTCTCCACGACGATCAAATCGAAGCCCGCGCAGCGGCACGCGGCCAACACATCGGGCAAGGCCTGGCTAATTTCTGAGCCGAAGTCTCGCGTGGCCAAAGAGCGCATGAACACACGCTGCCCGCCGCCCCAAGGCGCGATGGCGTTCATGCGGATTCGGTCGCCCAGCAGCGCACCGCCGCTTTTGCGACGGCTCGGGTCGATGCTGATGACGGCAATGCGCAAGTTGTCGCCTTGGTCCAAACGCATGCGCCGTATCAGCTCGTCGGTGAGGCTGGACTTGCCTGCGCCGCCAGTGCCGGTGATACCGAGCACCGGGGTTTTTGCTTTCGCAGCTTCTGCGTGCAAAGACGCTTTCAAAGCGTCGCTGACTTGGCCGTTTTCCAAGGCGGTGATGAGTTGCGCCAATGCGCGCCAGTGGCTTTCAGTGCCGCCTTGCACTGCGCTCAATGCCTTGGGCACGTGCACCGTCAGGTCGTGGTCGCAGCGCATCACCATCTCGCCGATCATGCCGGCCAAGCCCATGCGCTGGCCGTCTTCGGGGCTGTAGATGCGCGTGACGCCATAGGCTTGCAACTCGCGAATTTCCGCCGGCACGATCACACCGCCACCGCCGCCAAAGACCTGAATGTGCGCGCCGCCGCGGGCCTTCAGCAGATCGATGGCGTACTTGAAATACTCCACGTGCCCGCCTTGGTAAGAGCTGAGCGCGATGCCTTGCGCGTCTTCTTGCAAAGCAGCCGTCACGACCTCGTCCACCGACCGGTTGTGGCCAAGGTGGATCACTTCGGCGCCCATGCTCATCAGAATGCGCCGCATGATGTTGATGGCGGCGTCGTGGCCGTCGAACAGGGCAGCGGCTGTCACGAAGCGCACCTTGTTGGTCGGGCGGTAGGCGGCCAGGGCTTTGAACTCGGCAGACAGGTCGGTCATGGTGTTCTCCGTTGATCACACTTTAGGCGCTTGCATGCCATGGCGACCTTAGGGGGCTTCCGTGGTTGACGCGCCTGCCAGCGCTGCGTAGGCGCTCGGGCGGCGCCACCAGCTTGGGCGGCTGCGCACTGCCCTAAAGTTCCGGAACTTTTCCACCGGACCAAGACCATGGGCGCCAACGATTCCCTCCCGCCGCAAGACACCGATCCTGACGAAACGCAAGAGTGGCTGGATGCGTTTCAATCCGTCGTTCGAGAGGCCGGCGTGCCGCGCGCGATGCAGCTGCTGCAAGGCCTGGAGGCCCATGCGCGCGAGCTGGATACAGCGGCGCGCGCCCAGCCTTACTCGGCCTACCGCAACACGATCTCACTCAACACCCAAGGCCCGTACCCGGGTGACTTGGGCGTGGAAGAGCGGCTCACCGCGATGATGCGTTGGAACGCGCTCGCGATGGTTGCGCGCGCGAATGAAGCGCATGGCGAGCTCGGTGGTCATATCGCAAGCTATGCCTCGGCGGCCGAGATCTTCGAGATCGGCTTCAACCACTTTTTCAAAGGCAACGCGGGCGCGCGCCGTGCCGACCTCGTCTTCTTTCAACCGCACTCCGCGCCCGGCGTTTACTCGCGTGCATTCATCGAAGGCCGCTTGAGCGAAGACCAACTCGCGCGCTATCGGCAAGAGGTGGATGGCGGCGGCTTGTCGTCGTACCCACACCCGTGGCTGATGCCCGACTTCTGGCAGTTCCCGACCGGCTCGATGGGCCTCGGCCCGATCAACGCCGTCTACCAAGCGCGCTTCATGCGCTACCTCGCCAACCGCAAACTGCTCGATACGGCAGGCCGCCATGTGTGGGGTGTGTTTGGTGACGGCGAGATGGACGAGCCCGAATCGATCGCCGGCTTGACGCTCGCCGCACGCGAGAAGCTCGACAACCTCACCTTCATCGTCAACTGCAACCTGCAGCGGCTTGACGGCCCGGTGCGCGGCAACGGCCAGATCATCCAAGAGCTCGAAGCGCTCTTCACCGGCGCCGGCTGGAACGTCATC
>JAYWGR010000043.1:0-32358 GCA_043778145.1 Rhizobacter sp.
TCTGGCCCTCGGCCTGTCGGCAACCGCATTGGCGGCTCAGACGCTCAAGGTTGGGGTCGCAGCAGAGCCGACTTCGCTAGACCCGCAATTCCACAATCTGGCGACGAACACGCAGGTCTCCTGGCATATTTTTGATCCGCTGGTGATGCGCGACGAGAAGCAGCAACTGAAGCCGGGCCTGGCCGAAAGCTGGCGCGTGATTGATCCCACCACCTGGGAGATCAAGCTGCGCAAGGGCGTGAAGTTCCATTCATCGGCCAAGTTCAAGCCCACGCGCGACTTCAACGCCGATGACGTGCTCTTCTCCTACAACCGCATGGCCGACCCGAATCACCCGATGGCCAAGACCACGCCGGGCACGACCTACGCGTACTTCGATGACATGGACATGAAGTCCATCGTCGACCATGTCGAGAAGGTCGATGCGATGACGGTGAAGTTCGTGCTGAAGAAGCCCGAAGCGCCCTTCATGGCCAACATGGCGATGGACTTCGCCTCGATCCTCTCGGCCGAATACGGCGAGAAGATGCTCGCCGCCAAGACGCCCGAGGTGATCGACAAAGAGCCGATCGGCACCGGCCCGTTCAGCTTCGTGTCGTACCAAAAGGATGCGGTCGTTCGCTTCAAGGCGTTTGATGCTTATTGGGGCGGCCGGCCGAAGATCGACAACTTGGTTTTTGCGATCACCACCGATGCCTCGGTGCGCTACGCCAAGCTCAAGACCGGCGAGTGCCATGTGATGGCCTTCCCGAAGCCGGCCGATGTCGAGCTGATGAAGAAGGACCCGGCCGTCAACCTGATCTCGCAGCAGGGCTTGAACGTGGGCTACATCGCGTTCAACGTGGAGAAGAAGCCGTTCGACAACAAGGCCGTTCGCCAAGCGCTGAACATGGCCGTCAACAAGAAGGCGATCCTCGACTCGGTGTTCCAAGGCGCGGGCCAAGTGGCGAAGAACCCGATCCCGCCGACGCTTTGGTCTTACAACGACAAGATCACCGACTACCCGTATGACCCGGCCAAAGCAAAAGAGTTGTTGGCCAAAGCAGGTGTTGCGCCGGGCACCGAGGTCGACCTTTGGTACCTGCCGGTCACGCGCCCCTACAACCCCGACGGCAAGCGCATGGCCGAATTGATACAGGCCGATTGGGACAAGGTCGGCATCAAGGCCAAGCTCGTCACCTACGAGTGGGGCGAGTACCGCAAGCGCAGCAAGACGGGCGAGCAGCAAGCGATGATGTTCGGCTGGTCAGGCGACAACGGCGACCCCGACAACTTCTTCGTGCCGCTGCTCGGCTGCTCGGCCGTCAAGGGCGGCGGCAACGTGGCGCGGTGGTGCGACAAATCATTCGAAGACCTGCTCGACAAAGCCAAGGCCGTGACCAAGCAAGCCGAGCGCGCCGCGCTCTACGCCAAGGCGCAAGAAATCGCGCACGAAGAAGCGCCGTGGATACCCATCGCGCACTCAGTTCGCTTCGATCCGATCCGCAAAGAAGTGACCGGCTACAAGATGGATCCGACGGCGCACCATTACTTCGACAAGGTCGATCTGCCCGCAAAGTGAGCGGGCCTTGTTCACCTTCTTGCTGAAGCGCCTGGGCCTGGTGCTGCCGACCTTCATCGGCATCACCTTGCTCGTCTTCGCGCTCATCAGGCTGCTGCCGGGTGACCCGGTGGAAGCGATGTCGGGCGAGCGCGGCATGACGACTGAGCGCTACACCCGGCTCGTCCACGAGTTCGGCCTCGACCGGCCACTGCCGGTGCAGTACGGTGAGTACGTATGGAAGGCACTCCACGGCGACTTGGGCCTCTCGACGATCACGCACGAGCCGGTGTTCAAGGAGTTCATCAGCCTGTTCCCGGCGACGATCGAGCTCTCGGTCTGCGCCATGCTGATCGCGCTGTGCGTGGGCATCCCGGCCGGCATCATTGCCGCCGTCAAGCGCAACACGGTGTGGGATTACTCGGTGATGGGCGCGAGCCTCACCGGCTTCTCGATGCCGATCTTCTGGTGGGGTTTACTGCTGATCCTCACCTTCTCGGTCGGCTTGGGCTGGACGCCCGTTTCAGGCCGCATCGCGATCGAATACGACATCCCTGCGGTCACTGGCTTCTTGCTGATCGATTCACTGCTGTCGTCGGACCCGGGCGCATTCAAGAGCGCGCTGTCGCATCTGGTCTTGCCGGCCATCGCACTCGGCACCATCCCGCTTGCGGTGATTGCGCGCATGACCCGCTCCAGCATGCTCGAAGTGCTGCGCGAAGACTATGTGCGCACCGCGCGCGCCAAGGGCGCATCGAACTTCCGCGTGATTGCCATCCATGCGCTGCGCAACGCGCTGATCCCGGTCGTCACGACCATCGGCTTGCAAGTCGGCACGCTGCTCGCAGGTGCCATCCTCACCGAGACGATCTTCTCCTGGCCAGGCATTGGCAAGTGGTTGGTCGAGGCGATCCACCGGCGCGACTACCCTGCGGTGCAAGGCGGCATTCTGTTGAGCGCGACGGTGATCATCGTCGTCAACCTGGTCGTTGATCTGCTGTACGGCGTGATCAATCCGAGAATCAGGCACCAATGAGCGCCTCGACCGACGCGCTCTTCGCGACGCAAGCGCCACCCTCACCCCTCATCGAACTCTGGCGCGACTTCAAGCGCAACAGGGGCGCGATCGTTGGCCTTGCGGTGATCGCCGCACTGCTTTTCTGCGCCATCTTCGCCAACGTGCTCGCACCGTACTCACCGATCGAGCAATACCGCGACGCCACGCTCAAAGCGCCGTCGCTTGAACCCATCGGCGGCCACGTGTTCCTGCTCGGCACCGACCCGGTCGGACGCGACATGCTCTCGCGGCTGCTGCACGGCACGCGGCTCTCGCTGATCATCGGCTTGGTGTCGGTCTCGCTCTCGCTTGGCGGCGGCGTGCTGCTCGGCTTGGTGGCCGGCTTCTACCGCGGCACACCTGAGTTCGTGATCATGCGGTTGATGGACATCATGCTGGCGCTGCCGAGCCTCTTGCTCGCGGTGGCGGTCGTCGCGATCCTCGGGCCGGGCTTGGTCAACGCGATGTATGCCATTGCCATCGTGATGCTGCCGCACTTTGTGCGCTTGACCCGCGCCGCGGTGATCGGCGAGCTCGCGAAGGACTACGTCAACGCTTCGCGCATTGCCGGCGCGGGCACTGCGCGGCTGATGTTCGACACGGTGCTGCCCAACTGCGCCGCGCCGCTGATCGTGCAGGCCACGCTCGGGTTTTCGACTGCCATCCTGGATGCCGCCGCGCTCGGCTTCCTCGGCTTCGGCGCGCAGCCGCCCACGCCCGAATGGGGCTCGATGCTCGCGAGCGCGCAAGAGTTCATCCAGAGCGCGTGGTGGGTCGTCACCTTCCCCGGCGTGGCGATCCTCGTCTCGGTGTTGGCCTTCAACCTGATGGGCGACGGCCTGCGCGATGCGCTTGATCCGAAGTTGAAGCGATGAGCCGAGGCGCCAGGCCTTGTCGAGCCTGGCTAGCCTCGTTGGATCGAGAGGGCGGACGACGCAGGTCATCCGCCCCAGGCCGCTTTCAGGGCTGCTCTCAGGGCTGCACGGCGGGCAAGGTGGCTGGGTTGTCGCCGCCGCCGCAATCGGGGTGCTTGAAGCCATTGGGCGCTTCGCCGGGGGCGAGGTAGACGATGTTGTCGGGCCGGCTTGCATCGCCGCTCACGCCACCGGTGCCGAGCAAGTGGTCGAGCCCGAGCAGGTTGCGCACACGCCAGCCGATGCGGTGATCGGCACACGAGGTGTCGCCGCTCACGCCAACTGCGCCAATCACCACGCGCTGCGGGCCATAGAGCGCCACGCCGCCACCGAACACGTTGACCCCGCCGATGCGGCGGCCAACCATTGGGTCATTGGCTTGGCCGTAGTTGGCGGGCTGGCCGGCGTAGGCCACCAGCGTCTCGACCGGGTTGCTCTCTTGCAGGCCGAACAAGCTGCCGCCGGGCTGCACCGGCGAGTACAGGTTGGCGGTCGAGAGCGCAAGACCAGCCGGCGCGCCTGAGCTGTTGCTGGCTGAGCTGCCGTCGAGGCTGAATGCGTTGGCGGTGTTGGCTTTTTGTGCCGAGATCACACGGCTGCCGGGCCATTGCGCGCCGCGGTCATTGCCCGAGAAGGCGACCGCGCAAACGACGCCGTCGCGGTTGACGATCGTGGCCCACATGTTGAGGTTCAGGCCGCTGGTTTCGGCCTGCGTGGCGCTGACGATGGCGGATTTGAGCGCGCTGTAGCTCGGCAATCCGGCGCATGCAGATTCGGCCGCATGCGCTGCGGTGCTGGCGAGTAAGGCAACGGTGGCCGCGGCGACGGCGCCACGCAAAACACGGTGAGTGGACATGAGCTGCTCCGAAAAGAGTGGGTTGCAATGAAAGGTGAACGGGAAGGTTGGATGCGCTCGCCGCACACGTGGGGCACCTTCCACGGCCGGCAGTGTCGAGCGCGGGGGCAGGCCGCGTCATCCCACGCCCTGCGTACGTTCAGTGGGCAAGTTAGGGGGGCGAAAGTGCTGCCGGAATCCGTTAGCGGGGCTCGGGAGGCGCTCGTGTATCTTCCGCCGATGCAGACATGGCGAGAACAACTCCCTGCGCGCGCGCCAGCGCGCACACCAGCGCGCACACCAGCGCGCACACCAGCGCACACACCAGCGCAAAACCGAGTGCAAAAACAGGCGCGGCCAGATGGCAGCCCACATCTGCAAACACCCCTTGGCCTCCTGCTGCTTGTCGCCCTCGCCGTGCTCGGCGGTTGCGCCAGCGCACCGCCCGGCAGCGCCGGTCGCGATGGGCCTGAAGCGAGCCCGCCGCCCGGCCTTGTGCAAGTGCCCGATGCCGAGCCGAGGGTGGAGCCCATCCGTGCCGGTGGCCCGAACAAACCTTACGACGTGGCTGGCCACAGCTACGTGCCCATCACCCAAGACGCGCCGTTCACCGAACGCGGCCCTGCGTCTTGGTACGGCCGCAAGTTCCACGGCCGGCGCACCGCGAGCGGTGAGCTCTACAACATGTACGGCATGACTGCTGCGCACCCGACCTTGCCGATCCCGAGCTACGCCCGCATCCGCAACCCGGCCAATGGCCGCGAGGTGCTGGTGCGCATCAATGACCGCGGCCCGTTCCACTCGAACCGCATCGTCGACCTGAGCTACACCGCCGCGCTGAAGCTCGACCTGCTGCGTGGCGTGGCGCCGGTTGAGCTCGAACGCATCACCTTCGATGACATCCGCACCGGCGCTTGGAAGCGCGAGAGCAGCGAGGCCACGCGCGTGGCGTCAACTGATGCGAGAGATGCGCGATACGCGCCGCCAGCCGTGACGGCGCAGGCCAACGTGCCGGTGCCGGTGCCGGCCACGAGCGTTGAGCCGGTTTTGGCGACCACAGCAGCGTCATCGGCCGCCATGCCGATGCCGATGCCGATGCCGATACCAGCACCCGCCTCGTCGCCCAGCGCAGTCGACAAGCCCGTGGCTGACGCCGCATCTGCCCGCGCCTTCACCGAGCCCGCGCGCGGCTTTTGGGTGCAGCTCGGCGCGTTCCGAGAACGTGGCGGCGCCGAAGGCTTTCAGCGCCGCGTGGCAGCAGAAGCCGACTGGCTCTCGCCCTTGCTCGCCGTCTTCACCGACGCCGCTTTGTTCCGCCTCCAAGCCGGCCCCTACCCCAGCCGCGATGAAGCCCGCAGCGCCGCCGAACGCGTTCGCGAGGCGCTGCAACTCGTGCCGTTGATCGTTGAGCGGCGCTGACCGCTACGCGCATCAACCCCGACAGGCGACCACGATCTAGGGCTGCCTGCACGCCAAGCCGGCGCCCATCATCCGCACCCCACCTGGCGCGTACACGGAGCACTTCATGGCCACGTCTACCAACAAGCCCAAACCGCAAGGAACCCCCGAAGCCATGGGCCTGCACATCGGGCTCAACGCCGTCAGCGGCGATGCTTACGCGGGCTGGACCGGCCCGCTTTCGGCCTGCGAGTTCGACGCGAACGACATGGCCGCGATCTCGCGTGACCGCGGCTTCAAAGCCAGCGCGCTGCTCACCAAGCAAGCCACGCGCGCCAACGTGCTGGCCGGCCTGCGCGCAGCGGCCAAAGCGCTGGGCGCGGGCGATCTGTTTTTCTTGAGCTACTCCGGCCACGGTGGCCAAGTGCCCGATGCCAATGGCGACGAGCCCGATGGCCAAGACGAAACTTGGTGCCTCTACGACGGCCAGCTGATCGACGACGAGCTCTACGCCGAGCTCGCCGGATTTGCGACTGGCGTGCGCATCCTCGTGCTCTCCGACAGCTGCCACAGCGGTAGCGTGACGCGGGCCGTGCCGTCATTGGTGCCCGCCGCGATCGCCGTGCCAAACCAGCGCCCGAAGCTGATGCCGGCAGCTGTTGCGATGCGTGTCTACCGCGATCATCAAGCCTTCTACGACAAGCTCCAGCGCGATGTGGCCACCGCCTTCGGCCGCCCGGTATTGCCCGACCCGGACACCGCGCTCGCGCAAGTTGCCGCCAGCCCGCGGCTCACCGCCATTGCCGGCAAGATGCGCGCCGCAGTCGTGCTGATCTCCGGCTGCCAAGACAACCAAATCTCAATGGACGGCGACCACAACGGCGCCTTCACCGAGCAACTGCTCAAGGTCTGGAACCACGGCGCTTATGCCGGCAACATCGGCAGCTTTCACGCGCGCATCAAAGCCGCGATGCCGCCCACGCAAACGCCCAACCTCTTCACGCTCGGCAAGGCTGGCGTGTACTTGTCGCAGCGGCCGTTCGCCTTGGTTTGAGCCATGCCAGCCGCCGCCGTGCGCATACAGATCAGCGGCCGTGAGGTGACTGCGGCGTTGCCGCCCTTGATCGCTGCGGCCTCGCGCTCCAGCGGCGCGGCGAGCGATGTGTTCCTGCCGCCCGGCTACCTCGTGCCCACACGCAGCTTCGATGTGGGCCCGGCTGCGCGCGGCGTTGCGACTGGAAGCGACAAGCTTGAGCACCAAGCGCAGGCGGGCGAGATCATCGTCATCGAGCTGGCCGATGGCAGCACGCTCATCACGAGTGCGCAGCGCCTGCAGGCATCGCTTGCGCAAACGCAGCCGCAGCTGCTGGATGCCGCCGGCAGCATCTTCCTTGAGCAGCTGCGGGCGATCGGCGCTGCGCCCCACCGAGGCTTTGGTGAAGCGGCCGGCGGCCTCATCAGCAAGGTCTACACGCTCGTGGCCGGCGCCGCGCCGGACGCGATCGTGGCCGATGCCGTGCTGCGCCTCTCGCCGGGCGCGAAAGCGGTGGATCTCGGCGTCACGTGGCTGGGCACCAAGGCGCTGATGGCGGCAATTGAAGGCCGGCTCGCGCAGGCGCCCGGCCTCTGCCAATGGTGCGGCGCGAGCGGCCAGGCGAGCGATTTGGTCGCGGCCCAGTTGGTCGATGGACACGACACGGCGCAGGCCGAGCCCGAGAAGAACCCGATGCTCGTCTTCATCCACGGCACCGGCTCCAACACGCTCGGCAGCTTCGGCGATCTGCGCACCGGTGACCGTGATTTGTGGGGCGCGCTGCAAGCCCGCTTCGGTGACCACATCTACGCCTTCGAGCACCGCACCTTCTCCGAGAGCCCGATCGAAAACGCGATTGCGCTGGCCAAGAGCCTGCCGCGCGGCGCGCACATCAGCCTCGTCTCGCATTCGCGCGGCGGGCTCGTGGCCGACCTGATCTGCCTCGGTGATTTCGATTCGCTGATCGACCGCTACCACTACGCCTTCCCCGGCGGCACGGGCGACCCGCCGGGCGAATCAGCACGCGTTCGGCCTGAGCTCGACGCGGCGCATGCCGAGCAGCGCGAGCAGTTGCGCGAGCTCGCCAAGACCTTGCGCGAGCGCCGCATCAACGTGCAGCGCTATGTGCGCGCTGCCAGCCCGGCGAGCGGCACCAAACTCGCGAGCGGCAACTTTGATGTGTTCCTCTCGGGCCTCTTGAACCTGATCGGCGCGGTGCCGTTCTTCTTCGGCAACCCGGTGTATTCGGCCTTCAAGCGCATCGCCATCGAGATTGCGAAGAACCGCACCAACGCGCACCTCGTGCCCGGCATCGAGGCCATGCTGCCCGATTCGCCGATGGCGCGGCTGCTGCGCGATGCGCCGGTTGCGCCCGGCATCTCGATGGCGGTGATCGCTGGCGACATTCAAGGCGGCAGCCTGCTCAAGCGCCTGGGCGTGCTGCTCACCGATTTTTTGATCTTCGACAGCGAAGACAACGACCTCGTCGTCAACACACCGTCGATGCTCGCCGGCATTGCGCCCAAAGCCGGCTCGCGCGTGCTGTTCGACCGGGGTGCCGATGTCTCGCACTTCCGCTACTTCAGCAACATCGACACCCGCGCCGCCCTGCGAGATTGGCTGCTCGCTGACGACCCGTTGAAGCTCGACACCTTCCGCGCCCTGCCCAGCGCGGATGACTACGCCGCGGCGCTCGCTGCTGCCTCGCAGCGCGATGTGCTGGCCGCCGATCGCCCCATCGTCGTCGTGCTGCCCGGCGTGATGGGCTCGCACTTGCGCGTGGGCGGCCAAGACCGGGTGTGGTTCGAGCCGCTCGACATTGCGGCCGGCGGCCTCTCGAAGATCAAGTGGGGCGCCGAGTCGGTCGAGGCCGATGAGCTCTTCGCGATGTTCTACGGCAAGGTCTGCGGCTACCTGTCGGCGAGCCACCGCGTCGAGCGCTTTGCGTACGACTGGCGGCAGCCGATGGACGTGCTCGCCGAGCGCCTCGGCCAGCTGCTCGAGCGCTTGATGGCCGAAACCAAGCAGCCCATCCGCCTGCTTGCGCACAGCATGGGCGGGCTCGTGGTGCGCGCCTGCATCCACAAGCGCCGCTCGGTGATGGATGCATTGATGGCCCGCGAAGGCGCGCGCCTCGTCATGCTCGGCACGCCGCATCAGGGCGCGCATTCGATGGTCGAGAACCTGCTCGGCAAAGGCGACACGCTGCGCACCCTCGTGCGGCTCGACCTCACGCACACGATGCAAGAGGTGCTCGACATCGTGGCCGGCTTTCGCGGCGCATTGCAGCTGCTGCCCAAGCCCGGCTTCACTGACACCTTCCAGGGCCAGGCGGACGGCGGCGAGCCGATGGCGTATCAACGCGCCGAGACATGGGTCGATCTGAAAGCCAAGGTCACCGACTTCTGGTTCGGCAACCAGCTCGCCGGCACGCCCGCGCAAAGCGTGCTCGACGAAGCCGCCTGGCTCTGGACGGCCGATGGCCGCGAGCGCCCGGCGCTGCCCGCGGCCTACGAGCGCGCGAGCGTCTATGTTTTCGGCGTGGCCGCCAACACGCCGTGCGGCGTGCGCCGCGTGAAGCAGGGCGACGGCAGCGTGCGCGTGAAGATGGTCGGCACCACGCGTGGCGATGGCACGGTGAGCTGGGATTCAGGCCGCATCGGCGGGATCGGCGGCTACTACTACATGCCCGTGCAGCACGGCGACTTGCCGGCCACCGAAGAGCATTTCCCGGCGCTGGCCGATCTGCTCACCTCCGGCACCACCGGGCGGCTCAGCACCATGCCGCCTGCTGTGCGGGCGATCGAGCAGGCCCTGCCCTATACCTATGACGCCGGCCCGCCCAATGCCGATGACCCCGATGCGCTGCAGCGCGGCTTGATGGGCGGATCGCTCCGCAACCGGGTGCCGCCGCGGCCGAAGCGGCGGCTCGAAGTCACCGTCAAGGCGATGGATTTGCGCTTCGTCACGCAGCCCATCATGGTCGGCCACTACGAGCAAGATCCGCTCGCTGGCGCTGAGGCACTGATCGACCGAGAGCTGCTCAACAACGACTTGAGCGAGCGCCACAGCCTGGGCCTCTATGCCGGCCCGCACGGCACGGCCTCGGTGGTGCTGCGCGTGCCCAACGAGTTCGAGCGCAAGCGCAGCAGCTTGACGGGCGCGGTGGTTGTCGGCCTCGGCCGCTATGACGGCGCGCTCACGCCGGTTGACCTGACGGACGCCGTGCGCACCGGAGCGCTGCGCTACTTGCTGCAGGTGATCGATGTGCTCGGCAAAGCCGATCGCGAGGTGCCGCTGGCGAGCCTCTTGCTGGGCTTCAACTCGTCGGCCAACCTCACCGTGTCGGCCTCGGTCGAGGCCTTGCTGCGCGGCGTGATGGAGGCCAACGCCAAGTTCTTTGACACCACGCGGCTCAACATCCGCATCAGCCGGCTCGACATCGTCGAGATGTACCTCGACACCGCCATCACCGCCGTCTATGCCCTGCGGCAGCTGAGCGACCGGCTCGGCCTGCAGGCGCAAAAGCAGCACACCGCGCTCGTCTGCCGGCGCGAGCTCGTGCACGGCGAAGGCCTGCGCCAGCGCTTGTTCGACGAACGCAGCGCGAGCTACTGGCCGCGCCTCATCATCACCGACGCCGACCGTGACGACGAGCGCTGCCCGCCCGCATCATCACCACGCGGCGCAGTGGGCGCACCGGCCGCAGCCACAACAACCGCGATCGCCGATCGCCTGCGCTTTCTCTTCGTCGGCCAGCGCGCGCGGGCCGAGTCGGTGGTGCAACAGCGGCAGCCGGGGTTGATCGAAGAGCTGGTGCGTCAGCAGATTCAAGACGCGCGCTGGAACGAGAACTTCGGCCGTGCGCTGTTCCAACTCATGGTGCCGCACGACTTCAAAGACGCGGCGCGCCAGCTCGACCGTGTGGTGCTCGTTGTTGACAGCTGCACTGCCAACTTGCCGTGGGAGCTGATGCTGGCGGACGATCCTTCGCGCTCAGATGCTGCGGAGAGCGGTGCTGACAGCCACGACAAGCGCCCGCTCGCCTTGCGCGCTGCAGTCGTGCGACAGCTCTCGTCCACGCGCTTTCGCACGCAGGTGCGGCAGGCGATCGACCGGCGCGCACTCGTGGTCGGCAACCCGTCGGTCGATGGGTTCGATGCGGCCTTTCCGCCGCCGCCCGGCATGCTGCGCGGGCCGGTGCCTGCGCTGCCCGGCGCGGAGGCCGAGGCGCGCTCCACGCTCGCCGTGCTGCGCAGCATCGGCTACGACGTAGAGCCCGTGATCGGCGCCGACAAAACCGCGATCGACGTGCTCGCCAAGCTCTACCAACAACCTTGGCGCATCCTGCACATCTCGGCGCACGGCGTGTTCGACCTGCTCCACGCCGATGGCCGCAAGCGCAGCGGCGTGCTGCTCTCGGGCGGCTTGCTCATCACCGCGGCCGAGATCGATGCGATGGAAGTCGTGCCCGATCTCGTCTTCCTCAATTGCTGCCACTTGGGCCAGCTCGACATCGGCGACGCCGGCCGCAGCGGCAACAAGCTCGCCGCCAGCATCGCCCGGGAGTTGATCGACATCGGCGTGCGCTGCGTCATCGTGGCCGGCTGGGCGGTGGGCGATGAATCTGCCCGGCTCTTTGCGCAGACCTTCTATGAGCAACTGCTGCTGCGGCGCAAGCCCTTTGGCGATGCCGTCTTCGAGGCCCGCAGCGCCACCTGGCGCGCCAACCGCGACGACATCACTTGGGGCGCCTTCCAGGCCTATGGCGATCCGGGCTGGCTGCCCGAGGCGCGCGCCGATGGGCCGGCCAGCCTCGGCACCGATGCCCTGTGCGCCTCGCCCGACGAGTTGCTCGACGAGCTCGCCCGCGTTCGTGCCGATCTCGCCCGCCGCCGCGGCTCGATGACCGAGCGCGAGGTGCGCGCGCAGGCCGATGCGGTCGAGCAACTCATCCGGCTGCGCTGCCCGCCGGGCTGGAAGGCGTTGCCGCAGATTCAATCGGCGCTCGGCATGACCTGGTTCGAACTCAATGAACTGGAGCGTGCCCGCGCGGCGTTTCTCGCCGCGATCCAGGCCGATGACGCTGGCGGCGTGGTGCCCATTCGCGACATCGAGCGCCTCGTGAACGCTGAAGCGCGCCTGGGCGAACGGCGCGCCGAAATCGAGATCGACCACCCGACTGCACCCGGCTCTGGCCTCAGCGCAGAGGCCTTGATCGACATTGCTTTGAAGCGGCTCGACGGGCTCGACAAGCTGATCGCGCTGCGCCCCGATGGCGACACGGCCCCCGCTGCGCTGGCCAGCGCCGAGCGCAGCCAGTTGCTCGGCGGCGCATGGAAGCGCAAAGCCAGCCTGCGCGCGCGGCGCTTGCTGCGTGGCCCGCTGCCGCCGCATGAGCGCGACGGCATTCGCGACGAGATGCTCGACTGCATCAATCACGCCATTGCCGCCTACCAAGCCGCTGAAGGCCTGCCCGGCAGCAGCCGCTTCATTCCTTACCTCGCACTCAACCGCTTGGCGCTCGATGCGCTGACCGCCTGGAACGAGCCGGCCGAGCGCGACGCCGCCATCGCGCTCGCCCGCCAATGCGGCAGCAGCGCCGACCAATGCTTTGCGCTCAACCCGACGAGCTGGGACGCCGTCGTCCAGCCCGATGCCTTGCTCGTCGAGGCCCTGCTCGACGGCAGCCTCGGCCGCGACGACGACGCGGGCCGAGCGCGGTTCGAAGAAGTCGCGCGCGCCTACAGCGAGGCGATGAACAACGTGACCATCAAGCCTTCGCAGATCGCCTCGATCGTTGCGCAGATGGATTTGATGTCGCGCTTGTGCGATGCGCTCTCGGTGGTCGATTTCGACAACGCGGCCATGGCGCAAACCGCCACGCAGCTGATCGAACTCGCGCAGCGCGTGCAGCCAGGCCACGCCCGGCGCCGCGACCGGCCGGCTGGCGACGGGCCGCCAGCGCAGGCCGTGCCGGCAAAGCGCACGCCAAAACGCACGCGCAAAGGCAAGCCTCAGCGCGAGTAGCCGAGCACCGCGATGAAGTGGCAAGCACTCCCGCCGAGCACGAACAGGTGCCAGACGAAGTGCGCATACCGCAGCCGCGCATCGAACAAAAACACGACCGCGCCGAGCGTGTAGAGCACGCCGCCAGCGACCAGCCAAGCCAGGCCCGCACCGGGCATGCGCGCCACCAGTGGCGCTGCGGCCACCACGGCCGTCCAGCCCATCGCCACGTAGAGCCCGGTGGACCACAGCGGGTGCCGCAAGCGGTTCAGCAACTTGGCAGAGAAGCCGAGCACGGCCATGCCCCACACCACGCCAAACAGCGACCAACCCCAGCCGCCGCGCAACACGCCCAGCACGAAGGGCGTGTAGCTGCCGGCGATGAAGAGGTAGATGGCGGCATGGTCACAGCGGTTGAGCCAGGTCTTGGCGCGGCCCGCGGGCAGCGCGTGGTAGGCGGTCGAGACGCCGTAGAGCAGCATCATCGTCACCGAGAACACGCACACCGCCACGATGTCGATCGCGCTGCCGTGCGATGCGCTCGCCACGATCAGCACCGGAAGCGAGACCACCGCGAGCACGAAGCCAATGCCGTGGCTGACGCTGTTGGCGAGTTCCTCGCGCGGTGTTTGCGGCCGGTGGAGCGTGCTCATAGGGCAACCTCCATGCTCCGCATGGAGGTGCAATCGCCTTTCGGGCGGCCGGGCAGGCTCATAGGGCAACCTTCATGCTTCGCATTACGGTGTATTCGCCTTTCGGGCGGCCGGGCAGGCTCATCGGACTTGCAGCTTGCGGCGTGGGCAGCAGCGCGGCGCGCTCAGCGCCCGCCGGTCACATCGAGCAATGAGCCTGTTGTGTAGCTCGCGCCATCGGAGCAGAGCCAGACGATCGCTTGCGCCACCTCCTCGGCGCTGCCGGTTCGCTGCATCGGCACCTGGTGGCTCAGTTGCTGAGCCCGGTCGGGCAGGCCGCCTGACGCATGGATCTCGGTCTCGATCAACCCTGGCCGAACGGCGTTGACGCGGATGCCTTCGTCGGCCACTTCTTTGGCCAGGCCGATCGTGAAGGTGTCGATCGCGCCCTTGGCCGCCGCGTAGTCAACGTACTGGCCGGGCGAGCCGAGCCGCGCTGCGGCGGATGAAAGGTTGACGATCACGCCACCCGCGCCGCCATGCCGCGTGGAGAGGCGCAGCACGGCTTCCCGGGCGCAGAAGAAGCTGCCGAAGACGTTGATCGCGAACATGCGCTGCAGGCGCGCGGCGCTCATTTCGTCAACCCGCGCGGGGAAGTCGACGACGCCGGCGTTGTTGACCAAGGCGGCCAGCGGCGGCAGGTGGCCGGTGATCAGTTCGTGGTCGAGTGCTTCGAACATGGCCTGCACTTGCGGTGCCTCGGCCACATCGGCCTGCACCGCAAAAGCGCAGCCGCCGGCCGCGCGAATTCGCGCCACCATGCCGAGCGCTGCAGCGCTGCCCACGGCGTAGTTCACCGCCACAGCCCAGCCCTGTTGCGCAGCAAGCCACGCGGTGGCAGCGCCGATGCCGCGCCCGCCGCCAGTGACGAGCACAGTGCGAGTGGCCTTAGGCAATGGCATGTCAGCGGCGCTCGGTTGCCCGATGGCACGGGGGCGGTGAGGTCAGCCTAGTCTTCATCGCCACCTCCGGTGTCGCCTGCGTCGCTGCCGCCGCGGCTGGCGGCTTGCTTGTCGAGCAAGGGTTTGAGTTGGGCCAGACCATCGATGAAGGGCGCGCTCGCCACCGGCTTGGCGAGCCGCCATGACGGTGGGAAAAGGTGGCTCATGTAGAGCTCATCGCCCAAACGGTCGGATCGCTGCACGTGGGTTGCGAGCAGCATCAACACGGCCGCCACGGCGCCGGCGCTGGCCATCCAGCGGAGCAAACGCCGCCGCGCAGGCTCGACGGCGAGCAGGTGAAAGTAGAGCGCCGTGGTGGCCACCGCCACCGTGCCGATGAACGCGAAGTCAGAGGGCCATGGCACCGAGAAGACGAACGAAGCGAGGTCGGGCAAGGCATCGACCGTGAACAAAGCGATCGCGGCAAACAAGAACACGCGCACATGCCACAGAAAGCGCGCCTGGTGGGTGAAGGTCTTCGACAGCAGCGCCCAGGCACTGCACCACACGGCGGTGGCGAGCCCGGCGGTGGCCAACATGCTGCCGATGCTGCTGATGAAGGTGTCGGGGTCGCTTGCGAGGTAGGTGTTGAACAGCAGCGCGGCCAGCAGCACGACGGCCGCCACAGCGATCGGCGCCAAGCGCCGCGCGACGGAAGGCTGCGCGGTGAAGGGCAGCTCGGGTGCGAGCGCGAACTCGGGCAGGCGCAGCCGCAGGCGGGTGAGCCCCACGGTCAACTCAACGGCCATCAGCCCGGCATCACCCGCCCGGCTGATCGCCTGTTGCTGGCCTGCCTGCAGATGGCGCTTGCCGTGCGCGGTGGTGGCGTGCACGCCGTTCTTCGACTCGCCAACGGTGAGCACGACGCCGCTTTCGCGCTCGTCGCCGAGGGCGGCTCGGTCAATCTCGCAGTGGTGAGCTGCCACATGCGGATCGGCGAGAACGAGGTCGTTGTCGAGCGCGCGGCCAATGCGCAGCGGCCAGTGGTCGGCAACCCAGGTTTGCCGCACGTGGCCATCGCGGTCGAGCACGTCGATCAGGGCAACGTGCGCCATCCGTAGGCCTCGATGTAGTGGCGCGCGAGCCGCTGCGCGTTGGCAAAGCTCAGGCCTTGCGCGTCAAACCGGCCCAGCACGCCAGCTTGCGGCTGGTCGAGCGTGGCCACGAGCACCGAGACGTCATAGAGCTGCGGCAGCTTCTTGTAGGCGCGCAGGCAAACCACGGCACGCAAAGGCAGGCCGTGGCCATCGACGAAGTCTTCATGGCATTGCGGCTGGGTTTGAAACGCACCGCCGAGCCGCGCAAAACTCTCGTTGCGAAAGCTCTGCGCATAGCGCGCCGCGAAACGCAGCGCGCCGAGCTTGGCGCCGTCGTAGCTTTCATGGCGCAGCGCAATCGCGCCGGTGGTGTAGTCGCCAACGAAGATGCGCGTGTCCATCGCGCAATCGGAGCGTTCCACATCGAGCCCGCCAGTGCGCGAGGGCTCGCTGCTGCCCCAACAGCGCATGAATTCGTCTGGCGGCACCGGCACTTGGTAGCGCGGGTGGGTGTCGGTCTTCCAGCCTTGTTTGATGAAGCGATCGGTCAGTGCCGCTTGGTGCGCCATCAGCTGCTGCGTGACGATGCCGTAAGCCGCGGCTTTGATCGGTGCGGCATCGCGGCCGCGCGCGAGCAGCGCCACCGCAAAGCTCGCCGGCACGAGAAAGCTGACCTGCTCGCCGTCCACCCGCCGGGCCACGTTGATGCCGATCACCTGGCCTTCTTGGTCAAGCGCCGGGCCGCCGCTCATCCCGGCGCTCAAGGCGCCGCCGAAAAAGATTTGGGGGTAGAAGCTGCGGCGCACGAGGCCGTTGTACGTGCCTTCTGTGACAGCAAAACCCACGTCAAGCGGGTTGCCGAGCGAATAGATGCGTTCGCCTTGCGCGAGCGTGTGGGATTCGGGGCGAAAGCTCAGCGCATCGAAGCGGCGCGCCGGCAGATCGGCGGCTTTGAGCAGCGCCAGATCGTGCAGCACATCGATTTGCAAGATCACGAGCGCGGCCTCGCGACCATCGGCCGTGACGTAGACGAGGTCGTGCGCCTCGGGCTTCAACGCCGCTTCGCTGACCACGTGGAAGTTGGTGACGATGTGGCCATCGGCCGTGACGAAGAAGCCCGAGCCGACCGACGTTTGGCTGCCGCGCCCTTTGAGCACCGTGCGGATCTGCACCAGCTGCGAGCGCGCCTGCTCATAGGCTTTGCGGGCCGAGAGCGAGAGTGAAGGCACGGCGGGGACGGCGTCGGCCGTGGCGGCTGCTGCAGGCGGTGCGGGTGTTGTGGGCGCCGTGGGCGTCGTGGTGATACCGACGGCGACCGGGCTGGCGATCGGACCGGTAATCGGGCTGGCGACAGGCCGTGCAGCGGCACCTTTGGCCTCAGGTTGCGCGGCCAGCGCGAGCTGCGCTGCGCAGCCGAAAAGTGCCGGCGCGAAGGTGGTCAGTAGCCGCCAGAACTTCATTCGAATTCATTCTACGGGGCGTGTACTCCTACAGCGCAAAGGGGTTCGAGCCGGCAGCTTTTGCACAATGTGCTCGCGAAGAATGCAGCCGTGACAAACATTGGCAAAGCTGACGCGTTGATGCGCGTCGTCACCAACGCTTCGTAAGTTATTCACAAGCCGAAGTCGGATGACATTCACCTCTGCCCATGCTCACCCTCACCGACGCCATGCGGTCACCCCGCTGGCCGACAAAACACCAATCACGGAGATCGCGATGAACACCCAGCTGACAACCCCCACTTCACCACGCACCACACGCACTGCGCGCTCACGCCTCAGCCTGCCTCTGACGTTGGCCGTCTCGGCGCTTGGTGCTGCCGCATTGGTGGCCTGCGGTGGCGGCGGCAGTTCGTCAGCCGGCCTCGACGACAGCACAGCGACCGCCTATGCAGCCAACGCCACATTGATCAACAGCGATGCCAGCACCGCAGCCGACATGGCCGTGATCGCCACGCAAGCCGCTGTGGAGGGCACGGCAAGCGTGTCGTCAACAGGCGGCCGCGCTTCGGCGCAATCTGCAGGCACTTCAGGCGGCACTTCAACCGGCACAACAGCATCACCCAATGCGTTCACTGCGCCCACCTTCGGCTGTGCCGGCGGCGGCACGGCCGATGTGGTGATCACCGGCGGCATCAACGGCAGCGAGTTCAACGGCCAGCTCGATGCGGACGAGGTCTACACCGTTCAATTCGATGCCTGCAAGTCGAGCGTCAATGCCGCGCCCATCAGCGGCAACCTCGTGCTGAGCGTATCGAACGCGACGGGCGATGCGGCCAATGGCACGCTCGGCGTCACGCTCGCCACCAACAACCTCACCGCCACGCTGCCACGCGGCACCATCAGCTTGACCGGCACGAGCACGCGCACCGCAATCGTCAGCACCGATGCCGATGGCACGGTGCATTTCTCGGGCAGCTACACCACGCCAAGCCTCTCGCTCGCGACGAACTTCAACGGGCGCTCGAGCCTGTTCACGCTGAGCGCGACCAACATCCAGCGCACCGCCACGATCGTCGGCGGCGTGGTGGTGGCGGGCACGGTTGATGGCACGCACACGCTCTCAGCCTCGCTGCCGCGCGGCGACTTCAGGTTCACCGTATCCACCAGCGGCAGCGCCACTTATGCGGCCGATGGAACACCGACTTCAGGCAACTGGACGATCACGCTGCCTGACAGCCTGGTCGACATCACGGTTGCAAGCGGCAACGCCACGATCACGATCGATCGCAGCAAAGACGGCACCATCGACCGCACGATCGTCGTGCCGGCCAGCACGCTGCAAGCCGACGCCGGTTGATGTTTCGTTGAGGCCCGGGCGGCGTGGCCGCTCGGCTTCGCTGAGGACCCGGCGGCGCGTTACTTCGCCGTCGGCATCACGAATTCAGCGCCCTTGCCGATGCTCGCCGGCCAGCGCTGCATCACGCTCTTTTGCTTGGTGTAGAAGCGCACGCCTTCTTCGCCGTAGGCATGCATGTCGCCGAAGAGGCTCTTCTTCCAGCCGCCGAAACCATGCCAAGCCATCGGCACTGGAATCGGCACGTTGATGCCCACCATGCCCACCTGAATGCGCCGTGAGAACTCGCGGGCCACATTGCCATCACTGGTGAAGCACGCCACGCCGTTGCCGAACTCGTGCGCATTGACCAAGTCGACCGCGGCTTTCAAATCGGCCACGCGAACGCAGGCGAGCACCGGGCCAAAAATTTCTTCCCTGTAGATGCGCATCTGAGGCGTGACGTGGTCGAACAAAGTGCCGCCAGTGAAGAAGCCGGCTTCCAGACCGGGCACTTTGAAGCCGCGGCCATCGACCACCAACTCGGCGCCTTCTTCCACGCCGATGCCGATGTAGCCCTCGATGCGGTCGAGCGCTTGCTTGGTGACGATCGGGCCCATCTCGGCATCAAGCTCCATGCCGTTTTTGACCTTGAGCGCCCTGGCGCGCGCGGCCAGCAGCGGCACGATCTTGTCGGCCACGTCGCCCACGAGCACCGCCACGCTGATCGCCATGCAGCGCTCACCGGCCGAGCCATAGCCAGCGCCGATCAAGGCATCAACGGCTTGCTCGATGTCGGCATCGGGCATCACAACCATGTGGTTCTTTGCGCCGCCAAGTGCTTGCACGCGCTTGCCATGGTGTGCCCCGGTTTCGTAGATGTATTGCGCAATCGGCGTTGAGCCGACGAAGCTCAGCGCCTTCACGTCAACATGGCTGAGCAAGGCATCGACCACGACCTTGTCGCCTTGCACGACGTTGAAGACGCCGTCGGGCAGGCCGGCTTGCTTGAGCAACTCGCCCATGAAGATCGATGGCGACGGATCGCGCTCGCTGGGCTTCAAGATGAACGCATTGCCGCACGCAATCGCCACCGGAAACATCCACATTGGCACCATCACGGGGAAGTTGAACGGCGTCACGCCAGCCACCACGCCGAGCGGTTGGCGGAAGACCCAGTTGTCGATCCCGGTGCTCACCTGATCGGTGAAATCGCCCTTGAGGAGCTGCGGCACGCCGCAGGCGAACTCGACGATGTCGATCCCGCGCGAGACTTCTCCCTGCGCATCGGTGAAGACCTTGCCGTGCTCGGCGGTGATCATCGCGGCGAGCGTGTCACGGTGCTGGTTGAGCAGTTCGAGGAACTTGTTGAGCACCCGCGCACGGCGGATCGGCGGCGTGTCGGCCCAGGCCGGGAATGCAGCTTGGGCTGCAGCCACGGCGGCTGCAACTTCATCGACGGAGCCGAGCGCTACCTGCCGCGCGGTGGCGCCGGTGGCCGGGTTGAAGACAGCCTGCCGCCGCCCGCTCGTGCTCGCCACGGCGGCGCCGTTGATGAAGTGGCCGACCTCGGTGGTGGCGGTGAAGGCTTCGGGTGCGCCCATGGCGTGGTCTCCTGGAACGGTGGCGGGGTGGCTCGATCCAGTCTAGAGCAAGGCCTTCGCAGCCCGGCCAAAAAAAACCCACCCGCCGTAGCGGATGGGCAGAGCCGGAGCCTCTTGCAATGAAATTTTGGTCCAGGGCAGCGCCGGACGACGGCGGCGTTCTGGTGCCACCCGTGAGACAGCGTTCGCCCTCAATGTATGAGCGCGCCGGCGGCTCGTCACCCTCCGCTCGCGGGCAGTGACTACCCTGTCGTTTTATCGGACGATGCCTTTGGAGGAAGCGCTCGGCCGCTCAAAGTTCCCTCAGCTCGCTCGGGGAGCGGACGACGCAATTCGTCGGCCTGGAGGCACCATTGAGGAACCGCACGGCCGCCCGAAGGTTCCTCAACCCCCTCGGGGGGCCGACAACGTATTCCGTCGGCCAGGGGGCACCATTGAGGAGCCGCACGGCCGCCCGAAGGCTCCTCAACCCCCTCGGGGGGCGGACGACGTATTCCGTCGGCCAGGGGGCACCATCAATTCAAGGCTGACAATCGCCGCATGGCCTCTCTCCACAAGCCGCTCAGCGCGCACGACATCGACACCCTTCAACAGCTCCTCGACGCCGTGCCTGCACCGCTCGAGCCACTCGATGTGAGCATGGTCGATGGCTTCTTGTGTGGCGTGTTGGTGCAGCCCGAGATCGTGGCGGTCGAGCGCTGGCTTGCGCATGTGGCGGATGCCGACGGCCGCGCTTTGCCCGCCCGCTTTGATGCTGCGCCGCTGCACGCGCTGGTGCGCCGCCGGCATGCCGAGCTAGGCGACCTGATCTCGCGCCGGCAATGGTTCGACCCGTGGGTGTTTGAGCTGACGGACGACGAGGCAGAGCCCGCCGACCTCAGTGACGACGATGACCACGATGACGATGACCACGATGACGACGACCACGCGAGCGACGGCAGCACCACCGGCACCGATGCCGTCTACCCGTGGGTGGCAGGCTTTGCGACGGCGATGGAGCTCTTTCCCGGCCTGATGCGGCGCGATGCCGCCGCGCTCACCGAACCGCTGGCGCTGCTCTACCAACACCTCGCGCCAGACGACCTCGAAGACGCCGACGAGCTCCTCACTGAGATCGACAGCATGGAACCCCCGGCCGACTTGAGCGAGGCGGTTGAAGGCCTGGTGCGCGCGACCTTGCTGCTCGCTGATGTGGGCCGGCCCCAAGCCGCGCGCGCGACGCGGCCCGCCGCAGTTCGCAACTCACGCCCCGTGCGCCCCGGGCCACCCAGGCGGCGTTGAACGAGTCGGCCCGCGCGCTCAGATCAACAGCGGATCGACATCCACCGCCCACCGCAAGATGCGTTGGTCAGCGCTTTTGTGGCTGCGCCGCAGGTCATGCAAGGCCGGCAGCCACAGCGTCAGAAAGCGTTGCAGCGCCACGCGCGACGTGGCCTCCAGCAGCATCTGCAAGCGCTCGACGTTCGCGACGCGCGCAATCCCCAGTGGCACAGGCGGGTAAATCATGACGGCATCAGCGCCAGGCAAGTCACTCGCCAAATCGGCCGCGGCTTGCAGAAAGGCGCGAGCTGGCTCTGGCGAGTGCGCGTCGGCACGCAGCATGGCGAGGTAGGCGTAGGGCGGCAAGCCGGCCATCTCGCGCTCTCGCAATTGACTGGCCGCAAACGCCGTGAAGTCGTGCTGGCGCAATGCGGCGTAGAGCGCATGCTGCGGGTGCCAGGTCTGCACCCACATTTCGCTGCGCGCGGCTTGGCCCGCATCGCGCCCGGCGCGGCCTGCGGCTTGCATCAGCAGCGCAAAGAGGCGCTCTGGGGCGCGAAAGTCGCTGCTGAAAAGCGCGCCATCGGGGTTCACGGCGGCAACCAGGGTGATGCGCCTGAAGTCGTGGCCCTTGGTCACCATTTGCGTGCCCACCAGCACATCGACATCGCCCGCGTGCACGGCGCCCAATTGCACTTCGAGCGAGCCCTTCAGGCGCGTGCTGTCGGCATCGATCCGGGCCACGCGCGCTGGCGAACCATCGGGCCGCAGCAGCAACGCGGCGAGCTGCTCCTCCAGGCGCTCGGTGCCGCGGCCGACGGGGGCAATGTCGAGGTTGCCGCACTCGGGGCAGGCGCGCGGCACGCGCTCAGTCAGGCCGCAGTGGTGGCAGCGCAGCGTGCGGTCGAGCTTGTGAAAGACGCGCCAGGCGCTGCAGTGCGGGCAGCCGCTCTTCCACCCGCAATCGCCGCATTGCAGCACCGGCGCATAGCCGCGCCGGTTCAGGAAGACGAGACTTTGCTCGCCCTGCGCGAGGCGATCTTGCAGCGCCGCCAGCAGCGGTGTTGACAGCGCCGCCGCATCGCCCTTCGCCTTGGGCTGCTGGTTCATGTCAACCAGGCGCACGCGCGGCAAGCTGCCGCCGCCAATGCGCGAGGGCATGGCCAGCTTCAGGTAGCGGCCGCGGTCGGCGTGGTGCCAACTCTCGAGCGACGGCGTGGCCGAGCCGAGCAGCACTGGAATGCCTTCGCGTTTGCCGCGGTAGATCGCGAGATCACGCGCCGAATAACGCGCGCCGTCTTGCTGCTTGTAAGAAGGATCGTGCTCCTCATCGACCACGATCAGCCCAAGCCGCGGCATCGACGCAAACACCGCGAGCCGCGTGCCCAGCACCAGATCGGCCAAACCCAGGTGCGCCGCGAGCCAGCCGCGCAGCCGCTGCGCGGGTGTCAACGCGCTGTGCATGGCAACGATGTGGCGGCCTTGAAAACGCTCGGCAAAGCGCGCTTCGAGCTGAGGCGTGAGGTTGATCTCGGGCACCAACACCATCGCTTGGCGGCCTGCGGCAAGCGCCGTGGCGGCGGCGCGCAGGTAGACCTCGGTCTTGCCGCTGCCGGTCACGCCGTGAAGGAGCACGGTGGGTGCGTCGCCGGCGGCGTCGGCCAGCTGGCGCAGCACCTCGGCTTGCTCGTCGCTCAGCGCGGGCAGGCTGGCGGGGTTGGGCGCGGTGGCGCCTTCATCGTGCTCCTCGGCCATCGCCTTGTGCAGCTTCGCGATGCGGTTGGTGATTTGCGCGTCTGCCAATTTACGCAGCTCGGGCGGCAACACCGAGAGCGCGACCTCGCCAACGCTGCGCTGGTAGTAACGCGCCGCGAATTCGACCAACGCGCACCATGCCGGGCCCATCGGCGGTAGCGCGCTCAGCACTTGGCCGATGGATCGCAATTCGGTTGGCGCGCTCGAATCGCCCGCCGCCGGCCAGACGACGCCGGCCACCTCGCGCTTGCCGAGTGGCACGCGCACCAAAGTTCCCGCAGCGAGCTCGCCACTGTGGGCGTAAGCCAACGGTGCGCTGATATTGCTGTGCTGCGGCACCTCCACGGCCACTTGCACGGTGGCGGTTTCTGTGCCCGGGCCCGAGGGCGAGTTAGGCGTCAAAGCTGAAGATTTCCGAAGGAAGTGGCGCTAAGTCGATGATTCGAAAGGGCTTTCGACTTTCTCCACGAAATCTGTGGATAACTTTGTGGGGAACTCTGCGGGAAGGGCTCGAAATGCTGGCTGCGCGCGGCCTGGCGACGGATTGCCCGCTTTCGGGGCAATCTGCGACATTCAATAAAATCAACAACTTAGCGCTGTTTTGAGAAATTTGTGGGCTTCCCTAACACACCGCACAAAGGCCAAACGGCCATGCCGGAATTTGGGGATAAGTCAAGCCCTTAGTGAGCGCTCACAGGGCAATTACCGAAAAATCTCGCCAGCCCTCGAATCAGCGCTTGCGCAGCGCCTTCGATTGCGTGTGAACCGCGTCCACCAAAACCGACACGCTCTCGGGCGGCGTGTGCTGGCTGATGCCGTGGCCGAGATTGAAGATGTGGCCATCGAGCGCTCCCGCGCCGCGGCTCGCGAGGCTCGCCAATGTGCGCGCCACCTCGGCTTCGATTTGCGCGGCTGGCGCGAAGAGCACGTTCGGATCGATGTTGCCTTGCAGCGCAATGTCATTGCCGACGCGGTTGCGCGCTGAGCCGAGGTTGACCGTCCAGTCGAGGCCGATCACATCGGGCGCGAGCGCTGCGATGTCTTCGAGCCAAAGCCCGCCGCCTTTGGTGAAGACGATGTGCGGGATGCGGGCGCCGTCGTGCTCGCGCTTGAGCTGTGAGAGCACGCGCTGCGTGTAGGCGAGGCTGAAACTTTGGAAGGCGCCGTCGGCCAGCACGCCGCCCCAGCTGTCGAACACCATCACGGCTTGCGCGCCGGCTTCGATTTGGGCATTGAGGTAGAGCGCCACCGTGTCGGCGTTGATCGCCAGCATGCGGTGCATGAGGTCGGGCCGGCTGTACATCAGCGATTTGACGAGGCGGTAGTCGTCAGAGCCTGCGCCCTCGACCATGTAGCAGGCGAGCGTCCAGGGGCTGCCGGAAAAGCCGATCAGCGGCACGCGGCCATCGAGCGCGCGCCGGATCGAGCTGACCGCGTCGAACACGTAGCGCAGTTTGGCCATGTCGGGCACAGCGAGCGCGGCGACCGCCGCTTCGTCGCGCACCGGGTGCGCGAACTGCGGCCCTTCGCCGTTGACGAACGAAAGGCCAAGGCCCATCGCATCGGGCACGGTGAGGATGTCGCTGAAGAGGATGGCGGCGTCGAGCGCGTAGCGGTCGAGCGGCTGCAGCGTCACCTCGGTGGCGTAATCGGCGTTCGTTGCCAAACCCATGAAGCTGCCGGCACGGGCCCGCGTGGCGCGGTACTCAGGCAGGTAGCGCCCGGCTTGGCGCATCAGCCAAACGGGGGTGTGGTCGGTTGGCTGGCGCAGGCAGGCGCGCAGGAAGCTGTCGTTTTTGAGTGGCGCAGGCATCGCGGCATTGTCGCAAAGCCGCGCGCCGCCTTGCGGTTGAGGCCACCGTTGAGCTCGCGTTTCGGAAGCTGCTGGAAGGGGATTGGCGAAGGGCGGACAATCCACGACTCGTCAATTTGGGGGATATGCACCGATGCCATCCATGAAATTCAGGGAAGTTGCGGTTTACACGGACACAACATTTCGCGTTCCGCAAGGCATTCAACGCATCGATCACCTGTCAACGCATGGTTGGCAATTGCGCTACGGCGGCACGAAATTCTTCGCCGACACATCGGCCGATGACGACGGCGCCCGTGCCTCGCTGGCCGCGGCGCAAGCCGAATTGGTCACGCGGATTGCCGAGTTGCCTGCGCCCACCTCGCTCCAAGCCGCGCCGAGCGCGAACAAGACGAGCGCCTTGCCCCCCGGCATCTCCGGCCCGGTGGTGTACCGACGCAAAGGCGCGAAGGTGCTCACGTCAACCCTCTCCGTGCTCGTGCCGCGCTTTGGCCAATCGCCCAAACGCCGCACGATCTACATCGGCAGCGAGAACACCTACACCGAACAACGCTACCGAATGGCGCTTTGCAAGGCGCTCGCCATCCGCAGCGAAGCCGAAGAGGCCTACCGCGTCGCCGCCACCCGCGCCAAGCGAGAGCAGGGCCGGGCGCTGAAGGTCAAATAGCGTTGGCGCGGCGCGGCCTCAGGCGAGCTGGCACCGCACCGAGTCGCCACAGCGAATGCGCCCACCGGCGAGCACCCGCGCGGTGATGCCGCCGTGGCCGCGCATGGCGTTGTAGCCGCCCGGCCCGAGCGCTTTTTCCATCAACGAACACGGCTCACACGGGCCAGTGACTTCGAGTTGCACCTCGCTGCCGATGCACAGCACCAGCGGCTGATCTTTGAACAAGGCCCGGGCCGCGAGCAAGTTGAGACCCGAGACGACGAGGTTGCGGCGCAAGATGGATGCACCGCCGGCAAGCGCGGAAGCGTTGCCCGCCAGTGCCGCGATGACCGGCAGGTGCTCGGCCTGAATCAACGAGATTTGCCGCTTGGTGCCCGGGCGCAAGCTGCTGCGATCGCCTTCCAGGCCACGGCCCTCCAGCGCCAGCGCCTCGGCAACGATCTCGATCGGCGCACCTCGCCGCGGCCGCAGGCCGATGAAGTCGAGCGTGCCGGCCTGGGCGAATCGGCGGGTGAGCGTGCGCAAGTCGGTGGGTTCGTGGTGGGCGTTCATGGGGGCGTTCATCGTGGCGTTCATTACGGCGTTCATGGGGGCGTTCTACTCCAACCGCTTGCTTGTCACGTGCAGCGCCTGCGGCTCACATGCGCACCACGGCCGATCGCGCATCTGCTTCGATTGGCCCCGCGGTGCCGGCCAACCAAGCCTCGACGAGCGGCGCGCAATCCGCCAACTGCGCGGCCTGCCACGCCAGCTCCGGCGGCAGCACGCGAGTGCCCGGCGCATGCTGCGACAAGCGCAGCGCCACCTCAACCGCCAGCTGCGCCACCTTGCGCACCCGCACGGGCTGATGCGTTGCCGGCAGCATGATGCGCAGCTGCGCGAGCACGCCGTCGGCCAGGCGCTGCAGCCAGCGCTCTGCACGCAAGGGCGTGGCCGCTTGCGACGAGCGGATCAGCACGACATGCGTGAAGCCCAGCGCCGCCACGCTGTGCTCATCGAGGTTGGCCAAGCCGCGCTTCAACGCCTCGGGCAAGCCAAAGGGATCGTGCGGCAGCACGACGATCAGGTGCTGCACGCCCTGCCCGTGCAACCACGCGGCGATTTGCGCCAATTGCTCGGGCTGCGGCCGCACAAAGGCGTTGTCGCGCCCGTTGGCATGGCGCTCGCGGTCGAAGACCAAGAGCGCGGTGTGCGCCACGGCGGCTGGCGCTTCGCCGTCAAACGACTCGACCACGCGCGCCTCAAGCCCTTGCATCGCCGCGCGAAAGGCTGGCGAAACGAGCACCTGCAGCCGCGCGAAGCCGCGGCTCGCAAGCAGCCGCTCGAGCACCAAGGAGCCCAGCGCGCCGCCACCGCCGATGACCAGCGCCGTCGCGCTCGCGGGGGTCGATGAAGGTTTCGCCATGCTGCGAACGCTATCCCATCGACGCGAAGCATCACGCCGAGCCGCATCCAGGTTGAATCCACAGCTGCTGGCCTCAAGTGGAGCGCGGGTTAGCATCGTTGCGCCCACACCCCGAGGACCGCCATGTTCGCCTTGTCGACCCGCTCTGCACTTGCCCGCCGCGTGTTCGCTTCCAGCATCGCGTTGCTCACCGCGATCGTCATCAGCGGCTGCGGCTACAACAACTTTCAGCAGCTCGACGAGCAGGTCAAGGCCTCGTGGTCCGAGGTGCTGAACCAATACCAACGCCGCGCGGATTTGATCCCCAACATTGTTGCGAGCGTCAAAGGCGAAGCGAGCTTCGAGCAAGACACGCTGACCAAGGTGATCGAAGCGCGCTCGCGCGCCACGAGCATCAACGCCACGCCCGAGCTCGTCAACAACCCCGAGGCGTTTGACAAGTTCCAAAAGGCGCAAGGCGAGTTGACTGGCGCACTCAGCCGCTTGATGGTGGTGGCCGAGCAATACCCGCAGCTCAAGGCCAACCAAGCCTTTCAAGACCTGCGCGTGCAGCTCGAAGGCACGGAGAACCGCATCACGGTGGCGCGCAACCGCTACATCAAGACGGTGGCCGAATACAACGTGCTGGCGCGAAGCTTCCCGACGAACCTCACGGCGATGGCCTTCAGCTACTCGGTCAAACCCAGCTTCACGGTGCAAAACGAAGCCGAAATCTCGAAGCCGCCCGCGGTCAACTTCGACAAACCGGCGGCGAAGTGACCTCCGCCCCGCGGAGCCGCTGATGCGCCGCGCTCTCGTTTGGATCGTCGGGTGCCTCACGGCCAGCGCGCTGCTTTTTTGCAGCGTGGCGCGCTCGCAAGATGTGCTGCCGGTGCCGCCGCTCGCCAGCCGCGTGATTGACCAAACCGCCACGCTCACGCCGGCGCAAACCGAAGCCCTCGTGGCCAAGCTTGCTGCGATTGAGGCCACGCGCGGCGCGCAAGTCGTGGTGCTGATCGTTGCCGCCACGCAGCCGGAAGACATCGCCAGCTACGCGCAGCGTGTGGCCGATGCTTGGAAGATCGGCCGCAGGCAGGTGGGCGATGGCCTGCTGATCGTCGTCGCGAAAGATGAGCGCAAGGTGCGCATCGAAGTGGCCAAAACGCTCGAAGGCGCTGTGCCTGATGTGCTCGCCGGCCGCATCATCCGCGAGCAAATCAGTCCGGCCTTCAAGGCTGGTGATTACGCCGGCGGCTTGAATCTCGCGGTCGACAAGCTCTCCGCGCTGATCGCTGGCGAGAGCTTGCCGCCGCCAACCTCCGCGCAGCGCGGTGCACCGAGCGCCGGGTTCGATTGGCAGGACATGGCGATCTTTCTCTTCGTCGGTGTGCCGATCGTCGGCGCGGTGCTCTCCGGCATCTTCGGCCGCAAGCTCGGCGCGTTGCTGACTGGCGGCGCTGTGGGCGGCATTGGCTGGGTGTTGACGACGAGTTTGCTGGTTGCGGGGGGCGCGGGCCTCGTGGCGCTGTTTCTCGTCGGCGTGATGGGTGTGGGCGGCGGCAGCAGCCGGCGTGGCGGCTTAGGCGGCGCGCTGGCGGGCGGCTTGGGCGGCATGCTTGGGGGCGGCGGGTTCTCAGGTGGCCGCAGTGGGGGCGGTGGCGGCGGTGGTGGCTTCAGTTCCGGCGGCGGCGGTGATTTCGGCGGCGGCGGCGCGTCAGGAGAATGGTGATGAACCGTTGGCTGCGCCTCTTGAAGCATCGCCAGCTCGACGAGCGCGATGCCGCTCGCGTGCTGGCGCCAGAAGCACTGGCGCGCATCGAGGCGCGCGTTGCAGCGAGCGAGCGTCGGCACAGCGGCGAGATTCGCGTGTGCATCGAGGCTGGCCTGCCGCTGAGTTACCTGCGCCGCAATGCGAGCCCGCGCGAGCGCGCTGTGGCGATGTTCGGCAAGCTGCGGGTGTGGGACACCGAGCACAACAACGGCGTGCTCATCTACTTGCTGCTCGCCGAGCACGCCATCGAAATCGTGGCCGACCGCGGCTTGAGCCGGCATGTGGACGCCGCCCAATGGCAGGCCATCATGGCGACGATGCGCGCGGCGTTTCAAGCCAGCGAGTTCGAGCCCGGCCTCGCGCAAGCCGTTGACGCGGTGGATGCGCTGCTCGCCAAGCACTTTCCGCTCGCGCCCGGCGAGGCCAATCCGAATGAATTGCCCGATGCGCCGGTAATCCGCTGAGCCGTTGATTTTTTGATCAGCCGCCTCGCCGCCTCGCTGATCAGTGCGGCGCGGCCTCGGCGACCATCGCGCCGCTTTGCGTGCGCACCGCCCACGCCACGCCCACCACCAGCAGCGCCGCGCCCATCAGCGTCTCGGCTTCCGGCGCCTGCCCGCGCAGCCAAAACGCATAGCCGAGCGCGGCGAGCGTTTCGAACACGATCAATTGCCCCGCCAAGCTCGGCGGCAGGCGCTGGCTCGCCTCGTTCCAGCACAAGGTGCCGAGCCATGACGCGAAGAGGCCAATCGCAAACATCAGCAGCAAAAAATTGCCTGGCTGCGGGCCGAACGGCATGGGGAAGGCGTCATGCGTGACGGCGCTCCAAAGCCACGTCAGCGCATAGCCGGCAAGGGCCAGCGGCAAGGTCGCCAAGCCTTGAGCGGTGGCCCAAGCGCGCGGGCTGCGGTCAGGGTGCGCGCGCAGCCATTCGGCGTTGCGGATGGGGTACCAAGTCCAACACGCCACAGCACCCACCGCCAACAGCGCGCCGAGTGCATAACGCGCGAAGTCAGCGTCAGGGTCGGCCGCGAGCTGCCGCAGTTCGACGCGGTTGACGAGCGCAATGCCAGCGCCGATCACCAGCACCGAAGGCAGCAGGCGCAGCCACGGCATTTGCTGCTCAACCCGCGCGCCGACGCCGGCACGCCGCAGGTTCGAGGTGACCGCAATCACCACCGGCAGCGTGCCGATGATCATCGTCGGCAGCGGCCCGCCAGCGCGCTGGATCGCGCTTGCCAGGCACAGGTAGTAGATGACGTTGCCGACGAGTGCGAGCTTCACGGCTTCGAGCCAGTCGGCGCGCGTCAGCTGGCGCAGCGCCAAACGGTCGACCCAGGCCAAGGGCAAGGCGATCAAGCCGAACGCGAGGTAGCGGCCGAACGAGAGCAGCGTGGCCGGATACATCGGCAGCAGCAAGGGGCCGACGAACACCAAGCCCCACATCAGGCCGGCCGCGAGGGCAAAGAGGATTCCGGGGGCGAGCTGGGCTGGGCGCATAGCCGGCGAGTTTGACCCACGCGCCGCGGCGGTTGGCTGCCTCGGCGAAAACGTGGGTTGTTTCACCCGGAACGCAGTTCTAAAGTCACCGAGCTTGTCGATCTTCGGGGGCGAACCCGGGCAAGCGCGGGCGCGCCGCGCTCGTCCACCCAACGACCGACAGGAGACAAGGATGAATGACAAATTCAAAGCCGCCGCCGACGCGGTGCTCGAACGCACAGTGCGCGCCGCCGGTGGCGCGCCGGGCGTCGTCGCGATGGTCACTGACCGCAACGGCAACGTCTACGAAGGAGCGGCCGGTCACCGCCAGCTCGGCGGCCAGCAGCCGATGACGACCGATTCGGTGATGGCGATCTTCTCGACCACCAAGGCGCTGACCGGCACCCTGCTGATGCAGCTCGTCGAGGAAGGCCTCGTTCGCTTGAGCGATGCGGCCAAGAAGTACGTGCCCGAAATCGGCGAGATTCAGGTGCTCGACGGCTTTGACGCCGCAGGCCAGCCAAAGCTGCGCGCGCCGAAGAGCGAGATCACCGTGGAGCAACTCATGCTGCACACCGCCGGCTTCAGCTACGAGTTCTTCAGCGAAGACGACCTCAAATACCGCGGCGCCAAAGGCGTGCCGACGGTCGTCTCGAGCAGCTTTGCATCGATCCGCAGCGTCTTGCAATTCGACCCGGGCACGCAGTGGAGTTACGGCGTCAACATCGATTGGGTTGGCAAGATCGTGGAGGCCGTGCGCGGCAAGCGGCTTGGCGAGGTGATGAAGGAGCGGCTGCTTGCGCCACTCGGCATGAATGACACCAGCTTCGTCATGACACCCTCGATGCAGGCGCGCCGCGTGTCGATCCATGACCGCGCAATGGACGGCAAGCTCACGCCGCTGCCCGACCTGGTGCTGCCGCAGCCACCCGAGATGGACATGGGCGGCCACGGGCTTTATGCCACGGTGGGCGACTACATGAAGTTCATCCGCATGTTGCTCAACGACGGCGCTGGCTCTGGTGCCGGCTCCGGTGCCAGCAGCCGCGTGCTCAAAGCCGAGACGGTGGCGAAGATGGCGAAGAACGGGCTCGGCGCATTGAAGGTCGGGGGTTGGCCAACGTCGATCCCGTCGCTCACGAACGCGGGCGAGTTTTTCCCAGGCTTGCAGAAGTCTTGGGCCTACACCTTCATGGTCAACGATGAGGTGGCACCCTCGGGCCGGCCGGCGGGTTCGCTGATGTGGGCGGGCTTGGCCAACCTCTACTACTGGGTCGACCGGCAAAACGGCATCGGCGGCTACTGGGGCTCGCAGATCCTGCCGTTCCAGGATGTGTCGTCGTACCCCGGTTTCGTCGATTTCGAGACCATGGTTTACCAGCACCTGAGGCGCTGAGCGCGGGCGCCGCCTCGGCGGGGATACTGGGGCGGTTGCAACCGCGCCCGAGCACGACCGTGATTCGACTTGCCCTGTCCGCCGCCTGCCTGGCTTTGCTCGCAAGCCTCGGGTCGTGCGCCTCGCGCGCCGCGCTCGATCTCACTGTTGACTTGACCGCGCGAGCGCCGCAGCTCAACGGCTTTGGTGCGCCCGCGCTGCAGACTGCCAGCAGCAGCGCCGCCGCTCGTGAATTCTTCAGCCAAGGCGTGCTGCAGGCCTATGCCTTCAACGAGCAAGAGGCGGTGCGGCAGTTCAAGGCGGCGCTTGCGCAAGATCCGCGCTGCGCGATGTGCGCCTGGGGCGTGGCATGGCAGCTCGGCCCCAACATCAATGCGCCTGACCGCGACGACCTCGCCGAGGCGCGCCGCTACATCGCTTTCGCGCAGCGGCATGCAGACCACGCCACACCACTGGAGCGCCGCTTGATCGATGCAACCGCGTTGCGCTACGGCGCGGCGGCGCCCACGCCGGCCGAAGCACCGCTGGCTGCGCCCGTGTGCGGCGCAAAGGGCAGCGGCCGCGCCGATCCGCTCGACCGGCTCTATGCCGAGCGCCTGCGCGCCATCGCCGATGCCGAGCCGGGCAATGCGGATGTGGTGTCGCTCTACGTCGAGGCCGAACTGATCGCCACCCGCGACGATTGGTGGAGCCACGCAACCGGTCTGCCCGCCGGCCGCATCGGCGAGCTCGCGCCGCGCATCGAGACGGCGCTCGCCACCTCACCCGGCCACACCGGCCTCAACCACTACCTGATCCACGTGCAAGACAGCGGCCCCGGCGCAGCCCGTGCGTTGGCCGCAGCCGATCGGTTGAGTGCGCTCGCGCCAGCGTCGCCGCACCTCGTTCACATGCCCTCGCACATCTTCGTGCGCGTGGGCCGTTATGCCGACGCAGCGGCGGCCAATCAAGCCGGCCTTGCCGCCCAGGCTGCGGAGCAAGCCGAACTGAAACGACAG
>JAYWGR010000044.1:0-3403 GCA_043778145.1 Rhizobacter sp.
CGCCGCAAGCGTCGGCGCAAAGGCATGGCAGTACGGGCAGTCGCCGCGGAAGAAGAAGAACAGGACATGGTCCTTGCCGAGCGAGCTGATCGACTGCCAGCGCCCGGACATCTGCTCGCGGTCGAAGACCTCCAGTGCCTTTGCGTTCACCGGACGGCCCTGCAACGTCGGGTCGAGTTCGGGTGTGGCCCAGGCCACGCGCTGCGCGACATCGGCGAAGTAGGACGCACGCGCCACCACCTTCGATTCCAGCTCCATGTAGCGGCGCACGTTGGCCTCGGTTGGCCGCATGATCGCGATGTTGCGGTATGACTCGACCGCTTTCTGCAGGCGCTCGAACTCGACCAGTTCCGGGGCCTTGGCAGGCGCGGGCTTTGGCGCCGGTGCGGACGTCTTCGGCCGCGCCATAGGCACTTCTTCGGCATCCGGTTCTTCGTAGAAGTGCCAGCCCCGCCAGGCATCGGACCAATACGCAGCGGTCTGCGAGGTCGCACCGTCTCTGCGAGCACCGTCCTGTGCGCGCGTCTCGGCGGGGAGCCAGCAAAGCAGCACTGTGACGGTCGCGGCGAGCATTGGCGCGAAGAAATGGAGTTGCATGGCTATGCCCTTCAGATCAGCGACTTCGGTGGCATGCCGTCGAGGCAGTAGTTGATACCGAACTCGATGGTCTGCTTGCGCGGCGTCTTGGCGCCGGGCAGCAGCACACCGTCCTGCCAGATACTCAGCTTCAGACGACTGCATCCAGCCTGTCGGTAGCGTTTCTCGGTGGTGACGTCGATGAAGATCGGCGTGGTCGCCGAGAAGTGCTTGCTGATCGCATCCGCGATGTCGCCGGTCAACTGGCCGTACGCCTGCCCATCGGCAGATCGGAGCGCGGCCAGCATCAGCGGTCGCGCGTCCGTGACTGGCGCGCGCTCGGCTGGTTGCGCATTGCAGTTCAACGAGACGAGCGCGACAATGAAAAGGATCGACTTCATTGGCACCGTCCCTGCCCGTAGTAACAGTTCGGCACCTTGCCGCTGTTGCCTGTCTGGATCGCGCCCAGGTTCGGCAAAGTCGGCACGATGGACGCATAGAACTCCGTGAGGTCCATCGCCGCGAAGTTGAGGTTTTGCAACTGCGCGATCGTGAAGCCCGAGCAGTCCGGGTCCTGGGCAGCACCCCAGCCCTTGCCGACCTGCTCGCGGCCCTGCTCGTTGACGATGCGCGCGAGCTTGCTGTTGAAACAGCACTTGCCCGTTCTGTGTTCGACACAGGATACGCAAACGCCGAGGACCCGGAAACACGATGAGCACCAGGTGCCGACGCTGTGGCAGAGCCCGGCGCCTTCCTTCATCGCGAGCTTCCCCTCTTCTTCGTTGCAGGAGGTCATCGAAAGGATGATGTAGATGATGATGGCGATGACCAGAGACCAGGGGTCGAATGCGATGACCAAGCTGTCGCCGGCATAGAGAACGGCCGAGCCGGCTGGCAGAGCAGTTCCGTTGACCGCGACCGTAACGCCATAGCTGGTGAAGGAGCCGCTGAAGCCACCGCTCGTCAGCAACGCCGACATGCCCTGATACAGGAACTCCCGGTTCTCCGAGTTCATCAGCACGTCGTAGACCAGGCGGGAACCGGTGCCGAACAGACTCTGGTTGGTCATGCCCGCACCGGCGCCGTCGGAGTAGCAGCAGTTCTTCAGCAGTCGGTCGCGGCAGCTGTTGGCCTCACCTTTGAACACCTGCATGCGGTTGGTGTCGAGATACACCCCGGCCTCGCGCGCGGCTTCCAGCATTGACATGCTGCGGGCGAAGTCGGCGTCGTTGGTGTGGCTGATGTCGAAGCAGTTGCCCTGCAGGCAGAAGACGTTTGACGGGCAGTTGCTGGCGCTGGTGACGGTCTGGGCTGGCACGGGGCAGGTGTACGCGTCCTCGTAGATTTCGCACAGGCCGCTGAGGGCATTGGTTTGCTTGCACGCCGATGTTCTCGGTGTGCAGCCGCTCGCGGCGAGCGGAGCGCACTGGTCTGCCGCCGCTGCGCTGCCGCACGACATCGTGCTGTCGTACTGCCAGCAATCGCGGGTGACCGCCACGCCGTCAACGACCTTGGCGCCAGGACCGTCGGTGCAAATGGCGGCGGAGTTGAGGGTGCAGCGGCCACCGGTCGCCAGGGCAGGGCACTGGTCATCCCATCGGTCGGTCGCCGCGACGCTGGTCAGCGCCCTCACGTAGCTCAACCGCATGGTTGGAATCGGGCCGAACGCCGGGTTCACGTCCCAGCCGACCACGGCGCGCGCAGAGTCGATGTTCCAGTAGGTGCCGGGTACGGCGCCGGTGATGTCGGTGCCGGTGTAAGGCGCCCACCCGGTGGCCGGTGCGTAACACTGGGTGCCGTCGAGGACCGTGGTGGTGCAGCCACCGCTGTCGCCGCCCGCGCACACCGTGTCCTGGATGTTGTCGCCGCTCTGCGTTCCGGCGCGGCAGGCCGCGTAGCGCTTCAGGAAGGGCTCGACGGTCGTGCAAGTGATTTCCGAAGAATCGCCGCCGCCGGTGCATGTCTGCCGGGCCTGCGGAGCGATCATTGCGGTGAGGCTGCAAGTGGTGCCGGTGCAGGACTTGTCCGCAACCCAGATGCCTGTGTCGTTGTCCGCGAGAAGCACCACCATCTGCGGGAAGACCACCGGCGTGGTCATGTCCACGTTGAAGAAGCTCAGCGGCGAGCCGTTTTGCGTGACCCGGAAATGCTGCGCTGTGTCCGGCCGGTCCGGCACGCATTGCACGTCCAGCCCGGCACTGCCCGACCCGGCATGGGCGAACCAGTCGCCCGGCGTGCAGTTGGTCGAGCGCGCGATGGCCACACTGAGCGTGCGTGAGCAGCTGTAGTTGCCGACACCCTGGTAGCGCAGGCAGGTGCGCGCCTGCGTGGTCGAGGGCAGGCTTGTCGTCGACGTGGCGCAGCCGCTGTAGTACGAGGCCAGATCGTCCAGTACGCTCGAAGGGCTGCGCGTGATGCCGCGCGCGGCTGTCACCGCAGGATCGTTCCCGCTGATGGCCGGCCGCGGCGTGTTGGCCGAGTTCAGCGCACCACGCTGTGCCTGGCAGACCGGGTCGTTCGGCGTCGTCGCGCACAGCGTCAATCGTGCGTTGCCTTGCGATGCCAGGTTGGGCTGGCCGTAGTAGGCCCGCTCTGGCGGCGTCGTGGTGTATCCCGGTACGTTGACCGTTGCGCTGGGCGTGTTGACCGTGCTGCGAATGACTGGATTGGCGGCTTGCCCGGCGGCAGTACCCTCGTCATGCGGATCGGCAATGGCGCCCGTCTGCGTGGTGACGAAGCAGAAGAGCGTGAACCAGACGATGAGGCGGCGGGATGTGAAGCGGCGCATGGTGACCCCTATCCCTTGAGCCGCTTCAGGAAGCCATTG
>JAYWGR010000045.1:0-32201 GCA_043778145.1 Rhizobacter sp.
TCTCCCAGAGGGAGAGGGGGCCAATCAAGGCGGGCGGTGGATCAGGCGTCTGCTGTCGGGAACGGCAGCTTGCGAACCCGCTTGCCGGTCAACGCGGCCACAGCATTCGCAACCGCCGGCGCAATCGCCGGCACACCGGGTTCGCCGAGGCCCGTCGGCGGATCGTTGCTCGGAACGAAGAACACCGCCACCGGCGGCGCATCGGTGATGCGCGGCGGCGGGTAGTCGCTGAACTGGCTTTGTTGCACCACGCCGTCTTTCAACGTGATCTCGAAGCCGGGCATCGTCATGCCGAGGCCGAAGATCGCGCCGCCCTGGATCTGCGCTTCGGCCGCGGTCGGGTTGACGACTTGGTTCGCGTGCACGCCAGCGGTGATGGCATGCACCTTCGGGCGGCCATCGGCCATCGACACATCGACCACATAAGCCACGACCGAGCCGAACGACTCGTGCACCGCCACGCCCCAAGCATGGCCCGCCGGCAATGCCTTCTTGCCGTAGCCCGATTGCTCGACAGCCAGCTTCAAGGCCGCGATGTGGCGCGCGTGCTTCTTCGCATCAAGATGCGCGAGCCGCCACGCGACAGGGTCTTGCCCCGCAGCCGCCGCCACTTCATCGGTCAGCGTCTCCATCACGAAGCCGGTGTGGGTGTGGCCGACCGAGCGCCACCACAGCACTGGCACCGCCATGTCTGGGTGCGTGACGCGCACGCGCATCGGCACGGCGTAATCGTTCTCGACCACGCCTTCCACCATCGTTGCGTCAACACCGTTTTTCACCATGAACGCCTCGAACGGCGTGCCGGTCAAGATCGACTGGCCGACGATGACGTGATCCCACGCCATGACCTTGCCCTTGTCATCAAGCCCGATCTCGACGCGGTGCAAATGTGCGGGCCGGTAGTAGCCGCCTTTGATGTCGTCTTCGCGGCTCCACATCACTTTGAGCGGGCCGCTCTTGCCGCCCTGGCGCTCGCGCCATGTCTTGGCAATGGCGGCACCTTCGCGCAGGTAGTCAGAAGTCGGCACGGCGCGCCGGCCGAAGCCGCCGCCGGCCGGCAACGTGTTGAGCGCCACTTGCTCAGGCTTCAAGCCCAGCGTCTGCGCGATCGCCATCTGATCGACGGTCTGGAACTGCGTGCCGGCCCACACGGTGGCCTGGTCGCCTTGCAACTCAAACGTTGCATTCAGCGGCTCCATCGGCGCATGCGCGAGATACGGGAACTCGTACTCGGCGCTGATTTTCTTGCTGGCTTTGGACAAGGCCGAGACATCGCCCGCGAGTGCCACCGCCTTCGGCGCCTTGGCTTCTTCGCGGTACTTCACGAAGAGCGCGTCGCTGCTGACCGTGCCGCCAACGCCGGCTTTCCATGTGACCTTCAATGCATCGCGCGCTTGCTTGGCCGGCCAGTAACCATCGGCAATCACGGCCACGCCGCTGCCGCCGCGGTCGGTCGTCACCTGAAACACATCGCGCACACCTTTGATCGCCTGAGCCGCGCCGGCATCGAAGGATTCAACTTGCCCGCCGAAGGTGGGCGCGCGCACGAGCAGCGCGATCTTCATGCCGGGCAGGCGGGTGTCGATGCCGTACTTCTTGACACCGTGCGCGCTGGCCACGGCATCGAGCCGGCCTTTGCCCTTGCCGATGATCTTGTAGTCGGCCGGCGCCTTGAGCACGACCTTCGTGGGCACGGGCTGCTTGGCCGCCGCGGCCGTGAGCTGCGCGTAGGTTGCACTCTTGCCGTTGGCGGTGGTGACCTTGCCGCCGCCGGTGCGGCACTGCTCGACCGGCACCTTCCACTGCTCCGCCGCTGCGGCCACGAGCATCATCCGCGTGGCTGCGCCGATCTCGCGGTATTGCACCCACGAGTTGGGCACGCCGCTGGAGCCGCCGGTGATCTGGAGGCCGAAGATCGGGTCTTTGTAGGCATCGCCTGCCGGGGCGAGGCTGCCGCGAACTTGGGCCCAGTCCACATCGAGTTCTTCGGCCAGCAGCATCGGCAACGCGGTCAGCGCGCCTTGGCCGAAGTCAAGCCGGTTCACTTGAATCTCGACCGTGTTGTCCGGGTTGATCTTGACGAAAGCCGAGGGCTCGGCGATCTTCTTGGCCGGTGGCGCGGCTGGCGCCTCATCGGCTGCGAAGGCGATGCCGGGCATCGACAAGCTGACCATCAGCCCGCCGCCAGCGAGCGCAGTGGCTTTCATAAAACCGCGGCGGCCAAGGCGAGTGGATTCAACGGCAGCGCCGCCAGAAAAACGAGAGAGCATCGTGGTGTTCATCGCACGCTCCTGTTCATCAAGCCAAGGACGCAGCAGCGTCGTGGATGGCCGCGCGAATGCGCTGGTAGGTGCCGCAGCGGCAGATGTTGCCGGCCATGGCGCCGTCGATGTCAGCGTCGCTCGGCTTCTTGTTGGCCTTGAGCAAACCGGTCGCGCTCATGATCTGGCCGCTTTGGCAGTAGCCGCATTGCGCCACGTCGTGCTTGATCCAGGCGGCTTGCACGGCCTGGCCAACCTTGTCGGATTCGATCGCTTCGATCGTGGTGATCTTGCGTGCGCCCACTGCTGAAATCGGCGTGATGCAAGACCGCGTCGCCTGGCCATCGATGTGCACGGTGCAGGCGCCGCAGGCGGCAATGCCGCAGCCGAACTTGGTGCCGGTCATGCCGAGCTCGTCGCGCAAGGCCCAGAGCACCGGCGTTGAGGGATCGGCGTCGACCTGGACGGATTTGCCGTTGATGTTGAGCGGGGTCATGGCTGTGTTCCTCACGAAGTGGGTCTTGAAGAAGAACGGCGCGGCCGGTTGCCGAAGCGCAGCAAATGACTCTATCAGCGGCCTCTATTCTTTGCTTTGCCCGCACGACTGTCATGGAACGATGGACTGCTCGCCGAGTCCATCCCAACATGGGCAGGCGCCTGCCACTTGTTTTGATTGGCGATCACGATGCAAACCATCGGCTTCGGCACGCTGCTGTCCCGCTACTTCTTCTTCAGCTGGCTCTATCGCGACGTCAATCGCGGAACCCGCTTCGAGCGCGCCGCGGCGTGGCGCTACAACTGCGAGCACGCCGACTGGCTCGTCACCTACATGCGGCGCTGGCTGTGGAGCGGCTTGTTCTTGTGCTGCGCCGGCGCGTTTGTTGAACTGGTGCTCGGCGCGCCGGCAGCATCGGCCTGCTTTTATGTGCCGGCAGCTTGCAGCGTGTCGATCGATGCGGTGATCGCGACCACCTGGGTTGGCCTGAAGACATTGCCCGGGCCGCCTTGATAGCGCGCGCATTGCAGGCCCGGCCTGGCCTGCCCAAGCTTGCGAACAAGTCCGAATAAGCACGGCTGATTTCGTTCGTTGCTCGGCCGCTGCGCGCTGCGTAAGGTGCGAGCGATGAACATCGTCAGCATCTCCGGCAGCCCATCGCTGCGCTCACGCTCTGCTTGGTTATTGCAGCTCGCGCAAACGCGGCTCGAAGGCATTGCCAGCCAACACCACACCATCGCCGTGCGCGAGTTGCCGGCAGCAGCACTCGTGCATGCCGAGTTCGATGCAGCGCCGATTCGCGCCGCCACGCAGCGGGTGCGCGAAGCTGATCTGCTCATCGTCGCCACGCCGATCTACAAGGCGGCCTACAGCGGCTTGCTGAAGATTTTTCTCGATCTGCTGCCGACCGACATCTTGCGCGGCAAGACCGTGTTGCCACTCGCCACAGGCGGCAGCCTCGGCCACTTTCTCGCGCTCGACTACGCGCTCAAGCCCGTGCTCGCGGCGCTTGGCGCACGCGACATCCTCGACGGCGTCTTCGCCACAGACCACCAGCTTGCAGCCCATGAGTCGGGCGGCTATGTGCCCGATGACGCGCTCGTAGAACGCCTCGACCGCGCGCTCCAACCCTTGATTTCTCGACAACTCCATTCACGCCCGGAAGCCCAGCACCATGCCAACACCGCATCACAACCTCAATGAATTCGGCCGCCGCGGCTGGCTGCTCGCCATCGCCGGCGCCACGGCGCTGCTGAGCCTCGGCCACGTGGGCGCCGAAACACGCAGCGAGCTGCGCATCGGCTATCAAAAGTCGGCGAGCGTGCTGGCTTGGCAGAAGAAGGAAGGCACGCTTGAGAAGCGGCTCTCGCCCTTGGGCGTGAGCGTCAAGTGGGTCGAGTTCCCCGCAGGCCCGCAGTTGCTTGAAGGGCTCAACGTGGGCTCGGTCGACGTGGGCTTCGTGGGTGAAGCGCCGCCAATCTTTGCGCAAGCTGCGGGCGCGAATTTCGTCTACATCGGCCACGACCCCGCAGCGCCGCAAGCCGAGGCACTCGTGGTGCCGAAAGATTCGCCGATCAAGAGCGTGGCCGAGTTGAAGGGCAAGAAGATCGTGCTCAACAAGGGCTCGAATGTTCACTACCTGCTCGTCAAGCTCCTCGAGAAAAACGGGCTCAAATACAGCGACGTTCAAACCGTGTTCTTGCCGCCGGCCGATGCCCGCGCGGCGTTCGAGAAAGGCGCGGTCGATGCGTGGGTGATCTGGGATCCGTTCCTTGCGGCATCACAAGCGCAGATCGGCGCGCGCATCTTGGCTGACGGCAGCGGCATCGTGAACAACTTCAACTACTACCTGGCCGAACGCGGCTACGCGCAGAAGAACCCGCAAGTGATCAAGACGCTGTTCGACGACACGGTCGAGCAAGGCCGCTGGATCAAGGCCAACGTGAAGGCCGCGGCAGCCGCGATTGCGCCCTTGCAAGGGCTGGATGCCGACGTGCTCGAAGTCGCACTCCGCCGCGCCGAGTACCGCGTGACACCGCTGACACCGCAAGTCGCCGTTGACCAGCAAAAGATCGCCGACACCTTCTTCGAGCTCAAGCTGATTCCGAAGCCGATCGTCATCAACGAAGCCCTGCCGGGCGCGGCGCTGGCGAGCACGGCCGCCAAGTGATGCGCAGCCAAATGACTGATGCCAAAGCCGCCGCAACCGACGCGCTGACTGCCGACCGCGCCAGCAGCGCATGGGCCGCCCGCGCACTTGCAATCCGGCGCGGGCTTCTTGAGCGACGACTCGTTCGAGTGCGCGCAGCGCACATCGTTTGGCAACCCACGCCGCTTGCCCGCGCCACCACCTGACCCCAGCCTCGGCACCCAACCACCATGAAGATCCTCTGGTTCATTCCCTCTCACGGCGACTCGCGTTACCTCGGCACCTCCAAGGGCGCGCGCACCACATCGCTGGCCTACTTCAAGCAAATCGCCATCGCGGCCGACAGCCTCGGCTACGAAGGCGTGCTGCTGCCAACAGGCCGCTCCTGCGAAGACGCCTGGGTGCTCGCGGCCAGCTTGATCGACGTGACCCGGCAACTCAAGTTCTTGGTAGCGCTGCGGCCGGGCCTCGTGCAGCCTTCGCAATCGGCGCGCATGGCGGCCACCTTTGATCGCCTGTCTGACGGCCGCCTGCTGCTCAACCTCGTCACCGGCGGCGATGCCGAAGAGCTTGAAGGCGACGGCCTCTTCCTGCCGCACAAGGACCGCTATGCGCAGTCGCGCGAGTTCTTGACGATCTGGCGCGAGCTGCTGACCCGCAGCCACGGAGCCGAAGGCGAGCCCGCCTCGAACGTGCCCTTCGACTTCGACGGCAAGCACCTCCGCATGAAGGCCGGAAAGCTGCTTTACCCGCCGATCAGCAAGCCCTACCCGCCGGTGTTCTTTGGCGGCTCATCGGACGAAGCCCATGAGCTCGCCGCCGAACAGCTCGACACCTACCTCACCTGGGGTGAGCCACCCGCCGCCGTGGCGGCCAAGGTGGCCGACATTCGCCAGCGCGCCGCCAAGTACGGCCGCACGCTGGAGTTCGGCATACGGCTCCATGTGATCGTGCGCGAGACCGAGGACGAAGCCTGGCGCGCCGCCAGTGAGTTGCTCTCGCACCTCGACGACGCCACCATCCAAGCCGCCCAAGCCAAGATCGCGAAGATGGATTCGATCGGCCAGCGGCGCATGGCCGAGTTGAACAAAGGCAAGTTGAACCGCAACAACATCCGCGAGGGCTTGGAGGTCTCGCCCAACCTGTGGGCGGGCGTGGGCCTGGTGCGTGGCGGCGCGGGCACGGCCTTGGTCGGCAACCCTCAGCAAGTGGCCGCACGCTTGATCGAATACGCCGATCTCGGGCTCGATTACTTCATCATGTCCGGCTACCCGCACCTCGAAGAAGCGCACCGCTTCGCCGAGCTGGTGTTCCCGCTGTTGCCGCTGGCCGTGCAGCAAAAACTGCCGGGCCGCACGCTGACCGGGCCGTTCGGCGAGATCGTGGCCAACAGCTACACGCCTGACGAAAAGCGGGCAGTGCCTGCGGCAGAGCGGCAACAGGCGGCGTCATGAGAGCGTTGAGGCAGCGGCTGTTGCCGTGGGCCCTGCCGCTCGCGGTGATAGTCATCTGGCAGCTCGCGTCGCAAAGCGGCTGGCTCTCCACGCGCATCCTGCCCGAGCCTTGGGCGGTGCTGAAGGCGGCATGGGGCCTGTCGGCCTCGGGCGAGCTCTGGCATCACGTGGCGGTGAGCACCGGCCGGGCGCTTTCGGGCTTTGTGGTGGGCGGTGGCTTGGCGCTGGGCTTGGGTTTGTTGACAGGCTCGCTGCGCAGTGCCGAGACCCTGCTCGACTCATCGATCCAGATGATCCGCAACATCCCGCCGCTGGCGCTCATTCCGCTGGTGATTCTGTGGTTCGGCATTGACGAATCGGCCAAGCTCTTCCTCGTGTCGCTCGGCGTGTTCTTCCCGATTTATGTGAACACCTTTCACGGCATTCGCTCGGTCGACCCGGGCTTGATCGAGATGGCGCGCAGCTATGGCCTCTCGGGCTGGCCGCTTTACGCCCAAGTGATCCTGCCGGGCGCGCTGCCGTCGATCCTCGTGGGCGTGCGCTTCTCGCTCGGCTTCATGTGGGTGATCTTGATCGTGGCTGAGACGATCTCGGCGCAAGCCGGCATCGGCTACATGACGATGAACGCGCGCGAGTTCTTGCAGACCGATGTGGTGCTCGTCGGCATCTTGCTTTACGCGCTGCTCGGCAAGCTGGCCGATGTGCTGGCGCGCGGGCTCGAGCGCTGGTGGCTGCGCTGGAACCCGGCCTACCAAACAGCAGCAGCCGCTTGATCCCCATGGCACGCCCCAGTTTCAGCACACAAGGAATCAACGTGATGCAACTCAATGAGATCGATGGCGCCGTGATGACTTCGGGCATGGCCTACCGCGCTTTGCCCGAGCCGGTGCGGCGCCTTCGCGCCGAGCTCGATGCGCCGGCCTGGCCCGAGCCAGCGGCCGCCCCGTCATCGCCGCGGGGCATGGAGGTCAGCGTGCGCGGCATTGCCAAAGCCTATGGCGCGCGCCAAGTGCTGCGCGAGGTTGACCTGCAGATCGCGCCGGGCGAGTTCGTGGCGATCGTGGGCCGCAGTGGCTGTGGCAAAAGCACGCTGCTTCGGCTGATTGCCGGCCTCGAGAAAATCAGCGCCGGCAGCATCACGCTCGATGGCGCGCCGCAAGCCGATCATCAGCACGACATGCGCATCATGTTCCAAGAGGCGCGCTTGCTGCCCTGGAAGCGCGTGATCGACAACATCGCCCTCGGCTTGAGCGGCCCCGATGCCCAGCGCCGCGCCCGCGATGCGCTGGCGCAAGTGGGCTTGGCCGAACGCGCGAACGATTGGCCGGCCGTGCTCTCGGGCGGCCAGCGCCAACGCGTGGCGCTCGCCCGAGCACTCGTGCATGCGCCGCGCTTGCTGCTGCTCGATGAGCCACTCGGCGCGCTCGACGCGCTCACCCGCATCGAGATGCAGCGCCTGATCGAATCGCTTTGGCGCAAGCACGGCTTCACTGCGTTGCTGGTGACGCACGACGTGTCAGAGGCGGTGGCGATGGCCGACCGCGTGCTGTTGATCGAAGACCAGCAAGTGGCGTTCGATGAGCGCATGCCTCTGGCGCGGCCGAGATCGCGCGGGAACCCGGCTGTGGCGACACTTGAAGAGCGGGTGTTGCGGCGGGTGCTCGGCGAGCGCGACCACGCGTTGAATGCAGCTTGATCGGGCCGCGCGCCGAGCGTGATCGACGTCGCGATCAGACCGCTCGGCGACATCGCTCGTCAGCCGAGGCACACTTCTCGGATGGACGCTCCCTCCCCTCTCCTCGTTGCCTGCCTCTGCGCCGAATGGTGCGGCTCGTGCCGCAGCTACCGCACTTTGTTCGACGATGTTGCGGCGCAGTTCGCCGGCCGCGCCGACTTTCGCTGGATCGACATCGAAGACCACGCCGATGCGCTCGGCGAGCTCGACATCGACACCTTCCCCACGCTCTTGATCGCAGACCGCGACTCGATGCTCTTCTTCGGCGCGTTGACGCCGCAGGCCGCGGTGCTGAGCCGCACGCTGGAGAACGCGTTAGAAGGCGCACTGCCACCAGCGAGGCTCGCGGTTGGCCTTGCCGATCTGCCTTCGCGGGTCCGTGCGATCTGAACGCGGCGAGTCGAACACGTCATCCGCGCGCTGCGCTCATTGCTTGATCGCTTCGACCTGGATCACGAGACGCACTTGGTCTGGGAACCCGTACTCGAGGCCATAGGACAGGCCCCATTGGCTGCGGGTGATGGTGGCGTCGAAGTCGCCGCCGCAGACTTCGCGCTTGAAGATCGGGCTCATGTAGCAGTTGAAGTTGGCCGCTTTGAGCACGACCGGGTTGGTCTTGCCGAGCATCGTGAGCGTGCCGGCCACTTCGGTGACCTTGTCGCCATTGAACGTGAACTTGTCGCCAACGAACTTGGCCGTCGGGAATTCATTCGACCGGAAGAAGCTTGGGCCAGCGAGCTCTTTGTTGAACGGGGCGACGCCTGTGTTGATCGAGGCGGTGTCGATGGTGATCTCGACTGTGCCGGTCTTGGCGGCTTTGTCGAGCGTGACCGTGCCTTCCTTCTTGTCAAAGCGGCCGCGGTTGGTCGAGGTCGCAAAGTGGCTGATTTCGAACACCGCGTTCGTGTGCGTGGGATCGACCGAGTAGGTGGACGCGCCGGCTTGGGCGGCGCCAGCAGCGATCAACGAGGTGGCAGCAATCAACAGTGACTTCATCGTGAATTCTCCAGAGGTGGGGTGAACGAAGAGAGGCGCTACAGCGGGCTCACACCGGTTAGCGCGAGCTTGAACTTGACCTGCACGTCATCGCCAACGAGGGATGGATCGGACCAATCTCCATCGCCGATTCGGAAGTCGAGCCGCTTGATGACGAAGGCGCCGGACGCCGTCGTCGTGCCGGCGGCTTGGGTGAGCGTGACGGGCACGACCACGTCTCGCGCATTGCCCTTGATCGTGAGCTTGCCGAAAACATCGAACTTGGCCGGGCCGGCCGCCTTGATGGCGCTGCTCTGGAAGGTGGCGCTCGCCAGCTTCTTGCTGTCGAACCAGCCGGGCTTGGCGAGTTCGGCTTCGACTTCGGCCGCGCCCATCGAGACACTTGCAAGATCGATCGTGAAGGCGATCTTGCCGCTGGCGGGCTGCTTGGGGTCGAACGCGATTTGGGCATCGAAGCGTTTGAATTTGCCGTCAACGGGCACGCCCATCTGCTTGCTGGTGAAGCCGATCTCGCTTTGCGCGGGGAGCAGCTTGGCGCTGCTTTGGGCCATGGCCACGGAAGCCAGGCCGGCGAGGCAAAGGGCAATGAGAGCGCGCAGTGTTGTCATGGGCAAATCGGCTTGCGCCGCGAGGTTGAAAGAGTGCGACTCGGACGGGCCGTGGCTCAGCGAGTTCCGCGCGCCGGCATCATTCGGCGGAGCAAGCCATCGCGGTCGATCAGCTGATGCTTCAAGGCGCCAGCCACGTGCAGCAGCACGATGGCAGCAAGGCCATAGGCCAACAGCGCGTGCAGTGACTTGAAGGTTTCAGCCAAGACTTTGTCGGCGCCCACGAAGGTCGGCAAAGGGAGCACGCCGAACCACACGACCGGAAAGCCAGCAGCGTTGCTGTAGGCCCAACCCGCCAACGGCACGGCGAAGAACAAGGCGTACATCAACGCATGCGCCGCATGCGCCGCGGTGCGCTGCCATGCGGGCATGGCCACATCGGGCGGCGGCTTGTGGCCGAGGCGCCAAAGCAGGCGCAGTGCCGACAGCGCAAGGATCGTGACGCCCGCCCACTTGTGATAGTTGTAGAGCTTCAAGCGCTGCGGCGAGAACGGCAGATCGCTCATGTAGAGCCCGAAGCAAAACGAGGCCACGATCATCAGCGCGAGCACCCAGTGCAATGCGATCGCGACGGCGCTGTAACGCGGCGCGTGACGCTGAGTTGATTCGGTGGGGGAGCTTGTCATCGTCGGTCGGGCGAATGTTGAAAAAAGTTTAGTGCCCGGCTGCTGCGCAAGAGTTGCGAGCGCTTGAAGAGCGCGTGCGAAGAATGCAAACGGCCATCAGGGCGGCACCAGAGCGGCACCAGGGCGGCAGAGGCCTGTGGGCCCACGCCCGGCCCAAGCGTCAAAACGCGGCCCGAAAAAACCATCAAGTAGCATATTGGCCGTCTACCCGCCTGCCCTCTTCCATGCTCTCAGCCACTCGCGCTGCCTTTCATTTGCTGGCCTGTGGCACCGCTCGCGGCCTCGCTTTCACTGACCGGATCGGAGCGGCAAACTGACACCGCCGCTCACCACGATCTGCATCAACGGCAAATTCATCGCGCAGCGAACCACTGGAGTTCAGCGCGTTGCGTCGCGGCTGGTGCAGGCGCTCGACGATCGCTTGCGCGCCATGCCCGTGGCAGCGCGGCACGCGCGTTGGGTTCTGCTGTGCCCGCCGACCGGCGCACTGCCCCACCTGACGCACATCGAAGCAAGGAGAGTCGGGCGGTTCGCCTTGCCATTGCACCTTTGGGAGCAAGTCGTGCTGCCCTGGGTGGCGCGCCGCGATTTGCTCGTCAACCTCGCTGGGTCAGCGCCGGCCATGGCCCGCAGGCAGATTTGCATGGTGCATGACGCCGCTGTGTTCGATCGCCCGGCCGCTTACACGCACGCCTTTGTGATCTGGTATCGCTGGCTGTTCCGCAGGCTGGCGCGGCGCGCACTGAAGCTGCTGACCGTATCAAGCTTCTCGCGCGAGCGGCTGGCGGCGCATTTGCACCTCGATGCCGCGCGATTCGGCATCGTGCCGAACGGCGGCGATCACTTCGATGCGGTTGCGGCCGATGCATCTGTGCTCGCGCAGCATGGCTTGGCAGGCAAACGCTTTTTGTTGGCCGTCGGCAGTGCGAACGCCAACAAAAATCTGCCGGCGCTCGTGAGTGCTTTCGCGGCGTTGCCGCCCGAGGCCGACTTGCGACTCGTGATTGTCGGCGGCCGCAGCGGCCAAGTCTTCGCGGATGCCGCGTCATCAGCCGATGCGAGTGACCCGCCCGGCTTGCTTCGCCTCGGCGCCATAGACGATGCAGCGCTGAAAGCGCTTTATCAACACGCTACAGCGCTTGTCTTCCCGTCGCTCTATGAAGGATTCGGCCTGCCGCCGCTCGAAGCGATGGCGTGCGGCTGCCCGGTGGCAGCGGCGCGAGCCGGCGCAACGGCGGAGGTCTGTGGCGAGGCGGCGCTCTACTTCGACCCCGAATCGGTCGACGAAATGAGCGCGGCCTTTCACACGTTGCTCATCGACGCGCCGCTGCGCGAGCGCTTGCGCGCCGCAGGCTTTGCGCGCGTCGCCAACTTTCGCTGGAGCGATGCCGCGGAGGCACTGCTCGCGCAAATCACGCCCGAGGCGGATCGCCGATGAAGGTGTTGCAGATCAGCAAGTTCTATCCGCCGGTGATGGGCGGCATCGAGTCGGTGGCGTGGGAGCTGACCGAAGGGCTCAACCGCGCCGGCATTCGCACCGATGTGCTTTGCTCGAATCAGAGCAAAGTAACCCAGCACGATAACTTTGCATCGGGTTACGACGTCACGCGTGCAGCATCGCTGGGCATGCTGCTCTCCACATCCATGTCACCCGCGATGGCCGCGCACGTCTGGCGAAAGAGCCACGACCACGACGTGATTCACGTGCACATGCCCGACCCCATGGCCGCGCTGGCGCTCTGCATGGCGCGCCCACGCTCGAAAGTGGTCGTGCATTGGCACAGCGATGTGATCCGCCAGCGCGTGGCACTCAAGCTCTACGAGCCCCTGCAACGCTGGCTGTTGAGCCGCGCCGACGCCATCGTGGCGACCAGCGAGGCCTACGCGGACTCATCTGCACCACTGCGGCCTTGGCGATCCAAGGTCACCGTGATTCCAATTGGCATCAGCGATAATCGATCGGCTGTATGCAGCGACAAGGCGCGCGTGATACGCCAACGCTTTCGCGGCCGGCAGATCGTTTTCGCGCTAGGCCGCATGACGTATTACAAAGGGTTTGACGTGCTCATTGACGCGGCCGCCGCGCTGCCGGACGACAGCGTCGTGGTTATTGGCGGCGATGGCGAATTGCTCGAAAGCTACAGAACCTTGGTGCGCCGGCGCGGCTTGGCCGGAAAGGTTCATTTGCCCGGACACATCAATGACGACGATCTCGCCAGCCACTACGAAGCCTGTGACGTGTTCTGCATGCCATCAACGGTGCGCGCAGAGGCCTACGGTGTTGCCATGGTCGAAGCGATGGTGATGGGCAAGCCCATCGTCGCGACAGACATTGGCGGTTCCGGCGTGCCTTGGGTGAATTTGCATGGGGTGACTGGTTTGAACGTACCCGTGCGTAAAGCAGCATCACTTGCAACGGCCCTAGCGGGCCTCTTGGCGGATGCGCCGCTGCGCGGGTTGTTGGGCACAGGCTCACGCACGCGCTATGAGCAGAATTTCAACGCAGAGATGATGACGCTGCGAACCATCGAGCTGTACAAAAGCCTCTGACTCCTTGGCTCTCTTGAGCCACCGGCATAATCGATCGAACGGAACATCCTCTTGGACTCGAGCCCTTCCACCGCAACGCTGATTGCAGCGCAACCATCGCGCCTGAAGACGCTAGCCAAGCGCTTTGACAGCCTCTTCATACTGACGGTATTTATCCCCACGCTGCTCGCGGCAATTTACTTCGGACTTATCGCTTCCGACGTTTACATCTCGGAGTCGCGGTTTGTCGTCAAGAGCCCTCAACGGCAGATTCAGGGCGGGCTTGGCGCCTTGCTCCAGAGCACGGGTTTTTCGCGCTCGCAAGACGACACTTACTCCGTGCACGACTACATTCTTTCCCGCGACGCTCTCGGGGTGTTGGAACAACAGCTAAACATTCGCGAGGCATTCACCAACGAGCATATCGACATCACGAACCGGTTTCCCGGCCTGAGCTGGGACCGCAGTTTTGAGGCCTTCTATCGCCACTATCTCAGGCACGTTGGCATCGATTACGACACCGTATCGTCGATCTCCGTTCTGCGCGTGCGCGCCTACACGGCTGAAGATGCCAAAAAGATCAACGACCTTTTGTTAGACATGGGAGAGCGGCTTGTTAACAACCTCAACATTCGAAGTCGCGAAGATTTGATTCAGGTCGCACTAAACGAAGTCAAACAGGCAGAAGAACGAAATAAAACGGCCGCTGTCGCGCTTTCTTCGTTTCGAAACGCTCGAGGCATTTTCGATCCCGACCGGCAAAGTGCATTGCAATTGACAGGAGCGGCAAAGATCCGAGAGGACCTACTCGCCGCAGAAGACCAGCTTGCCCAAGTCAAACAAGTTTCACCCAACAACCCTCAAATTCCATCGCTGGCGAGCAGGGTCGAATTGCTGCGGCGCGCCGCCACAAGCGAAGCAAATAAGGTGACGGGCGGTGATGCATCGCTCTCCTCGAAGTCTCCAGCCTACGATCGCCTCTCGCTCGAAAAAGGCTTCGCTGACAGGCAGCTTGCGACCGCGCTGGCTGCGCTTGACACAGCCCGGAACGAGGCCCAGCGCAAGCAGCTCTACCTGGAGCGTCTGGTTAAGGCAAACCTGCCCGACACGGCATTGGAGCCCCGCCGTCTCCGTGGCGTTGCCACCGTGTTCATATTGGGACTGATCGTTTGGGGCGTCCTGTCGCTGGTGCTTGCAGCAATCAGGGAGCACAGCGCGTGAAGCACGCCATGCCCGAGAGACCGGTGACACCTTCGCTTCTCACTTCGCTCCGCGTCCAAGGGAGAGTCATTGGTGCCTTGCTAATGCGAGAGGTCATCACCCGATTCGGTCGCCGCAATTTGGGTGTTTTGTGGCTGATCGGCGAGCCCATGATCTTTACGCTCGGCGTCACGACAATGTGGACGCTCGCCAAGCTCAATCACGGGTCGTCTATCCCCATCACGGCATTCGCGATCACCGGCTATTCGTCGGTTCTGGTTTGGCGCAACACTGTCGGACGATGCACGTTCGCCATCCAGCAAAACTTCAACCTTTTGTATCATCGCAATGTGCGTGTTGTCGACGTCTTGTTAACAAGGATATTGATCGAGATCGTTGGTGCAAGTGGCTCATTCATTATCTTGTCACTGCTCTTTTGGGGAGTCGGATGGATCAAACTTCCCATCGACTTGTTCGAGGTATTGTGCGGTTGGGCGATGTTGGTCTGGTTCGGCACGGCGCTCGGCCTGTTGATTGGGGCGATGACCGCTTATAGCGAATTGGTCGAGCGGCTTTGGCACCCGATTTCCTACCTGATCTTTCCGTTGTCGGGAGCCGCCTTCATGGTCGATTGGCTGCCCCCGGCCGGGCGCGAAGCGGTGCTTTGGCTGCCGATGGTCCATGGCGTCGAGATTGTGCGCGAGGGCTTCTTTGGAAACGCTATACGCACTCACTACGATGTCGGGTATATGGGATTCTGTTCGCTGTCGATGACTCTGGTGGGCTTGTTGCTCGCGTACGACGCAGGACGACGGGTCGAAGCAGAATGATTTTGATCGACAACGTCTCAAAAAGTTACCGTACACGTTTCGGTTACCGAAAAATTCTCGACGGCGTCAACTTGAGACTCGAGCCCGGTCGCAACGTTGGAATTCTCGGTCGAAACGGCGCCGGCAAGTCGACCTTGATCCGCCTTCTCAGCGGTGCCGAGCAACCGACCTCCGGGCGAATTTATCGTGGCATGAGCGTCTCTTGGCCCCTAGCCTTCGGTGGCGCATTCCAAACCCATCTCACTGGGCTGGATAACCTCAAGTTTGTCTGCCGAATTTACGGCGTCGACTACAAGCCCCTGATTCCGTTTGTCGAGGAATTCACCGAGCTTGGTGTTTACTTTCGCGAACCTGTCTCGCATTACTCGATGGGCATGGTCACGCGACTGGCATTCGCACTGTCTATGGCCATCGAATTCGACTGCTTCTTAATCGACGAAGCAATGACGGTTGGCGACGCTCGCTTCCACGAGCGCTGCCACGTCGAGTTGTTTCAGAAGCGACGGGATCGGGCTTTCATACTCGTCTCTCACGACGCCAACTCAATACGTCAGTATTGCGAGCGCGCCTGTGTCCTGCACGATGGCCACTTGCACGAATTCGAATCAGTTCAGGGGGCTTATGATTTTTACCAGCACGTCATGCCGATGCAATCTCTGCCGGTCAACGTCGAATCGGACCATTGAATCTTGAAAATCCTTCTTGAATTGCGGCCTGCGCTTGATGGTCATGCAGGCATACCCCAAGAGGCTCGCCTGCTTTTTCGCGGTCTCGCTCAGTTGTCGGACGTGGAGGTGCATGGTTTGATCCAAAGCAGCAACCGGGTTTTGGCCAAGGGGCTGCCCGTACGTTCGCGCTGGTTCCGCAAGCGCCTCAGCGAGGACCAGCAGATCAACCGGCTCTCGAAGGTCGTCGTGTCGTTGCAAGCTGGGTCCAAACCGACTTTGACGGAGTCCGTGGTTGCGGGCTTGAGATTGTTCACGGCGCCGGTAGGCATGATTGCCATGTCACTACTCGGCTTTCGTCAGTCCCTGACCCGCTTTGATCCGCAGTATTTCAAGGACTTCATTTGGCGAGGCCTGTTTTCGCGCACGCTTCCGTTTGAAGATTTCGCTGCCGTGACTTCGGCGCCGTATAGGATCGCTCGCATGCCTTGGGCAGCGATGCACGTAAGCGCACTGGTCGTACGCAAACTTGGCCATGCGCTTTACCCAAGGCTCGATACGACGGGCTTTGACGTGATGGTTGCAGAAACTCCTTTCCCGGGGCGAGTCTCATCCGGCACGCAGATGGTCGTTCGTTACCACGACGCCATCCCATTGCTGATGCCACACACGATTTCTGATAAGGCATATCACCAAGCTTCGCATTACGAGGCGCTACGCCGCAATGTCGAGGACGGTGCGTGGTTTGCTTGCGTGTCCGAGTCGACGCGGCGCGACCTAGTTTCTATCTTTCCCGCTGCGGAAGCGCGTTCGGTGACCATCTACAACATGGTTTCACATCACTATTTCACGGAGCTATCGCTACCTGACCGCATTCCTGAAATCGTCCGCACGCGGCGCAACAGCGCCGTGCGGCTAGCGGGCGGCGCCCCGGTGCCTGCCTCTGAATTGCGGCGCGGCGCCGATGGCCCGGAATATCTGCTGATGGTCTCCACCATCGAACCGCGAAAAAACCATCTCGGGCTTTTGGCCGCGTGGGAGCAGCTCCGTACGGGTGCCTATCCGAACCTGCACCTCGTCTTCGTTGGCGGCTTGGGGTGGGACCACAAAGCCATCATCAAGAAATGCCGGCCCTGGCTAGCTAGGGGCGGTCTGCACATGCTTCAAGACGTACCTGCAGCTGAGTTGCGCATTTTGTACCGCCATGCCCGCGCGACGATTTGCCCAAGTTTCGGCGAAGGGTTCGATTTTTCCGGTGTTGAAGCAATGCGCTGCGGTGGCGTCGTTGTCGCCTCTGAGTTGCCCGTGCATCGCGAAATCTTTGGGACCGCCGCGGAATACTTCAGCCCCTATTCTCCAACCGACCTAGCGCAAGCCGTCGCCCGAGTCATTGATCCTTCACAGCGGGAGCGGCACGCGGCACTGGTGGCCTCAGGCGCCGTCGTATCCTCGCGCTACGTTCCCGAAACGATCTTGCCCGAATGGCAGAAATTCCTTCGAACCTTACCCATCAAACTCTGAATCCGTCGACTCCCGCGCATGAATGTCGTGCTTGAGCGCAACGCCCCAACTCCGTCGATGATGCAAACCACCACTCCATTGTTCACCGTCACGATTCGTGCAGGACGCGCAGAAAGCTTTTTGGCCCGCCTGTTCGATCGCGAGCCGACACTTCACACTCATACCGGTTTTGAGTTTTCTTGCTGGCTAACCGACCAACCGAGACAAGCGCCGTCGAATGGAACACGTGAAGTTATTTCGGACGTACACGGCGCGCTGACTGCGATAGCTGACAAACGTAGCGAGCCAAGGAAAAGCACGGGCGCGCGAACGTGCTCGGTTCTTTCGGCACTTGCGTGTAGAGCCCCAGCAGCCAAATTCGTATTGCTGGTGGAAAGTCCGGCGTCAATGCTGATCGCAACTGGGCTGAACGACGCCGAAAAAATCAACCATGCGCTGCACGCGTGGTACGACGCGGTCGGTCGCATGTTGAGCTTTTATCAGTCCAACCCCGACCGTTGCGCACTTGTCAGCGCAGATGAAGCATGGCTGCGTCCAAGTGATCTGGCCGATTTATGCCAGCAACGATGGGGCGCTCAGCTTGGTACGCTTCGCAAAGAACCCAGGCCACCCAAATCAGATCCGTTGCAATGGGCTGTGGCTGAGCGCATCGCGCTGGCCGACGACCGCGTTTCGATCTTGCATGATGAGGTGCTCGCAAGTTGCTCATGGCTCGGACCATTGACCAAATCCGCGGCGAGTGTGCCTTGTGACGGTGACGAAATCACTGTGCAGGGGATCGTAGAACGACTGAACGAGATGAAAGCCGCGATTGCCGACAGACTGAATGTGGTCTCAAGCGAAGTCTTCAATCGGGAACGTGAGGTATGGAGTGAACGTGCGGTAATGCTAGAGGCGCTTCAGGAGTCGGCATGCGCCAGCCTTCGCTCATCGCAGATTCAACTTCGCGAAATTCGCAAGGAGCGAGACGAGGACCAGCGGCAACTCGCGTTCGCCGAGTTGCATCTGCAGCAGGTCCAGGAAGAGTTGGAGACGCTGGCTCTCGAAAATCGGCCCACGCTGGCGCATGACCACTGCGCAAGGGGTTTGCTTCCGCTTGAAAACCGCCTGCACGCAGTCAAAGTGACTGTCGTCTCAAGAAGCGATGAAGCCCCATTTCGCCAAGTCGATTTCTTACTTAGCAAAGTAACCGGGCTGGGCTGCGACATCGAAGATCTGCTCCTTCGACTCGTGGAGCACCATGGTCAACCTGGGCTCGCGATCTTCGAAGTACCCGGACTGACGAGGCAGATGTCGAGCTGGCAACACAGCGGCGATGAAGGTGAACGTGCTTTCATGCTAGTCGTGCCTAGCGATGCCAAGGCGAAACGTCTTGTGCAGCGCATGCCGGCTCGCGAATGGGCCATATTTAATGAGCTGACACGACTTATCGAGGATGCCGTCCGCACCAACCGGGTCACCAACGGGGTTTCCGACCGATGGCTGGTCGTCGCTCGAAGACTCCGTCAACAGTTGACTGACCTCCCAGCGTGTTTTCGGTATGACCGGCTTGCACTCACGATGACGGTGCACCGTTCGGAGCCGACACTGACCCTCGAGTATGGCGACACTGATTTTGAGGGCTTCAGACTGCCGAAGCTGAAGATGCATTGGCGCCTCGGATACGGCGGTCGCGTTTCGGCCGAGCAGAGTCGCGTCGAATTGGCACACCTTTCGGCAACTGATGCCGATCCGCCGATTGTGGCTTGGCCAGTCAACGACGACGGTGGTCTGGCTCCGACGATGAGTTTCGATCTGGGCCCGCTTTCGGCGGCTGATTGGTCGGACTCCTCCTGGGCAATATTGACGGCCTTTGAAAAGCGACTGATCGCTTCTATTCTCGCCACTTTTCCGACTGCGGCACGCGACCTCCAGAATGCCAAGCCGCCGTCGGAAATCAGTCAGTCTGAAATTCTCGAGGCTGCCACTTCGTTGCGGCGCAAGGCTATTCGGCATGCCTTCAGACCCGGCCCAATCGGCTTCGTCCGCACGGTGCTGGCCATTCGATTCGGGGCGGGTCGTTGAGTCGCATGCCCGCAAGAACTCTCGTGTCGCTTCACGTTTCGACAACAAGCTCATGATGGAAATTCGCACGGCTCTGGCCACGTTGGGCGCGCATGCCACAGGTACCTTGGTCTACGTGGGCGCGGGTATGGGCAGCGACATCTCCGACCTTGCGGCGCTTGATTCCCTCCGCTCCGTCTTCGTCGATGGCTGCCTGCGCGCGTGCGCACAGCTCGCGCGCAGGTGTCGCGGCCGCTCTGCGATGGAGATCGTTCATGCCGTGGTCGGTCCGGTTCGGACAACAGCCACTTGGTACACCCACAACCTCCAGCGCTTCGATGGGTTAATTGATGTGCAAGCGCTGTCCACCTTGTACCCGCGGCTAGCTCGTACGGGTTCGCTGACCGTAGAGGTTGAAGCGATCGATTCCCTCCTGACGCGCCTGAACGTGCAAATGACACCGGAGCGCCAGAACCTGCTGATCATCGATGTACCGGGGGCCGCAGCCACGCTCTTGGAATGTGTAGACAACGAAAGGCTAACGCGGTTCCAACACATCATCGTTCGCCATGACCTTCCTGGATTGATCGCCTCAACAGATGGTGTTGCCGCATCGGCTTTGGCACTTGCACGATTAGACCTTGCCGCGGAGCGTGCGGGGTATCGACTGATGTCATCCGCCCCCGATCGAACCGCGCCGTGGGCACTATCATGTTTCCGCAGCGACCCCCTTGCGCAGCGCAACACAGAATTGACACGCCAGATCGGCGAGCTGAAGGATCGCTTGACGCAGGCGGATACGAAGTTGCAGGCTGCACGAGAACGAGACGAGCAGGCGGTGATCCGTCGGGCCTTTCAAGTGGACGAAATCACCTCGCTCAGAAGTCAGCTCGAAGTAGTCGGCGCTGATCGTGCAAACTTCCGCTCGCAGGCTGCGGAGCTGAAAGCGGAGCGCGATCAGTTGGTTCAGACGCAAGTGATTTTGGTCAAGCAAATCGAACATTGGTCAGCCGAGACGGCGCGGCTAGCGGCGCTGTCGGAGGAAAGCCAAGTCGGTAAGCTGACCGCTCTGCGTGAACAGGAACAGGAAACACAGCGATTTGAAGGCGAAATGTCGAAGCTGCGAGATCGCTTGCAGGTCTGCCAACTAGACAACGAAAACGCGGCAATCGACAGGCAACTGGTTCGCGAAGAGCTACGCTCTGCAGAGGCGCAGATCCAGCTGCTCACAGACATCACCTGCGGCGAAGCATGACCGTGAAAAGGCGCCGACGCTCGCCACGGCAGGGGGTACTGGCGGAGCCGCTGAGAACCGCCCACGTTGCGCAGCCTCCCGCACTAGAAATCGGTAGACCATCGCTTTTGGCCTTGCCCGTCGCAGTGCAGCTGTCGACCGCTGATTCACCGAGCGACACCCTGTTGGACCGGGCCCGCGTCCACTGGCAGTTTGGAGCTTGGGACGCCCTTGCGGCGATCGACCTGGATTCGATCCGGCATCACCCTGCGCGGGCGCAGCTCGCATTGCTCGCCGCGTCGGGCCACCAGCAATTGGGGCATGGCGATACTGCCCAAGAGTGCAGGAAGCGATCCCTCGAATGGGGATGTTGCCGCAAGTTGGTTGCTCAAGCGCTTGCCAGCGGCGCGCTAACTTCTCTCGGGCGCGCTGCGACTTTGTTGGGTGAAGACGAGCGAGCAATCGCACACTACCGTTCAGCCCTCCAGATCGTCTGCCCTTGGATCGATCTGCTGCTTGTCGGAACCGCGAGGGCAGCGCATCAACGGACGTTGTTGGAAAACGACCGACAGGCCTTGCGCAAGCGCATCACTGAACAGCAGCAACCAGACATACACCCTGTGGAATCTGAGGCGCATCTGATCGACTCAGATGCTTCTCTTTCGCACACCACCACGCTTCGAATCGGCTATGAGAGCTTCTGCCTTTTGCTGAAGGCTTCAAACGAAGATACCTCCATAGTGTCAATCGTCGAGTCTAGCCACTCATACGAGCCGTGGCTCACGTCCTTGCTCGCCTGCCTAGCACGACCCGATCAGGTCGTGCTCGACATCGGGGCCAACATCGGGGTCATCAGCGCATTTTTGGCCTGCCTGGACGACAGTACACGTGTTTACGCCTTCGAGCCGCTCCCTCGAAATCTGGAACTGCTGCGCGAGAACATGGCGCCGTTTGGCAGCGTGACCATCATCGATGCGGCCGCCGGTGATCGTGTCGATCCGGTGCGACTCCTCGTACATCGTTCTTCCGATGGAGTCGACTTCGGCGGTGCCATGATCGATACAAATTCAGCAGCTAACGAAGACGGAATTGACGGGGTGCGCCAGATTCGACTCGACGATTGGGCCTTTGCCCTTAGCTTAGATCGCTTGGACATCGTCAAACTTGACGTTGAGGGCTTCGAACTGAACGTGCTGCGCGGAGCTAGTGGCTTGCTGGCGCGATTTCAGCCAACGGTATTCGTCGAATTTTTCCCTCACAAGCTGCGGCTTATGGACGCGGACGCCGACCTCGAACTCTTCTTGGTGCTTAGCGCCGGTTGGCGGCATGTCTACATGATTGCGCGGGCCGACGGCAGCCTGATACCGGTGCGCAGCTACGCAGAGTTACGCGCTCTGATGATGACCGGCCACGGTGTCGAGGACCTCCTTTGCGCCCGAGCACAAGACTTGACCCGGCTTGAGCAGCGAGTGAGCCATGCTCATCGGTATTCGACCTACGGACCAAGTTTTCATAGCGTCGGTGCGCGGTTGACTGCCACGCACCTCGGTCAATACCCCGATGGATGGATCGACCAACGGGAATCTGCCGTGCTGATGCGCAGCGAGCAGCGTACGTGCGTCAACTTGCAGATCTTGGAAGCGACGGTTGGCCAGCGCGTCGACGTGTACTTTGGCAACGAACGCCATCGCATTGATATCGGTGGTCCCGGTGCAGTTGGGGTAAGTTTCAAAGCCACGATGTCTGCTGGCGCCAATTTCATATTCATCGAAACCACAGCCCACGCGTCCGCCGCGTCATATTTCCAAAATCAGGATCCGCGGCACATTTCAGTGAGCGTCAAGTTAACGTTCGACACCCTGGGCCACGAGGAATGACATCGATCGTGGAACTGATTGCTTGGGAGCGAGGTGAGCGCCTGGAAGACGGGCTGCGAGGGTTCCTTCAGTGCTATGTCTGCCACCCCGAACTGTCGATTTATCTGGACGGCTTGCTTCGGTGCCTTCGCCGCCTTGAGCGCCGCGGCGATTCATTGGGACCGGAAGTTGCAGCGTCGGTGCAGGACGCCCTGGGTTTCGTACCTCGCTTCGGCCGCGCTGGAAAGCCGCGGCTGGCCTTTATCGATCACTCGTTTCACACAAAGACCTTGTCGTCCATGTTTTTCGTCGAGTTTTTGCGTACGGAATACGAAGTTGATCTTTTCTGGTCCTATGGATGGAGAGGAGCGACTGACCATCACCTTCGCTCCATCATCGCGCAATACGATCGCATTGTGTTCTGGCAGGTATTCCCGCCGGCCGACATACCCGTACCTGGTCACAAACGAATTTTCATCGTACCGATGCTTGACGCAGTCGCATCGCAACCCGATACCTTCTTTAACCCGTATAAAGAATTCCGGTTCATAGCCTTTGGGCGTGCACTGGCACGGCGTCTGCTTGCGTGCGGTCTGCAAGTGACGCTGGCTTCTGCCCCACCCCCTCGACCCATAAAGCTTTGCAAACGAACCCAGCGTGACAGGCCGAGAGTACATTTTTGGCAGCGAACCACCTCATTCGATTGGCGGCAAGTCAGTGAATTGCTGTGTCCCGAGCAAATCGATGGAGTCTGGCTTCAGGCACACGCAGATCCACAACAAAGCATCCAAATGCCCACAGCTTCAGACATTCGTAAATTCAATATACAACAACGTCCCTGGTCTTCCGGGCGAATCGAACACGAGCGCCTGCTTGGCGAATGTGACTTGTACATCGCTCCACGTTTGGTGGAGGGTATCGGCATGTCCGTGCTCGAAGCCATGGCGATGGGCTGCGTGCCCGTAGTGAACGACGAGCCAGCGCTCAACGAGTACGTCGATACCAATGTGGGCTATCTATATCGCGTAGCGGAATTAAGACCGCTCGACATACGCAATATGGACGAGAAGCGACTGAGAATTCCTGCCCATCTCGAGAAACTGGAAGTACGCTGGTCGGAATCGGCAACGGCAGTTTCGAGGTTGCTAGCGTCATGAGCCTGCAAAGACTGATCGTTGGGATCGATTGCTGGGCGTTACGGCTCGACGGTGGTGGCGCGCGTTACGTGTTCGAATCCCTACTCGAAAAACTTAAAAGTGCGCCGTACAGATTTTTGCTCTTTTTGCACCCTGAGGCTTATCAGTGCGTTCAGCAAGTCGAAGACCGAATCGGGCTACTTCGAAACGTAATCAAACTTCGCATTGGGTCGCCTGAAGAAGTGCACCGATATTCGAGGCTGTTCGACGTCTTCTATTGTCCGTTCAACAACATTTCAGCACGCTGTTTTGACAAGCCGGTTGTCGCTGTGCTGCATGACATCCAGGAGAAGTTCCACCCAGAGTTTTTCTCTCCCAACGATCGTCATGCCCGCGCCGAGACTTATTCCGACATTATCAGGTCGGCAGACCAGGTAATCACGATATCGGAATTCTGCAAGGCCTCGTTTATCGAGTTCTACGGCGGCGATGAGAAGCGTATTTCAGTCGTGTACAACGCGCCCCAAGAAGCGCTACTGAACCATGCGCGAGACGTGGTTGTGTCAAGGGCGCCAGTGGCAGAACCATTCATCCTCTACCCTGCCAATTTCTATGTTCACAAGAATCACAGTCTGTTGTTCGAAGCTTATTCGATCGGACGATCGCGGGGGAGCAAGCTGCCGAAACTCGTTTTGGTCGGGAAGTCGTGGGGCGGCTCCAGCGACCCAAGTGTGGCCGTCGAATCGATGGGATTATCCGACGAGGTTCGAATTATGGGCGATGTGCGCCCGGAAGAATTAGCGGCCCTGTATAACAGGTGCGCATTCGTGGTTTTGCCTACGCTGTTCGAGGGCTTTTGTTTACCAGCCGTAGAGGCGCTAGCTTTCGGCAAACCTTTGGTCTGCTCCGACTTGCCAATCCTGCGCGAGGTAACAGCAGGCCATGCCCGCTTCTTCGACCCAACCAACCCCGCTTCGATATTAGACGCCATCGAGTCGCAAACCTTGTACCCAGAAACGGACGACGCCGGGACTCGGCGCACCGTCGCCTCGCGCTACAACTGGGACGACTCAGCAGCCCGAACGCTGTCGGTCATCGAAGAAACATTCCATCGGTACTACTGCAAGCCCGCACAAGCCGCGCCACGCGCGGTCTGCTCAGTGATCGTCATGGTGGGCGACGAACCGGCGGCATGGCTATCCGAAACCCTTACGAGCATTTCAGTATCTGAACCGTCAAATTTCGATATCCAAGTCACGGTCATCAGCCTAAACGGTTTGCAGCTAGAGGACGCTGCCCGTTTCGAATCGATCGAACTGACGCTGATTGACGGCACCCAGCAAAGCCCTCAAGGCTTCTGGGGGGATGTGGCCGGTTCCGCAGCGGTATGGGTAGTCTTCGCGGGAAGCGTAGTGTCCCGCACTGCATTTCTGAATATCGGCCGCGAACAGGAAGTGTCGCCGCGTTCAAGGATGTTGATCGGTGAAGTCCGACAAGTGCATGAGGACCTTAATCGCACCCATGAGGCGGACAACTACATTCGTCTGGTCGATGGTCACAAGATTCTGAAGGGGCATCTTTTTTCGGAGATGTTGGTGATGCTTTCACCCGAGTACTGGATGGACACTCCAACCAGATGGGAGCACTACTTTGATCAGTGGATCTCCGTCGAAACTCAACTTCAACACAATACGGCAAAGGTTTGTCGCCGAACCTTGGCAACAGTTCACTACCGAACTGGTCAATACAATCAGCGGCCTAGACATGTCACTCCCCCGATTCGGTTCCAGCCACCTGCTTTGGCGTCAAAACCCAGCTCGCTGCATTCACGTCAGTTAGCTGTAATCGATTACGTCGAATCGGTCATCGCGCCACGGGTAGGCCAGCGCGACCCGCCGCAAGTGAACGTTATAAGGCAAAGCTTGGAGCAGATGCGATGAATCAAATCGGCCCTATCTGGGCGGTAGTCCCGTGTTTCAATCGATCGGCGAACACGCTACGCTTCCTTGCAAGTTTTTTCCGGCAAGATTATGTCGACAAACACGTCGTAATTGTTGACGACGGCTCGAGCGATCAGACAGCATTCAATGTGCGCTGCAACTATCCGAGTGCTCATGTTGTTGAAGGCGACGGCTCTCTTTGGTGGGCGGGGGGAACCAATCTAGGAATTCGCTACGCTCTTGAGCGGGGCGCGCGTTACATCCTGACAATTAATGACGACGCTCAATTTGACCCAACGCTGCTTTCAACCTTAGCTGCAGTCGCGGCGGACGATCCTCGGTACATAGTTGGCGCAGTGATTATGATGGAGACGGCACCCGGCATTATCTGGTCTGTCGGCTCGAGTACCGCACTGGAAGATCCTAGGCTGATGCGGCTAAATCACGCCGGGCAACACGCGAGCTTGCTCGATTGTCTGGCTGACCCATTTCCGGTTTCGTACATGCCGGGAAATGGCGTTCTGTTGCCTGCGGCAGTCTTCAAAACCGTTGGCCTCTATGACGAGGTCAACTTTCCGCAATACCACGCAGACAGCGAATTGGTTCTTCGCGCCAGACTTTCCGGCAATTTTTTACCGGTTATCTCCCTAAAAGCGCGAGTATTGAATCAAATTTTGATGTGCCCACTTGTAACCAATGTCAAAGATTTGCTATTTAGCAAAAAGTCCGATCTATATTGGCCAGCACTGGCGACTTTCTTTATTAGACACCACCCGGAAGTTGATTTGAGAGAGGTTTTTAACAGGCTCTACAGTCCGTTTCAAACAGGACTCGAGATACCCGAGAGCATCGAATATCGTGCTTGAAACTATTCAGTCTCCAAAGTTGAAAAGCACTATCGTTTTCGGAATAATGCGCGGCGGCAGCAGCATTGCCTTCGACATAGTTCGCCGACTATTGGGCTGCGCAGGCACCTTATACGATAACTTTATAGGTCGATCCTATGATGCAGGAATATCGCTAGATCAATTACCACGAGATTTACATATTTTCCAAAATCAGGGAATGCTTTACGGTCCGTTCAGAGAATGCCCCGATTGGCTTTTGCGCACTTTGACGACCTCATCGTTGACGAAAATATTGTTCATTCGCGACCCACGAGACTGCTTAGTCTCCCATCACTTCATCTCAAAGGAGACTCATTCAACTTTTCAGCCGTCGAGCCTCGCATCCGACGACTTTAATATTCAGCGCGAAAGCCACTACCCGAACATCGACGTTCACGTGCTAATTTGGGCAAGATATTTTCGCCTTCGGTTCGAGCGGTACTGCATGCTGTGTCGAATTGACCCTAAGTTTCACGTATATCGGTACGAAGACATGGCCGCTAATTTCAGCGACTGGATTGACGACTTGGTCAAAGTCCTTCAGCTGCCAGCAACGGCGCCCGTCATGGAAGAAGTGGATTTGATAAAGGCAACGGTCACATTGGAGAACCTCATCGAGGACCCGCTGGCGCACCACCGACTCGGAAGACCGGGTGACTTTGTTAATAAGCTCCGTGGGGAAACTCTAGAGGAATTGGCCCACTACTTTTCCGATACCTTGAAGTTCTACGGCTACGACAATTTTGCCGCGAGGACACGCTTTCAGCGAACAGTTGCTGGCGCCACGACGGGCAATGCTGAGACCGAGCTCACCCGACGGCAACTCGACATCTTTTCAAGAGAAAACGGACTTCGTATTGCAGAGATCGCATCGCTCAGAGAATCGCTGGCCGATTTGCGAGTCAATGCCCAAAAATGACTGGGGCTTCGTGACGAGCCGACACAGAAGCTTTTGGCGTCCGCAACGCAGCATCCGTAAAGCGACACGGCGACTGCGAACGCTATGTGACGATGGGTTGATGCATGTGAGGCAACGTACATGACTTCATTGAACTCTGAGCGAGGGTCGCCCCTCGCACTAAGTGTGGTAATGCCATCGTTAAATCAAGCACGCTTCATTGGTCGTTCTATTCGAAGCGTAGTGCAGCAAGACGTGGCCGGCATTGAGCTCATTGTGATGGACGGTGGGTCGACCGACGGCACCTTGGCTTTGCTCGCTAGCACGGCAGCCGAATATCCAGAGCTGTTACGCTGGTTTTCGCGGCCTGATTCCGGGCCGGCGCAGGCGATCTGCACGGCAATTGTTGAGGCAAAGGCGCCGGTGATCGGCTGGCTCAATTCGGACGATATTTATGTCCCAGGCGCAGCGCAACGGGCACTCGAGTTTTTCCGCAGCCATCCCGAGCACGTCATGGTGTACGGAGAAGCTTTGCATATCGATTTGGAAGACCGGGAGATTGCACCGTATCCGACGCTTCGGCCAGAAGCGACTGCGGCAGCGTTTGCGGACGGATGTTTCATTTGTCAGCCTTCCGTTTTTTTTAGAAAGGAAGCGTTTCTCCGGATCGGCGGACTAGATGAATCGCTTAAAGCGTCGTTCGACATGGATCTGTGGCTTCGGTTTTTTCTAGCGTATCCTCGACGAATCGGCTGGCTGCCCCAGGTACAAGCCTGCTCTCGCCTTCATGATGACACGATCACGGCACGAGCCAGGGAACAAGTTGCCATGGAATCGATGACGATCATCAAGAAGCACTTGGGCCCACCCCCAGCGCACTGGATGCTAACCCACTTGATTGAATTGTGCGACTTACATCCCTTCGAGATCTGTAAAACGGATTTGCGAGCCGCACTGCTGTCAGTCATTGAAAAAGCTTCGCCCCTGCTCGAGGCAAACGCAATCGACGAGTTATATCTAGCCGTTGACAACAATCGGCAGGTGCAGCTGTCTAGCCCCAACTTTTATGCGAATGTGTACCCGGACGGTTGGGCAGGCGAGGTTCTGGAGTTGCGCGTACGCCAGCCCCAAGTCGAATATTCGGGCGTTTGGCTCTCCTGCTCGCATTCCACACCTACCGGTGGACCGCTTCGACTTGAAGTCGAAGTTTCCGGCGAGAATATTCAGAGTTACTTCCTCGAACAATCCGGTGATTTCGAATTATGGTTGGATTTTTCCAATAAACATATCGGCTTCGAAGAGATATTGACAATTAGAAGCCTAGATACCTTCTCTCCAGCGGAGTGGCAAGAAGGGTCTGAGGATCGAAGGCGCCTAGCCTTCAAGGTAAATAAATGCGAGCTATTATTTAGATAGGAGTTTTATATCCACCTCATCCGACAGCACGACCATACGCCCATCGAATGACCGCGATTATTTATTGATCAGGTAAACTTTGAAGGAATACTTATGTCTATCGTCGATATTGAGCTTTTGATCCGATTTCGTCCGCCAGCTTCAGATCTAAAAATCTCTAGCGGGTGCTTTACTAACTGGCTTGGCTTGCAGACAGATTCTGCAATATTCGCCACAAATGAGACGATAAACGAAAAGATATTTCCTGACTTACCGACCGGAGGCGATGGTGTGTATGGCGGATATCCTGAGTACGCGTCTTTCCTAACCGCTATAGAGCAGACACCATCTCGGAAGCGCTTCACGGCAATTGAACTCGGCGCAGGCTGGGGACCCTGGATCTCCGGCATCGGCGTTGTCTGCAAACGACTCGGTTTTGAGCGGGTTGACCTAGTCGGAGTCGAGGCCGACCCTCATAAATGCGATCTTATGCGCCAGCATTTGAGTAGAAACGGACTTGAGGGAAAGGTGTTACAAGGAGCCGCTTGGACAGAAGACACCACCTTGAAGTTCCCAATAATTTCCCAACTAGATCACGGAGCGGCAGCGTCCGTACAAGCAAGCAAAAAGGATTACCGGGGCAAGGAGCAGGAATATATCGACGTCCCCGCATACTCCCTAAAGACTATTTGCAAAGATTTAGGCGTCATTGATTACATGCATTGGGACATTCAAGGCGCGGAGCTCTCTGTCGCAAAATCTGTAGTGGAGCTATTAAATTCAAACGTCAGATTTCTATTTATCGGAACCCACAGTCGACCTATTGAAGGGGCGTTGATAGAATTTTTTTATCAAAATCAGTGGGATATACTTTATCAACATCCCTGCCACTTCGTCTACGATAAATCTATGCCATCTATTGAGGGCATGACTCGCACAGACGGAGAGATATTCGCTAGGAATCCCAGGCACCTGTAGCAGTTTGATTTTGAATAACCGCTTCTGTGGTTTTCACCAAGGGTATTTTGCCTGGGAAAATGAAATAAAGTGCGATCATTTCACTTTGGGGTCTGCACAGATTTGACATACGCGAAGCACGGCCCGGGCCATGGCGTGCTCGTCCAGTAACTCTGCGAAGGCCGTTGGTCCCAAGGTCGAATTCGGAACAAACCCATACACCTCGAAGTCTTCTTCCCGATGGAGAGACTCGAGAAGCATACTGCCCGGCTGCGAGGGTTTCACGAGAAACACTAGCAGACGTGCCCCACGTGTTCGCAGTCGTAGCGCACTGGCGAGGCTATGCGCTTCTGACATCGAATGAGGCGCATACGACGTGGCGACCATAAAAACTTTTGGCTCGATGGCGTCGAGCAGATTTCGCATCCGCGCCGTGCAACGAACGAGATAGGCGTGATCGTCAAACAGATGAACATCGTGATGATTAAAAACAAATTCGATGTGGTACTCCTTCCGGTAGTACTCGTGTTGAACGCGATTCACCATCGAGCCGTGACGGCGCTGATCCATAGGAACAGGTGTGTAGAAAGCAGGGTCGAGGAGAGTTTGGAAGTTATCCGAGAGGCAATGTGCAACCATTGGCATCGACGAAAACAACCAATCGAATGGCCCGGACCATCGTTTTAGTTGCCAGCGGCTCAAGAAGCTGCTCGTGAAACAGTGGGTCCCGAGAGACACGATCGGCAATGCGTCGCTTGCCCCATAGGTTTGCGCCAGCAAGGCGGGCAAATTGACAGCGATCGATGACTTTGAGACCAACAGCTGCCGCAGCATCGGCTCGATAGAGTCCGGCTCATCGGCGATTCTCTGCAATTGCTCTGCCAACTGGGTAGGCGTCGGCTCGATGCCGCCCAATACTCGATTCGCCGCCGCAATTACAAGTTGAAGCCTGCCCGCGGCACTACGAGTCAAGATGATTTTCCGAAGATTTGTTTTGAAGTCTCTCATGCGACCCGCCACAGTACCCAACATCTCGTTGCGTCTTTCTACAGGTCGGGCGGAGCAAGAACGCGCAACTGGCGCGTCACTTGGCCACCTGAATCGTGCTCAACACCGGATAAGCCACGGAAAATACCAAGTTTAAGAACTTCTGCAATTCAGCAGCCGGTGCATTGCTGACGTACACCACGTCCTTGTTGCTGATCGGAAAATTCTGCATTACGAAGAAGCTGTTTGGGTTGCGCAGGTCGATGCGATACACCACGGGCACTTGCCCATCGGGCGTGGTGGTAACGGGTTGTTTGGACCAAGTCAGTGCACTCTCCGGTTCGAAACGAAAGACAAACACCCCCCTAGGATCCGATCGCAAGTCTTGTAAACCACCGACTCGCGCTAGCGCCTGAGCCAGATTGATGCCTTGCGCTTCGAAGTTGATCTCGTCATTTTTGCCGGTCGCACCGAGTGCGACAAAACTCAGCGGCTGGAAGATGGCCGTCACGACATCGCCAGCGCGCAAGTACACGTTTTGTTTGGGATCGCGAATAACAACGTCGAGTGGCAGCGACTGGAACGTGTTACCGCGGGTGACCTGCAAGGTCAGCTTGCTGACCGGTTGGCGGACGCCACCGGCAGCGGCCAGCGCGTCGAGGAGCCTTTCACCGCCCGCCGTCAGTGGCATGCGAACGCTGGATGACACTTCGCCAACCACCGTGACGGTGGACGAGGCATTTCGCACCGTGCGCACCAGAGCTTCCGGTTGATTGGCTTTGCCCTTAAGCTTTCGGGCGATTTCCGCTTCCACCGCCTGCGCACTTTGACCAGCGGCACGGATGCGGCCAGCAAAGGGCACGGTGATGAAGCCATCACGATCGACCATCTGTTCAGGCAGAGTGGTCGATCGCACGGATGACGGCGACCGCGGATCAGAAACACCACCACCGAACAGCGTAGCGGGCGGGGCTTCCCATATGTTGATTTCCAGCACGTCACCGCTGCCGATGTCGTTCGCCGGTCCGCGGTCCGTGCCCAAGCTCTCGGAGAACAACTGGTAGCGCCGCTTCGCTAGCAATTGCCTCGCAACCGCATCATCAACATCGACGATCTGGACAGCGCCTGTGCCTGGCTGGGCTTGTGTGTTTTGAATGTCGCTAGCGCTTGGACCAGTGTTCGGTAGCTGAGCGCAACCCGCGGCTAGAACGACAAGAGCACACGTTGCAAAAGTGCTGAGGCGGAGAGGCGACAAGGGCATCGGTGAAGGCGCTAAAAACTGCGTTGAGTGTGTCGTCGAAGTCTACTCGCCGTCGGTGGGTCCCTGTCGTAGGAGCGTGTCACGGCCAACCGAATGTGAAAGTGCCTTCGGCACCCTTTGGCCTATTGACCAGGACCAAAAAAATCTGAGCTTTCGCATGCCCGCGCACTCCAAGCTTCATGGACAGAGAGAACGCGCGTAAGCAAACCTTGGAGCAACTCCACGAGAGGCGCAAGCAAGTCGTGAGATTGCACAAGAAGGGCATCGGCGTCATGCAAATCGTTGGCATGACTGGACCGAGCTACCCGGCGGTTCGGGTCTGCGTGGACCTGTTCGAGACCGGTGGCCGGGCAGCCATTCGGCCCGCTGCTTGTGGTCGCAGTGCTGGCACGGGGCGCAGCCTCACTGCCGCGCAGGAGGCCAGCATTCAGCACACCATACGTGCGCAGCGTGGGCAAGTACCTCACGCGCTGGGGCTTTACGCCGCAAAAGCCCATCAAACGCGCCTACGAACAAAACCCCGAAGCCGTGCAAGCG
>JAYWGR010000046.1:0-32144 GCA_043778145.1 Rhizobacter sp.
CAGCGCGTAGCGCGTGACGTCGTAGCCGCGCGCGACCGAGATCTTCTTGATCGCGTTGGCCATGGCGCCCACGGCGATGTCAATGAAGCCTTCGGCCACGGCCTCGGGGCTGCGGTGAATGCCCGTTGCCGCTTCGATCTCGGCGGCCATCGCCTCGAACTTCGAGACCACCACATCGCGGTCGAGCGGCTCGTTGGCCTCTGGCCCGAAGACCTTGGGGAAGTGCGCTGGCACGATCTTGCCGACCATCACGTTCGCATCGGTCACGGCCAGCGGCCCGCCACGGCGATAGCACGCCGGGCCGGGGTTCGCGCCCGCGCTCTCGGGCCCGGCGCGAAAGCGCGCGCCATCGAACGACAAGATCGAGCCGCCACCGGCCGCCACCGTGTGGATGTTCATCATCGGCGCGCGCATCCGCACGCCGGCCACTTGCGTCTCGAACGCGCGCTCGAATTCACCGGCGAAGTGGCTCACGTCGGTCGAGGTGCCGCCCATGTCGAAGCCGATGACTTTCACTTGCTGCTCGAGCTTGCCGCCGAGGTCAACACCTGCGAGCTGGGCCGTTCTCACCATGCCGACGATGCCGCCTGCGGGGCCGGAGAGGATCGCGTCTTTGCCCTGGAAAGCATTGGCATCGGTCAAGCCGCCGCTCGACTGCATGAAGAAGATCTTCACACCCGGCATCTCGCCGGCCACTTGCTCCACGTAACGGCGCAGGATGGGCGAGAGGTAAGCATCGACCACCGTCGTGTCGCCGCGCCCAACCAGCTTCATCAGCGGGCTCACGCGGTGCGACACGCTGACCTGCGTGAAGCCGACTTCGCGCGCCACGCGTTCGGCCGCGAGCTCGTGCGCGGTATAGCGGTAGCCGTGCATGAACACGATCGCCACGCTTCGCAAGCCGGCATCGAAGGCAGCCCAGAGGCGCTCGCGCAAATGGGCTTCATCGAGCGGCTCGACCACCGTGCCATCGGCACCCACGCGCTCTTGCGCCTCGATCACCCGCGAATACAGCAACTCGGGCAGCACGATGTGCCGATCGAAGATGCGCGGCCGCTCTTGGTAGCCGATGCGCAGCGCATCGCGAAAGCCTTTGGTCGTGACCAAGAGCGTGGGCTCGCCTTTGCGCTCAAGCAAGGCGTTGGTGGCCACCGTGGTGCCCATCTTCACGCACTCGACCTGCTCGGGCGTGATCGGCTCATCGGCTCGCAGGCCAAGCAGATGGCGGATGCCGGCCACGGCCGCGTCACGGTATTGCTCGGGGTTCTCGCTCAGCAGCTTGTGGGTGACGAGGCTGAACGAGCCATCGGCATGGGGCCGCTTGCCAATGACATCGGTGAAAGTGCCTCCGCGGTCGATCCAGAACTGCCAGCGTTTGGGGTGAGATGCGAGGTTGGTGTGCATGAGAGGAATGTGAGCCAGTGCCTGGGGCCACCAGCGGGGCAGTTAGGGCGAAGGCGCCAGCACCACATCGCTCACATAGGCGAGGCTGCGGCTCTTCGTGTTGTCAGCGTCGGCGCCGATCGCGATGCCGATGACGGGCGGCACCTCGGCGCTCTCGGCGCCGAAAAGCTCGGTGAAATCGGCCGCCACATCGCGGCGCTCCTTGACCCATTCACGCAAATGCGCCGGCCCGCTTTGCAGAACTTTGTAGCGCAGGCGGTGGGTGAAGGCGCTGTCGATCTTGCTGCCGGCGGCCATGTGCGCGTCCCACACATAGCAGACGGTCGCGGCCGGAATCGGCTCGACGGCGTTGCTGCGTGCGGCACGCAAGATCTGGCGCTCGACGAAGGGCACGCGCTCAAGCGGCTCGTCGAAGAAAACGCAGACTTTGATGGCGGTGTCATCACCGTCGCGGGTATGGAGATCGGCCGCGTCGATCAACTGATCGACTCGCCATGACCAGCTGAGCTTCAACGCCGGCGCGGCATTCGCAACCGGATGCACGAGGTTGCCGTAAGAGCTTTCGGCTTCGACGCGCAAGGCGGGCTTGCCGTCGAGATCGACCACCGCGAAGCGGGTGAACGGTTTGGTCTGGCGCGGCAGACCGGTGATGTGCCAGGTGTCAGGCGGCGTGGCCGAGGTGGAAGGTGCGGCCGGCACTGAGAGTGGTTTCAGCAAGGCTTCGTCAGCAGAAGCCGCGCTGCACAACAGCATCGTCAGGACCCAAGGAGCACAAAACGATGCGGTGTTTGGCATGGTGCGTCAGTGTCGAAGCTTCGCGTCTGGCCGAGTGTAGCTTTGGGACTTGGCCGTCGTTTCGGTTGAGGTCTTGCCGCAAAACCAGGCGCGAAGGCGCGGGATCAAGAACGTGTCCACCGACAACAAGCCCGGCCCCCACAGCAACAAGCCGGCAAGCAAGCTGCCCCAGAACACATGGCCTTGCAAGGCGGCTTCGGGGATGTCGGTCAAGCTCAGTGCGGCGACGACGTTGAGCACCGACAAGCCCGCCGCAGCGAAGCGCCCAAACAGGCCAAAGACCAGCAGCACCGGCAAGCCGATCTCGCCAGCGGTGCCGAGGTAGGCGGCCATCGTTGGGTCCAGCAGCGGAACGTGGTATTCATCGTTGAACAACGCGAGGGTCGTGTCCCAATCACGCAGCTTGGTCAAGCCTGAGCGCCAGAAGACACCGGCGATGTAGACGCGCGCCGCGAGTTGCGCCACCGGCCGAAGCCACTCCAGGGCAGTGAGGGCGCGCTCGCCGAAAAGCCACAAGCGGGCGGGCAAACGGGGGCTGTCGGGCGTGTTCATTTGTGTTCTCCGGGGACTGCGGCAAAGGTGCCGCCATAGCGTTCAGTCGTGCAGGAAGCCCAAGCCTTTCAGCCAGGGCTCGCGAAGTGCGATGGCCAGCCACGCGCCGAAGTCAAATTGCTCGCCGGCATGGTCGAGCGCTTCGGCCAGGCTCGCGCCGCGGATCAGATCCTCGGCCCACCGGGCTTCAGCATCGGTCAACAAATGCACCTCGGCTCGCCAGCCGCGCCGAGCGATGAGCACAGCGTCAGCCCGCTGCGCGGCCATGGCCTCGCGCACAGCGGCGAAGCGGGCGTCAGCATCGTCGCTCGCGCTTGATGCGCCTTGATGCGCGGCATGAATGGCTGCAATCGGCCACACCGACCGCAGCACGCTCATGCCCGGCATCGGCAGCATTTGGATCTGCGCTGGGTCAGCTGATTCGAGCAAGGCGAGCGAAGCAACGTCAATCACTGCATCGGCCGCGCGTTCGCAGTGGTGCCGGGCCTGATCGAGCCGGGCGCTGTCGGCCAGATAAGGCCAGGCCGCGAGTTGGTCGTGGGCGGCAAGCCAGTCGGGCAAGCCAGCGCCCCACTCGGCAAGGTCACCGCGCTGCGGCGGCTCGGCGCGCCAGAACTCGCGCGCCAGCTGGCGAAAGTCATCTTCGCCGAGCATGGCTTGAACGCTGCCGAAGACTGCGGCCAATGCGCGCTCGGCCGATGCCGCTCCGTTTGCGCGGTAGGCTGCGAGGCCCAGCGCGGCGCGACCGCCAGCGGCACTGAACCGCGTGACGGCAGCATCGCTGGATGGCGCCAAGAGCGCGGCGAGCAGCTCGTGCTGGCGCTGCGCTTCAACGGAACGGCTCATGCCTCGGCCAACGCGGCTGCTCGGCTGGCGCGCTCGTCGGCGAGCGCGGCCTCGGCGAGCAAGACATCGAGCGCAGGCAAATCAGTGTCCCATTCGATCAAGGTCGGCACCGGGCCAAAGCGGTCGATCGCGTGCGCATACAGCGTCCAGACATCGGCGCGAACGCGGCTGCCGTGGTCATCGATCACGAGTGCATCGGGATCATCTGTCGGTTGGTGGTAGCCGGCCAAGTGCAGCTCGCCGACGATGCCGATCGGCAGCGCATCGACGAACGCGCAACAAGCCGCCAGCGGATCGGCAGCGCGCGCGTTGAGCGCGTTGACCATCAGGTTGTTGAGATCGAGCAACATGCCGCAGCCGCTGCGGGCGCAGAGCTGTGCAAAGAAAGCGGGCTCGCTGAGCGAGGCATCGTCAAACGACAAATACGACGACAGGTTCTCGACCAACATCGGGCGCTGCAAGCGGTCTTGCACGCGGCCAACGTTCGCGGTGAGGATGTCGAGCGATGCGCTTGTGAACGCAATCGGCAGCAGGTCGTTCGCGTGCAACACGGGTTGCCCCGGCAGAAGGGGCGCACGGGCAAAGCAAGCGTGATCGGAGACGCGCACCGGGTCGATCCGGTCGACCAGCTGCGCGAGCCGATCGAGGTGCCAGGCATCAATGCCTGCCGCGGAGCCAAGCGCGAGGCCGACGCCGTGAAGACTGACTGGGTAAATCGCCCTCGCCTCTCGCAGCACCGCGGGTGCGGCACCGCCATCGGCGAAGAAGTTTTCTGAATGAACCTCGATGAAGCCGAGCGCGGGGCGCTCGGCGAGCATTTCGGCGTAATGCGGTTGGCGCAAGCCGATGCCGGCTCCGGGCAAGGCAGCTCGGCTCATCGGTGCGGCCACCTGCTTACTTCTTCATTGCGCCTTTGACTTCGGCGGCGCTCTTGCCACCCATTTGCTGGCACGTGCCCTTGGCAACGTACTTCCACTCGTCAGCGCCCATCTCGGCCTTGGACTGGCCGGCGCAGGAGTGCGTGCCTGAGGCGTTGGCGCAGTCGTTTTGGCCAGCTTTGGCGATGCCGAAACATTTTTCCTTGCCCTTGTCGTCAGCGGCATGAGCGCCAGACAGCATGCCCATGGCGAGCACGGAAGCGAGGGCGGAGGAAGCGATGAGGCGGTGGTTCATGTTCAGGTCTTTCACAGTTTGGGTTGACGAGCTAGGTGTGTTGTCGGCAGCACGTTGTGACAACTTTAGCTTTGTCTTTACAAGCCGCGCGAGCTTACAGCGGCCTGCGAAAAACCTCTGCACCTCGCGTCAAATCAGGGCCGGGGTTGCCGGCGCGAGGCAACGAAGCCAGCGCACGCCACGGCCGCGAGGACCATCGCAAACTTGCCGGAGGCCACCTCTTCGGTGCGCGCGTCTGCTTTGAGTGCATTCGTATTGCTCGCAGCACTCGTGCCGGTGCTTGCTGCGGCGCTGCCAGCAGCCAAGCTCACCGCCGGCATGGCCGCGAGAAAAATCGAAAATGCGGCGATCGCGCCTGCGCCAAGATGTTTGGTCATGTACTGCTCCAACCCCACCGAATCAGGGTAAGTACCAAGCCTAGCAAGCACGGTGCCATTCACCGAACGGCTTGTCCCGACCAACGGGTTGAATTCAGATGGATGGGGCGGAGGGCAAGGCCAGGTCGCCACGCCAGGTGTCGAACGCCTGCGCCAAGGTCATCACGCGGCCGCAGTTGTCGGCCTGATAGCCGGGCAGCAGGTTGACGGCTTCGCGATAGGCATCGCTGCGCAGGATGCCCTGCAGCGTCTCGACCTCTGGCGTGGCCAGTGATCGCTCGTGGCACAGAAAGAAATAACGCTCAATCTGGCTGGGAATGAAATCAAGCTTGAACTGCCGCGCTGGCGTTTCGATGCCGTAGGCAACATCGGCCATGCCGCTGGCCACGAACGCGGCCACGGCGGCATGGGTGAGCTCGCACTGCTCGTAGCCATTGATGCGCTCGTGCGCGATGCCGAGCTTGCGCAGCAGCAGATCGAGCAACAAGCGCGTGCCCGAGCCGAGCTGGCGATTGATGAAGCGCACGCCGGGCCGCACGAGGTCGGTCAGGTCATAGACCTTCTGCGGATTGCCTGCCGCCACCATCAAGCCCTGGCGCCGCGTGCTCACGTGAATCAACCTCAGCGAAGGCGACGCGAGCCAAGGCTCGTAATGCGCCAGCACCGCCGCCTCGAACTCGCCGATCGGCACGGGGAACCCAGCGACATCACACGCGCCTTCATGAAGCGCGGCCACCGCCTCGACGCTGCCGCAGTACTTGAACTCGGTCGGCACCGCGGCGCGCATGAGGTAGGGCCGCAGGGTTTCAACCGCGAAGCCGTGATTCGCGTGCACGCGCAGCAGCGGCTGGCCCGGCGCGAGCAGCCGCTCGATCTCGGCGCCGAGTTCGGAGGCCAGTGAATCGAGCACCGGCGAGAGCCGCGCATTGATGCGCCGATCGGCCCACACGAGCTTTTCGCCGAGGGGTGTGAGGCGAGAGCCTTTGCCGCGCGCCATCACCACCAACGGGTCACCAAATGCCGCTTCGGCCTGATGAATCAAATGCCAAGCGTGGCGATACGACAGACCCAGGGACTGGCATGCGGCCAGCAGGCTGCCATCGCTGCTGATGCGCACAAGCAACTCGATCGCGTGCGGTGGCAATGCCTCGCCACCGCTGCGGCGAATCGTCCATTGGGGCTTGATCGTCACGTCATGCATGGGTAACTACTTATGCGCCGCACAGCACATGAATTCGACGGCACAGCTCATATTGCTGCGGAGCTTATCGGTCAATACAGTGCATCGACTGGCAAGGGCGCGAACGCGGCGCACTTTTGCTGTTCTCCCGAATCTGCTCGCCAGCTGACACGCTGGCATCAACCCAACCGCCGAGGTGCACTGCGTGACCACTCTTGAGCATTCACCTTCTCCCGCATCGATGCAGGCCGTCTTGCGAGGCATTCTTTTGCAGCGCGCGAACGAGCCCGGCGCGCTGTTGCCGATCTTGCATGACGTGCAAGACGCGCTCGGTTTCATCCCGAGCACGCTGGTTCCAGAGATTGCGCTGGCGATGAACCTCTCGCGTGCCGAGGTGCACGGCGTGGTCACGTATTACCACCACTTTCGCGATCACGCGCCGGGCCGGCACGTGGTGCAGATCTGCCGCGCGGAAGCCTGCAAATCGATGGGAGCAGATGCGTTGATGGCGCATGCCGAGCAGCGCTTGGGCTGCCAGCAGCATGCGACGAGCGCTGATGGCGCCTTCACGCTGGAGCCGGTCTATTGCCTGGGCCTGTGCGCCTCGTCGCCGGCCATGATGTGGGGCGATGAGTTGCACGCCCGCATGACACCGCAACGCTTTGACGCGCTGATGGCCGAAGCGGGGAGCGCTGCATGAGCGCCGCCCGGCCGCCCGAAGGGGCTCAGGGCCGCCTGGCGGGATCGGCCGAAGGCCGCAGGGTGCCTCAATGAGCACCACCACCGTCTATGTGCCGCGCGACTCAGCGGCATTGGCTGCTGGCGCCGACCGCGTCGCGCGTGAGCTTGCGGCGCAAGCTGCGCTGCGCGACCTCGATGTGAAGATCATTCGCAACGGCTCGCGCGGCGTGTTTTGGCTTGAGCCGATGGTCGAGGTCGTGACTACCAAGGGCAGAGTCGCCTACGGCCCGGTCGCCCCTGAAGACGTGGCCGGCTTGCTCGATGCTGGCGTCTTGACCGGCGCAGCGCACCCGCTTTGCCACGGCCTCACCGAGCAAATGCCCTACCTCGCCCGCCAGGAGCGTCTGACCTTTGCGCGCATGGGCATCACCGATCCGCTCTCGCTGGCTGACTACCAAGCGCATGAGGGCTTTGCGGGCCTGAAGCAAGCGCTGGCGATGAGCGGCGACGAGATCATCGCCAGCGTCACGCAATCCGGCTTGCGCGGCCGGGGCGGCGCGGCGTTTCCGGCGGGCATCAAGTGGAAGACGGTTGCGGGCACGGCAGCAGCGCAGAAGTACATCGTCTGCAACGCCGATGAAGGCGACTCTGGCACCTACTCCGACCGCATGACGATGGAGGGCGACCCCTTCATGCTGATCGAAGGCATGACGATTGCCGCCATCGCAACGGGCGCCACGATCGGCTATGTGTACGTGCGCTCCGAGTACCCACATGCAGTGGCCACGCTGACCCAAGCGGTTCAGCTCGCCACCGATGCTGGCTTCCTCGGGCCTGACATCCTCGGTTCAGGCAAGGCCTTCACATTGATCGTGCGCAAGGCAGCCGGCTCCTACGTTTGCGGCGAAGAAACGGCGATGCTGGAGAGCCTGGAAGGCAAGCGCGGCATCGTGCGCGCCAAGCCGCCGTTGCCCGCCATCTCGGGCCTCTTCGGCCAGCCCACGGTGATCAACAACGTGATCACGTTTGCCAGCGTGCCGATCATTCTTGCGCGTGGCGCCGCGTTCTACGCCGGCTACGGCATGGGACGCTCCAAGGGCACTCTGCCGATCCAACTGGCCGGCAACATCAAGCACGGCGGCTTGGTCGAGAAAGCCTTCGGCGTGACGCTGCGCGAACTGCTCTATGACTACGGTGCCGGCAGCGCCTCGGGCCGGCCGATCAAGGCCGTGCAGGTCGGCGGCCCGCTCGGTGCTTATCTGCCCGAATCGCAATGGGATTTGCCGCTCGACTACGAGGCCTATGCCGCCGTTGGCGCGGTGGTGGGCCACGGCGGCATCGTGGTTCATGACGACACGGCAGACCTCTCACAACTCGCTCGCTACGCCATGGAGTTTTGCGCGATCGAGTCTTGCGGCAAGTGCACGCCGTGCCGCATCGGCTCCACGCGCGGTGTGGAGGTCATTGACCGCATCCACGGCAACCCGCAAACGCGCCCGCAGCAGGTCAAGCTTTTGCGCGACCTGTGCGACACGATGCTCCACGGCTCGCTCTGCGCCATGGGCGGCATGACGCCCTACCCCGTGCTCTCGGCACTGAACCACTACCCGCAGGATTTCGGTTTGGCCACACCCCACACCGAAGCTGCTTAGGAGCGAATCACCATGCTCAATCACCTTCAAGAAATTGACCACGGCACCCCGCGGCGCGAATCTGAACAAGAAGTCACGCTGGAGATCGACGGCAACCAAGTCACCGTACCCAAGGGCACGTCGCTGATGCGCGCGGCGGCAGATGCCGGAATCAACGTGCCCAAGCTCTGCGCGACTGACAGCCTCGAGCCCTTCGGCTCCTGCCGGCTCTGCCTCGTCGAGATCGAAGGCCGCAAGGGCTACCCCGCCTCTTGCACGACGCACGCCGAGCAAGGCATGAAGGTCAGCACTCAAACGCCCAAGCTGCAAGACCTGCGCAAAGGCGTGATGGAGCTCTACATCTCCGACCACCCGCTCGATTGCCTCACGTGTTCAGCCAACGGCAATTGCGAGTTGCAAGACATGGCCGGCGTGACCGGCCTGCGCAACGTGCGCTACGGCACCGAAGGTGCTAACCACCTCGGTGCCAAGAAGGACGAATCCAACCCCTACTTCACCTTTGATGCGAGCAAGTGCATCGTCTGCAACCGCTGCGTTCGCGCCTGCGAGGAAACGCAAGGCACCTTCGCGTTGACGATCTCCGGCCGCGGGTTCGACTCGCGCGTCTCGCCCGGGCAAGACGAGCCGTTCATGGACTCAGAGTGCGTGAGTTGTGGTGCCTGCGTTGAGGCTTGCCCAACCGCCACATTGCAAGAGAAGTCAGTCATCTGGCTCGGCCAGCCCGAGCACAGCTCGATCACGACCTGCGCTTACTGCGGCGTGGGCTGCTCGTTCAAAGCGGAGATGAAGGGCACGGAAGTCGTGCGCATGGTGCCGTGGAAAGACGGCCAAGCCAACGAAGGCCACTCGTGCGTGAAAGGCCGCTTTGCATGGGGCTATGCCACCCACCAAGACCGCATGCTGAAGCCGATGATCCGCAGCCAGATCACCGACCCGTGGCGTGAAGTGAGCTGGGATGAAGCGCTTGGTTATGCGGCCAGCGAGTTCAAACGCATTCAGGCGAAATACGGGCAAGACTCGATTGGCGGCATCACTTCGTCGCGCTGCACCAATGAGGAAACCTACCTTGTGCAAAAGCTCGTGCGCGCGGCCTTCGGCAACAACAACGTTGACACCTGCGCACGCGTTTGCCATTCGCCCACGGGCTATGGGCTGAAGCAAACGCTGGGTGAATCGGCCGGCACGCAGACCTTCAAATCGGTTGAGCTCGCTGACGTCATCATGATCATCGGCGCCAACCCGACCGATGGCCACCCGGTGTTCGCGTCGCGCATGAAGAAGCGCCTCAGGCAAGGCGCGAAGCTGATCGTGGCCGACCCGCGCCGCATCGACATCATTCGCTCACCGCACGTTGAGGCACAGCATCACCTGCAATTGCGGCCGGGTACCAACGTGGCTTTGGTGACCGCGCTGGCCCATGTGATCGCCACCGAGGGGCTGATCAGCGAAGCTTTCGTTGCCGAGCGTTGCGATGTGAAATCGTTCAACGAATGGCGCGAGTTTGTTTCGCGCGAAGTCAACTCGCCCGAGGCCAGCGAGGCCATCACCGGCGTGCCGGCAGCCGAGGTGCGTGCGGCTGCGCGGCTCTTCGCCAGCGCCAAGAACGGCGCCATCTACTACGGCCTCGGCGTGACTGAACACAGCCAGGGCTCAACGGCAGTGATGGGCATTGCCAACCTCGCCATGGCCACCGGCAACATCGGCCGCGAAGGCGTGGGCGTGAACCCATTGCGCGGCCAGAACAACGTGCAGGGCGCGTGCGACATGGGCTCCTTCCCGCATGAGCTGCCAGGCTACCGGCATGTCTCTGACAGCACCACGCGCGCATCGTTCGAAGCCGCTTGGGGCTGCGAGATCAACCCCGAGCCCGGCCTGCGCATACCGAACATGTTTGACGCCGCGCTCGGTGGCAGCTTCAAGGGCCTCTACTGCGAAGGCGAGGACATCGTTCAATCCGACCCCGACACGCAACACGTGGCCGCCGCGATGATGGCGATGGAGTGCATCGTCGTGCAAGACCTGTTCTTGAACGAGACGGCGAAGTACGCGCACGTCTTTTTGCCGGGCTCCTCGTTCTTGGAGAAAGACGGCACCTTCACCAATGCTGAACGCCGCATCTCCCGCGTTCGCAAGGTGATGCCGCCAAAGGCCGGACTCGCGGATTGGGAAGTCACCGTCAAGCTCGCCAATGCACTCGGCTACCCGATGAACTACCGCAGTGCCGAAGAGATCATGGACGAGATCGCCACGTTGACGCCCACCTTCAAAGGCGTGAGCTATCGGCGCATTGAAGAGCTCGGCGGCAGCATCCAGTGGCCGTGCAATGACGAAGCACCCGAAGGCACGCCGACCATGCACATCGACACCTTCGTTCGCGGCAAAGGCAAGTTCATCATCACCCAATACGTGCCGAGCGATGAGAAGGTGACGCGCATGTTCCCGCTGCTGATGACGACCGGGCGAATCCTCTCGCAATACAACGTTGGCGCGCAAACGCGGCGCACCGAAAACAACCAGTGGCACAGCGAAGACCGGCTCGAAATCCACCCGCACGATGCCGAAGACCGCGGCATCAAACCCGACGATTGGGTCGGCATTCAAAGCCGCGCTGGCGAGACTGTGTTGCGCGCGACCGTGACCGAGCGCGTGCAGCCGGGCGTCGTCTACACGACCTTCCATTTCCCGGAGTCGGGCGCCAACGTCATCACGACCGACAACTCCGATTGGGCGACCAACTGCCCCGAGTACAAGGTGACCGCCGTGCAAGTGATGCCGGTGATGCAGCCCTCAAGCTGGCAGAAGGAACACAGCCGATTCAACCGCGTTCAAGAAGCGCTGCTGCACGGAGGCGCGCCGCTGGCGGCCGAGCCGGCAGAGGCCAAGTGAGGCGCACGAATCCATGAACCCGACCGATGCGATGCTGGCACGCGGTGGCGCACAGGCGCTGCCAGTGAGCGGCTTTCGCGCTGGCCAGCGCTTCGAGGCCGTCGACTGGATTGCCGACGAAGTGCCGGTGGCGCTCGAGTTCAACGGCATCTCGCATGCAGTGATGCTGGCCACGCCGCTTGATCTCGATGACTTCGCGCTCGGCTTCTCGCTCAGCGAAGGCATCTTGGCCAACCGGCACGAGCTCTACGGCGTGGAGGAAGAGCGCTCGGCCGACGGCATCACCTTGAAGCTCGATGTGGCCAGCGCCGCCTTCGCCCGCCTCAAAGACCGGCGCCGCACGATGGCTGGCCGCACCGGCTGCGGCCTCTGCGGCACCGAGAGCTTGTCGCAGGTCTGCCGTGTGCTGCCGGCCTTGCCCTTGCCCTTGCCCTTGCCTACCAGCGCTGCACTCACTCGCCAAGCCATCGCCCGTGCGATGAACGAGAGCCGCGCGCTGCAAACCGTGCAGCAAGCCACTGGCGCCGTGCATGCCGCGGCGTGGTGCCATGCCGATGGAACAGTGGCCTTGCTGCGAGAAGACGTGGGCCGGCACAACGCACTCGACAAACTCATTGGCGCACTCGCTGCAACTGCGATTGATGCGGCGCGCGGTTTCATCGCCGTGACCAGCCGCGCGAGCTTCGAGATGGTGCAAAAGACCGTGCTTGCCGGCGTGCCGCTGCTCGCCGCCGTGTCGGCTCCGACCACGCTGGCCATCGGCACCGCCGAGCGTGCGGGGCTCACGCTGGTTGGCTTTGCGCGGAACGACGACCTCGTCGTCTATGCCCATGCCGATCGCCTCGCGCTTTGAATCTGCACCAACCGGGACCACCACGATGCTTGCTGACCACCTCATCCGCATGGCCAACCAGATCGGTGCCTTCTTCGAGGCGATGCCCGACCACGCTCAAGCCGTTGAAGGCATCGCGCAGCACATCAAGAATTTTTGGGAGCCACGCATGCGGCGCGAGTTGTTGATGCACCTCGATGCGCATGGGCTTGGCAGCCTGAAGGCCATCGTCGCCGAGGCGCTGGAGCGCCACCGCACCGAGCTGGTCTGAGCTCGCTGAGCCAGGCAAGCGCAGCCCGGGCTGCGCCAGCGGTTATGGTCACGCATGCCCACCGCGCCGACCGGATCAACCCCCGCAAGCTCCCCGCCCCAAGCTTGCTTCTCGGTCGATGCCGACATCACGCGAGCCTCGACCCTGCCCAAATCGTTCTACCTCGATGACGCCGCTTACGCCCTGGCCCGCGAGCGCATCTTCGCCCGCAGCTGGCAATGGCTCGGTGATTTGGCCGACGTGCGCGAACCCGGCTCGCTCTCGCCACGAGAGTTGCTCCCCGGCTTGCTCGACGAGCCGTTGCTGCTCTCGCGAGACGCAGCCGGCGAGCTGCGCTGCCTCTCCAACGTGTGCACCCACCGCGGCAATGTGCTGGTGGCCGCGCCTTGCCGATCAGCGCAGATCCGCTGCGCCTACCACGGGCGCCGCTTCGATCTGGCCGGGCGCATGCGCGCCATGCCCGCGTTCGAGCGCGCCTGCAACTTCCCTTCGCCGCGAGACGATCTGCCCGCCGTGCCCCTCGGCAGCTGGGGCGATTGGGCATTCGCCGCAGTCAGCCCTGCTGCGCCGCTGAGCGCCTTCATCGGTGAGATGCAAGCGCGGCTCGCGTGGCTGCCGCTGCACGAGTTCAAGGCCGACCCCACGCTGGCCCGCGATCACGAGTTCGATGCGCACTGGGCGCTCTATGTTGAGAACTACCTTGAAGGCCTGCACATCCCGTTCGTGCATCCCGGCCTGAGCCAGTCGCTCGACTTGGCCCACTACCGCCACGAGCTCTACCGCCACGCCAACTTGCAGCTCGCCACCGCGCGCTGTGATGAGCCCGCGTTCGATCTGCCGCCCAGCTCGCCCGACCACGGCCAACGCATCGCGGCGTATTACTTCTGGGTCTTCCCGAACCTGATGTTCAACTTCTACCCCTGGGGCTTGTCGCTCAACATCGTCACGCCGCTGGCGCCGGCGCGAACGCGCGTGAGCTTTCGCGCCTTCGTGTGGAACGCGGCCCGGCTCGGCGAGGGCGCAGGCGGCGCGCTCGACCAAGTCGAGCAAGAAGACGAGGCCGTGGTGATGAGCGTGCAGCGCGGCCTGCGCTCCCGCTTCTATGACCGCGGCCGCTATGCGCCCGAGCGCGAATGCGGCGTGCATCACTTCCACCGCTTGCTCGGCGAGTTCATGGAGGGTGCGGCCGGCACCTCTGCCGCGCCATGATGTTCCCCGGCATTACCTGGGCGTATTGGCTCACGCTGCATGGCCTGGTGACCGTTGTGGCGGTGCTGTTCTATGTGGTGGCCTCGCACGTCAACCACCAGCGCCGCCACCCGAGCGCAGCGATCGCCTGGGTGCTCTTCATCCTGCTCGTGCCTTACCTCGCTTTGCCGGCGTTTTTGACCTTCGGCTCGCGCAAGCTGCCGAGGCCGCGCGCCGCGGCGGCGCCCCCATCAGTCGAGACTGAAACCTCAGCGCCTTGGGCAATTCAAACCATTTTGGCGCTCGGCCAGCCGGTGCCTGCGGCCTATGAAGACCTCCATGTGCATGCCGATGGCCACGAGGCACTCGCCGCCCTCTGGCGCGCGATCGATGAAGCCCGCACATCGATCGACCTTTGCACCTTCATCATCGGGCGCGATGCGATTGGCGATGCCGTGATCGCGCGGCTCAGCGCCAAGGCGCGCGCCGGCGTCAAGGTCAGGCTGCTGCTCGACGGGCTGGGCAACCTGATGGCCGGGCGCCCCAGGCTGCGCAGCCTTGTCGAAGCCGGCGGCGAGGTTCGCCTGTTCGTGCCGCCACTGCACTCGCCACTCAAAGGCCGCACCAACTTGCGCGACCACCGCAAGATGCTCATCGCCGACGCCGGCCAAACCGAGCAGCGCCTTTGGTGCGGAGGCCGCAACCTCGCGGCCGACTACTTCAACGGCCGGCCCGGCGCAGCGCCGTGGCGCGACTTGAGCTTCGATCTGAGCGGCAGCGTGGTCGACCAAGCCAGCGCCATGTTCGCGCGGGATTGGGCCTTCGCCGGAGGGCAGCGCCCGTCGCTCACCGCACCGCAGGCCGATGACCCGCTCTGGCCAGCGACCGGTGCGCAATTGATTGCATCCGGCCCGGACCAGATCGACGACACGGTCTACGCGGTGCTCGTCACGGCCGCCTACCGCGCGCGGCGGCGCATTGCGCTCATCACGCCCTATTTCGTGCCCGATGCTGCATTGCTGATGGCACTCTGCCTGGCGGCGCGGCGCGGTGTGGTGGTCGATCTGCTGATGCCCGCGCACTCCAACCACCGCCTCTCCGATGTGGCCCGCGCCCGCGCCCTGCGCACGCTCGATGCAGCCGGCGCGCGCATCTGGCTCGTGCCGCACATGCTGCATGCCAAGCTCGCCGTGGTCGACGATGTGCTGGCGCTCGCGGGCTCTGCCAACCTCGACAGCCGCAGCCTCTTTCTCAACTACGAACTGATGATGGCCTTTCACAACCCTGCCGATGTGGCCCGCTTTGCGGCCTGGTTCGAACGCGAACGTGCCGAGGCCCGCCTGCGCACGCCGAAAGCGCCCGGCTTGCTGCGCGACGTGGCCGAGGGCCTGGTGCTGTGGGTCGGGTTCCAGCTGTGAGGCGGGCGCTGATTCGCGGCGGGCTTGGTGCGGTGCTCACGGCCTGCGCGTCAATGGGCTCAGCACAGCAGGCCACATCAATCACCACGCAGCCCGCCGAACTGCGGCTTGGCATCGAGCGCATCACCTTGCCGGGCAGCGAGCGCCTCGGCCTCGTCGGCGGCACCTACCTGCTGGGCCTCGGCCACGGCATCGCGTTCGGCCCCGGCGCGTACGGCGCCATCAGCGGCCAGCGCGGCGGGCTCTTCGTGGTGGGCGCAGAGCTGGCCTGGCAGCATCGATTGAGCGGCCCGCTTGTGCTTGATGCCGGCTTCTACTTTGGCGGCGGTGGCGGCGGCTCGGCACCGGTGGGCGGCGGTTTGATGCTGCGGCCGCATGTTGATTTGCTCTGGGATTTCGGGCCATTCCTGGCCGGTGTGTCGGCCTCGCAAGTGCGCTTTGCCAACGGCTCGATCGACAGCCGCCAACTCGGCGTGGTCTGGACCTGGAAGAGCGAGTTCCGCGCGCTGCAACCTGGCGGCGCGGGCACCGACGCATCGGCCGAAGCCTCCGGCATTGGCATCGACCGGATCGACACCTTTGTTGCCAGCTACCGCCCGCGCGCCGCAGCAAAGCGGCTCAACGGGGCCGCGCTCGATGACGCCATTGGCCTCGTCGGCATGCGGCTGGAGCGCAGGCTGAGCGATCACGTCTTCGGCGGCTTTGAGGCCGCTGGCGCGGCCAGCGGCGGTGTGGCGGGCTATGCCGAGGCGCTCGCGACGCTGGGCGCCGAAACCACGGTAGGCAGTGACGCGCTGGGCCATGACGCGCTGCGGATCGGCGGCCGCGTGGCACTCGGCATGGGCGGCGGCGGCCGGATCGACGTTGGCGGTGGCTTGCTGTTGTCGACCGAGCTCTATGGCCAATGGCGCATCGCGCGGGGTTTGAGCGTGGGCTTGGGCGCGGGGCTCACGCGGGCGCCACAGGGCAGCTTTGGCGGCACGCGCTGGTCGGCCTCGCTCGATTGGGATTTGTCAGGCACGCCCCAGCCGCTCGGCGGCGTGGCCAGCGCCGTGCGCACCGATTGGGTTGGCGGTGCCGAGCGCTACCGCGCCCAACGAACCGACGGCTCGACGCGATCGCTCGACGCGGTGATCTTGGCCGCCAACCGCTTCATCACGCCGCAGGTCTACCTGAGCGGCCAAGTTCACAGCGGCTTTGCTGGCGATGCAGGCGGCTACACCGTGGGCCTGCTCGGCGTGGGCGCGCAGGCAAACGTCTGGCGCGCGGTGGGCGCGGGCGCAGAGCTGCTCGTCGGTGCGGCCGGTGGCGGCGGGGTCAACACGAGCGGTGGCGCGGTCATGCAGCCGTCGATCTATCTCAACGCAGCCGTGAGCCCGCAACTCGCTTTGCGCGTGAGCGCAGGCCGCATCAAAGCACTGCGCCACGGCGGCCTGCTGGACGCCACCACGCTCGGCGCATCGCTCGTCTACAGCTACGGCGTTTCGGGTTCTTGAGTCACTGCCCGCACATCGCAGCCGAGCCGCTTCAACTCACTCGGGCGCCAGCCTTCGGCACCGCCGAGCCGGCCTTCTTCTGCATCAGCGCCACGCCGTTCTTGACCGCGACGATCTCGGCGACGATGGCCACCGCGATCTCGGCCGGCGTTTTGCTGCCGATGTCGAGCCCGATCGGGCCGTGCAGGCGGTCGATCTCGGCCTCGGTCAGATCGAACAGCTTCAGGCGCTCGCGGCGCTTGGCGGTGTTGCCGCGCGAGCCGAGTGCGCCGATGTAGAAGGCCGGTGACTTGAGCGCCTCCAGCAGCACCAAGTCATCGAGCTTTGGATCGTGGGTAACGGCCACCACCGCGCTGTGCGGATCGAGCTGCAGCGCTTGCACCAAGTCGTCAGGCATGGCGGTGCTGAAGGTAGTGCCGGGGTTGTCCCAGGTCAGGCCGTATTCCTCGCGCGGGTCGCAGCAGATCACTTCGAAATCGAGCGCCAGCGCCATTTGCGCCACGGCGCGCGAGAGCTGGCCGGCGCCGATGATCAGCAAGCGCCAGCGCGGGCCAAACAAGGCGCGCAAGCTGCTGCCGTCGAATGTGAAGGCATCGCCGCGCGAGGCGGCCTGCACCGTGACCTCGCCGGTCGCGAGCACCAACGTTCGCGCGACGAGCTCATGCCGTGCGGTGCGTGCCAACACCTCATCGATCCAGCCCACGCTTTGCAGCGGCTCCTGCACCAGGCGCAGGTTGCCGCCGCAAGGCAAGCCGAAGCGCGCTGCTTCTTCCTTGGTCACGCCGTAAGCGATGAGCGACGGATGCGCCACGCGCTCGCCGTGGCGCAGCCGGTCGATCAAGTCGTCTTCAACGCAGCCGCCCGAGACCGAGCCCGCCACTTGGCCATCGCCGCGCAGGCACAGCAAGGCGCCGGGCGGGCGCGGGGCCGAGCCCCAGGTTTCGATCACCGTGACCAGCCACACCGGGTGGCCTTCGTTGAACCAGGTTCGTGCTTGCGCCAGCACTTGGAGGTCGAGGCTGTCCATGGGTGCGCTCCAAAAATAACGGTGGCTACCGAATCGCGAAGTAAACGACCGCCGCGACGACGACGGCGCCAATCAACCACCACAACTTGTTGTCACCGCCCGCGGGTGCTGGCGCGGGCGCGGCCACTGGCGGCAACGGCGCGCCGGCTGCGGCGGCTGCATCTGCGTCGCTCGTGGCTTGGAGATGGGCCTCAAAAGCTTTGAAGAAGTCGTCGGTGATCTTGCCGGCTGCCGCATCGATCAGCCGCGAGCCCACCTGCGCCATCTTGCCGCCCACTTGCGCGCGGGCGTTGTACTTGAGGCGGGTTTGCGTTGGGCTCTCGGCGGTCAGCGCCACATCGGCCGAGCCCTTGCCGAATCCGGCCACGCCGCCTTGGCCATCGAAGTTGATGGTGTAGCCGTTGGGCGGCGCGATGTTGGTCATCTTCAAGTTGCCCTTGAAGCGCGCACTGACCGGGCCGACCTTCATCGCCACGACGGCCGTGAAAGCATCTTCACCGGTGCGCTCCAGCGTTTCGCAGCCGGCCACGCAGGCTTTGAGCACCTCGGGGTCGTTGAGGGCCGCCCAGGTTTTGTCGATCGAAGCGGGTATGAGTTTGTCGCCAGTGAGTTCCATGGGGTGCCCATCAAAGTAGAAAAGTAGAAGGGGGCAGAGCAGGCGCCTTCAAGGCGCGGCCGAGGTCAGCCAGGCTCGCCAAATTGTGGACAGGCAAAAAGCGGTCAACGTGCGGCATCAAGTTCCTCACGCCCGCGGCCTTGGCCTCGAAGCCATCGAAGCGCAGCAAAGGGTTGAGCCAGACGATCTGGTGCGCGTGGCGCCGCAGCTGGGCAGCGGCACGGCCGAGGTCGCCGTGGTCATCGCGGTCAAGGCCATCGGTGACGAGCAAGAGCGCCGCGTTCGAGCCGAGCAGGCGGCGCGCCCAGTGGCGGTTAAATTCTTCAAGGCACGAGGCGATGCGCGTGCCGCCTTTCCAGTCGTGCACCTGCGCGTCGGCCATTTGCATGGCGACATCGGGGTCGCGCTGGCGCAGGCTGCGCGTGATGTTGGTGAGCCGCGTGCCGAAGGTGAGTGTGTGGACCTTGAGATAGCGCCGCGTGAGGCCGTGCACGTAATGCAGCAAGAGGCGCGCGTAGCGGTCCATCGAGCCAGAGATATCGAGCAGGACGACGATGGTGGGCAAATCTTCGCGCGGCCGCGTGAAGGCGGGAACGAGCGTGTGCGGTTGGCGGGCCATGTGCTGCGAGGTGGCGCGCAAGTCGAGCCGGCCGCCATGCTGACGGTTCTGCGCTGCTTGATGGCGGCGGCGGCGAATGGGCGCCACAGGCACCGGCAGTTGCTCGGCGAGCTTCTTCGCGAGCTCGAATTCGGCGACGGTCATCGTCTCGAAATCGGCTTGCTGCAAGCGCTCGCGGTCAGAGAAGGTGAAGCTGGTTTCGAACTGCAGCTCTTCTTCGGCCGTGTTGTTGGCGGGGTTCGGAGCCTGCTGCGTCTTGGGCGGCGCGAGTGCTTCGGCGAGGCGATTGGTACGCGGCGCCACTTGCTTATCGCCCCGGCCGCTGATCTTCGGCAGCAGCATGTACATGAGTTGCTCGAGCAACTTTGGGTCGCGCCAGAAGGCATCGAACGCGGCATCGAAGAGCACTTGCTGTTCATGGCGATCGAGCATCACGGCGCTGAGCGCGGCATGCACATCGCTGCGGCGGTCGAGCCCCACATGCTCGATGGCGGCCATGGCCATCAACACGCGGTCCGGCCCGATCGGCATGCCGGCGCTGCGCAGCACGCGGGCGAAGTGAACGATGTTCTCGGCAATCATCGAATGCCACCGCGCCCGCGCCGATTGGCGCGGATCTGACTCCCTCGCCCCGCTCGCGGGGAGAGGGCTGGGGTGAGGGGCGAATCGCCACCATCAACCAGCCAAACGCTCGCCATCGCCCTCACCCCAACCCTCTCCCGCACGCGGGTGTGGGAGCAAGAACGGGCCGAGTCAATCAAGCAGCGCACGTGCCTTGAGCTCATCAAGCAATTTGAAGGTGTCACCACCCTGGAGCTTGACGATGTCGTCTTGGTACTTCAGCAGCACGCCGAGCGTGTCTTGCACGGTCGCGGGGTCGAGGCGAATGGCGTTCAGGGCAACGAGCGCGTTGGTCCAGTCGATCGTCTCGGCCACGCCGGGCGCCTTGAACAGATCGAGCGTGCGCATGCGCTGCACGAACTCGACCACCTGCACATAGAGCCGCTCCGAAGCGCCTGGTGCGCGCAGGCGCACGATGTCGAGCTCGCGTTCGACGCTCGGAAACGCCACCCAGTGGTAGAGGCAGCGGCGCTTGAGCGCATCGTGGATCTCGCGCGTGCGGTTGCTGGTGATGATGGTGATCGGCGGCGCTGTCGCCTTCACGGTGCCGAACTCGGGAATGGTGATCTGGTTCTCGGCCAGCACTTCGAGCAAGAAAGCATCGAAGGGTTCGTCGGCGCGGTCGAGCTCATCGATCAACAGCACGGGCGATTGCGGCTGCGTGAGTGCTTGGAGCAGCGGGCGCTCGATCAGCATGCTGCGCGCGTAGAGGTTTTGCGTGAGCTGCTGTTTGTCGGTCTCGTGCGCGGCTTCCGCGAGGCGGATTTCGATCATCTGCCGCGCGACGTTCCATTCGTACGCGGTCTGCGACACATCGAGCCCTTCATAGCACTGCACGCGCAGCAGCAGCGTGTTCAAGCATCGCGCGAGCGTCTTCGCGAGCTCGGTCTTGCCGACGCCGGGCTCGCCCTCGAGGAACAACGGGCGCTGCAGCTTCAGGCTCAGGAACAGGGCCGTGGCGAGTTGCCGATCACAGACGTAGTTTTCAGTCGCGAGCAAGGCAATGACCGCATCGACCGACGTGGGCAATTGCAGCGCGGCCATGCCGTTGGGTGATGTGCTCATGGCCGCGTTATAGCGCGAGCAAGCCGGCGCGCGCATGCCACCGGCCCCGCGGTGGGGTCGGGTGGCAAAGCATCTCGGTGCTCAGCGGGCCAGCGCCGCCGCAACCGCGCGCGAGGCCATCACGCTGATCATGGCAGCGCGGTAGGCGGCGGAGCCGTGCATGTCGCTGTTGATGTCGTCGGTGGGCATGACCACAGCCTTGGCTGCCTCGGGCGTGAAGCTGGATGACAGCGCTGCTTCGATCGAAGTGGCGCGGAAGACGCAGCCTTTGGCCCCCGTGACCGCCACACGCACACCGCCCGAACCTTGGCTCACAAAGACACCGATCAAGGCGAAGCGCGACGCCGGTTGTTTGTACTTGATGTACGCCGCCTTCTGCGGGATGGGGAAGCTCACTGCGGTGATGAGTTCGCCGGGTTGCAGCGCCGTCTCGTAGAGATCGGTGAAGAACGAATCGGCCGGGATGGTGCGCTTGTCGGTGTGGACAGTGGCGCCCAGCCCGAGCACGGCTGCTGGGTAGCAAGCCGCAGGGTCGGAGTTGGCGATCGAGCCGCCAATCGTGCCCATGTTGCGAACCATCTGATCGCCAATGCCGCCGGCCAGTTCAGCCAGGCCAGGGATGGCGCGCTGCACATCGGCAGATGCCGCAACCGCCGCATGCGTGGTCATCGCACCGATCACGACCTGGTTGCCGTCAACCTTGATGCCTTTCAAGTCGGCGATCGCGCCGAGGTCGACCAAGCGTTCGCTTTGCGAGAGGCGCAGCTTCATCGCCTGAATCAAGCTCTGGCCGCCGGCGAGGTAACGCGATTCGCTGTTGATCGCGGCGCTGGCCGCGGCTTTGTCGGCCGGGCGTTGGTAGTCGAAGGTGTACATGAGGTGTCCTTGTTCTGATGTGATCAGGCCGAGGCCATGTGGTGGGCCGCACGCCAGACGCGCTCGGTGGTGGCCGGCATGGCAAGGTCTTTGACGCCGAGGGCATCAGTCAACGCGTTCATGTAGGCCGGTGGCGAGCCGATGGCGCCGGCCTCGCCGCAGCCTTTCACGCCCATCGGGTTGTGCGTGCAAGGCGTGACGAGGTTGCTGATCGTGAAGTTCGGCAGGTCGCTTGCGCGGGGCATGGCGTAGTCCATGTAGGAGCCGGTCAGCAGCTGGCCCGATTCAGGGTCGTAGGCCGCGCCTTCCATCATGGCTTGGCCCAGGCCTTGGGCGAGGCCGCCTTGCACCTGGCCTTCAACGATCATCGGGTTGATGATGTTGCCGAAGTCATCGACGGCCACGAACTGCTCGATCTTGGTGACGCCGGTTTCCGGATCAACTTCGACCTCGCAGATGTAGGTGCCCGAGGGGTAAGTGAAGTTGGTCGGGTCGTAGAACGCGTTCTCATTGAGGCCGGGCTCCAACTTGTCGAGCGGGTAGTTGTGCGGCACGTAGGCGGTGAGCGCAACAGACCCGAAGGGCACGGCCTTGTCGGTGCCGGCGACCTTGAAGCTGCCTTCTTCGAACACGATGTCGGTATCGGCCGCCTCCAGCAGGTGAGCCGCGATCTTCTTGCCCTTGGCGATGATTTTGTCGACCGCCTTGACGATCGCCGTGCCGCCCACCGAGAGCGAACGGCTGCCGTACGTGCCCATGCCGAAGGGCACGCGCCCGGTGTCGCCGTGGACGATCTCGACGTTCTCGACCGGCATACCGAGCTTGGCCGCAACGATCTGCGCGAAGGTGGTCTCGTGGCCCTGCCCGTGGCTGTGCGAGCCGGTGAAGACGGTGACGGTGCCGGTGGGATGCACGCGCACTTCACCGGCCTCGAACAAGCCCGCACGCGCACCGAGCGCACCGGCGATGTTCGATGGCGCCAAACCGCAAGCCTCGATGTAGCAGGAGTAGCCGATGCCGCGCAGCTTGCCTTTGGCCTTCGATGCTTCACGGCGAGCTGCGAAGCCTTCCACATCAGCCACTTTCTTCGCGCGGTCGAGCAGCGCACCGAAGTCGCCGGTGTCGTACGTCAAGCCGACGGGTGAGGCAAACGGAAACTCGGTGACGAAGTTCTTGCGGCGCAGCTCGGTCACATCCATCTTCATCTCACGCGCCGCCTGTTCGACGATGCGCTCGACGAGGTAGGTTGCCTCCGGCCGGCCGGCGCCGCGGTAGGCGTCAACCGGCGCGGTGTTGGTGAACACGGCCTTGACGTTGGCGTAGATCGCAGGCGTCTTGTATTGACCCGAGAGCAGCGTGGCGTAGAGGATGGTCGGCACGCTCGACGCAAAGGTCGAGAGGTACGCGCCCATGTTGGCGATGGTGTCGACCTTGAGCGCGAGCATGTGGCCATCGGCATCGAGCGCGAGCTCGGCCGTGGTGGCGTGGTCGCGGCCATGGGCATCGGTCAGGAAGGATTCGCTGCGCTCGGCCGTCCATTTGATCGGCCGGCCAACGCGCTTGGCGGCCCACACGAGGGCGATGTCTTCGGGGTACAAAAAGATCTTCGAGCCGAAGCCGCCGCCCACGTCAGGCGCAATCACACGCACCTTCGATTCAGGCAAGCCGAGCACGAAGGCGCACATCAGCAAGCGCTCGACGTGCGGGTTCTGGTTGGCCACATAGAGCACATAGCTCTCGTCGTGCCGCGAGTAGCTGGCGTTGGCGCAACGCGGCTCCATCGCATTCGGAATCAAGCGGTTGTTGACGAACTCGAGCTTGGTGATGTGCGCGGCTTTGGCGAAGGCGGCTTCCACCGCATCCTTGTTGCCATGGCCCCAGTCGTAGCAAACGTTGTTTGGCACGTCGTCATGCACGGCGCTGGCGTTGCCTATTGCCGTCTTGAGTTCGATCACCGCGGGCAGCGGCTCGTACTCGATCTCGATCAGTTCGGAGGCATCTTTGGCTTGCAGCATCGTCTCGGCGACGATGAGCGCCACCTGATCGCCCACATGGCGGACCTTGTCATGTGCGAGCACCGGATGCGCCGGTTCCTTCATCGGCGTGCCGTCGATGCTGTGGATGAGCCAGCCACACGGAATGCCGCCGACTTTGGCGGCCACCATGTCGGCGCCAATGATGATGTCGACCACGCCGGGCGCCTTCTTGGCGGCATCGATGTTGATCGAGGTGATGCGCGCATGCGCATACGGCGAGCGCAGGAAGAAGCCGTGCGTTTGGCGCGCCATCACCACGTCATCGGTGTACTGGCCTTCGCCGGTGAGAAAGCGCCGGTCTTCACGGCGGATCACCGATTTGCCGATGGGCGAATCGTTCGGGGGGTTGGAGAGGTCGGTCATCGCATGTTCCTCGTGATCAGGCCGAAGCCGATGTGCTGGCGACAGCGCCCGACTGGCAGAACTTGATCGCCTTGACGATGTTTTGGTAGCCGGTGCAGCGGCAGATGTTGCCGTCAAGCCCTTCGCGGATTTCCTCTTCGGTTGCGTTCGGATTGGCTTCGAGCAGCTTGACTGACGACATCACCATTCCCGGCGTGCAGTAGCCGCACTGCAGGCCGTGGCACTCGCGGAAGGCGGCTTGCATCGGGTGCAGTGTTCCGTTTTGGCTCAAGCCTTCGATCGTGGTGATCTCACCGCCTTGTGCCTGCAATGCCAGCATCGAACACGACTTCACGGCATTGCCGTTGAGGTGAACAGTGCAAGCGCCGCATTGCGCCGTGTCGCAGCCCACGTGCGTTCCGGTGAGTGCCAAATGCTCGCGGATCAACTGGACCAGCAGCGTGCGTGGGTCGACCTGGGTTTGGACTGACTTGCCATTGACCGTCAATGAAAGGGGAATGCTCACGGGTGTCTCCGGTGGAACTGACGTGGAAATTCGCGCGTTGAACCGAACGCTCCGCCGCATTGTTCGAGCAGCCAGCGGGCCCGCAAAGAACGGGCTTTCCCTAATGCGACATGCGTTCAGCACGCATGTTTTGTCACCGAGCGGTGATCAGTTCGCGCAGCTTCTGAAGCCGCAGAACTCGGCATCGGTTTGCGGCGGATGGAAGTTCCGCAGCGTCGGGTGGCGCAAGCGGCCGGGCGTGGCAAACGATGCGCCGCGCAGCACTTTGTCGCGCCCAAAGGCCGGCTCAGACCAAGTGCGATCGGGGCCCGCCACAAAGCCCGGATAGGGCCGAAAGGTGGTGGCTGTCCATTCCCAAACATCGCCCCAACGAAAGCCGCGCGACGCGCCCTCGACTGCAGCCAACTCCCACTCCACTTCGGTCGGCAAGCGCCGGCCAGCCCAGCGGCACCAGGCATCGGCCTCGTACCAACTCACATGCACGGCCGGTTGGTTGAGCGGCACACGCGCAAGCCGGCCGAAGCGCCGCTGCAGCACGCCTTGGCGCATTTGGTCCACGTGGCGCGGCGTGCGCCTGCCTTCGGCCTGCAACCAGCGCCAGCCGGCCTCGCTCCAGAAGCGAGGCTCGTCGTAAGCGCCGTCTTCAACGAACTCACAGAAATGTGCCCACGCCACGACTTGCGAATCGATCTCAAACTCCGGCACCGCCACCTCGTGCCGGGGCCGCTCGTTGTCGAACGCGAACCCGCCAGCCGCACTGCCGAGCGGCCAATGCGAAGCCGGGAACGAGAGCGGCGAGCGGATCGCCATGCCGGTCATCGGTGGCAGCAAGCCGGGGTCGAAGCCGAGCGTTTGAGCAAGCACAGCGAGGGCTTCGATGTGCAGGTCTTCGTGGAACAGCGCGAGGCGGTAGAAGTAGAGCGACGCGTCATCGTCGCGGGCGTGGCCGAGCAGATCGAGCGTGGTCTCCAGCGTCTCGACGAGGTAGTGCTTCGTGGCCTGGAGATCGGGCAAGGGCAGCGCCCAGCGGTCGGCGTGAGGCACGTGAGCGCTGTCATACCAGGCGTCGGCGTTGGGCAGGATCGAGGCGAGGCGCGGCTGGGTTGAATCGCCCGCGTCGCCGCGGTCACGCTGCACGTTGCGGCCGATCCACCGCTCCTGGAACCAGCCGATGTGCCCGAGCGTCCAGAGCGGCGGGTCGATCTCGGGGCGCAAGGGCACGGCAAGTGCTGCGCCACCGAGGCCTTTTTCGCACGCGCTGATCCAACGCAGGCTGTGGTTGCGGGCATCGATCAGCGCCAGCGAAAGCCAATCCTTCGTGGCATGGCGCATCCGTGCCGATTCGACGTTAGGGACTCCGATGTCGAGCATGTGAGGCGGGTGCAAGTGGGTTCAAAAGCCAAGCGCCAAGCCAGTGCCGCGGCGAGGATCATTGGCACCGTAGAAGCGGTTCGCGCCAACGGCCTTGCCGCCGAGCGACGGCGCGCCGACGAGTATCACCGCGAGGTGATTGGCGGGTTGCGCCTCACCGAATTGGTGGCCCATGCCTTCGAGGATGCGCCGCGTGTCTGGCGAGAGCGCATACGGCTCGAGGTTCGTGGCCTCGGGCAGCCATTGCTGGTGAAAGCGCGGCGCATCGACGGCTTCTTGCACCGTCATGCCGTGGTCGATCAAATTGATGAGCGTGTGCAGCACGGCGGTGATGATGCGGCTGCCACCGGGCGTGCCGAGCACGATCACGGTTTGGCCGTTGCGGGTGACGATGGTGGGCGTCATCGAGCTCAATGGCCGTTTGCCGGGCGCAATGGCGTTGGCCTCGCCTTGCACGAGGCCGTAAAGGTTGGGCGTGCCGAGCTTGATGGTGAAGTCGTCCATCTCGTTGTTCAGCAGCACGCCGGTGCCGGGCACCATGACCTTGGCGCCGAACCAGTCGTTCAGCGTGTACGTGACGGCAACCGCATTGCCCGCGCCATCAATGACCGAGTAGTGCGTGGTGTTGCTGCCCTCGTGTGGCGGCACGCCGGGTGCGAGCTGTTGCGAGACGCCGGCACGGGCCGGGTCGATGGCCGCGCGGATGGCAGCGGCATAGGTTTTGTCGAGCAGATGATCGACCGGGTTGATCACGAAATCAGGATCGCCAAGGCGGTTGTTGCGGTCGACATAGGCATGGCGCATCGCCTCGATCTCCACATGCACGGCCGCTGCCGAACGAAACCCGAGGGCACCGAGCGGATAGCCCTCAAGCACGTTGAGGATCTCGCAAAGCGTGGTGCCACCGGAGCTCGGCGGCGGCGCTGAGACGACGTGGTGGCCGCGGTAATCACACTCAACCGGCGCAAGCTCGCGCGACTGGTATTGCGCCAAGTCGGCCTGCGTGATGATGCCGAGGCCTGCGCGGCTGGCCTTGGCAATCGCGGCGCCCACCGGCCCTTGGTAGAAGCCTGCGGTGCCACTCGCGGCGATGCGCTTCAGCGTGCGCGCGAGGTCGGTCTGCACCAGCGTTTGGCCGGGCTTGTAGGGTTCGCCGCGGCGCAAGAAGACGGCGGCACTCGCCGGGTCGCGTTGAAAGCTTCGCGTGGCCGTGGCGAGCATGTCGACATCACCTTGCTCCAACACGAAGCCGCGCTCGGCAAGGCCGATCGCAGGCGCGAGCAAGCGGCCGCGCGGCAGGCTGCCGTAGGCGATGCGCGCCCGCTCCAGGCCCGAGACGGTGCCCGGCACGGCAACGGCCAAGTGACCGGTGGTGCTCGCGCCCGCGATGACTTGGCCGTTCGCATCGAGGTACATGCCGGCGGTGGCCGCAAGCGGCGCCTTCTCGCGAAAATCAATGAAGGTTTGCCGGCCATCGGCGAGGCGGATCGTCATGAAGCCACCACCGCCGAGGTTGCCCGCCGCCGGGTAGACGACCGCCAGCGCATAGCCCACCGCAACCGCCGCATCGACTGCATTGCCGCCGGCCTTGAGCACATCCACGCCCACCCGCGTTGCGAGCTGCTGCGCCGTGACCACCATGCCGTGCTCGGCGGCCACTGGCGCTTGCGATGCCGCACCCGCCGCGCAGGCAAAGCACACGAGCGCCGAGGCGATCCAGGTTCGTCGAGACAATCGGGCCAGCATCATCGTGCAGAGACTACATCGGCACCTCGGCCTGCGCGGCGGCGCTATGCTCGGCGCCCTGCCCGATCACGCCATGACTGCCCTTCACATCACCGACATCGAATCCGCCATCAACTGGTGGCGCGACAAGAAGCCTTCGCCAGACGGCATCACCGCCTGCGCCGAGGTGCTGGCGCTGGCCGAGGTTTACGCGCTGATGGTTTACTACCGCGAGAGCGAATGCGATGAAGGCTCGATGCCCTCCGCCGCGCGCGACGCATGGCTGACCTGGTACGACACGACACCCGATGCGCCCTGCATCGCGATTTGCTCCACCAGCCAGGGCGACGCCATCTGCAAGGGCTGTGGCCGCAGCTTCGATGAAGTTCAGCATTGGCCAGTCATGACGCCGGCCGAGAAACGCGGCACCTGGCGGCGCATCACGATGGAGGGCACGGCCTGGCGGTTCAACCGCTATGCCGAGCGAGCGCGTGAACGGAGCGCGCCGCCGCCGGCCAGCGCTGAACGCTGAACGCTGAACGCCAGCGCATTCAAACGGCGCGCGGCAGCGAGATCACGAAGCTGCTGCCGCCGCCCTCACGCGCTTCGCAGCGCACGCTGCCACCGTGTCGCTCGGCGATCTGCTTCACGAGGCTCAGGCCCAGGCCGACACCACCGGCCTGCTCAGCATGGCCAGGCAAGCGGTAGAAGGCTTCGAAGATGCGCTCGCGCAGCGCTTCGGGCACGCCCGGGCCGCGATCAGACACACGCACCACCGCCTGCGGCCCGACGGCTTCGGTGATGACCGCGATCTCGTTGCCTCCGTAGCGGCGCGCGTTCTCAAGCAGATTGCGCAGGGCCCGTCGAAGCAGACGCTCCTCGCCTTGCACGCTGATCGACGCTCCATCGACCGCGGCATCAACATTGGCAGCCTCTTCCGCGGCCAGCGCCAACAGGTCAACGCGCTCGGGCTGCTCGTTGCGCTGGGCTGCATCGAGCCGGCTTGCGAGCAAGACTTCTTCGACGAGAGCGTCGAGCTCGGCCACATTGGTATCGATCTCACGCTTGAGCGCGCTGCGCTGCACCGGCCCGGCCTCTTCCATCATCGACACCGCCATTTTCATCCGCGCAAGCGGCGAGCGCAGTTCATGGCTGGCATTGGCCAGCAGCGATTGATGTGAACGCACCAGCGCCTCGACCTGGGCGGCCGCGACGTTGAAGCTCGCGGCCACCGCGGCCACTTCGTCGCGCCCTGTGACCTCAACGCGGTGATTTAACGCACCGGCCCCGAATTGCTCAACGCCGTGCTTCAACGCCTCGAGCCGCCGCGTGAGCCGCCGCACCACCGGGAACGCGCCCGCCGCAACCGCGATGAACAGCACAGCGAGCACTGCGATCAACCCGACACCGCGCTGCCATTCCGAGGGCACGAAGGGCAAGGGCATCAACGGCGGCAGGTCATCGCTTTGCCCGGCTCGCGCAGCCGCCGCGCCTGGGCCGGGGCCCGGGCGCATCACCCAAAGCGTGCGACCGTCTTGCAGGTGAACAGCCACGCCGCGAACACCCTCTTCGGCTTGCCGGCGAACGAAGGACTCGGAGGCGCCGAGCCGATCGCCACTGGCGCTGTCGAGAGCGAGCGGCAAGCGCAAGCGCTGCGACCATTCGTTCAAACCTGCTGCCTGCACCTCAGGCGCAGCCGTCACGCCAGGCAGCGAGCGCTGGATCAGGTCGCCCCACGCGCTCATGCGATCGGCAAGCACCAATTGCGCGTGCGCGCGTTCGCGCTCCATGTGGTGCTGCACCACCCAGCCCGATACCAGCGCGAACGCCAGCAGCATGATCACAACCGTGGCATAGATCCGGAGGTAGAGGCTCTTCATCGGCGCGGCAATGCTTCAGCCAGCGATGGCTGAGGCGGTCATCAACTCGCTTCTTCCGCGTCCTGCTTCTTGGCGAAAACGTAACCAGCGCCGCGAACAGTCAACACACGGCGAGGCAGCTTCGGGTCGTCTTCGATCACCGAGCGGATGCGCGAGATGTGAACGTCGATGGAGCGGTCAAACGCTTCCAGCGGATGACCTTTGAGCGAGTCCATGATTTGGTCGCGCGACAGCACGCGACCCGGGCTTTGCGCGAGCACCACGAGCAAATCGAATTGGTGGCCGGTGAGATCGCATACCTGGCCATCGAGCCGCGCGACGCGCGCGCCAAGGTCGACCTCAAGGCGCCCGAAGCGCAGCACGTCATCGTCAGCCGGCTGCGGCGCGGCACGGCGCAGCAATGCCTTTACCCGCGCCAGCAGCTCGCGTGGCTCGAACGGTTTGGGGAGGTAGTCGTCGGCGCCGAGTTCGAGGCCAACGATGCGGTCCATCGGCTCGCCGCGGGCCGTCAACATCAGCAGCGGCAAATGGCGAGTGCGTGGGTTGGCGCGCAGCTCGCGGCAGAGGTCGAGGCCGTCGCCATCGGGGAGCATCAGATCGAGCAGCAAGGCATCGAACGAATCGGCGGCGAGGCGCTCGCGCCCGGCTTCGAGTGAGCCAGCCGTCTCGACATTGAAGCCAGCGCTGCGAAGGTAGTCACCGACCATCGTGGCGAGCCGGGCGTCGTCATCAATCAACAGCAAATTTGCGCTCATCTGGGCCTGTGGTGCCACGGCATGGGACATGGCGCGAACGCCATCCATGGCGAGCGCCGAAATGCCGTTGGTGGCATTGAGCATAGTCTTTGTAGGCATCATCGCGAGCGCTCCTGTGGGGCTGGTGGGGCGATATCGGAATGCCCGATTCGCTTGGACCCGCGATGTTGTGGCGCGCCGGTGAATCCGGCTTGGCTACACGGTAAAGATGCGTGAACGCCCGCAACTCAGGCGAGCCGTGGCCGCTTCACAGTCGCTTCAGCAAAGGTGCAAAGTGGTACAGCGCCCAACCGCCGGCGGCGAGCAGCAACACCACAAAGATAAGCACGCCCACGAAGCCGGAGCGCGCCGGCCGGCGTCTTTGCCGCGAAGGGTCCATCGATGGGTGGAAGCCGGAGCGAGTCACCAAGGTGCTCGTGGCGAAGCCAGTGGACACGAACGCGGATTCGCGCTCTTCCTTGGGCTCGTGATCCCAGTCATAAACGTGCGTGCGCTTCTTCATGTTTCAATTGTTTCGCTCACCGGCTCAAATCCAGCCACCTTTTGAGCAAGGCTGATCTGCGCGGCACGGAGAGTTCGTGCAGTTCGCACGCTTCCAGAAAGATTCGTCACGAGAATTTGTGACGATTTCCCCAACTCAAGGCACCAGCCGCGACGGAAAACGGCCGCGGATGTGCTTGTCGAAGTAGTAGTCGATCGAAGGGCTGTCGCTCATCGTCACGAAAGTGATCGGCGGGACCCTGCGGAATTGGTAGACCGAGCCGTCGGCGAACTCGACTTCCAGCACGCGAGCCGCTGGCTCGTAGCCGATCGACTTGAAGTGGCTGGATTCGACCGGTTCACGGTCCATGACGGCGGGAAATTGTTGGAGGAGAGGGAGGGATTCGAACCCTCGGAACCTTACGGTTCGCCTGATTTCGAGTCAGGTACATTCGACCACTCTGCCACCTCTCCGGGTCTAGCGGGTGCTTCGGCGGGTCTCTGCCGAGTCGCGCATTCTAGCCCAGCTTTGCGAGACCGCCGAGATAAGGTCGCAGCACTTCAGGCACGGTGACCGATCCATCGGCTTGCTGGTAGTTCTCCAGCACGGCCACCAAGGTTCTGCCGACCGCCAGGCCAGAGCCGTTCAAGGTGTGCACCAACTCGTTTTTCCCTTGCGCGTTCTTGAACCGGGCTTGCATGCGGCGCGCTTGAAACGCCTCCGTGTTCGAGCACGAGCTGATCTCTCGGTAGGTGTTTTGCGCCGGCAACCAGACCTCAAGGTCATAGGTTTTGGCAGCGCCGAAACCCATGTCGCCTGTGCACAGCAGCACCACGCGATAAGGCAAACCAAGTTGCTGCAGCACCGCCTCTGCATGGCCGACCATGGCCTCCAGCGCCGCGTTGCTTTGATCGGGATGGACGATCTGCACCATCTCGACTTTGTCGAACTGGTGCTGGCGAATCATGCCGCGCGTGTCGCGCCCTGCACTGCCCGCTTCAGACCGGAAGCAGGGGGTGTGGGCGGTTAGTTTGATGGGTAAATCGGCCTCTGCCAGCACCGTGTCGCGCACAAAGTTGGTGAGCGGCACTTCGCTGGTGGGGATGAGGTACAGCGCACCCGTATCGCTTTGCTCACCGTCTTGCCCGCCCTTTTTTGCCGCAAACAAATCTTCTTCAAACTTGGGCAACTGGCCGGTGCCGCGCAGCGTGGCTTCGTTGACGATGTAGGGCACATAGCATTCGGTGTAGCCGTGTTCCAGCGTTTGCACGTCCAGCATAAACTGGGCCAGCGCACGGTGCAGTTTAGCCAGTGGGCCTTTCATGACGGTAAAGCGTGCACCGGCCAACTTGATACCCATGTCAAAGTCTAGGCCCACTGGTTCACCCAACGCGACATGGTCTTTTGCTACAAAATCAAGAGCTGCTGGCGCAGTGCCTGCGCCAGCTTTAGA
>JAYWGR010000047.1:0-3359 GCA_043778145.1 Rhizobacter sp.
GCGCCGAGGGTGGCCGGGGCGAAGGCGCGCGGGGGCGATCGGCGATCAGGCTCGCTGCGGCAAGCCGGCCCGAGAGTGCCGCCATCGGCACGCCCGGCCCCGGGTGCGTGCTGCCGCCCGCGAGGTAGAGGCCCGGCAGCTTGCTGCGCGAGCCCGGCCGGGAGAACGACGCCGCCCAGCCGTGCGAGGCCTGGCCGTACAGCGCCCCGCCCGTCGCCGGGAAGAGTTGCTCGAAGTCGCTCGGCGTCGTCAGCACCGTGCGCTGCGGCGCGCGCTCCATCTGCAGGCCGCAGCGGGCCAGGGTCTGCCGCATGGCTTCTTCGCATGGGTCGGTCTCCTTCGGTGTCATCGGTGGGCCGTCGCCGCGGGCGGGTGCGTTGATGAGGCAGAGCAATCGTTCGCGGCGGCCGTCGGTTCCGGGCGCGAGGCCGTGGTCATCGCGGTCTTGGGCGCACACGTAGACGGTGGGCGATGCGGGCACTCGGCCGCTTCTGAAGATCGCGTCGAACTCGGATTCGTAGCCGTTCGAGAAGAACACGGTGTGGCGCAGCAAATCGAAGCCGCTGGTCGCCGCGTGAATGTTCCAGGTGATGGCCGAGAGCGAGCGTTTCGCAGGCGCCGCCTTCGGCACGGCCGATGCGGCGCCGAGCCCCAAGCGGCCATCGGCGAGCGCCGCCACATCGCCGTTGAACACCACGGCCTGCGCAGCAATCTGCTCGCCGCTGGCCAGCCGCACGCCGGCCGCTCGCCCGTTCTGCAACACGATTTGCTCAACGTGCGCGCCATAGCGAATCTCAGCGCCTTGGGCACGCACGAGCCTGGCCAAACATTGCGCGATGCGGTGCATGCCGCCTTCGACGAGCCACACGCCGTCTTGCTCGACATGCGCAACCAGCATCAGCGTGGCCGGCGCCTGGAACGGCGATGAGCCGCAGTAGGTGGCGTATCGCCCGAAGAGCTGGCGCAGCCGCGGGTCGGCGAAGTAGCGGCCAAGTTCGCCCCACATGGTTGCAAACGGTGAGATGCGCGCCAGATCGGGCAAGCCGCGCCAGCCCGCCCGCGTGACGAGCGAGAGCGGCGTGGGCCGCGTGCCGCGCAAGAACGGCCGCTCCAGCGTTGCGTAAATTTGCTTCGCGCGCGCGCAGAAGTCGAGGTAGCCGCGGCGCTCGGCGGGCCCGGCAAAGGCGCCGATGGCATCGGCCGAACGCGCGATGTCAGCAAACAGATCGAGCCGCTCATCGGCGCTCCAGGCATGGCGCGCCAGCACGCTGGCAGGCTGGAGCTGAAGGTGATCGGCCAAGCGTGTGCCGAGCTTGGCGAAGAGCTCATCGAACACCCAGCGCATCGTGAAGACAGTGGGCCCGGCGTCAATGCGCTGGCCGGCTATGTCGACCTCGCGCATCTTCCCGCCCGGCTGCGCCGCGCGTTCGAGCAGCAGCACGGGCAGGCCGGCGTGCGCGAGTTCGAGCGCGCTCACCAGGCCGCCGATGCCGGCGCCAATCACGATCACGGGAGGTCTGGTCATGGTGTGCGGCGGGCGCTGTCGATTTGTTGACGCATCGATTTGAGGTGTCTATGCTAGTTGACATGTGATGCTGACATGCAATAGTGACACTGCAAGCGCATCTCTGCATCGGTTTGCTCTCAAGTTAGGCCACCTCTCAGCTCTGACGCCCCTGCGGCGAACCCTCATGAAGCCCATGACCCGCATCGAACAATCGCTCGCCAGCGCCATTGCCACCAGCGAGGCACCGGGCGGCCCGCCGCGCCTGGGCGGGGCGATTCGGCATGCGGTGTTTCCGGGTGGCGCGCGCATCCGGCCGCAGCTTTGTTTGGCCGTGGCCGCAGCGTGTGGTGACGATGACCCGGGCTTGTCAGAAGCCGCGGCAAGCGCCATCGAGCTGCTGCACTGCGCCTCGCTTGTTCACGACGATCTGCCGTGCTTTGACGACGCGCCCATGCGCCGCGGCCGCGCTTCGGTTCACTACGCCTACGGTGAGAGCCTGGCTGTGCTGGCGGGTGATGCGCTCATCGTGCTGGCCTTTGAGGTGCTCGCGAACGCGGCCTCCAAATCACCCCGCCGCCTCGCCCCGCTGATCGGCACGATCGCGCAGGGCGTGGGCATGCCGTTTGGCATCGTCGCGGGGCAGGCATGGGAGTCGGAGCCGCGGGTGTCGCTCACGCAATACCAGCGCGCCAAGACCGGTGCGCTCTTCGCCGCGGCCACGATGGCCGGCGCCCAAGCTGCGGGCGCCGATGCCGCGCCCTGGCGCGCACTCGGCGATTGGCTGGGCGAGGCTTACCAAGCGGCTGATGACATTCGCGATGTCGCCGGTGATCCGCTCTTGCTCGGCAAGCCCGTGGGCCGCGATGCCGCTTTGCTCCGCCCGAGTGCCGCCGCCGAGCTGGGCCTCGAAGGTGCGATTGGTTTGTTCGACCGGCTCGTGGCCGAAGCCATTGCGGCCGTGCCGGTGTGCCGCGGCGCCGAGCAACTGCGCCAGCTGGTGCGCATGGAGGCCGAGCGCCTCGTGCCGAAGGCCTTGTGCGAAGAGTTGATGCGCGCGGCAGCTTGACCAACCACAACGCGCCGCCTTGAACATTCCAGGCGCAACACTTTCGCCAGCCGAGCGTTCAGATGCTGGCCAGCCATGAGGTGTTGACGCCGCGCCCGAGCTGGGCCGATCGCTGGCTCGCTTGGCGAGACCGCTGGCTGGCAAGCCGCCGGTTTCAGCACTTAGCAGCTGGCTTTCCGCTCACGCGCGGCATCGCGCGGCGGCGGGCGCGGGCGCTGTTTGATCTGGTGGCCGGCTTCGTTTACTCCCAAGTCTTGCTCGCCTGTGTTCGGCTGCGCCTGTTTGATTTGCTGAGCCACGGCCCGCTCGATCTCAAAACGCTCGCCCAGCGCTTGGCGCTCACTGAAGATGCTGCGGCCACGTTGCTCGCGGCTGCCGAATCGCTTGGCTTGGTGCAGCGCCGGCGCGGCGGCCGATACGGCCTCGGGGCGCTCGGCGCAACGATGGTCGGCAACACCGCGGTGGCCGCGATGGTCGAGCATCACGCTGCGCTTTACCAAGATTTGCACGACCCAGTTGCGCTGCTCAAGCGCCCCGGCGGCGGCGCGTTGGCGGGCTACTGGCCGTATGCCGAAGCGGCTGCGCCCAGCCAGCTTGATGACACGCGCGTGGCCACTTATTCAGCGCTGATGTCGGCCTCGCAGCCATTGGTGGCCGATGAAATCTTCGGCGCTTACCCGATCGCGCGCCACCGCTGCCTGCTCGACGTGGGCGGTGGCGACGGCACCTTTCTCGCCGCCGCCGCGGCCCATGCGCCCGCGCTGCGCCTGAAGCTGTTTGATTTGC
>JAYWGR010000048.1:0-3334 GCA_043778145.1 Rhizobacter sp.
TGCCGCCTGACCTTCAGCGCTACTTTGCCGTCGGCGGCATGAAGATTCCGGACGAGGCCACGCTGCGCCGCAACGAAAACTCCTACGCGAAGATGGTGGCGTTCGTCGGCCGGATGTACCGCGCGGGCATCCCGATCGTGGCCGGCACCGATGCCTTGCCGGGCATCACGCTGCACTCGGAACTCGCGCTTTACGTGGAGGCGGGGCTCACGCCGTCAGAGGCGATTCAAGTCGCCACGCGCAACGCCGCGCGCTACAGCGGCACGGCGAGCGATCGTGGGCGCATTGCGCCGGGCTGGCGTGCCGATCTGGTGTTGGTTGATGGCGAGCCGACGCGTGACATCGGCGACCTCAAGCGCGCGGCGCTCGTCATCACCCAGGGCCATTGGCTCTCGCCGAAGGAGCTGCACGAGGACTTGGGCATTGCGCCCTTCGTACAAGGCGTGCCTGAGGTGCGCAGCGTGGGTCAGCCGGTGCGGGAGCCGGAGCCGGCGGCGGCCAAGGCGCGTTAGGAACTCTGGGCGCTTTGGGCGTACTGGCGTTGTGGGCGGGTTCAGCGGCTCAGCGTGAAGCGAGCGTGCCGAAGAAATGCTGGAAAACTTCGTCCGAGCGGACTTCACGCACGCCCATGCCTTCGAGCGGTTCGTGCAGCGGCATGGGCGCCGAGACAGCGAATTCATCGAACGCCGATGGCTCGGTATCGGCCCAGACGCGGCGGGGCTCGACCGCGGTGGGGCGCGCCTCGAGTTGCTGCGCGAGTTGAACGGCGAGCGACGGCAGCTCTTCCCACTCGATGGCGCCAGTCGGTGTGATGACGCGGCGCTTGGGAACGAACGACGTTTTGGGAGTGTTGAATTTCATGGTGTCGCAGCCTTGGGCAATGACGTGCCACCAGCGTAGCCCCTGCCTCCGGCGACCATCGATGGAATAAGCCCGCATCGGCGCCTCAGTTCGCCTTTGCCAAAATCCCGCCCATGGCAGACGACACCGATCAGCACCCCGGGGCGAACCCGCCGACACGCACCCGCGGCAACCCACAAAAGTTCGCGGTGTTGGCTGCGCCGAGCGCCATCGATGGTCAAGGTGCGTTTGCTGCCGAAGCCATACCGGCGCGGCGCAAGATCGGCGAGATACGCGGTGAATCGATCAGCGTGCGCGAGGCGCGCAAACGCGCCAAGGGCTTGGCGCGGATCATGATCGTGGAGGTGAGCGATAAGCGCGCGATCGACGCTGCCGAGTCGACCGACCCGCTGCGCTTCACCAACCACTCGTGCCGGCCGAACGCCTCGCTGCGCATTCGGCAAGGCCGCGTTGAGTTCTACGCCATGCGTGATGTGGCTGCGGGTGAGGAGATCACCGTGAACTACGGCCAAACCCACCACGACGGCCAGCTCACCTGCCGGTGCGGCGCGGTGGGTTGCGCCGGCCGGCTGTAGCGGCTGGTCGGACATTCAGTGGCAACCCTCGCCCGCCGGTGAGGCCGGGCAGCTGCTGAAGTTGCTCTGCATGCCGATGCCTTCGCCGTTGCGGCCGTAGAGCGAGAAGGTCTTGTCGGCGTCGGCCGCAATCGCTGGGCCGGTGTTGTGCAGGTCAACCAGGGCGCTGGTCGCGCCGGGGCGCACCGCACGCTCGCCGATGCGGCCGGTGCCGCCATCGCCGCACTCGGCGCGGCTGCCGCAGGTGGTGGCGCCGTCCAGGCCGAGCGGGCCATGCGGGAAGGTCCAGCCAGCGGCCAAGCTGGCGCTGGCGCCGGCATCGATTGCGAGGCCTCGCAATGCGGCTGCGGTGGCGGCATCGAGCTCCGGCCAAGGCAAGGAAGGCATCGCGCTCCAGACCGGCGGCACGCTGCTCACGTCCACATCGAAGCTGCTTTTGCCGGCCACCATGAACGGTGCGCTGCAGTCGCCATCGCCATAGAGCGAGACGGTGACGGTGCGGCCGCCGCGGTAGAAGTTGCGCACCACGGCGTCGCCAGCGTCGCCTTGCGGCAGGATGATCCAGGTGTCGTCAGCGCTGCGCGTGCCGCCAACGAGCGGGTCGAGGCTGGCACCGAAGCCGTTCGACGACCACAGCGAGAGGCGCTCTTGCCCGCTCGCGCCGGGGTGCCGCTTGTAGAAGCCGACGGTGGCTTGCGAGCCATCGGCCAGGGGCTGCGAAATCTTGGCGCACGCCAGGCCCGGCACGGCGCCGATCTCAAAGGCGAGTGCGCGGTCGTAGCCGACGATGGGTGTGGCGGTGTCGACGCGCACGGTGCGCTGGGCGCGGGCGTTGGCTTCGATCTGGATGGGCAGCAAATCGCCCATGAACTTCCAAACTCCAGCTTCTTGCGTGACGCCCAAGCCGGTGCCGACCGGTTGCACGCCGCCGTCGAGCCCCTGAATGACAAACGAGATGGCGCAGACAGGCGCGCTGCCGGCCAGATCGCAGTGGCCGAGCGTGGGGCTCAGCAGGCGCGAGCCCCACATGGGCGAGTTGCCGTCGTCACCCGAGGCGAAAAGGCCGCACAACGCTTCGGCAACCTGGCTGCTGCCTGCGGCCGTGTTGTTGCCCATCGCGAGCTGGGCGCTGGTGGCGATCGAGCGGCGGATGCCCGTGGCTTCGGCCGTGCACGCCGAGGCGCTGGCGAGCGCTGTGTTGAGGTTTTGGAACAACGTTTCCAGGCCGGAGAGCGACAAGCTCGATGCGCTGGTGCTGCTGGTCACGGTGCCGCTGCTTTGGCCTTGCTCCAAGTAAAGGTTGCCGGTGCCCAGGCGCGGGGTGATCTGCACGAAGGCGTTGCTGTCTTGGCCGAGCGAGACGCCGATGGCGTCAAGCACGCCGTCGTACCCGCTGCGCGAGCCGGCGGTGAGTGCAGCCGAGACGAAGTCGATCGACGCGCTGACGCCGGCGCTCGCCAGCACGCTGGCCAAGCCGGTGCGAAGCTGGTCTTGCGCGCTGCCGATGCTGGCCTCGGTGAGCGTGGGCGCGGCGCCGATCATCAGCGCTTCAGGCGATTGGCCGGTGGCGAGCAGCACGGTCGCGGTGGTCAGCGGCGTGACGTTGGCCGTGCCGCCGGCGACCGCGGCCGCGCTGGCGACCGAGTAGCCGCATTGGTAGTTGGCGCCGGCGTAGCCGCAGGCCTCCAGGCGATACGGCGCGGTGCCGGTGAGGGTGATGGCGGCGTAGTGGCCATCGGCATCGATCGCGATGTCAGAGGCGACGACGGCACCGGTCGAATCGATGATGCGCAGCCGGCCATCGGTGATCGGCGCGCCGACGGCGACGGTGCCGGAAAGCGTTGACGACGGCGTGACCTCGGGTGGAGGAACCGTGGTGACGGTGGTGGAGCTGCCGC
>JAYWGR010000049.1:0-3302 GCA_043778145.1 Rhizobacter sp.
AGGATTCGGCGTGCGGCCGGCTTCGTACTCGCGCAAGAACTCGGCGAAGACGCGGTCTTTGTAGTCGGCCGCGAAGTTGACGTGCTCGATCTCGATGCCGAGCACATCGGCCACGGCCGCGGCGTCGATGAAGTCTTGCCGCGAGGTGCAGTAGCCGTCGTCAGCATTTGAGTTGCTGGCGGCGCGGTCGTCATCCTCCCAGTTCTTCATGAAGATGCCCATCACCTCATGACCTTGCTGTTTGAGCAGGTGCGCACTGACCGCGGAATCAACACCGCCGGACAGGCCAACGACGATGCGGTGGGGCTTCATGGCGGTCGATTTTAGGTGCCGCCCCGGCGCGCCGAGACTCAGGTTTGCCAAGGCGGTGCCCCCAATGAACTGCGGCAGAATCAAGCAAACCCGAATGCCTGAGGAGGCCCCATGCTCATAGGAGTTCCGCTCGAAACAGCGGCCGGCGAAACACGCGTGGCGGTCACGCCAGAGACGCTGAAGAAGCTCAAAGCCCAGGGCCACACGATCAAGGTTCAAAGCGGTGCGGGCACGGCGGCCAGCGTCACGGATGCAGCTTTTGAGGCGGCCGGCGCCGAGATCACCGATGCCTCGGGCGCCTTCGCCTGCGATCTGGTCTTGAAGGTGCGCGCGCCGCTGCACAGCGAGCTCTCGCTGATGAAGACCGGCGCGGCGCTCGTCGGCATGCTGAACCCGTTCGACCGCGATGGCCTGCACCGCTTGGCCGGCGCTGGCTTGACGAGCTTTGCGCTCGAAGCCGCACCGCGCACCACGCGCGCGCAGAGCATGGATGTGCTGTCGAGCCAAGCCAACATCGCCGGCTACAAGGCCGTGATGATCGCGGCCGACAAATACCAGCGCTTCTTCCCGATGCTGATGACGGCCGCTGGCACCGTGAAGGCCGCGCGCGTCGTGATCCTCGGCGTGGGCGTGGCCGGCTTGCAGGCGATTGCCACTGCCAAGCGGCTCGGTGCCGTCATCGAGGCGAGCGATGTGCGGCCTTCGGTGAAAGAGCAGGTCGAGTCGCTCGGCGCCAAGTTCATCGAGGTGCCCTACGAGACCGCCGAGGAGAAAGAGGCTGCCGTGGGCGTGGGCGGCTATGCCAAGCCGATGCCGCCGAGCTGGCTCGCACGCCAGCAGATCGAAGTGGCCAAGCGCGTGGCCGCAGCCGACATCGTCATCTCCACCGCGCTGATTCCGGGCCGCGCCGCGCCCACGCTCATCACCGAAGGCATGGTCAAGTCGATGAAGCCGGGCTCGGTGATCATCGACATCGCGGCCGGCAAAGGGCCCGAGGGCGTTGGCGGCAACTGCCCACTCTCGGAGGCCGACAAAACGGTGGTGCGCTACGGCGTCACCATCGTCGGCGAGACCAATCTGCCGGCGCTCGTGGCGGCCGATTCGAGCGCGCTCTACGCGCGCAATGTGCTCGACTTCCTCAAGCTCGTGCTGACCAAAGAAGGCACGTTCAATGTGCCGATGGACGACGACATCGTCGCCGCTTGCCTCATGACGCAGGCCGGCGAAGTCAAGCGCAAATAAGCCCCACGAAGGACGCCCCCATGGAACACGAAATCGTCTCCCACACTGTCACCAACCTCATCATCTTCGTGCTGGCGATCTACGTCGGCTACCACGTCGTCTGGACGGTGACGCCCGCGCTCCACACGCCGCTGATGGCCGTGACCAACGCGATCTCGGCGATCGTCATCGTTGGCGCGATGCTGGCTGCGGCACTCACCGAAGGCCCGGTTGGCAAGAGCTTTGGCGTGCTCGCGGTGGCCCTCGCGGCAGTCAACGTCTTCGGCGGCTTTTTGGTCACGCGGCGAATGCTGGAGATGTTCAAGAAGAAAGAGAAGAAGGCCGTCGTGAAAGACGCGGCAGTGGAGGGCGCCAAGTGAGTCTCAACCTCGTCACGTTGCTCTACCTCGTTGCCAGCGTCTGCTTCATCCAGGCCTTGAAAGGCTTGAGCCACCCAACCACGTCGATCCGCGGCAATGTCTTCGGCATGACCGGCATGGCGATTGCCGTCGTCACGACAGCGGCGCTGATCTTCAAGCTCGCCACAGAAGCCGGCCACAGTGGCGCCGGCGGCTTGGTCTGGGTGCTGGTCGGCCTGCTGGTCGGCGGCACGGCTGGTTCGGTGATGGCCAACCGCGTTGAGATGACGAAGATGCCCGAACTCGTCGCCTTCATGCACAGCATGATCGGCCTGGCGGCGGTGTTCATTGCGATCTCGGCAGTGGCCGAACCGCATGCCTTCGCGATTGCGCTCCGGGGTGAGCCCATTCCCAACGGCAACCGGCTCGAGCTGGCGCTCGGTGCGGCGATTGGTGCCATCACGTTCAGTGGCTCGGTCATCGCCTTCGGCAAGCTCTCGGGCAAATACAAGTTCCGCTTCTTCCAGGGCGCACCGGTGCAGTTCCCGGGTCAGCACATCCTGAACTTGGTGCTCGGCTTGGCGCTGCTGTTCTTCATCTACGGCTTCGTCTCCAGCCAAAGCTGGTTTGACTTCATCGCCCTGCTCGCCATCGCCTTCGTGCTGGGTGTGCTCATCATCATCCCGATCGGCGGGGCGGACATGCCGGTCGTTGTGTCGATGCTCAACAGCTATTCGGGGTGGGCTGCGGCCGGCATTGGCTTCAGCTTGAACAACGCGATGTTGATCGTCGCGGGCTCGTTGGTGGGGTCGTCAGGCGCGATCCTGAGCTACATCATGTGCAAGGCGATGAACCGCTCGTTCTTCAACGTGATCTTGGGTGGCTTCGGCGGTGAAGCCGCTGCCGCGGGCGGCGCCAAAACCGAGGCGCGGCCTGTCAAGAGCGGCAGCGCCGACGACGCCGCCTTCGTGCTCGGCAACGCCGAGACCGTGGTGATCGTGCCGGGCTACGGCCTGGCCGTCGCGCGGGCGCAGCATGCAGTCAAGGAGCTCGCGGCCAAGCTGACCGAAAAGGGCATCACCGTGAAGTACGCGATCCACCCGGTCGCCGGCCGCATGCCGGGCCACATGAATGTGTTGCTCGCGGAAGCCGAAGTGCCGTACGACCAAGTCTTCGAGATGGAAGACATCAACGGCGAATTCGGCCAGGCCGACGTGGCCATCATCCTCGGCGCCAATGACGTGGTGAACCCCGCCGCGCACACCAAGGGCAGCCCGATCTACGGCATGCCGATCCTGGAGGCCTACAAGGCCAAGACCATCATCGTCAACAAGCGGTCGATGGCGTCAGGCTATGCCGGCCTCGACAACGAGCTCTTCTACATGGACAAAACCATGATGGTCTTCGGCG
>JAYWGR010000050.1:0-31624 GCA_043778145.1 Rhizobacter sp.
TGCGGCGGGCTACAACATCCGCTGGCTGCTGCGGGCGATCATCCGTCTCGGCCTGAGAGGGCTTTTTGACGCCTTGTCGGCGGTGGCCGTGTGCATCGCCTGCTTGATGCAAACCGTGCCAGTGCGCACGAGGGCGTAGAAGCCGGCCCGAACATCGCAGTTGCGGCCGTCGCCGCGTGCGCTGTTGCGGTCACTCGATGCGATTGGATGAATTTTGCAGGGCCGACTTTTACCCAAAGGCAGCTCACGCGCCACTGTTTTTTAGGACCAAACGCCCATGACGAAGTCAATGGGCGTGGCCTCCAATCGAGCGGTGATGCCGAGTTCGACACCTACCGCTATCAGTCTGTGAATTGACTACCTGATGTTGTTCCATGGGCCGTTTGGCCAAGTTTTTGCGCCCCAATCGATCACTCTCTGAAGCACCTGTTCCTCGACACCAATCTTGCGCAATTCGGGAATCGCGCGGTAGGTGTTCTTGCCTTGCAATCCGAGAACTTCAAAAGAGCACACACCGCTACACGGAGAAAAGTCAGTGCTGTCGCGGGGTTGCACCACGCTGTTGTGAATGGCGCTAGCCCAATCCTGCGCGGTGGCATTGTTGGCGTCGGCCACAAAGTCCTCCAGCATGGCCTGAGCCAAACGGCCCCACAGTGGTTGGCCCACACCGCCCTGAGCGTCAGTCAGTGTCGTGTTCCGAGACGTGCCGTAGAAAACATGGGGTTGTGCGGTACGCAGATCCAAACCCTCCTCCAAACCATACTTTCCATTGGTCTGAAGTTGACGCTGCTTGATCATGGTGGCCCAGAAGAGGTGGCTCTGATCCACGCCAGAATACTTCCGCAACAACTCAACGTGGGTATAGGTATACGCAAAATGCGATGGCATCGTTACGCGATACCCCGGGTTCAAGATCATGTTGAGGTGATACCAAGTGTTGGATTCAAAAATACCTTGCATCTGATTCTGTGTGAGGTATTTGCGCGCGGGGTCTACGCCAGTGAAGTGAGGTGGGCGATCAAAAACATTGCGCCCATCCGCATCCCATCCGCGCTTCTCGCTCGCATCGATGCAGCGCCCGCTAGAGCAGATCGATTTGCCCACCTTCTGGGAGCGCTCTTCGAGTGCTTGGCTGTGATTGATTTCCCACAGCTTCACCGTAGCCCAAGCGGTTAGTCCACGCTTGGCGATTTCGATGTTGCCCAGTGTTGACTTGTCAATGGTGGTGCAGTTGCTGCTCGTCACTGCGGGAGTTGGAATACTGAGCGAAGTCATCACGGCACCGTTCAAAGCTCGGTACGGATCGGAATGTGCAAGACCCGTGCTGATACAGGTTAGATCCCGTTGAAGCCATTCTTTGAGCCTGATTGACAAGCCACCCAGGTTTTCCGGTGTTGGGGTGGCCTTTGCCTCGTTGTACATCTTTCGGTAGAAGGGCATACCGACATTGCGGCCCTGGCTATCCTCATTGATTGCCGCGGCTGAAAGGTTGAAGGCATCATCGGGATGTATTGGCGGCAACCACTGGTTCCACTCTGGCATGGGAATATTGACAGGCAATTCACGGAAATTCAGCGTTTTGTAGCGATCGACCACGGCACGCACTTCGGGAAGCGACGTGCCACGAGGGAACAGGTAGGGCGCGATGTCGCTGGATTTATCCAAAATTGCGTCCACACCGGCACCCGCTGCCCACTCGTACACGGGCTTGGCGTCCATGCCGACGCCAGGCTGGTAAGCGGGATTCCATGGTCGTGCTTGCTTGACCACCGGAATATTTAGGTTACGAATGTACGAGGCAATTTGCTCGCCCTCGGCCTGCGTCAATCCGTGGAACTTCGAGCGCTGCACGATCGATTCATTTGAGAAATTGAAATACTTCAGGTCACGCCCGTCAACCGCATGACAGTCGCTGCACGATGCCTGCATGCGCCCACTGAATGTTCCCTGGCCACTGCCTTGACCATCGAACAGATCGCGTGAAATGTCGTAGAGTTTGTTGCGCTGCCTCCACAAGTCGGAACCTTTTGCAATGTCGGTGGGGTTATTGCGTGGTGCACGCCACTGCCGTGGGTCATCCAGCGCCAAATCCGCGTTGGTCAGCACCTTGCGCTTCATGTCGCCAAATTCGAGAAGATTCAAGTCAATGATGCGAAAGCCGATGCTGGGCGCGCGCGGGTTCACGTGTTCGAACGTCAGCGTATTCAGCCCGGTTTTGAGCCCGTAAATCGGCACGGTGAAACGCACGGTGCGGACAGGGCCGCCAATGCCGCCATAGTCTGCTTCTCCACCAAGGACCTTGATTTGATTGTTGCCGTAAACGTTGCCATCTTCCGTGAACTGCTTCAGCGCGATGGCAGGGCCGCCGTTGATCCGCACCGTTGCTTTTGTCAAGGATGGATTCTTGTTATGCGCGATATCTTCGTAGCCGCATGTGTTGCAACGCAGGTAAAGATGAGTGATACGGGAAGGGGCATCAAGATTGAAACTGACCGCCTTCTTGGTGCCTGCAGGCCCCATTACCTCGATCGGCAAGGTATCCACGGGATCATTGCCAGTGGGGCCGGTTACGGTGACCGTGCGTTTGACAGTGGTGGCGAAATTGCCTACTGCATCGTGGACGTTGTAAGACAAAGTGTAGGTACCAACCGTGGCCGTATTCACACTACCCGACACCGCAATCTTGCTGCTGATATTGCCATCGCGGTCGTCTGCTGCCGTAGCGCCAGGATCGGAGAAACTACTGCCTTGCCTAACGGACACGGCCCCACCGCCGTTGAGTGTGATAACGGGCTTGACCGTATCGATTGGCGTGCCATTGCCGGTCTCGGTGGCCCAAACAGCAACGCCCTCCGCAGTGCGCATGACCAGGTTGGCGTTCGTTTGCATGATCAGCGTGACCGCTTTGGATCCAGAGGTTCCGGTTTTCCAGACCGAAGCGCCAGCAGTGGTATACAAAACCAGATTACCGTCGCTCTGCATGCTCAAGCGTTGACCACCCAGGCCGCTTGTGTGCGAATCCCAGATCGCTGATCCAGCCGCATTGCGAAGCACCAGATTGCCATCGCCCTGCATAGTAAATTTGTACTGCCCGTTGCTTGATGTGAGTGCTTGACCGGCTGTCAGGCTTTGCCCTGGGCTCAGGGTATCCGCTGCGTGGGCACTGACTGACAGCACAACGCTGCTGAGAAGGCTCATTTTTAGGCAGTAGTTCATTGTCATATTTCCTATTTCAATTCGGTGCCAAGGACGACGTCGTCTGAGTGCCACTGGAAAATGGCGCCACGGGGCGAATAGTCGTCCCGGAAGTGTGTGATAAATACCAGGATAAAGCGGCCCTGCCAACCGGACGCACGCCGCAGTGGGCGCTCGTCGGCGAGGCAGCTCTTGTTCGGATGAACCTGTATGGCATTTCAAGACTCCCTGTGAACACCTTTGATGTGAAGCATTCTGTCCATATAGTTGTTTGCCATTTGTGAACATTGCCTCGCTTGACATAGAGTGCAGCCAAACCCCCCTCAGTCCAGGGGGTGGCGCAAACGGGCTTTAGGTTTTGAGCTTCAGTTGCACGGCATTACCTTGCGCAATGTCGGCATGTAAAGGAGTCATTCGTGCAAATGCCCCGGATTCACCGCGTGCGCCACCGAGTTCGGCACAAAACGCCGGAAGTCAATGATTTTTTGGGCACACCCTTCGGTGCGCCACGGCTCTATCGCAGCGGTAAACCGAACAGGCATTTGACGCTGAGGCAGCAATGGATGGCGGCATCGAGGAACTTTGGCTGGCGATCCAGCGTTCCGGCCGGCGCTGCCAGCCTCTGCGGCTCCAGCTCAAGCCACACGGTGAGTGGGCGCTGCGCCTTCAGCGCCGCGGTAGCTTGCCCAATTCGTCGTTCGGTAACGACTCGCCTCCTTGGGCGGGTTGTGCAACGAAGCCGCTCAATAACACCAACCCGCGTTCACCGCAAATTGGCCAATAGGGTCGTAGCCCGCGCCTGCTCGTCGGGCGACATGTTCAGCCGGTCGTCACGCATGGCAGCTTCGATGGCCATGGCAAACTCTTTGCTGCCCTGCAATGTGCGATTGGCGAGATGAGATTCGATCATCCCGTACATCTCTTCTCGAATCTGTGACGCCGTGTCTTGAAGGTACGGCGCCAACGAGCTGATGCGATCCGGCTGATACCGGGATTCGTACCAAATCTTCTGAGCAGTAGCGGAGGCGCGAATTTCAGAATCGGCGCCTTGCACCAACTGAGACACATACTGGTCAATGGTCGGCGAATATGGTGCGTCGTAGCGCGTACCGAGATCTGCAATCAGATCGACGAGCAAGCGTTTGGACAACTGCACACCGCTGCCGCTGTCACGTTGAATCAGCTCTTCAATCAGTGCCGAGTCTTTAACGTCGGCATCGCGGATCAGCCCATACACAGCCGTCGCCTGTTGAGGGTTTTGGGCATCCGAAAACATCTCAACGATGTTGCTGCGCCCGACTGGGTCCAAAATAATCGACTGTAGTTTGCTTTGAATCTGCTTCTTATCTTCCAGAGAAATGACGCCAGAGCTGTAGTCGCCCAGAAGTTGAGTGATCTGTTGGCGAGACCCAGTGGTATTTTTTTGGTCGACCTTTACAGAGCGGTCTTCAGCCACAGATGCCGAGGGGAATGCCGTTGCCACGTTGTGCGAGACTGAGGTGAAACTCCGCGCTTGAGGCTCTGCATAGCTGGATGAGGTCGGCCCCACTGAGGCAGCCGGGTCCGAGGTCAAACTCGGACTTTGCACGTACCACGCCAAAAACACCAACCCGGCCGCGCAGACCACATGTGGTGACTTAATCTGGAAAAACATAACAGGGCCCTTCCAAACCAAGCAACGCGTGAGGCCTACGGCGACCCGAATCCGCGAGGATTGGCGGCTTATTGTGGCTTGATGGTTATTGAAATCAAGGCATCCTTGCAACCGGACCCGCCAGGTCCATTGGTGCGGCGAACCCCGGTGGAGCCGTCAGCGGTCAGGGTGGCACCGTATAGGAAGCCGGTTTCATCGCTGTTACCCACATAACCATAGGTGGTCATGCCGTTGGGAGCGCCAAAGGTTTCCTTGCTGACGAAGTCATCAAAGGACTGCGACAGCAACAGCATATCGCCCTTGCGGCCGTCCACCGCGGGGAACAGGCTGTCACTGTCGTTATCACAGCCCTTGTGAGCCCAATCACGCACTGGGGAGCTGGTGTTCGCACCACGAAAGGTGGTGAGAATGGCCCAGCCCGGATGTTGAACATAGCCGCTCTTGGTCATCTGAACTGAATAGGACGATGGCTCTGTGGCAGTGGCTGTGCGAGTGAAGATGACTTGAGCCAAATCAAGTCCGCGATACTGATTCTTGAACCTGGTGCAGAAGTTGCCGTCGAAGGTCGTGCAGTCGGCGATGGTCAAACATTGGTATCCGTTGTCTTCCTTGTAGCACTCAGCACGCCGGGTCCAACCAGCGAGTTTAAAAGGAAGCGTACCATCCGTCTTGTGCAATGCCAAAACCATCAAGTCACCCGCCTGAGTTTTAGCGGGCTTCACAATGGTGACAGCCAAACCATCGGGATCCCATACTTGGCTCGTACCGACGCGGCTGATGCCACCACTTGAGGGCGGAGGCGTCGTGCCGCCATCAGTCTGTGCTGTGTTGGTACGCCAAACAGGCACGTTGCTGGAGGTGTAGAGCACAAAGTTGCCATCATCTCGCAAGAGAGCACGCACGGCTCCCTTGCTGCTGGCGCCGGTCGCCCATACGGTTTGCGACGCCGAGCCGTACATCATCAAATTACCGTCACCCAGCAACTTCACGCGAACAGCGCCTTTGCCTTCGGTGTGCGAGCCCCACAGAGCGTTGGATGCCGCATCGCGCAAAACCAAATTGCCATCACCCTGCATATAGAGGCGATAATTGCCATTGTTGGATTGCAAGTATTCGTTGGCACCCAGCTGCTCGCCAACAGTGAGGGTATCTTTGGAAAAGGCACTGGCGCTCGCCGTCAAAAGCACGGCTGCCCCAACGGTGAACTGTACGAATCTACGCATGGTTTGTCTCCTGATAAAGGACGATAAAAACAAAAATGGTACCGGCCAGCGACTTTGGCCTCAGCTGGTCGCTCGTTGACTTGCCTGCGGTATGGCCAGCGTTTTTTCGGATGAACTTTCCCGGCATTTCAAGACGCCCTGGAAATTCCTTTGACGTGAGGCATTCTGTCTACATCGTCGTTTGTCGTTTGTGAACATTGCCTCGCATGACATCGAGCGCAGCCAAACCCCCCGCAACCCAGGGGTGGCATAAGCGGGGTTTGGTTTTTGGAGCCGCTGTGCTCGGCAACACCTTGCGCGATTTCGGCAGATCAACGGGTGATTCGTGTGAATACCCCGAATTCACTCACGCCGCGCGCCGCGCCATCGAAGCCGGGCGACACGCCCTGCGTGTAGTGAAGCTGAAACCCGCCCAACGCCGCGCTGACTGGCGCGAGCCAGGCGCGCAACTGGCGGCAACTTCGCCTTCTTTTCCGGCTTCAGTCTGGCGATCGGGCGTTTCATGATCCCGGCAACCACCGGAGCCCCGCCATGATGCGTTCCCTTTGGACCTCCAAGACAGGCATGGAGGCGCAGCAAGTTCAGCTCGATCACATCTCGCACAACCTCGCGAATGCGTCGACCAATGGCTACAAGCGCTCGCATGCGGTCTTCGAAGACCTGATGTACCAAAACCTTCGCCAGGCGGGCGCCAACAGCAGCGAGCAAACCACGCTGCCGACCGGCCTGCAAGTGGGCTTGGGCACGCGTGCGGTGGCCACATCGCGCGTCTTTGCGCAGGGGAGCTTGCAGCAAACCACGAACCCGCTCGACGTGGCCTTGAACGGCCAAGGCTTCTTCGAAGTGCAGATGCCTGATGGCACCACCGGCTACACGCGCGACGGCTCGTTCCAGATGAACGCGCAGGGCCAGCTCGTCACCAACAGCGGCTATCTGGTGCAGCCGGGCATCACGATCCCCGCAAACGCCAAGCAGATCACGATCGGGCGCGACGGCACCGTGAGCGTGACGTTGGCCAACCAGACGGCGCCAACCAACGTCGGCCAGCTGCAGGTGGCCAACTTCGTGAACCAGGCCGGGCTCGACCCGAAGGGCGAGAACATGTACGGCGAGACCGCGGCCTCCGGCCCGCCAAGCACCACCACGCCGGGGCTCAATGGGCTCGGCACGATCCAGCAAGGCTTCGTCGAGGTCTCCAACGTCAATGTGGTTGAAGAGCTGATCGGGATGATCCAGACGCAGCGCGCCTATGAGCTCAACTCGAAGGCGATTCAGACCTCCGACCAGATGCTGCAAAAGCTCGCTCAACTGTGATGAGGCCCGCCATGAAGCGATTCGCCAAAACGCTGGCTCGGACGCTTGCCGCAACGCTGGCCGGCGCCCTGCTCTGCGGCTGCGAAGCCATGAACCCGCGCCCGCCGGTCGACATGGCCGAGAAGATGTACGCCCCGCCGGTGGCCCTCGAGGTGCCGGCGGTCAACAACGGCTCGCTGTTTCAGGCGGCGCAGTACCGGCCGCTGTTCGAGGATTACCGCGCGCGGCTCGTTGGCGATTCGATCACTGTGCAGATCGTCGAGAAGGTCAGCGCAAGTCAGAAGAGCACCAGCTCGATCGACAAGAGCGGCACGATTGCGGCCGGCATCACGGCGCTCCCGCTGCTCTCGGCCAACTCCTTGGCGCGCGCCAGCGCGGCCGGCACCTCGGGGAACAACTTCGCGGGCAAGGGCAGCACCGAGAACACCAACGACTTTTCGGGAACGATCACCGCAACAGTCACCGGCGTGCTCGCCAATGGCCATTTGCTGATCGCAGGCGAGAAGCAGATCGGTGTGAACCACAACGTTGACGTGCTCAAGTTCTCGGGCCAAGTTGACCCGCGTTCGATCCAGCCGGGCAACAGCGTGGCGTCGGCCCAAGTGGCGAACGTGCGCATCGAGCACCGCGGCCGTGGCGCACAGGCCGAGGCCAACGGAATAGGTTGGCTCTCGCGCTTCTTCTTGAACGTTCTGCCCATCTGAGCCTGCCCAGAATGAAGTCCAACTTTGGTGACTCTGTCGGCACGACGGCCATGCACAACATCGAACGCCTTCTGCGCATGCTGATTGCACTTGCCGCCTTGCTGGCCAGCGCGGCCGTGTGGTGGCCGAGCCCGGCCGAGGCCGCGCGCATCAAAGAAGTGGCGTCAGTGCAAGGGGTGCGCAGCAACCAACTGGTGGGCTATGGGCTTGTCGTCGGCCTCGATGGCACGGGAGATCAATCGACCTCCGCGCCTTTCGCCACGCAAAGCCTGCTGGCACTGCTGCAACAAATGGGCGTGACTGTGCCACCTGGCACGAGCATGCAGCTGAAGAACATCGCCACGGTGATGGTCACCGCGCAGCTGCCCGCATTTGCGCAGCCGGGGCAGACGATCGACATCAACGTTTCGTCGCTCGCCAACGCCAAGAGCTTGCGCGGCGGCACGCTGATTGCCACGCCACTCAAAGGCGCCGATGGCCAGATCTACGCCATGGCGCAAGGCAACTTGATCGTGGGCGGCGCGGGTGCATCGGCCGGCGGATCGAAGGTACAAGTCAACCACTTGAGCGCTGGCCGCATCCCTGAAGGCGCGATGGTTGAACGCGCTGTGCCGACTCCGCTGAACCAAGGCGGCACCTTGCAGCTCGACCTTCACTCCACCGACTTCAACACCGCCCGAGAAGTGGTGCGCGTGATCAACGACCGCATGGGCAGTGGCACCGCCGAGGCACTCGATGGCCGCGTGGTGCGCGTGCACATGCCCGAATCGCCGAACGCGCGTGTCTCGTTCATGGCCGACATCGAGAACCTCGAAGTCAAAGAGGCCACGCCGTCGGCCCGCGTGGTCATCAATGCGCGCACCGGCTCGGTGGTGATGAACCAATCGGTCACGCTCGGCTCATGCGCGGTGGCGCATGGCAACTTGACCGTCACGATCAATTCCACCCCGCAGGTGAGCCAGCCGAATGCGCTGTCAACCGGCGGGCAAACGGTGGTGACCGAGAAGGCCGACATCACCATCAACAGCCAGCCCGGCACATTGATCCAGATGCCCGCCGGCACCAAGCTCGCAGACGTGGTCAAGGCGCTCAATTCGCTCGGCGCCACGCCGCAAGATTTGCTCGCGATCCTGCAGGCGATGAAGTCGGCCGGCGCGCTCGGCGCTGAGTTGGAGGTGATCTGATGAACGTCACACTCGCGGCCGCTTCGCTGGCCACCGACACCCAAACTTTCGATGCGCTGCGCGCAGGCGCCGCACGCGATCCGAAATCAGTGGTGCGCCAAGCCGCCAAGCAGTTTGAGGCGATCTTCATGCAGCAGATGCTCAAAGGCATGCGAGACGCGAACGCGTCGTCCGGCATGCTGGAGAACTCCGGCACGCAGATGGGCACCGAGATGCTCGACTCGCACCTGGCAACCAAAATGAGCGGCTTGCCCGGCGGCCTGGGCGACATGATTGCGCGCCAGCTCGAGCGGCAAATGGGTGGTGGCGCAACCGCAGCGGCCGCGGCAGCGCCTTCGGCCGCGGCCGGTGCAGCGGAGGCGGCCGGCTCAGCCAGCGGTTCCGGCCCGGTGATGGGCACGTTGTCAACGCGGCAATCCGACTTTCTGCGCGGCCACCAAGTGGCCGCTCGCGCCGCCGAGGCCGAGACCGGCATTCCTGCTGCTTTCATGGTGGCGCAAGCCGCGCATGAATCGGGCTGGGGCAAGCACGAGATCCGCAATGCGGATGGCAGCGGCTCGCACAACCTCTTCGGCATCAAGGCAACGAGCGGTTGGAAAGGCAAGACGGCCGAAGTGACGACGACCGAATACGTAGGCGGCGAGGCACGCAAGGTCACGGCCAAATTTCGCTCCTATGCCTCGTACGAAGATTCGTTTCGAGACTACGCGCGGATGATGAAAGAAAGCCCGCGTTATGCCCAAGTTGTGGCCAGCGCGAGCACGCCGCAAGGCTTTGCGCAAGGCTTGCAGAAGGCCGGTTACGCAACCGATCCCGCCTATGCCGCCAAGCTCACGCGCGTGATCAACACGACGCTGCGCATGCAGCGCGTGGCATGAGGCAGCACAGCCGCCCGGCAGGCGAATACCGCGGAGCGTCGCAATGAGCATTTCCGCGCTGATGTCGCTCGGCACGCGTGCAATGGCGGCGAACTACGCCTCCTTGCAAGCCACGGGCAACAACATCTCCAACTCCAACACGGCCGGCTACTCACGGCAGACGGCCGAGTTGGAAACGGCGGGCGGGCAGTTCAGCGGATCGGGCTTCTTCGGCAAGGGCGCGAAGGTCACGACGGTGAGCCGAACGCACAACGAGTTCCTCACGCGTGAGGCCTCCAGCACGCGCTCTGTGGCCGCGGCTGACGAAGCGCGCAGCACGCAGTTGCAGCGGCTCGAGGGCGTCTTCCAGACGGGCGAGTCCGGCATCGGCTATGCCGCAGGCACGCTCTTCAATTCATTCGTTGACGTGGCGAGCAAGCCGCAAGATGCGTCGTCTCGCCAAGTGGTGCTCGGCGCAGCCGGCGACCTTGCGGCGCGCTTTCGCGAGGCGGGCAGTCAGATCGACGCGCTTCAAGGCGGCGTGACGCTCGACCTGCGCACCGCCGTCAACTCGCTCAACACGCTGACGGAGCAGATCGCCAACCTCAACCAGCAGATCGCCTCAGTCAAGGGCATTGGCCACCAGCCGAATGACCTGCTCGACCAGCGCGATGTGGCCATCAACAAGCTCAGCCAATACGTGCAGGTGTCGACCATCGGCGCTGACGACGGCTCGATGAGCGTTTTTCTGCAAGGCGGCCAAAGCCTCGTGCTCGGCACGCACGTGACGCCAATCGGCATGGTGCGCGACCCCTACGACGCCTCGAAATTCCAGGTCGGCTTGTCACTCAACGGCATCACCAACCCGCTGCCTGATGGCTACCTCACCGGCGGCTCGCTCGCCGGCATGCTGCGCTTTCAAAACAAAGACCTCGTCGACGCCCGCAACCTGCTCGGGCAGATGGCCTCGGCGATCAGCGGCAACCTCAACAAGCAGCAATCGCTCGGGCTCGACCTCGGCCAGCCACCGGGCGCCGGCGTCCCCATCCTCAGCGTGGGCCAGCCCACCGTTTCGGCCGCATCAAGCAACGCCGCGGTTGCCGGCATCGCGGTCGCGTCTTACATCGACGGCACGGGCACGCGTGTGTCGAGCGTGGGCATTGCCGTCACCGATTCGAGCCAGCTGCTGGCGAGCGACTACGACCTCCGGGCCGACCCTTCCGGCGCCGCGGGCGTGTGGAAGCTCACGCGCTTGAGCGATGGCGTTGCGCGCAGCGTGGTCAGTGGCGATGTGGTCGATGGCTTTCGCGTCACCGTGGCCGCGCCGCTGCCAGCGGCGGGCGACAGCTTCTTGCTCAAGCCAGTCGGCACCGCAGCGCGCAACATGCAGCGCGTGCTCGATGACCCGAAAGGCATTGCCGCGGCCGCGCCGATCACAGGCACCACCTCGGTCAACAACACCGGCACGGCCACGATCGCCTCGCTCGCGGCGAACGGCGCCGCACTTGACGCCAACCTCACCGCCACCATCACCTTCACCGATGCGATCGGCGGCTTCAGCGTCACCTTCGTCGACGCGACGGGCCGCCTGCCGACGAGCACCAGCACCGGCACCTGGACTGCCGGCCAGCCGATCATGCTCAACGGCTGGACGATGCAGCTCAACGGCGTGCCGCGCCAAAACGATGTCGTCAGCGTGCAGAAGACCCAGTTCCCAGCTGGCGACAACGGCAACGCCCGCGCCCTGCTCGCGCTGCGCGACGCGGCCATCGTGGGCCAAGTCAACCAGAGCAACGGCACCATCGTGCCCGGCAACTCCGTGACCGACGCCTATGCCGACACGATCGCCAACATCGGCGTGCGCGTGCAAGGCGCGCAAACCGCGGCAGAGCAATCGGCCAGCATGGCCTCGGTCGCGCAATCGGCTGCGAGCAGCAGCTCCGGCGTGAACCTCGACGAAGAGGCCGCGCGGCTGATCCAGTTCCAACAGAGCTACCAAGCGGCCGCCAAGATGCTTCAGGTGGCCCAGTCGATCTTCGATTCGCTGCTGCAGGCCACGGCGCGCTGACCGCAGCGCCGGCCCGCCGCCTTCACTGACCTTTCCGCAGGACATTCGCCATGCGCCTCAGCACTGCCGACGCCTTCGACTCCGGGCTCGGCTCGCTCACGAAGAAGCAATCCGAGCTCGCCAAGCTGCAAGAGCAGATCTCATCGCAGCTGCGGGTACAGCGGGCCAGTGACGACCCGGCCGCCGCAGCGCGCGCTGAACGCGCGCTCGCCGGCATTGCGCGCAGCGAGACCAGCCAGCGCGCCGTTGATGCCAGCCGCACCGCGATGACGCAGACCGAAAGCGCCCTCGGCGACGCCAGCAACTTGCTGCAAGACGCGCGCGAGGCCATCGTCGCCTCCGGCAACGCCAGCTACAGCGATGCCGAACGCAAGTTCGTCTCCAACCAGATCAAGGAAATCCGCAACCAGTTGCTCACGGTCGCCAACCGCACCGATGGCTCGGGCGGTTACCTCTTCGCCGGGCAAAGCGCGGCGCAGCAACCCTTCACCGATTCGCCCGGTGGCGTGCGCTACACCGCCACACCCGGCCAGACCAGCGCAGCCGCAGTCGAAGGCATGCACTTGACCGACAACGGCTCGGCGACTTGGCTTTCATCACGCACCGGCAACGGCACCTTCGTGACGACTGCAGGCGCGATGGTCAAGGGCGCCACCATCAACAACGGCCGCGTGGTCGACCCGGCGGCCGTGACCGGCGACACCTACAGCCTGCAATTCACGGTGGCGGCAGGTGTCACGACTTACGCCATTCTTCAGGGCGTGCCGCCCGCACCCACCGCCACCACCGCTGCGCCCTACACATCGGGCAAAGAAATTCTGCTCGACGGCATGAGCTTCAGCATCGAGGGCACGCCCGCGCAAGGCGATCAGTTCGACGTGACGCCCTCGACCTCGACACTCAGCGTCTTCGATGCGCTCGACCAAGCCATCGCCGGGCTGGCCACGCCGAGGCTGACCGGCCCGCAGGTGGCACAAACCGTGGCCGACAACCTGCGCAACGTCGACTCGGTAATGGCTAACATGCAATCGGCACGGGCCGCTGCTGGCGAGTTGCTGCACCGAATCGACAACGAGACCACCCGCATCGGCTCGCAAAAGCTGGCTCAAGAAACTGAACAATCTGACGCAACTGCACTCGATTTGATGAGCGCTTATTCGACTTATCAAACCAAACAGGCCGGCTACGATGCGGCCTTGAAGTCATACTCAACGGTGCAGAGGATGTCTCTCTTCACCTACCTGCAAGGTTGATGAACTTTATGGAGACCTGACGTGCTCGATGCCGCCATTCTCAGCCAGGTGGCCCTCGGCTACTCCCCTTTCATCGACCGCGAACGCGCTGTCTCAGCCACACGGCTGACGATCGTTCCGCTGCGCCCTGATGCGCAACTCGATGCCGCACAACTGCTCGCCACAATCGGCGAAATTTGGCCCGAGGCGGGTGGCCGGGTGTCACTCAACATCGTCAGCGAAAGCCTGCTACAAGGGGTGCTTGGCAGCGAGCCCGCCACCAATTTGATGATCGAGTTGCCGGCCTTCATGGCGGGCGATCCGGCTCATCACGACGCGATCCGCGCCCTGCACGCTCGCGGCACCAAGCTGCTCGTCAAGGGCCGGCCGCTGCAGCCGTTGCCGCGCGATCTGCTGCCTTGCTTTGCGTATTCAGTGATCGACTTGAGCGAGCAATCAACCGATGCCGCCGCCCCCGCCAATACGCCTGAAGCCAAAGCGCGCAACATGCCGCTGGTGCAATCAGGTGTGCGCCGCATCACCGAGATGGAAGCGAGCTTCGCGCGCGGTGCGCAAGGCGTCTTCGGCTGGCCGCTCGACGACGACTTGCGCCAGCCGCTGCCTGGCCGCAAGCCCGCTCAGCCGATGGACATGCAGGCGATCATCGAGTTGATTGGCCGCACTGACAAAGAAGAATCGATCGACCGGCTGGAGGCCACGCTCAAGCGTGATCCAGCGCTTGCGTTCAAGCTGCTGCGTTACATCAACTCGCCGGCCTTCGGGCTCTCGGTCGAGATCGCTTCGTTCCGCCACGCGATCATGATGCTCGGCTACAAGCGGCTCAAACGCTGGCTCGCGCTGTTGCTGGCCACCGCCAGCAAAGACGCCAACTTGAAGCCCGTGATGTTCGCGGCCGTTCGCCGTGGCTTGCTGATGGAAGAGCTGGTGCGCGGCAGCGGTGACGAAGAGATGCGCAACGAGGTCTTCATCTGCGGCGTGTTCTCGCTGCTCGACCGCATGTTCCAGCAGCCCTTTGCGCAACTGCTCGACACCATTCCCGTGCCCGAGAAGGTGCGCCAAGCCTTGGTCGATGAGGCGGGCCCGTACCAGCCGCTGCTCGGCATCGTGCGGGCGATCGAGAGCGAATCCTTGTTCGATCTGCGCGAAGCTGCCGAGACCGCCATGCTCAGCGTGGCTGAAATCAATCGTGCCCTGCTGCGCGGGCTACTTGCGGCCAGCAGCCTCGAATGACGCTTAACGCGCCCGCCGGGACGCGTCTGGACGCGAGCGGCTGGCGCGAGTTTTTCGATGTTTTGTCGGATGCCGTGATCGTGTTCGATGCGACGGCTCACGTTGTCATCGCCAACACCGCCGCACTGCGGCTGCTGCCCTGCGAGGCCGGCATGTCGCTCGACCAGCTCCAGGCCACGCTCGGCACAACTGCCGTGCGCTGGTTGCGCCGCGCCGTTGCCCTTGGTCATGGCCAAGCGCCGGTGCCTGCGGTGCGGCTGGCCGATGGGCGCTCGGCCACCGTCTTCTGGCGCCAGCTCGATCGCGCGCATTCAGCGTTGCACCTCCGGCCTGAGGCCGAGCGTGCGCGGCCCCTGCCAGCGCCGGACACGGCCTTTGCCGTCGGCACGCTCGACGGCATGCGCGAGGCGATCAGCGTCTTCTGGGAGTCGCCCTTCCCGGCGATGCTGCAAGGCGCTGACTTCCGCGTGATCGACGTCAACCAAGCGTTTGCCGACTTCATCGGCATGACGCGGGAACAGTTGATCGGCACCGACCCGATTGCGCTGCGGCCAGAGGAAGACCGCGCCGAGGCCTACGCGCTGCGTGAACGCGCCGCCGCTGGCTGGCGCCAAATCGACCTGCGCTCGCTGACTGACGCGCTGCTGATCGACGGCCACGGGCTGGAGCGCTGGGTGCGCTCGACCATTCGCGTGCTGCAAGACGCCAACGGCCAGCCGCTCTACCTCGCCGTGATGCAAGACTCGACCGCCGAGCACGTGGCCCGCGAGCGCGCAGACCGCTCGGTGCGCGAGCTCGATGATTGGTTCGACCTCAACCCCGTCGGCATGGTGCTGTTCGATGACAGCGGTTTGCTGGTGCGCACCAACCCGGCCTTCGATGCCTTGGCTGGCGCGGTGCCGGTATCGCTCGCCGATGCGCCAGCGAGCCTGCAGCAGCTGCTGGCCTGGCGCAATGGGCACGTTCTGCCGGCACTGCAGCCAGGCTCCAACGCGGTGCAGAGCGAAGGCTGGGTCGGCCAGGGCGGCGAGTTGCGGCGCTTGCGGTCGATCTTGCGCAGCTACCAATCGGCCGGTGGGCAACGGCGCTATATGGCCGTCGTCGAAGACCGCAGCATCGAAGAAGAACGCGATCTGGCGCAGATTCAGATCGGCGCCATGATGGACACAGCCGGTGTCGGCGTGGCGACCTTCCAAGAGTCATCCGGCTGGGTTCGGCAGCGGCACACGGGCGGCGGTGAAGGCTCGGCGGCAGCGGCGTTGCAGTCGATCAGCCGCGAGATCGTGCTGCCCGAATCGCTGCCCGAGTACGAGAAGCTGCAAACGGCGCTGCGGCTCGCTCAGCGCGCCGAGGTGCGCTACGCGATTCGCCACCCCGAGCTCGGGCCGCGCTGGCTGCTGACCCGCGTCGAGCCGGCGACGCTGGCGTCAGGCAAGCGCACGACTTCGGTGGTCACGCTCGATGTGACCGAGCAACACCGCACCGAACAGCGCAGCGAGCAATTGCTGCGCGAGATGACCACGATCCTCGAGAGCACGACCGCCGGCATCGCCTATTTGCGCGGCAGCGTGCTCGTGCGCTGCAACCGCCGCTTCGAAACGATGCTCGGCCTGCGCGCCGGCGCGGTGGCCGGCAGCAGCGTGCAAGAGTTGTTCGGCCAACACGCGCATGCCGATCGCCTGGCGGCCGATACCTGGGCAGCGCTCGCCGAGGGCGCGATCTACGAAACCGAGTTCGACATGCAGCGCCGCGCCAGCACGGGCGAAATCGAAGAGACGCGCTGGTACTCGCTCTCGGTGCGCGGCACCGGCCAAGCCTCGGAGGCGCGCGAGGCCATCGCGGTGCTGTCTGATGTGACGCGCTTGAAAACGCAGCAAATGGAGCTGGAGCTTCTCGCCCGCGACCGCGAGCTGATGTTCAGCCTCTCGGAAGTCGGCATCTCGTTTGTGCGCGGCGGCACGATCCTGCGCGCCAATGAAGCCTTCGCGCAGTTGATGGGCTACACGCCGCAAGAATTGGTGCGGCTCGAGCTGGCCGAGCTCTTCGTCGATGCGGCCGATTACCAGCAGCGCTGGCCTCTAGAAGAGGCCGGCCTTCGCCACCATGGCCGCTGGAGCGGTGAGCGGCGCATGCGCCGCCGCGATGGGCGGCTGGTGTGGATGCAGGTGAGCAAACGGCTCGTGTCCGATGGCGACCCGGCAGCTGGCTTCATCGCCTCTTACGTCGATGTCGATGCGCGGCACCGCGCCGAGCAGGCCGTGGCGGAGCAGGCCGAGCGCACCCGGTCGATCCTCAACTCGGTGCTGGTCGGCATCGTGACCGTGGGGCCTGGCGGCATCGAATGGATGAACCGATCGGCCGGCCGGATGTTCGCGGGCGGCTTGGCGGATTTCGCAAACCTGCCGATGTCGACCGTCGCGACGCCCGAGGCCGATCATCCTTTCCGCCAGACGCAATACCTCGATGAGCTCGCCGAAGGTCAGGCAGAGACGTTCGAGTGCCGCGTGAAGGCGCGTGATGGGCGCGAGTTCTGGATCGTCGGCAATGCCGTCGTCACCGGCCGCGGCCCGGGCGGGCGCCAGCTCACGTTTGCGCTGCTCGACATCGAACGTCGCCGCCAAGCCGAGGCGCGGATGTCGGAGGCGCAGGCCTCGTTGCAGCGCATCATCGAAGCTGCGCCGCTGGCAATCACGCTGCGGGATGCGCAGACGCTGAAGGTCGTGCAAATCAATGCCGTCGCGGCGCGCAGCTTGCGGCGCACGCCGGAGGAGCTGATCGGCCTGGCGCCGGAGGAAATCTTCAAGCCCGAACTCGCCGCCAGCCGCCGCGCCGACATGCAAGCCGCGCTGGCTGCGCCGGATGTCACGACCCTCGAATACCGATCGGTGATCGGTGGCGAGCCGATGGTCTGGGATGTGCGCTATCTGCCGCTCGCTTCGGGCCAGGGCCAACCGCCCGACCAACTGCTGCTCGTTGCGACCGACGTGACCGAGCAGCGCGCCGCGCAAGAAGCCCGCTTCGCGGCGGCACTCGCGCAACGAGAAATGCTGGTGCGCGAAGTGCATCACCGCATCAAGAACAACCTGCAAGGCGTGGCCGGGTTACTGCAGCAAGTGGCGCAGCGCCGGCCCGAGGTCGCCGGCGTGATCTCGGAGGTGGTGAGCCAGGTGCATGCGATTGCGCAGGTGTATGGCCTCCAGGTCGGCATCAGCGGGCCGCTGCGATTGCTGCGCGTGGTCGAGGCGATCACCGGCTCGGTTCAGCGCACTTTCAGCCGCGCGATCCGCTTCGAAGTGCTCGGGGCCGCCCCAGAACGCTGGACGCTGCCGGAGGCCGAATCAATCCCGATCGCGCTCACCTTGAACGAGCTGCTGACCAACGCGATCAAGCACAGCGCGGCAAGCTCGGGCGAGGTGTCGTGCACGCTCGTGTGTGGTGAGGCCGGCGTGCAGGTGGCGGTGTCGAACCCCGCGCAGCTGCCGGCCGGGTTCAGCCTTGCGGGCATCCCGGGCGGCGTGTCGGGCCTGGGCCTGGTGCGGGCGCTGCTGCCTCGGCGCAGCGCGAGCCTAACGATCGAACAGCTCGGCACCAATGTGGTTGCAACGGTGGCGCTGCAGCCGCCGGGCGTCGGCCAACTCTGACCGCAGCCAGCAGAGGCATCAGCACCCCCCAGAATCAGCGGTTTTCGCTGTCAACCCTTCAGGGACAATCGGCGTTCGGGCCCACCGTGGCTCTCACAGGCCATCAACGAAGGAACACGGTGACGAACCCCGCAGTACCGGCGAGCCTTCAGGGCACGATCCTCGTCGTTGACGACGATCGCCTCGTGCTCGCGACCCTTGTTCACGGCCTCGCCCAAGCCGGCTACCGCGTGTTGGATGCCGACAACGGCGACGACGCCATCTTGCTTGCCCGCGAACACCGCCCCGACCTCGCGCTGCTCGACATCCGCATGGAAGGCAAAAGCGGTTTCGATGTGGCGGCCTATTTGCGCGAACACTGCCGAATCCCGTTCATGTTTCTTTCGGCCTTTGCCGACGAGGCCACGATCCGCCAGGTCAAGGCGCTCGGCGCCGTGGCATACCTTGTCAAGCCGCTCGACATCGGCCAGATCGTGCCGGCCGTCGAAGCTGCGTTTGCCAACATCGAAGCGCATCGGCGCGAGCTCGCCGCCGTCGCCACGCCGACTCCCGCGGCCGAGGCGGACGATTGGCAAGCTCCGCTGGCGATTGCCGTCGGCATCCTGATGCACCGCTATTCGCTCCCCCGTGGCCCGGCCTTCGATCATCTGCAGCGCCAAGCCGCCGCAGAAAATCGCTCTGTGGCCGAGCAGGCCCAGCGGGTGATTGACGCCGTTGAACTGCTCGCCGCGCCGCCGGCCTAACGCCGATCGAGAGCGGCGTCAGAGCTCCGGGTGCTGAGCGGGCATGAGCGAAAAGCTCTCAGGCTCTCAGGCGGGGTAGAGGCCGTGCACACGGCCGAAGAGCCGCGTCAGACCCAACAACGCATCGATGTGGGGCGTGGCAATTTGCAGGCGCTGCGCCAGCTCCCGAACCACGCCGACGATCGCGTCAAGCTCGATCGAACGTCCGGCCTCCACGTCTTGCAGCATTGAGCTCTTGAAACGGCCGAGCCGGCGCGTCACCGCATGGCGGTCTTCTGGGGTTTGGGCGATGGCACAACCGAGTTGCGCGCCGATCTGCGCTGCTTCGCGCATCGCCGCCGAACAAAAAGCCAGAACCAGCGGGTCATCGAGCGCGAGATCGGTGGTGGCGCCGGTGATGGCAGAGACCGGGTTGATGGTCATGTTGCCCCACAACTTGTACCAAATGTCGCGGCGAATATCGGGCGAAATCGTGGTCTCGAAGCCGGCGAGCGTCAGCAGTTCGGCCAGCCGCGCGACGCGCTCAGAGGCGCCGCCACGCGGCTCGCCGATGATCAAACCCTGCCCCATGCGGTGATCGACGAGCCCCGGCTCCGCCGTTTGCGCGCTCGCATGCACGACGCAGCCAAGCACGCGCTCCAGCGCGATCGCCCGCGCAATGCAGCCACCGGGATCAACGCTCTCGAGCGGCGCATCGCCGAGTGCCGGCTGGCCGACGCCGAACCACCACGGCACGCCGTTCATCGCAGGCATCACGATCGTGTGTTCGCCCAGCAGCGGCGCGATCTCACTCGCAACCGCGGTCAGCGCCTGACCCTTGACGGCGATCACGACCAAATCTTGCGGCCCGAGCTCGGCTGGCGCGCCGGCAGCAGCCAGCGGCGCAGTGAGAAACGCAGCGCCTTGACGCAAGCGCCAGCCATGGCGACGCAGCGCCTCAAGCGTGGCGCCGCGTGCCATCGCGCTGACCTCGCAGTCACCGGTGGCAGCGAGCTTTGTTCCGATGAAGCCGCCGATCGCACCGGCGCCGACGATGCAAACCTTCATCGCTGCCGCCGCTCGGCGCCGCCCTGCGGCGGTGATGCATCGCGGCGCGCCGGCGAACGCTGCGGCAACGAGAAGTGAAAGCGCGCGCCGTGGTTGACTTCGGCCTCGCCCCAGATGCTGCCGCCGTGACGACGCACGATGCGCCGCACCGAAGCCAAGCCGACGCCCGTGCCGGGGAAATCGCTCGCGCTGTGCAGCCGCTGAAAGACGCCGAACAAGCGCTCGGCAAAGCGCATGTCGAAGCCTGCGCCGTTGTCATGCACGGTGAAGCAATCAATCTCCGTGGCGTGGCGCTGCAAACCGATGCGTGGCTCGGCGCTCTTGCCCGTGTATTTCCAGGCGTTGCCGAGCAGGTTTTCGAGCAGCATGCGCAACAGCGTCGGGTCGCCCAGCACCAAGAGGCCGGGCTCGATCTCCACATCCACCTGGCGTTCGGGCCATTGGCGCCGAAGGTCATCAACCACGTAGCCAGCCAGCTGCGTCATGTTCACTGGCTGTCGCGCCAGCGGCTGCGAGCCTAGTTTTGAGAGCGCCAGCAGCGCATCGATCATGCTGTTCATGCGCGCTGCAGCGCCGAGCACGCGGTCGAGGTGGTCGTTGCCGATGCGGTCGAGGAGGCGGCCGTAATCCTCTTTGACGATCTTCGTGAAGCCCTCGACAACGCGAATTGGCGCCCGCAGATCGTGCGAGACGGTGTAGCTGAAAGACTCATGCTCCGATTCGCTGGAGCCGATCTCCGCAGGCACCTCGGGGCCTGCGGCCTGGACCTGGGCCTCGACCGCAGCTGGCGCTGCCTCGGCCAACGCGCTGGCCTGTTCGCGGAAGGTGCCGATGTAGCCGGCAAACGCCCCGCTGGCATCGGTCAAGGCACGAGCGCTCAAATGACCCATGCTTCGGCTGCCGCCCGCGACCAATCGCCGGCACGCGATCTCGTCGAGCGGCACGGCACGGGCCAAACGGGCGCGCAGCGCAGCATCATCGGCCGCTTGGAACTGAGCCCACAGCAGGCCGCCATCGGCCACCGTGGACCACGCCGTGTTGCCTTGCCCGCGCGGCGGCTGCAAGCGCGTCAGCCGGTGCTCGGGGTCGGTCTGCCATTGCCAAACGTCGAGCAATTCGTTGAGCGATGCGAGCTGCGCACGGCTTTGGCGCAGCGCGTTGGTCAAGCTGCGCTGCCGCCAGAAGATCCAGAACAACGCCGCGAGGGCGAGCAGCAAGGCGATCGACAGCACCAGCAGTTGCAGCGCCGACATGCGCAAGGCCGAAACCAACTCAGGTGAGCTCGCGGTGGCCGCAGCGCCCATCACCGCATCGCCTTGCGCGCGCGCCAAGCCGATCGCGAGGGCGCTGACCGCCAGCAGTTTGACAAAGCCAGCACCGCTGGCCGACAGCACCCGGGCAACGAATGTGCGCCAACGCGTGGCCTCAGGCAAACGCCAGCGCAGCGGCCGGCTTCCGTTGAGTTGTTCGCCACGATTCATCGAGTTCATTGTATGGATGGGGTTGCACTGCAATGGCGCATGCGAGGGCGGTGCACGACTGGCTTCAAGTTCACGGGGCAATGGTCGAAAACCCCAACATGCATCGTGGTTGGCAAGGTCGCTCGCGCGCTGCATTTCGCCTCGCCCATTGCCCATGATTCCAGCCCTCTTCCGCGGGTCGCTCTGGCTGGCCGCTCTCGCGGCCGGCGGGGCTGTGCTTGCACCCAACGACCTTTCGGTGTGGCTCTGGGCCGCGGCAGGTGCGGCCAGCGTGTGCGGATGGTGGCTCTGGCGCAACAAACAAGAAGAGCCGCCCCAAACCGACCCGCCGCAAACTGACTCCAGCACAACGCTGCCCATGGCGCTTCGGATCGACGGCGCGGCGCTTCAGAGCGTGACCCTGCGCATTCGGCAAATCGCGTCAAGCGCGAGTTCACTTGACGCGGCGCTGCACGAAGCGGCCGGCATTCTGAGAAGCGAGCTCGGTGCCATTGAGGCACGCGCTTATCGGATTGACGCCCAGGCCGCATCCGTTGATGCCCAGGTCATGCCGCGCCTGATTGAGTTGGTCGCCACACGAAGCGGCGTTCGACCAGCTGGACAGCTGCCGGCCGTCAAAGGCAGCGTGCTCGTTCAGGCAATCCGCAACCAGCGCGCGGTGCTGGCGCTGCCCGATGCAGCGGCGCTGCCCATCGTTCGAGGCGATGCGGTGATTGCCGCGCTCGAACTGGCAAACATCGCGGTCGCGGTGGATGAAAACGCGCTGCGCGAGCTGATGACGCTGACCGCCACAACGCTTGCCGAAATTGCCTCGCGCGATGAAGCCGCAGCGCCTGGCACCGGCCATGCCGATGCCGTTGATGACTCACAATTCCAACCACCTACAGTTGACGCCCTGCTCCACTCAACCCCGCTGCGCCAAGGCCCCTCGCCCACCATGCCGAACCGCGGATCGCACCGAGACGCACCCGCCGCCAACCCGGCCGACGCCGCGAGCGGCAGCGGTGGCACCACGGGCGCCACCGCACTTGACGCCACCGCGCTTGATGCAACAGCGCTTGCGCGGCTGTCCGAGCTCGATCCCGCCGGCGCGAGCCGCCTGCTGCCGCGCGTTTTGACGGCCTACCTCAACTCCATCGCGCGCCTGCATCCGCAGTTCGTCGCAGCGCGTCCGGCGCACGACCTGGCGGCGATCCGCCATGTCACGCACACGCTCAAGTCTTCATCGGCCAGCATCGGCGCCATCAAACTGGCCGCCATCTGCGCCGAGATCGACGCCATGATCCGAACAGCGAATACCGCTGACCTCGACAAACACCTCGACGCCATGGACGCTGAACTCGAACGCGTGTTAAAAGCTGTCAAACATCTGCTGGGCAGCTATCCATGAAAGTGAATGCGGCGGCGGTCGATGACGACGGGATCGACGGTCAAACGGGCGGCCAGCCCAAAGTGCTGTTGGTTGATGACGACGAAGTCAATCTGCTGCTCACATCAATTGCACTGCGCGAACGCGGCTTCACGATCACCGAAGCCATCAACGGCGAACAAGCCATCGAGATGCTCGCGCATTGGGTGCCCGATGTCGTGGTGCTCGACGCGCTGATGCCCGGCATCGACGGCTTCGACACCTGCCGCACCTTGCGTGTGCTGCCGGGATTCGAATCGATGCCGGTGCTCATGTTGACCGGCCTCGATGACGATGCCTCGATCACCCGCGCCTACGAGGCCGGCGCGACCGACTTCTTCGTCAAATCGACGCAGTGGAGCTTGCTTGCGGGGCGTTTGCGTTACTTGCTGCGCTCGTCTCGCACGCGGATGGAGCTCGAACGCGCAAAGTCGCGGCTCGCGCGCGCGCAAGACCTGGCGCGCATGGGCAGTTTTGACTGGAAGCGCGGTCACGGCGACCCAATCTTCTCGAGCGAAGGCCTGCGCGTCTTCGGGCTCGGGCCGGAAGACCACCTCGACTTCCGCACTCTGCTGCGCATGCTGTCGTCTGACGACCGCAGCGGCCTCTTGAGCGTGCTGCACGACGTCGTCAAGCACAGCTCGGTGCTGGCAACTGATGTGCCGCTGACGCTGCGCGATGGCCGCCAGCGCATCGTCCACGCCGAAGCCGAGCCTGAATTCGGCGAGCACGGCGTGCTGCTGGCCTACAGCGGCATCGTGCAAGACGTGACCGATCGCCGCTTGGCCGAGGACCGCATCCGCCACCTCGCCAACTTCGACACGCTGACTGGCCTGCCGAACCGCCGCCAACTGATCTGGCGCACCGAACGCGCCCTTGAACAAGCGCGCCGGCTGAACCACCAAGTTGCCCTGCTGCTGATCGACCTTGATCGCTTCAAGATCATCAACGACACGCTCGGCCACGGCGCCGGCGATGAGCTGCTGATGGAGGTTTCACGGCGCTTGCGCTCATGCGTGCGCCACTCCGATCAAGTCATGGAAAGCGCGCTCGAATCGATGGGCTCGCGCTCGCACCGCACGCTGGAGGCCGTGGGCCGGTATGGCGGCGATGAGTTCGTCGCGCTGCTTCCTGAAGTGACCGACGAGCGCGACGCAGAGCGCGTCGCCGCGCGCATTCTTGACCTCATGCGCGAGCCGATCTTCGTGGGCGGGCAAGAGTGCTTTGTGACCGCCAGCGTCGGCATTGCGCTGTTCCCGCGCGACGGCAACTCGGTGGCCGACCTGCTGCGCAACTCCGATGTGGCGATGTATTCGGTCAAGGCCGCCGGTCGCAATTCATCCTCGATCTACCGGCCCGCACTTGCCGGCCAGGGCCGCGAGAAGTTGGAGCTGGAGAGCGCCTTGCACAAGGCGATCGAACGCGATGAGCTCGTGCTGCACTACCAGCCGAAGATCGACGTGCGCGGCGCAAGGATGGTCGGCGCCGAGGCCCTCATGCGATGGCGCCGCAACGGCGTGCTCGTGCCGCCAGGCGAGTTCATTCCGCTGGCCGAAGAAACCGGCTTGATCGTCCCGCTTTCCGAGTGGGCCATTCGCGAGGCAGCTCGCCAAGCGCGCTTGTGGCAAGACAGTTTTGGCTTTGCCGATTCGATCGCCGTGAACCTGCCCAACCGCTTGTTCGAGCGCAGCGACCTCGTTGAGTACATCCACAACGCCGTGACCACCTACGGCGTGCCGCATCACGCCATCGAGCTCGAGATCACCGAGACCGGGCTGATGAAGGACTTGCAAAACGTCATCCCGGCGCTGCACCGCCTCAACGAGATTGGCGTCGAGATTTCAATCGATGACTTCGGCACCGGCTACTCCTCACTCGCCTACCTGACCACCTTGCCGATCAGCGAGCTCAAGATCGACCGCAGCTTCGTGCGCGATCTCGGCATGACGCCGCAGAGCTCAGCCGTCGTCACGGCGATCATTGCGCTCGCGCGTTCGCTGGGCTTGCGCGTGGTGGCCGAGGGCGTTGAGAACCTGCGTCAAATGGAAGTGCTGCACCGCCTCGGCTGCGGTGTGATGCAAGGCTTTTTGTTCAGCCGGCCACAGCCGCCGGCCGACATAGAAACCTGGCTGTACCAAACCATCTTGCCGCGCAAAGCGCCGTGGATCGGCCGGGCCGACAGCATCGACGTGACTGGCGTGACTGACGTGATCAATCGTTTCGCCGACGGGCGCGAGACGCGCATCAAACCCCTGGTGTGACGACTGCTTGAGTTTTCGGGACCGGTATGACGACAGCGCGACCCAGCTTCTCCCCCACCCTGCCCGCCGATTTGCCCGGCGCGCAGGCCTCAACCGCAGGCTCAACGCCCACGCCCGCGCAACTCGCCAAGGCCACGCTGCGCCGGCTCGCCGCCGATCGGCTTGAGCCCACGCCGGAGAACTATGCGCGCGCCTACAGCGCCGAGGCTGGGGAAGCGGCGCCGGTGGCAGCGGCGCAAGCGTCGAGCGACCGTACGACCGCAGAGGCTGGCCCGAGCGGCGACGGCGCATGGCTTGCGACGCTGATCGAGCGCGCCGTGCGCGGCATCGAACGCAGTGGCCGCAACTGGACTGCCGCGCGCAAGAAAGAAAGCTTGCAACGCGTGCTGTCGGGCAGCCGGAGCGACGCTGGGCGGCTCCAGCAGCGCCTGCTCCAGCTGATTGCCAGCTGGGAAAGCGATTCGGCCGAATCCGCGCAAGCCGAAGGTTTGACTGACACCGCACCCCTCGGCGGCGAGGTCGCAGCCCCCGCCGCCTCTCCAGCCGTGCCCGAATCAGTGGTCACCGCCACCACCCCTCCCGAAGCGGCTGCACCCGCCGCTGCCGCCCCCGAGCAGATCAACGCCTGGCAGCCAATCGCCAGCCAAATCGCGGGCACAGTGCAAGCCGCATTGCCGTCGAATTCGGGCGTGCCGCACGAGCTGGCCGCGGCGCTTGAAGCGATGCTCGAGCGCGTGCGCAACGAAGGCGCGGGCAACGAGTTGTCGGCCGAAATGGCCAACTGGTGCCAGCGCGCCGAATTGGTTTTGGCGCAACGCCACCGGCTTGTTGACGAGCTCGGCACGCTGTGCCAAGAACTCACCGAGAGCCTGACCGACCTCGCCGAAAACGACAGTTGGGCCCGCGGCCAATGCGAAGCCATGCGCGAGCGCATCGCCGAAGGCCTGAGCTCACGCGGCGTGCGCGCCGTGAGCGAGCTGCTGCGCGCAACACGCGAACAGCAAGGCCAGCTGCGCGCGGATCGCGAGAACGCACGCGACTCGCTCAAGAGCCTGATCCACCGCATGCTGAGCGAGCTCGATCAGCTCAGCTCCAGCACCGGCAACTTCCACGCGAGCGTGGGCCGCTATGCCGACGTGATCGAAAGCGCCGACTCGCTCGAAAGCCTGGCCGGTACGGTGCGCGAGATGGTCGAAGAAAGCCGCAGCGTGCACTCGTTGGTTGAGCAAACGCAGCAACGCTTGTCCGACGAGCACCGCAAGGCGACTGATCTCACACAGCGCGTGATCGAACTCGAACGCGAGATGAAGCGCTTGTCAGACGAAGTCTCGACCGACCAGCTCACGCAGATCGCGAACCGCCGCGGCTTGCTGCAGGCCTTCGAGATCGAGCAAGCGCGCCACGTGCGCGCGGGCGATGTGCTCTCGGTCGCGCTGCTCGACATCGACAACTTCAAACGCTTGAACGACGAGCTCGGCCACAGCGTGGGCGACGAAGCTTTGAAGTCACTCGCCGCTTTGGTGAGTGCCACGCTGCGTCCAAGTGACCACGTGGCCCGCTACGGCGGTGAAGAGTTCGTTGTGCTGCTGCCTGCCACGCCGGTCGACGAAGGCCAGCAAATCCTCACGCGCCTGCAGCGCTCGCTCACCGGCGGCCTCTTCATGCACGAGAGCAAGCAAGTCTTCGTGACCTTCTCAGCGGGCGTCACGGCGTATCGCGCGGATGAACGAATCGAAGATGCGCTAGAGCGTGCCGACCAGGGCCTTTATGAGGCCAAGCGCACCGGCAAGAACCGGACTTGCGTGGTCTAGCGCAGAGATTGCCCTGCCGGGTTCAATCCTGCCGGCATGGCCTCAAGCGCCGATCAACAGCCCATCGTTGATCCACGCGCGCAATGTGCCGGCAACGAAGGCGGCCGCATCGGCTTCAGGCAGCTCTTCGGCCGCAAGCGCGCACAGCTCACCGAAGGTCATGCGCTGGAGGGCGCCTTGCATCAGCTTTGCAGTGAGGGCGTCGAGCGCGCGCCAGCGAGGTGCGAGCGCCTGGCGCCAGACCACCAGGTGATGGTCGAGCGCTTCGGGCTCGGGCATGTCGGAGTCGTCATCGCCCTGGAGCGCGCGCCATACCGGGCCCACATTCCAGTGCAGCGACAAAAGCTCCAAGCCTGGCATGAAGGCGAACACCAGATCCGGCCAATGAGCGGCGTGCACGTCCTCGAGGTCTGTCGCCTTCAGTGGCACGGCATCGGCCGCATCGAATGCGCCGCGCAATGCCCATTCCAATCGCGCCAGATCGACCAGCGCCGGATGCGGCACCAAGTCATCGCGCGTGGCCATGAACTGCGGCAGGCAATCGCCAAACCAACGGATCGACGCATGCCGCGACGGGTGTGCGGCAATGTAGGCGTGCGCCAAGGCGTCGAATGCATCGTCGCCAAGCACCCGAGGAACCGTGCCGAAGTTGTCGAGCAGCGCGGCGGTCAGCCTCGATGCGTACGCCTGTTGATAAATCTGCAAGTGCCCACGCACACCGGGCGCCTCGTCACCATCGACGATCGCTCGCTTGAGCGCCGCTTGCTGCGCGATCAACGTCATGCAAGTGCCTCGCGTTGCACGCAGCGCGCGTGCTCCAACTCGGCCAGCAACTCAACCAAAGGCGGGATGTGATCGTCCCGTTCGATCATGGCGGGCACCGCGCCATGGCGTTTGAGCGTGTGGGCATACAACTGCCAAACCTCGTCACGCACAGGATGGTCGTGTGTGTCAATGCAGTGTGTGCCGTGGTCTTCATGACCGGCCAAATGAATCTGACGGATGCGCTGACTCGGCAACGCATCAATGAACACTCGAGCATCAAAGCCGTGATTGCGACTGCTCACATAGACATTGTTGACATCCAGCAGCAATTCACAGTCCGCACGCGCCAGCAACTCTGAAACGAACTTCCACTCGCTCATCTCATCGTCTGCGAAAGTCACATAGCTCGAAACATTCTCGATCACCAATCGGCGGCCGAGAAACTCTTGCACTCTCTCTATCCGGGGAACGAGGTGCTGCAGCGCGGCCTCGGTGTAAGGCATCGGCAACAAGTCGTGCAGGTTATGGTGATCGACGCCCGTCCAGCAAAGGTGATCCGAAATCCATGCGGGCTCAATGCGCGCTGCGAGACTTTTGAGCGCATGGAGGTAGTCGAGGTCGAGATCGTCACTGCTGCCAATCGACAACGACACGCCGTGCATCACCACGGGGTAGTCACGGCGTATCGCATCGAGTCGTGCGAGCGGCTTGCCGCCCGGCACCATGTAGTTCTCAGAGACGATTTCGAGCCAATCGACTCTGGGCTTGGCCTCTCCGAGAAAGTCCGCGTAGTGCTCGGTACGCAGCCCGAGGCCGAAGCCCTGAATCAATTTACTTCCCCACAGTGCCGCCAGCCGCCTTGCACTCGGCCTCGTTCTTCTTGGCGGTCCAGCCCATGCCCTTGCAGCTGTTTTGGCCCTTGCACTCGCTCTTTGCAGTCTTACAGTCCGACGTGCCTTTGCAGCTGTTGATGCCGACGCAATGAACGCCCATCTCGTCGGCTGCCTGGACGGCCGTGGAGAAAGTAGCGCCCATAGAGAACAAAGCGGCAGCAGCAGTGGCGACGGCAAGGCTGGATTTGAGAGTCTTTTGCATGATGAATTCCTTCAGGTGATTGCGTTGAATGTTGAAGCGTGAGGTGCGTCCATGTGGACTGCCAACCTTGGTCACGGCAGAGTCAGCTTTCTTACAGCGACAGCGAAGCATCGCTGATTCACATCAGCTTTGGGTCCGCTTTGCGATCGGCGAGTGTGTACTAGTGCCGCGTCATCGACTGTGAAGCAGTGCGCGCCGCAAGCAGCACAGTGAGCGCGGCAATGTCAGTGCGTGGGCTGCTTCCGCCGGCCCATTGCAGCTCGTGATCGAGGTCATCGCAGATGGCGGCGCAGCCCGCAAACTCATCGCCTGCAAAGTAAGCGCTTCGTGTGACCAGCGTCACGATGCCGGCCGCGGTGGCCGCCATCAATCCATTCGGCGAGTCTTCGATGGCAATCACTTGCTCGGTCGCTTGGTTCGTCGCTTGGTTGCTCGCTTGGTTGCTCGCTTGCATGACAGTGATGCCGAGCCGTTCGAGTGTTAGCCGGTACGCCTGTGGATCGGGCTTTTTCGCGGGTGCGTCTTCAGCACAAACCACCGCGGCAAACCGGCGCCGCCACGCCTTGCCGAAGAGGCTCGCGAACAGCGCTTCGACGTTCGATCGGCTCGTGGTCGTCGCGACTGCGAGCTGAATGCCCGCCGCCTCGCATTCGTCCATCAACCGCGCCACACCCGGCCGCGCCGAGATGGCGCCGGCAGCGATCAAATCGGCATAGATCTCGTTTTTGCGCAAATGGACGGTGCGAGCGAGCAAGGCCCGCTCAGCATCGCTCGGCGGCGCATCTGGCCGGGTCGACATGTCAAACAGCAAGCGCTCAAAGCCGCCGGTCACGCGCAGCAGGCGGCCGTAGGTTGTCACATCCCACTGCCACGGCGCGCCAAGCTCCATCAGCGCCTGGTTGAAGGCGATGCGGTGGCCGTCGCGCTCGGTTTCGGCAACGGTGCCGTCAACATCCCAAATCACCGCCTTGAGCATCGCCGGCTCAGTGGTAGCGCAGCGCCATCGCATCGAGCGTGATCGGCTTGATCTTGGCGGCGTGGCCCGCACAACCAAACGCTTCAAAGCGCGCCTTGACGATGCCGCGCGCTGCCTTGCGCGCCTCGATCAGCGCCTTGCGCGGATCGAACTCGCTGGGTTGCTCGGCGAAGACCTTGCGCATGGCGCCGGTCATCGCGAGGCGAATGTCGGTGTCGATGTTGATCTTGCGCACGCCGCTTTGAATGCCGCGGCGAATCTCTTCGACCGGCACGCCATACGTCTCTTTGATGTCGCCGCCGTATTGGCGAATGATCGCGAGCCATTCCTGCGGCACGCTCGATGAGCCGTGCATCACGAGGTGTGTGTTCGGTACGGCTGAATGGATGCGCGCAATGCGCTCGATGGCGAGGATGTCGCCCGTCGGCTTGCGGGTGAACTTGTAGGCGCCGTGGCTCGTGCCGATCGCAATCGCCAGTGCATCAACACCCGTGCGGGCGACGAAATCCTTCGCTTGCTCCGGGTCGGTGAGCATCATGTCGTGCGTCAACTTGCCTTCGGCGCCAACGCCATCTTCCTCGCCGGCCTCACCGGTCTCCAGCGAACCCAGGCACCCGAGTTCGCCTTCGACCGACACGCCAATCGCGTGCGAGAACTCCACCACCTTGCGCGTGACCTCGACGTTGTAGTCGTACTCGGCAGGCGTTTTCGCGTCTTCTTTCAACGAGCCGTCCATCATCACGCTGGTGAAGCCAGAGCGAATCGACTGCTGGCAGACCGCGGGCGATGCGCCATGGTCTTGGTGCAAGACGACCGGAATGTCGGGGTGGGATTCAACGGCCGCCAGCACCATGTGCCGCAGGTAAGGCTCACCCGCGTATTTGCGCGCACCCGCCGAGGCCTGCAAGATCACGGGCGACTGCGTTTCTTGCGCGGCCTCCATGATGGCCTGGATCTGTTCGAGGTTGTTGACGTTGAAGGCAGGCACGCCGTAGCCGAATTCGGCGGCGTGATCGAGCACTTGGCGCAGCGAGACGAGGGCCATGATCGGTTCTCCTGAGGGACGTTGAAAAGCCGGTGCTCAGCCCGCGGCGCGGCGCTCAAGGATCTCGAACGCCGGCAAGGTCTTGCCTTCCAGCACTTCGAGAAAAGCGCCACCGCCCGTCGAGATGTAGCCAATGTGCTGCTCGATGCCGTACTTCGCGATGGCCGCCAGCGTGTCTCCGCCGCCCGCAATGCTGAACGCCGGTGACTTGGCAATCGCCTCGGCCAACGCACGCGTGCCGCCTTCGAAAGCCGGAAATTCGAACACACCCATCGGCCCATTCCACACCACGGTGCCGGCGCGCTCGATGATCGCGGCGAGCTGCGCTGCGGTGTCAGGCCCGATGTCGAGGATCAAGTCATCGGCCTCAACCGCGCCAGCCGCGACCGTGCGCGCCGGCGCGTCCGCAGAAAAGCGTTTCGCCACGACCACATCGCTCGGTATCGGCACGGCCGCGCCGCGCGCTTGCATCATCTCGATGATCGCCTTGGCCTCGGCGACGAGGTCCGGCTCGACGAGCGATTTGCCAATCGCCAAGCCCGAGGCCAGCATGAAGGTGTTTGCAATACCACCACCGACGATCAGCTGATCAACCTTGTGGGCCAGCGCTTGCAGGATGCTGAGCTTGGTCGAGACTTTGCTGCCGGCGACGATGGCAACCAGCGGCCG
>JAYWGR010000051.1:0-9174 GCA_043778145.1 Rhizobacter sp.
GAACATGCGAGCCTTTGCATCACCGACCAAGGCCCAGGTCTCGATGACAGCCAGCGCAGCCGGCTGTTCCGCCCGTTCGACCGCCTCGGCGCCGAGAACTCCAAGATCGAAGGCAGCGGCCTCGGCTTGGTGATCAGCAGGCAACTGGTCGAGTCGATGGGAGGGCGGATCGATGTCGACAGCGAGCCTGGCCGCGGCTCCACCTTCAGCATCATCTTGCCGGTCCATGGTGACGCGGGCTTGCCAGTCGTGAGCCCTGAAGTGATCGCACTGAAGGTGCCGAACCGGCACGATGACGATGTGACCGTGCTCTACATCGAAGACGACCCGGTCAACGCCTTGCTCGTGCAAGAAGCTTTGCAATGCCGGCCCGGATGGCGCATCTTCCACGCGGCTGACGGCCTCACGGGGCTGGCGCTGGCGCAAACGCTGCAGCCCACCGTGGTGCTGACCGACATCAACCTGCCCGGCCTCTCCGGCCAAGGGATCGTCAGGTCGCTGCGCGGTGATTCGCTCGTCAGGAACACGATCTGCATTGCGCTTTCCGCCGATGCCATGAACGACCAGATCGCCGATGCCATGGGCTCCGGCTTCGACGACTACTGGACCAAACCGCTCGACGTGCGTGTGCTCGCCGAGCGAATCGAAGCATGGCTCGACCGCGGTGAAAGCCGCCTGTCACCGCTTTAGGCCGAGCACGAGCAGACCATGGCTCATCTGCATCAAACCCCCGACGAGAGCGCCGCCAGGCCCAGCGCCCAACCAAATTTAAAGCTTTCGATCGGCGATCTTTCCGAAGCGGCCGGGGCCTACTCCCCAAAGCCAACCCTGGGTCACGCGCGAAAGGCCACTGCTCCGCCCGCGAAGGTTCGGCTGCTCGTGGTGGATGACGATCTTGCTGCCATTCGTCAGCTGGGGAGCATGCTGTCGACCTATGCACAGGTGAGCTTTGCGACCAGCGGTATCGATGCCTTGGCGATGGTGCGTACCCGGCGCCCCGATCTGATCCTGCTCGATGCGGACATGCCCGAGGTGAGCGGCTACGAAGTCTTCAAGACTTTGCGCGCCGATCCGAAAACAGCTGATGTGCCCGTGGTATTCGCGACCAGCCACACCGATCCCGAGATCGAAGCATCGCTCTTCGATATGGGCGCGGCCGACTTCATCTCAAAACCCTTCGTGGCCTCGCAAGTGCTGGCGCGTGTGAAGGCTCAGCTGCAGCGCGACGAGAGCCACGCGGGCTTCAGCGAACGCGACGCTGCCGCTCGCCCCTGCCTGCTCGTGGTCGGCGACGACGCCTCGGCCATCCAGGTGCTGCAGCACTTGCTGACCGACATAGGCGACTGTCACTTCGCCCTTGACGGCGCAGAAGCACTTGCGCTCTCGGTCACGCTCTCGCCCGACCTCGTGCTGCTCGACATCGACATGCCTGGCTTCGATGGCTTTGAAGTCTGCAGGCGCCTCAAGAGCGAGAGCGATTCGCACCGGCCCGAGGTCGTGTTCGTCACGCAATTCAACACGGCCAATTTCGAAGCGAAGGCGTTCGAGGCCGGTGCTGACGACTTCATCGGCAAGCCCTTCTCCTCCATCGTGATGCACGCCCGCGTGCGCCGTCTCGTCGAGCGCAAGCGCAGTGCACGGGCTGACTTGCGAGCAGCGCGCGCGGCGCTGCAAGGCAGCACTGACGCGGGCATGCCTCCGCCCGATCGCCTCGGCCTGCAAAACCGCCGCCACACTGACGATCGCGGCACGAGCCGCACCACGCAGGCGATGCTCTCTTTCATCGCCCACGAGATGGGCAACCCGCTCAACGCCATCTTGGGGCTCGCGGCTTTGGCGAGTGAGGACAAGAAGGCGCCGCTCGCCGGTGTGCAGCTCGCGCGGCTGGAGTACATCGGCCAAGCAGCGCTCCGGCTCAAGGGCTTGATGCACGACGTGATCGATCTCGGGCGGCTGCAGGCGGGGAAGTTTCGCGTCGAGACGAGTGATGTGGAGATTGAGCGCGTCATTGACGGTGTTTGCGCCGAGTTAGCCATCCCTGCGGCGGCTGCGGGCACGCGTGTTGCGGTCGATGTTCAGGCGTCGCCTGCGGTGATTGCCGGGGACCCTCGGCGGCTACATCAATGCGTGTCCAACTTGCTTTCCAACGCCATTAAATATGGCGGAAAGAACGGCAGAGTCGATGTGGTGGTGCGCGATGAAGGCAATGAGCTTGTCATCTGCGTTGCCGATAGCGGGCCGGGCTTGAGCGAGTCGCAACGCACTCAACTCTTTGAGCCGTACAACCGCCTTGGGCACGATGCATCTGCAGTGCCCGGCACCGGCTTGGGCTTGCTGTTGACCCGCGAGTTGACCGCCGCGATGGGCGGGCAACTGCTTCTTGCGAGCGGCCCCGGCAAAGGCAGCTGCTTTTCTCTGCGCTTTCCACGCCCAGCAGCGCTCACATGAATCCACCCGGCGTTCACGCAAACAGCTTCGGGCGCATGCCGCCGCAGCTGCCGGGCTTGGCGGATGCGCGCATCCTGCTGGTCGATGACGATCCGGGCACGATTCAGTGGTTGTGCCGCTTGCTCTCGGGCTACCCCGAACTTCGCTTCGCGAGTTCAGGTGCCGATGCGCTGCAACAAGCGCAGGCATGGCGGCCGGAGCTCATCTTGCTCGATGCCGAAATGCCGGGAATGAATGGCTTCGAGGTCTTTCGTGCGCTGCGCGCCGATGCCGAGTTGGCCGACATTCCGGTGATCTTCGTGACCCAGCACAGCGAGCCTCAGATCGAGACCGCGGTGTTCGAAATGGGCGCGGCCGATTTCATCACCAAGCCCGTGGCAGGCCCTGCGCTGCGTGCGCGCGTGGCGATGCACTTGCGCCTGCGCCGGCTCGTGTGCGCCTTGGCAACGCTCGACCAACAGAACTGGCTCACCGGCCTGGCCAACAGCCAGCGGCTGAACGAGCAACTCGCACTCGAATGGGCACGTGCCAAAAGGAGCGGCCAGCCTTTGTCGCTCCTGCTGGCTGACATCGACCACTGGCGCACTTACACCGAGGCGCAAGGCACGAGTGCGAGTGCGAGTGATGAAACCCTGCGCCGCATCGCACGCCTCGTTCAAAGCCTCACCAGTCGCGCAGGCGACCTCGCTGCCCGCTACGGCGGCGACAAGTTCGCCTTGCTGCTGCCCGCAACCGACGCCGCAGGCGCCACCGCCTTGGCCACGCGATTGGCCATCGGCATGCAGGCGTTGAGCCTTGCGCATCCCGCATCGCCCATCGGCAGCCGGTTGACGCTGAGCATCGGCCTCGGAACCTGGGCCACGCCTGACCCTTCATCGGGGCGCGCCGAACTGCACCACGGTGTGCTCCGCCAAGCCGCTGCCTCCGCGCTGGCCGAGGCCCAAGCCGCCGGTCGCAACCGAACCGTGTGGCGCGGTTTGGCCGAGCCACTGCCCGAGACCCTTTCAGTCGTTGCCCATCCGAAGCCCCCGTCGTCGACCGAGCATCACGCACCATGAACCGCAGTACCTTCAAGGCGCCACCACCCAATCTTTCTGCCGAACTCCTGCCACTGCCCAACGCCCCGATCCCGTCGCTGCTGCTGGTCGACGATGACGCTGGCGGCATTCAAGTGCTCAGCCGCATGCTGACCGGCATGGGCCATTTGCGGTTCGCGTTGTCGGGCCTCGATGCCCTGAAGCTGATGGAAGCCAGCGTGCCCGATGTGGTGCTGGTCGACGCTGAAATGCCCGGCATGAACGGCTTCGAACTCTGCGCACGCATGAAGGCCGATTCGCGATTTGCCGAGGTGCCCATCATCTTCATCACCAGCCACCGTGATGTTGAAACCGAGGTCGCCGGCTTCGCCGCGGGCGCCGCAGACTTCATCCGCAAGCCGCCGCCGGCCGAAGCCGTGCAAGCCCGCGTGCGCACACAACTGCGCCTGAAGATGCTTTCTGACAACCTGCGCCGCGCGGCCTTGGTTGATGGCCTCACCGGCTTGGGCAACCGCCGCCGCTTCGACGAGCAGATCAAAAGCGAATGCGAGCGCGCCCGGCGCACGGGCGACCCGCTTTGCATGTTGATGATCGATGTGGATCACTTCAAGCGCTACAACGATCACTATGGCCACGTTGTTGGCGACGCCTGCCTGCGGCGCATCGCCGAAGTGCTGCAGTCGGTCGTTCAACGGCCGGCCGACTGCGTGGCCCGCTATGGCGGCGAAGAATTCACGATGCTCCTGCCGCAGACCGAGTTGCCGGGCGCCGGCCACATCGCTCAGCAAGTGGTGGATGCGGTGGCGGCCTTGCACTTGCCGCACGTCGACTCACCCATTGGCGCATGGGTGACGGTATCGGTCGGTGCCGCGGGCACGCCGCCGCCCGGCCGGGCACCCCGCGCCGCACCCGACCCGAACGCGCTGATAGACGCTGCAGACAAAGCCCTCTATGAAGCCAAGGCCGCTGGCCGAGGCCGCTGCATGGTCATGCCGCTGGACACGAAGCTTCCTTCGGCATGAGTGCAACACGGCAAGACATGAGTGCAACGCGGCAAGGCATCACGCGCGGGATCGCAGCGCTGGTGCTCGCCATGCTGAGCTGCAGCGTCACCGCCGGAGCATTGCAGGCCACCGCGGTGGTGGCCAGTGCGAAAGAGCTGCGTGTTCGCTTTGCGCCCGAAAAAGACTACGGGCCGTTCGTCTACCAAGACAAGAGCGGCGAGATACGCGGCTTGTCGATCGACATCTTTCAGACCATTGCCACCGCATCGAGCTTGCAAGTCGACTACCTGCCAGCAGGCAACCTGAGCGACATATTGACCGCCGCCCGCGAGGGCCGGGTCGACCTGATCTCTTCGGTGCGGCCCACGCCTGAGCGCGCGGCCTATCTCGATTTTTCGCGGCCTTATGTGTCGGTGCCTGCGGTGCTGGTCATGCCGAGCGGCGAGCCTGCGAGGCACTCGCTGGCCGATCTGGCAGGCAAGGTGGTGGCCGTGGGCAAGGGCTATGCGGTGGAGGCTTACGTGCGTGAGCGCTACCCAGCGATCCAATGGCTGGCCGTGCCTGACGATGCCACGGCACTGCACCTCTTGCTCTCGGGCAAAGCGCACGCGGCCGTGGCCGATATCGCCAGCGTGGGCTTCGTGATCCGCGAGGAGCGGCTCCAGGGTCTGCAGGTTCATGCGCCAGTGGGCTTTCAGTACGAGCTGAGTTTTGCCTACCCGAAGAATCGGCCTGACATCGGCCAAGCGCTTGAGCTCGGCCTGCGCAACGTCAACCCCTTGGCGCGCGACAACGCCGCACGGCGCTGGATCGACAGCGATGCGCTCGACTACCAAAGCAGCCGCACGGGCGCCACCCGCTGGATCGCCGGCGGCGCGTTGGCATTGGCGGCGGTTCTGGCTGGCGTGGCGCTCTGGCGCCGCCGCCGCTGACTGAGAGCCTTCCCAGTGCCCGGGCGGGCTGGCATGCCAGCACCTTCAACTTCGGCCAACGCCACCCTCAGCGGTGCGCCAGCGCGCTCGCTGTTGTGGGCCGCCGCCGTCATGGCGCTGCAGTACTTCGTGCTCGCCTACGGTGCCATTGCCCTCTCGCGCCAACCCAGCAACATTGCAACGCTTTGGTATGCCAACGCCGTTGCCGTGGCGATGCTGTTTTGGCGGCCGATGCGCGATTGGCCGGCGTTGCTCTTGAGTGCAGCCGGCGCGAATGTTGCGGCCAATCTGGCGTTTGGCGACCCGCTGCGCATAACGCTCGCGTTCCTCCCGGGCAACACCGTCGAGATTGCGCTTGGCGGGCTTTTGCTCAAGCGCTGGGCAAAGCCAAGCGAGTGCGTGCAACACGCTGGCAAGCTGGTGCAGGCCTTGTTGATCGGCGGCATCGTGCCGGCACTGGTGGGCGCCTTGCTGGGTGCAGGCACGCTGTCGATGCTCGGCCTCGCGCCGTTCGAGAAGGTGTGGTTCTCTTGGTTCGAAGGCAGGGCGATCGGCAGCGTCTCGGCGTTGCCGATCGGCTTTTATTTGATTGCGCGCAGCTGGCGTGAGCTGCTTGAGCGCGTATGCAAGCCTGAGGTGCTTGCCACCTTGCTGCTGGCCGGCGCAACCGCCCTGCTCGCGCCGACCGAGCTGCCGTTCGCTTACGTCTATGTGTCGGTCATGCTCGTGCTCGTGGCCGCCATGGGGCGCTTTGCGGCAGCAGCAGTCGGCGTGCTGATGTGTTCGATCTTGATCGGCTGGCTGATCGCAACCGGCATCTTCCAGGCACCACCGAGGCTTGGCCGCTACAGCGAGGCGATGTTCTACGTGCCTTTGCTCATCACGCTGGTGCCGCCCATGGCGCTTGCCGCCACGCTCGACCGCGCCCGCGCCGTTGCCGCCAGGCTTGCCGAGCGCGAAATGCACTTCCGCGTGCTTTACGAGAAAACGCCGGTGATGATGCATTCATCGAACACCGCGCGAGAGATCGTCAACGTGAGCGAAACCTGGCTTGAACGCATGGGTTATGAGGCGGCCGATGTACTGGGCCACCCGCTTCGCGACTTCATGACGCCGGAGTCGCAAGCGCATGTCAAAGCGGTGCTGGCGCCAGCGTTCTTGCGCGACGGTGTGCTCCGCGATGCCGAGGTGGCGCTCGTCACCCGCTGGGGTGACGTGATCGACATCAAACTTTCCGCCATCTGGGAACGCGACTCAGAAGGCCAACCCATTCGCACGCTCGTCGTCTCGCAAGACGTGACGCTGCAAAACCTCGCAGAGCAGCAATGGCGCAGCGCGACCGAGCGCGCAGAGAAAGCCAATGCGGCCAAGAGCGAGTTCCTCGCCAACATGAGCCACGAGATCCGCACACCGCTGAACGCGATGATCGGCCTGACCTACTTGCTCGAGCAAAGCCGTCTCGATACAGAGCAACGCGGCTTCGTCAACAAGGTGCAGCTGGCGAGCCGCTCGCTGCTCGCCGTGGTCAACGATGTGCTCGACCTCGCCAAGATCGAAGCCGGCGAAGGCAGCCTGGAAGACGCGCCTTTCGATCTTCGTTCGCTGCTCGACGGCGTGGCCTCGCTCTACAGCGCGCAGGCCGAGGCCAAGGGCTTGACCTTTCACTTCGAACTGCCCGATGCGCTGCCGCCGCGCGTTCGCGGTGATGAGCTTCGGCTGCGGCAGATCCTCGGCAATTTGCTCGCCAACGCGATCAAGTTCACCGAGTCCGGCAGCGTGCGCTTGAGTGTGCAGGTGCTCGGCAGCAGCGCGCTCGGCGTGCAGCTTGGCTTCGATGTGACCGACACCGGCATCGGCATCGCAGCCGATGCCCAACCCCGCCTCTTCCAGCCCTTTGCGCAAGCCGATGCATCGACCACGCGGCGCTTCGGCGGCACCGGCCTGGGCCTGTCGATCGTGCGGGAGCTTGTTGCGATGATGGGCGGCGATGTGACGCTGCAAAGCACACCCGGGCATGGCAGCGAATTCAGCGTGACGCTGCCCTTCGCGCTGGCAAGTGCGATGGCAAGTGCGATGGCGAGTGCGATGGCAGATGCGTTGCCTGGCGATGACAGCGGCGCCTTTGCGCAAGCTGCGCCGCCCACCTGCGTGGATGGCCACGATGGCCTTCATGCGCCAGCCGCTGGCGTGCTGCGCTTGCCGGAGGTTCGCGTGTTGGTGGTTGATGACAGCGATGTCAACCGCGAAGTGGCCTACCGCGTATTGAGCCGCGAGGGCGCACTCGTGGACACCTGCAACACCGCGATCGATGCGATCGACCGCATCGAAAAAACCAACTTCGATCTCGTGCTGATGGACATCCAAATGCCCGGCATGGACGGCCTGGAAGCCACGCGCATCATCCGCAACGACCTCGGCCTTCGCGCGCTGCCGGTGATCGCCCTGACTGCAGGCGCATTGCTGGCCGAGCGCCAGCGCGCGATGGAAGCCGGCATGAGCGACTTCTTGAGCAAGCCATTCAACCCCGTTGGCTTGATCGACACCGTGCGCCTGCATGTGGAGCGGCACCGCGGCACGCAGCTGCCCGTGCGCCCGCGCTTGCCCGATGCGCCATCGGCCGCCAATGCCAACTGGCCGATCATCTTGGGCATCGACACCCAAGACGCGGCCACGCGACTCGGCAACGATGTGGCGCTGTTCTTGAGCTTGCTCAAGCGCTTGTTCCGCGAGTTCACCGACCTGATGAATGCCGAGGCCATCGCACCCACGGGTGATGCCGAACGCCGCTTGCTCGCAGGCCGCGCGCACAAGCTTTGCGGCAGCGCCGGCATCTTGGGCGCAAGTCTCGTGCAGCGCCGGGCGAAGGGCCTGGAGACGCTGTTGCGCCAGCCGGCCGAAGGCAAGGATGAGGCGGCTACCGCAGCCACCGCGGCCACCGCATCCGCCAACGAACCAACGACAACATCCACCACCACAGCCGCCATGAGCGCGCTCGCCTTCGAGCTGCAGCGCCTGCACAACGCCAGCCAAGCCGCGCTGGCGCTGAGCGTCTCCGACGAGCGCCCGAGCGTGCCGATGACGCCCGAGGCGATGGACGAACTCGTCGCCCTGCTCCGCCACCACGATCTGATGGCCAACGAGCGTTTCCAAGGCCTCGCGCCGGCCCTGCGCGACACCTTCAGACCCAGCGAATTCGCAGCGTTGAGCGACGCGGTCGAGAACCTGCGGTTTCGCGAGGCGCTGAATTTGATCGAGGCCCGAGCGGGCGCGTGACGCTCAGGGAGCCGCGCCGAGCGTGCTCCGTGCCAACTCGGGCAACGCCGCGGGCATCGACTCCCGCATCGACTCACCGATGGCAACCGCCGCCTGCAAGCCGCGCACGGCAAGCTCGGGGTCATCGGCCTGCACGATGCCGCGCAGCACCGCCACACCTGCTGCGCCGCATTGCATGGCTTCGCGGCTGCGCGCCTCGTTCATGCCGGCAATCGCCACCACGGGCTCGCGCAGCACATGGCACCAATAAGCCAGATTGCCGGGCCCCTGCGGTCGCCAAGGCATGGCTTTGGTGGTGGTGGCGTGGATCGGGCCACAAGCGATGTAGCTCGGCGCCCAGGCGTGGGCTCGGCACACCTCCCAGTAGCTGTGGGTGCTCAAACCCACGCGCAGGCCGGCATGGCGCAATGCGCTCATGTCGGCCGTGAGCAAGTCTTCTTGGCCGAGGTGAACGCCGTAGGCACCGTGCGCGATGGCGAG
>JAYWGR010000052.1:0-31086 GCA_043778145.1 Rhizobacter sp.
GGCGTGTGCAAGTCGGCCGCTTGTTTGGCCTGCAGCAGCTTGGGGCGGAGTGACTTGGGCGCAATCACATAGCCGAGCCGCAAGCCCGGCGCCAGCACCTTCGAGAACGAGCCGAGGTAGACGGTGCCCTCGGCCCAGCGCGCGGCCATCGGCGGCGGCGGCGGGGCATCGAACCAGAGCTCGCCGTAGGGGTTGTCTTCGACCAGCGGCAACTGCAAATCCTCGGCCTTGGCGGCGATGGCGTTGCGGCGGGCATCGCCAATGCAGTGGCCCGTCGGGTTTTGGAAGCTGGGCACGAGGTAGAAGAAGCGGGCGTCGCGTGCGGCGTCGAGCGCGTCGGGCAGCGGGCCGTCGTCATCGCAGGCGATGGTTTGCAGCTCAGGCTCATACGGCGCGAAGGCTTGCAGCGCGCCGAGGTAAGTCGGCGCCTCGACGGCGATGCGGCTGCCGGCATCGATCAACACCTTACCGACGAGGTCGAGCCCTTGCTGCGAGCCGGTGGTGATCAGCACTTGGTCGGCATCGATGCGCAGGCCTTGAGCGGCCATCTGCGCCGCGACCCAATCGCACAGCGGGCCGTAGCCTTCGCTCGCGGCGTATTGCAGCGCTTCGCGGGGCTGATCGCGCAGCACCTTGGCGGTGGCTGCGCGCATCGCCTCGATGGGAAAGGTGTCGGGCGACGGCAGGCCACCAGCGAGCGAGATGATGCCGGGGCGCTCGGTGACCTTCAGGATCTCGCGGATCACCGAAGGGTTCATGCGTTCGGCGCGGCGCGCGTGTTGCCAGGGGCTGGAGGAAGTCATCGAGGGGTCCTTGGAATGGCGGTCAAAAGAGCGGATCAAGAGAAAGGTTCAGGAGGCGGCCAATGGAGGCGCCGCGTGGGTGGGCATCTTTTTGCCGATGAAGACGATTGCGATCACCGCGAGCGAGAACAACACGGTCGTGGCATCGAGCTTTTCGCCCAGCACAGGCACCGCAAAGAGCAGCGCCAAAAACGGCTGCACAAGCTGAACTTGGCTGACGCGCACGGTGCCACCGATGGCCAGCGCGCGATACCACGCGAAGAAACCGAGCCACATCGAAAACAAGGTGACATAGGCAAATCCACCCCAGGCGCTCGCCGCAACACGGTGCGCCGGCCACATCGCCACCGCGACGGGCACGGTCAAAGGCAAGCTGATCGTGAGCACCCAGCAAATGACCTGCTGCGCGGGCATCTCGGCGGCAAGCCGCGCGCCGGCCACGTAACCCACCGAGGTGCTCACGACCGCCAGCAGCAGCAAACCATCGGCCGCCGACAACGCGCCACCACCGCGGTGCGCCGCAAAGCCGAGCACGAGCGCACAACCCGCCACGGCACAGACCCAGAAGCCAGTCGACGGCCGCTGGCGAAAGTAGATGGCCGCAGCCACGGCCGTGCCAAGCGGCATCACGCCGGTGACGACTGCCGCATGCATCGCGTCGACATGCCGCAGCGCCAGCCCGAGGAACAGCGGGAAGCCGACCACCGTGCCGAGCGCAGAGATCGCCAGCGCACCGAGGTGGCGGCGTTGCAGGCCCGGCGCACCCGTCAGGCGCAGGTAGATCACGCTCAGCAAGCCGGCCAAAGCGGCGCGCCCCGCCGTCACGAAGAGCGGCGCGAGTTGCGGCGCGCTTTCCGGGCCGACGGCCAGGCGCGTCATCGGCAAGGTCATCGCAAAGATCGTCACGCCTAGCAAGCCGAGCCAGAGGCCGCGGGTTTCTTGGGGCGTGTGCGAATTCATGCGCTAAGTGTAGAGTCGAGACCAGCACAGAGCCAATACACTCAACCCCGGTTTGCGCCGGCGCTGTATTGGCACCGAGACCAACACAAGTGCCGCACACCTCATCACAAACACCCACCATGCTCGACGCCGCCGCCGCACCGCTCTCCCGCGCCACCGACACCACCCTCACCGAACAGTTGACGACGCGCTTCGCCGAGCGAATTCGCCAGCGCTTGCTGGCACCGGGCGCGCGCTTGCCATCGGTGCGCGAATGCGCTCGCCAGCATGCGGTGAGCCCCTACACGGTGGTGGCGGCTTACGACCAATTGCTCGCCCTCGGTTTGGTTGAGGCGCGCAAGCAGCGCGGCTTCTTCGTGCGCGACGGCGGTGCGCACCCGCTTGAACCCGCACGACAAGCCAGCAACGGCCACGCCACGGCGCTCGCAGCCCGGCGAGGAGGCTCCGGCGAGTCTGGACCTCCCCTGCCGCACAACGTGCTGCCGATCAGCGCCACGGCGTTGATCCGCGGCATGTTCCAGCCGCCGCCAGGCAGCCCGCCGATGCCGGGCCTGGGCACCTTGCCAGTGGATTGGCTCGACTTGCCCATGCTCGCCGCCGCCTTGCGCAAGGTCACCAGCGGCGCGCAACTTGGCGCGGTCTCGCTGACCTACGGCGACCCGGCTGGCGAGCTGCGCCTTCGCGAAGCGCTCGCCATCAAACTGGCTGACCACGGCATTCAAGCCACGCCGAGCCAGATCGTCACAACCATCGGTGCCACGCACGCGCTCGACGTCGTCACCCGCACGCTGCTGCGCGCAGGCGACAGCGTGCTCGTCGACGAACCCGGCTGGTCGGTCGAGTACGCGCGCTTGGCCGCGCTCGGCATGCGCGTGTTGCCCGTGCCGCGCGGCGAAGATGGGCCCGATGTTGCCGCGATGCAGCGCCTGATCGAAGCGCAAAAGCCGGGCGAGCGGCCGCGGCTCTACGTCACGGTTTCCGTGCTGCACAACCCGACGGGCGCGTCACTCTCGCTGCAGTCGGCACACCGCGTGCTGCAACTCGCGCAAGCGCATGACCTGCACATCGTCGAGGACGACACCTACTCGCACCTCGCGCCCGCCCACCTGCCCCGCCTCGCCGCACTTGATGCGCTGGAGCGCACGATCTACGTCTCCGGCTTCTCGAAGATCCTTGCGCCGAACTGGCGCGTTGGCTACCTCGCCGCCCCGGTCAACCTGGTCGAGCGCCTGATCGACACCAAGCTCTTGACGACCTTGACCACCCCCGGCCTCACCGAGCGCGCGCTCGCGCATTGCCTCGAACAAGGCCAGTTGCGCCGCCACGCCGAACGCGTGATGACCCGCTTGGCGGCCGCTCGGGCACGCACCGTGAAGCTCGCCGAAGCGCATGACTGCCGCTTCGCCGCACCACCGCGCGGGCTTTTCGGCTGGCTGGATGTGGGCGTCGACACCGAACGCCTGGCACAGAGCATGCTCGACAACTGGCTGCTCGCGCCCGGCGCCCTGTTTCATGCCAGCCACCGGCCAACGACGCTGATGCGCGTCAACTTTGCGACGTCGCAAGACGCGCGTTTTTGGGCACAGCTGGCTCGGGTTCGTGCGATGTCTTGACCCCCCAGTCAAGTGGTCAAGGTGCGTTGGATCGTGGCAAAGAACCGTAATTTTGAGTTACAGGCGAAAATGACGGCGTCATGCACAGCGATCTTTTCGACACCACCATCCCTTTCGGCGAACCCGAACTGATGCGTGCGAGCTCTTATCGCCGCTACCTGGATGAGTCAGAGATCATCGTTCGCAGCGGGCGCAACAGCCGCCTTTCGTCGTTGAGCCCGTCGCTGATAGCCGACCTCAATCGCTTCGAGCAGGAGACCGGCAGCACAGAAGCGGTTGAAGTGTTGGCAGCCTGCATCCGCCACGCCAAGCGCTTGACGATTCACCTCCAATATGGCGACCGTGTTGTTCCGGTCACCGTGTTCCCGCAAGAACGGCTCGTTCACTGCCCGATGCCGATGGGCGAACTCACGGCGAGATCGTTGGCCGATTTGCGGGTGATGCATGTCGAGCCAGCCTTGCTGGAGCCGCCGGCCGACATCGAACGCGCCCTCGTCGATGAAGATCACCTCTATCACCCGCTCGCGCCGCTGCTGTGGGAGATCGCGATGCGCGGCCAGCGGCGCGAGCTGCTGCCAGAGATCGTCGGCCCCGCGGTCTACCGCGTTGCACCGGGGCTCGACCTCGGCGCGCTTCCAGCGAGCGGTGTGCTGAAGGCCGCCATCATGCGGCTGCGCGGGCTGGCTTCGAACCTGAACGAGATCGCCGGCTGGCCCGGGCTCGATCGCGAGCGCGCGGCGCGGCTGTTGAACGCCATCTACCTGCAAGCCGGGCTGATCGTCAGCCGCTCGCACCCGGACGCCGTCCGCTAAGCCGTTCGAGCGATCAGGCTGCCAGCAGTGGCTCGGGCGCCGCAGGTGCCGCGGTTGCTGCTGTTGCCGCAGCTTCGGCCCCAGGCGTTGGCGCCGCGCCCAAGCCCAGGCGTTCGCCACCGAGCGCATCCAGCAAATCGGGAATCAACTCACGCAGCTCGCCGGTCGCGATGGCGGCATCTGCATCGAAGCCGTCGTCTTGGCTGCTTGGCGCACCTTCGAACACAACATCGAGGAACGCGATCTTCTTGATCTGCATGGCCTCGTTCAACACGAACGACACGCGGTCACGCCAAGTGAGCGCCACTTTGGTGGGCAGCTTGCCGGCACCGATGTGGTTGCGGATTTCGTCGATGTCGAGCGGGTGCTTCGCGTAGCGCACGACTGACTTCGACTCATCGGCCGACTTCAACTCGCACTCCCGGTCAACGCTGAAGCCAGCGGGCGACTCGAAACTCGTCAGCCATTCGGCCATCGCCGTCACGGCCGAGATTTCGGTCTGAACGAGCGCGACCGCCAAGCCATCAACCGCCTTGACGAGCAAGGTGACGACGTCATCCGCGCGCGTTTGCGTGCCGGCATCAACAAGCAGCACACGGCGCGCCGGATCGATCCACACAGCAACGGCCGAGCGCTTGGTGAAGGCTTGCGGCAGCAGCGCGTGAACGGCGTCTTCCTTCATCTCGCGGCGCTGCTTCTTGCCGGGCTTGCGGCCCGTGTCGCGCTCGATCTGACTCGCCTGCTCGTCGATCCGGCGATTGACGACCGACGCCGGCAAAACCTTCGTCTCGACCATCATTCGCAACAGCCATTGACCGCCGATCGATTCGACCAGCGGGCCAGCGTCGTCGCCACGCGGTGGCGTCCAGCCAATCGCCACGGGTTGCGTGGCGGCACACGGCACGAATCGGCCGGCTTCGAGCCGATCGCGCAGATCGTCCAGCGCGGCCTCGATCGGCGACGTGATGCGGTAGACGATGGCGTTCTTGAACACGGCGATTCCTGAAGTCTGACGGAGCGGGCCGCGACTATAGCTGCGGCCGCCGTCGGCCACTGCAGCTCGCCGCCGACGCGCGCCTCTTACTCGATCGGCAAATAAGCAAGGTCCGATTTATTCGTTCAAATTACCGGAACCCGTTCATACGATCCCGCGAACTGCATGTTGGCCAACATGCGCCCAGCCGAGGACGCCCCATGACACCGACCAAATTCTTGCGCAGCGTGCTTGCTGCGAGCGCACTCACGTTGATCGCTGGCGCAGCTCTGGCCAAAGACGTGACGCTGCTGAACGTCTCGTATGACCCGACACGCGAGCTCTACCAAGAGTTCAACGTCGCATTCGCGAAGTACTGGAAGGCGAAGACGGGCGACAACGTCAGCATCAAGTCATCGCATGGCGGATCGGGCAAACAAGCGCGCTCGGTGATCGACGGGATCGATGCCGACGTCGTCACGCTCGCTCTCGCCTATGACATCGACGCCATCGCCGAGAAGGCCAAGGTGCTGCCCACCGATTGGCAAAAACGCCTCCCGCACAACAGCTCGCCCACGAGCTCGACCATCATCTTGCTGGTTCGCAAGGGCAACCCCAAGGGCATCAAAGACTGGGGCGATTTGGTCAAGCCAGGCGTGAGCGTGATCACCGCCAACCCCAAAACCTCGGGCGGCGCACGTTGGGCCTACCTCGCAGCCTGGGGCTATGCACTGAAGCAGCCCGGCGGCACCGACCTCAAAGCACAAGCCTTCGTCGGCGAGCTCTTCAAGCATGTGCCGGTGCTCGATTCCGGCGCGCGCGGCTCGACCGTGACCTTCGCCGAACGCGGCCTCGGTGATGTGTTGCTCGCCTGGGAAAACGAGGCTTACCTGTCGCTCAAAGAGTTCGGCGCCGACAAGTTCGAGCTCGTCTATCCAAGCATCAGCATCCTCGCCGAGCCGCCCGTGGCGGTGGTCGACAAGGTGGTCGACAAGCGCGGCACACGCGAAGTCGCGCAGGCCTACCTCGAGTACCTCTACACCCCGGAAGGCCAGGAAATTGCGGCGAGGAATTTCTACCGCCCGACCGACGCCAAGATCGCAGCCAAATACGACAAGAGCTTCCCGAAGCTGAAGCTTTTCTCGATCGATGACACCTTCGGCGGCTGGGCCAAGGCACAGAAGACCCACTTCGCCGATGGCGGCGTGTTCGACCAGATCTACACCGCCAAGTAAGCCAGGAGCATCACGGTGTTCCTCGCGCGTGCGCTGCAAAAGCGCCCCAGCGTTCTGCCAGGTTTCAACCTGGCGCTCGGCTTCACTGTGCTCTATCTCGGTTTGATCGTGCTGATTCCACTCGGCGCGGCGTTCCTCAAAACCTTCACGATGACTTGGCCCGCGTTTTGGGCCGCCGTGAGTTCGCCGCGCGTGGTGGCGTCGTACCGCTTGACGTTCGGCGCCTCGTTCGCTGCAGCCACCATCAATGCGTTTTTCGGGCTGATCGTCGCCTGGGTGTTGGTGCGCTACGAGTTCCCGTTCAAGCGCGTCGTCGATGCGTTGGTTGACTTGCCGTTCGCACTGCCGACGGCCGTGGCCGGCATCGCATTGACCGCGCTCTACGCCACCAACGGCTGGATCGGCCGGTGGCTCGAGCTCGTCGGCATCAAGGTGGCCTACACGCCGCTTGGCGTGTTCGTTGCGCTCACCTTCATCGGGCTGCCCTTCGTCGTGCGCACCTTGCAACCGGTGCTGGAAGACGTGCAAAAGGAGCTCGAAGAAGCCGCCGCCACGCTTGGGGCAACGCGTTGGCAAACCTTCACGCGCGTGCTGCTGCCCATCCTCACACCGGCCTTGATGACCGGCTTTGCGCTGGCCTTTGCGCGAGCACTCGGCGAGTACGGTTCGGTGATCTTTATCGCCGGCAACATGCCGATGATCTCGGAGATCACGCCGCTGCTCATCATCACCAAGCTCGAACAGTACGACTACACCGGCGCCACCGCGATTGCGGTGGTGATGCTCGTGTCGGCGTTCCTGATGCTGTTCGCCATCAACTCCCTGCAAGCCTGGACGCGCAAGCGCCAGGGGCGCTGAACCCTCGCGCCATGACCAGCTTCCACGCCACTGCCGGCAGCCTGCCCTTGCCCGCACCGGCGCCAGCACGGGCCGCGCTCGCAGCCACCACCGAGCCGCCGTGGGTTCGCCGCGTGTTGATCGGCGTCGCGCTCGTCTTTTTGTCGTTCTTCCTGTTCGTGCCGTTGATCGCGGTGTTCGTCGAGGCCTTCAAGAAGGGCGCGGGCGTCTACATCACTGCCATCACTGATGCCGATGCGCTCTCGGCGATCTACCTCACGCTGATTGCGGCCGGCATCTCGGTGCCGTTGAATCTCGTCTTCGGCGTGGCCGCAGCGTGGTGCATTGCCAAGTTCGAGTTCCGCGGCAAGAACGTGCTGCTGACCCTGATCGACTTGCCATTCTCGGTCTCGCCAGTGATCGTCGGCTTGATCTACGTGTTGATCTTTGGCCTGCAAGGCTGGGCGGGCGAATGGCTGCGCGACCACGACCTGAAAGTGATCTTCGCGGTGCCCGGCATCGTGCTCGCGACCATCTTCGTCACCTTCCCGTTCGTCGCGCGCGAGTTGATCCCGCTGATGCAGGCGCAAGGCCAGGAGCAAGAAGAAGCGGCACGCGTGCTCGGCGCCTCAGGTTGGCAGATGTTCTGGCGCGTCACGCTGCCCAACATCAAGTGGGCGCTTCTCTACGGTGTGATCCTCTGCAATGCACGCGCGATGGGCGAGTTCGGCGCGGTCTCGGTGGTTTCTGGCCACATTCGCGGGCTGACGAACACGATGCCGCTGCACATCGAGATCCTCTACAACGAGTATCAATTCGCGGCGGCCTTTGCAGTTGCATCGCTGCTCGCCGGCTTGGCGCTCGTGACCTTGGTGCTGAAATACATCGTCGAGCGCCGCGTGCGGCACCAGATCAAAGCGGCGAGTGATTCTTTGGGAGACGCGGCATGAGCATCGAGATCAGAAACCTGAACAAGCGCTTCGGCGCCACGGTTGTTTGCGACCAGCTCAACCTCGACATTCCATCGGGCGAACTGGTGGCGCTGCTCGGGCCATCCGGCTCCGGCAAGACCTCGTTGCTGCGCATCATTGCCGGCCTGGAGCGCCCCGATTCGGGCTCGGTGCTGTTCCACGGCGCTGACGCCACCTTTGCCGACGTGCGCGAGCGCAACGTCGGTTTTGTGTTCCAGCATTACGCGCTCTTTGCGCACATGAGCATCTTCGAGAACGTCGCATTCGGCTTGCGCGTGCGACCCCGCGCCACGCGCCCGAGCGACGCGCAAATTCGCGCCAAAGTCACCGAACTGCTGAAGCTCGTGCAGCTCGATTCGATTGCCGACCGCTTCCCGCACCAGCTCTCCGGCGGTCAACGCCAGCGCATCGCGCTGGCCCGCGCATTGGCAGTCGAGCCCAAGGTGCTGTTGCTTGATGAGCCCTTCGGCGCGCTCGATGCCAAGGTGCGCAAGGAACTGCGCCGCTGGCTGCGCCGCCTGCATGACGAGGTTCATGTCACCAGCGTCTTCGTGACCCATGACCAAGACGAAGCCATGGAAGTGGCCGACCGCGTCGTCGTGATGAACAAGGGCCGCATCGAACAAGACGGCGCGCCTGACGACGTCTACGACCACCCCGCCACACCCTTCGTGCTGCAGTTCCTCGGCGACGTGAACCTCTTCCACGGCCGCTTCGGCCATGCGCCGGGTGACTCGAGTGAAGTGAGCTATGTGCGCCCGCATGAGCTCGAGATCGTTGCAGGCCCACAAGAAGGCGCGCTCGCCGTGACACTGTCACAAGCGCTGACGGTCGGCCCGCAAACGCGCATCGAGTTCAAGCGGCTCGATGACGGCAGCTTCGTCGATGTGGAGATGGCACGCAGCGAATACGTGGCGCTGCGCGACCGCCTCGGTCTGCGCAATGGCAGCCAGGTGCACTTGAAGCCGAAGCGCGTCACGCGCTTCACGGCGGGGGCTCAGTCGCCGGTGTGAGCCCACACCACGCCTGGGCTTTCAGCCAAGGCTCGCCACACGCCGATGTGGATCAGCGCGTTCGATCCACTATGCGCCGGCTTGCTCGGCTTTAACTTTGGCGGCGCCCTTGAACGGCGCGAGGTCGCGCACATTCTTCTGAGCTGCGACCGCGCCAAACAAGCTCAGCAAAAACGCCATCGCATAGAACCCTTTCTCGCTTTGAGCGAGCGTGGCATTCCACAAGCCAACCGTCAGCAACAAGATGGTGAGTGCCAAAGACAACCAGCAGAGGCCAAAGTACATGCCCGTCACGGGTATGCCTTCAAGCCTGTCTCGCACGGACTTCTGCAGCGACACCGCCGCGAAGAGCCCATACATCAAGAGAGTGAGGTAGTAGCCCTTCTCGTTCAATTGCATGGCCGCGTTCCAGAGCCCAATGCAATAGACGGCCGCGCCGATGAGAAGGGCGGCCCAAGATGCGGCCACGAAGGCACCCGTCGGGCGTTGGATTTGTGAGCTCATGACATTCCCAGTTCTGCAGCAGAGGGCGGTGATTCTGGCGCAGAGCCGAACGCGAGCTTCAGCGCAATGAAGCAGATGAGAGCGCCAACGAACAGCCGAGCGCTACAAGCACCGAGCCAATACCTCGATTGAGCGCGACTTGACGCCTCAAGAGTGCAGTGCGCAAGCGCACGTCAGAAAAGAAGACCGCCACCAAGCTGAACCAAACCCAATGCGCGGCCGACATGAACAGCCCATAGCCGACTTGCTCGGCCACTGGCGTTCCAGCCTGGACCACTTGCGTATAGATGCTGACGACGAAAAGTGTCGTCTTCGGATTCAGGGCATTGGTGAGAAATCCCGCACGCAGGGCAGCCCAAGGGCTCAACGCCGGGTGACCCCGGAGTGCCGCGCCAGCAACTGGCAGACTGGTGAATGTGCGATACCCGACATAGATGAGATAGAGGGCGCCGGCCGCCTTGATGGCAAAAAAGCACTGGGGCGAGCTTTGAATCAACACGCCAACGCCCAGCATGGTGTAGAGCACGTGCAACTGCACTCCGAATGCAATCCCGAGAGCGGCCATCAAACCGGCTGCTCGCCCATGCAGCAAGCTGTTGCGAGTCACCATCGCAAAGTCAGCGCCAGGGCTGATGACAGCGAGAAGAGTGATTGCCATGACAGCAAGAGTGGTGAACATGTCGATTTTCCTGAGTGACGCGGATCAGCATTGCAATGTCGGTATTCGCGACTGACAAGCCGCCTCCACCGCTGAGCGCCATTCTTTCAACGAAGCTGACGGATGAATATCGATATATCCTCGTCGGCATGCGTGAGCCAAAGTCACCGATCTACCGCGATGTGCCGCCACTCAACGGATTGCGCGCGTTCGAAGCGGCAGCACGCCACATGAGTGTCGTTCGCGCCGCAGATGAGTTGCATGTCACTCACGGCGCAGTGAGCAGACAGATCAAACAACTCGAGGCTCAACTCGACATTCAGCTGTTCGAGCGGCGCAACCGTGCGGTGTTTTTGACGCCTCATGGATCGGTGTTGTTCGAGGCCTGCTCAGAAGCAATGAGCCGCCTGGGCCACGCCATTCGACAGATCAAAAGTCGCTCTGGCGATGAACAGAAGCGCCCGCTGGTCGTCTCGTGTGAGCCGACGATCGCGATGCGCTGGCTGATTCCACGGTTAGCGACATTCGCAGAGCGGCATCCCGACCAGCTCATTCATCTGCTGACAGCGGGAGGCAAGGTGGATTTCGCGCGTGACAAAGTGGATGTCGCATTGCGCCGAAACGACTTCACAGTGAACGACAGTCACCATGTTGAATCAATCGCGCCCGAATTGATGGGGCCGGTGTGCGCCCCGATGCACGCCTCTTCCCTTCTGACGCACGGCAATGACAGGCCGCTGACTACCTTGCATTCGCGCAGCCGCCCCTCGGCATGGAAGCGCTGGCAATCAGTGCGCGAGACGAGCTTTACGCTGTGCGGCGAGCAGCACTTCGAGCACTTTTATTTGAGCCTGCAAGCGGCCAGCGCCGGATTGGGCGTGGCGATCGGCTCGGCCTACATGGTCGAAGACGATCTGCGCGATCAGCGACTCGTCGCGCCGCTGGGGTTCATGGCAGATGGCTCTGAATACATCCTTCTTTCGCCGGTTGCCTTTGCTGACGATCCGCGGCGATTGCTGTTTCTCGATTGGATCAGGCACGAGATGGCGAAGTCGCGCCACGAGGTCGAAATGCGCGGCTACGCCAATCAGCCGGAGAGCGCGCAGGCAACGGCCTGAGCGCCGGCGGCATCACACCTCGAACGGCTCGCCCGGTTGCGAAGCCAGCGCCCGCTCAACCGTCGCGCGGTTCAGTGGTGACGCAAACGTCTCGATGAAGTCGTAGACATAGCTGCGCAGAAAGCTGCCGCGGCGCACGGCGAGCTGTGTCAGGTTGACGGCGAACAGGTGGCCGGCGTCGATGGCCGCCAGGCCGCGGTCGCGGTCATCGTCGAACGCCATCGACGCGACGATGCCAACGCCCAGGCCCAACTCCACATAGGTTTTGACCACGTCGGCATCCATCGCCGTGAGCACCAAGTCGAAGCTGATGCCGGCGGCGTCAAACGCTTCGTCGATGTGCGTGCGGCCGGTGTAGCCGGTGCCGTAAGTGATGACGGGGAACTCGGCGATGCGCTTCAGCGTGAGTGGTTGGCCATCGAGCAGAGCGTGGCCCTGCGGCACGATCACGCTGTGCGTCCAGCGGTAGCACGGCAACGCGACGAGCGAGTCGTAGCCGGCGAGCACCTGGCTCGCGATGCCCACATCAGCGTCGCCGGAGATCAGCATTTCGGCGACCTGTTTTGGCGAGCCTTGGTGAAGATTCAAGGTGACCTGCGGGTAGCGTTGGCGAAAGTCGCGCACGGCGCCGGGCAAGGCATATCGTGCTTGCGAATGGGTGGCCGCGATCGACAAGCGGCCGCTCGCGCTTTGGCTGAACTCATCGCCCGCGCGGCGGAGGTTGTCTGCGTCGGCCAGCATCTTCTCGACGATGGGGGCGACGACCAAGCCAACTTCGGTGAGCGCCGTCAAGCGCTTGCCGGCGCGGACGAACAGGTCAACGCCGAGCTCGTCTTCGAGCTCGCGGATTTGCCGGCTCACGCCAGGCTGAGAGGTGTGCAGTACGCGGGCCACTTCGGTCAGATTGAAGCCGCAACGAATGGCCTCGCGCACGGATCGCAGTTGCTGAAAGTTCATGTCACCCCGAAAGTCAACCGGGCAGTATGCCGGCGCACGGGGCAAACGTTAGCAGCGAATACGCCGATCGTTATTTGCGCAGCGAGGATGCGCTGGCGGCATAGGCGAGCTGGCTGAACTGCCCGAGCTGGATGGCTTTGGCGTTCGCATCGAGCGCGGTGTTTTGTTGCAGCACCGGGCAGTAGGCGGCGGTCAAGCCGTTGACGAGCTCATCGCGTTTGACATTCGGTGCCGCTGCCTTGGCTTTGCCGACGATGCTGGCCACGTCAGTCCAGATGGTGTTGTCGCGCAGCTGGCTCAGCTCGTGAGCCAGGCCATTGCGGGAGTCGGCGATCGCGCTCGCCATGGCTTTGGATTCGATGGCGGGGCAGCTGCCGTTCTGCGGCGCGTTCATCAACGTCTTCGTCAGCGGCCGCAAAGCGGCCACCATGCCTGGCGCCGCCGTGGGCGGCGCGGCGTTGTTCCAGCTTTGGCGAACGTAGTTGGTGACGTCGGCAATGTCGTCGTCTGACATGGCCGCACCCACCGCAGGCATCGGCCCGTAGGTGTGCGTTGCCGGCAGGCCGCCAAGCACGACACGCAGCACGTTTTGCGGCCCTTGCGTCACCACCGCGCCGTTGTTGGCGAGCGCAGGTATCACCCCGCCAACGCCTTTGCCGTCAACGCCGTGACACGACGCGCAATAGTTCAGATACGCCGATCCGCCGCGTGCGCCTTGACCGTTGAAGAGCGCGAGCTTTTGATCCGGCGCGGCGTTCACGGGTGGGGTGCTCTTGAGGTAGGCCGCGATGGCGCGCAAGTCGGCATCAGAGACATCCTTGAGGCTGTGCACCACCTCGGTCATCGGGCCGATGGCGATCGATTTGCCCGGCGCCACGCCAGTCTTGAGGAAGGTGGCGATGTCTTCTTTGCGCCAGGTGCCGATGCCAGTGCGGGCATCCGAGGTGATGTTGGGCGCATACCAGTTGTCGATGACGCCGCCTTGCAAGGCTTTGCGCCAAGGCGAGGTGCCGGCCACCGGCCGCGCGTTGTGGCATTCGCCGCAGTGCGCCAAGCCGTTGACGAGGTAGGCGCCGCGATTGACTTCGTCACTTTGATTCGGATCGGGCTGGAACGCCGCCGCTTTGAAGAAGACCTGGCGCCAAGCCAACATCGATGTGCGGATGCTCACCGGGAAGATGAGCTTGTTCGGCGCGCGCGCTTGCTTCACAGGCGGCAGTGAGAAGAGGTAGGCCTTGATCGCGAGCGCGTCGTCTCGCGTGACGATGGTGTACCAAGGGAACGGCATCACGGGGTAGAGGTACTCGCCGTGCTTGCCAATGCCGTCGTGCATGGCGCGGTAGAACTCGTCGTCGGTCCAGCTGCCGATGCCGGTTTGCCGATTGGGTGTGATGTTGGGCGATGAGATCGCACCGAAGGGCGTGTCGATGACGTTGCCGCCGGCATACGGCACGCCTTTGGCGGCGGTATGGCAGGCCATGCAGTCACCGACCTCGCTCAAGGTCTTGCCCCGGGCGATGAGGTCGGCGGAGTTTGCCGCCTGCGCCGAACTCAGCGCAAATGAGGCGCCGGCGCCAATTGCGATCTCAACCACCAAGGCAATCGCTCGACCCACACCTGACTTCAAGCCTCGCATCGCACTGCCTCACGCGGTAACTGGCACGTGTGAGAGTGTCTTCATCGGCACGGGCTGCCGTTATCGGCCAGCCCCACTGGCGCGAGTAGGACAAGCGCCGAGCCGGTAAAGCTTTGTCGCTGGTCGTGCCAGCGTCCTACTTGCTCGCGCCGAGCGCCTCCCAGCGCTCGAGGGCGATGAGCAACTCATCGTCGATGGCTGCGTAGCGCTTCTGCGCCGCGGCGACGCGGTCAGGCTCCTTCGTGTAGGCCTCGGGGTCGGCGAGCAAGGCGCTGAGTTGCTTCTGCTCAGCCTCGAGCGCCTCGATGCGCTGCGGCAACTCCGCCAGCTCGCGCTGCTCTTTGTAGCTGAGCTTGCGGGCTTTGGCCGCAGGCGCAGCGACCGCAGCTGCGGCGATGGCTTTGCCCGACGCTGGCGGCGGCGTTGATCGGGCAGCTTTGGCCGCTTGATCGCGGATCGCGCGGGCGCGATCGCGCTGGAGCTTCCAGTCTTCGTAGCCGCCTTCATATTCGCGCCAGAAGCCGGGCGACTCATCGCCCTCCCAGACGATGGTGCTGGTGACCACGTTGTCGAGAAAGCGCCGGTCGTGGCTGACGAGGAAGACGGTGCCGGCATAGGCCTGCAGCAGCTCTTCGAGCAGTTCGAGCGTGTCGATGTCGAGGTCATTGGTGGGCTCATCCAGCACCAGCACGTTGGCTGGCAGCGCGAAGAGCCGCGCGAGCAGCACGCGGTTGCGCTCACCGCCGCTCAAGGTGCGCACAGGCGAATTGGCGCGCTCGGGCGAGAAGAGAAAGTCGTTCAGGTAGCTCATCACATGCTTGCGCTGGCCAGCGAACTCGACCCATTCGCTGCCGGGGCTGATGGTGTCGGCCAGCGTGGCGTCGAGGTTGAGCGTGCTGCGCATCTGATCAAAGTACGCGACTTCAAGCTTGCTGCCTTGGCGCACCGTGCCCGAATCGGGCTGAACCTCGCCGAGGATGAGCTTGAGCAGCGTCGTCTTGCCGGCGCCATTCGGGCCGATCAGGCCGACCTTGTCGCCCCGCAGGATGGTGGCGCTGAAGTCTTTGACGATGAGCTTTGCTTGATCGCCACTGCCGAACTGCAAACTCACATCGCGCAGCTCGCCCACGATCTTGCCGCTGGGCGCGCCAGCGTCGACTTCGAGCCGCACTTGGCCGAGCGAGTCGCGGCGCTTCTGGCGCTGATCGCGCAGCACTTCGAGCCGCTGAATGCGCGCCACGCTGCGGGTGCGGCGCGCTTCCACGCCGCGGCGAATCCACACCTCTTCTTGCGCGAGGAGCTTGTCGGCACGGGCGTTGGCGAGCGCGTCGGACGCCAGCTGCTCCTCCTTCATCCGCTCGTAAGCCGTGAAGTTGCCGGGGTAGCTGCGGATGATGCCGCGGTCGAGTTCGATGATGCGGGTGGCCACACCGTCGAGGAAAGCGCGGTCGTGGGTGATGAGCATCACGCTGGCGCGGAACGACTTCAGCAGCTCTTCGAGCCAGGCGATGGAATCGAGGTCGAGGTGGTTGGTGGGCTCATCGAGCAGCAGCACATCGGGCACGGCAACGAGCGCCTGCGCGAGCGCCACGCGCTTTTTCATGCCGCCGGAGAGCTGGCTGATCTCGCGCGTGCCGTCGAGGTGAAGCTGGGCGAGCGTGGTGTCGACGCGCTGCTCCCAAGTCCAGGCATCAAGCGCTTCGATGCGCGTTTGCAGCGCATCGAGGTCGACGCCGTCGGCATGCTCTTCATAGGCTTGGCGCACCGCGCGCGCTTCGGCCACGCCTTCGGCCACGGCCTCGAAGACGGTGTGGCCGGGCTCAAACACGGGCTCTTGCGGCACGTAGCAAATGCGCAGGCCTTGCGTCATTTGCAGCAGCCCGTCGTCGAGTTTTTCCAGGCCGGCGATGACCTTGAGCATCGATGACTTGCCCGCGCCATTGCGGCCGATGACGCCGAGGCGCTCACTGGTGTCGAGCGAGAAGGCGGCGCCGTCGAGCAAGGCGACGTGGCCGTAAGCGAGGTGAGCGTTGGAGAGGGAGAGGACGGCCATGGAATAACTCAGTTTGGAGAGACCACTTCGAGCTTGGCAAAGTAGTGGGTGAATCGGCGCGGGTCACGCGTGAGGATCGGCATGCGCGTCACAGCCGCATGGGCGCCGATCAGAAAGTCCGGCAGCACCATCGGCTTGATGCCACCGCGACGGCGATATTGTTTGTGGGCCTGCGCAGCGAGAAAGAGCGCAGCACGCGGGGTTTCTTGCCAGGTCAAACCGAATTGGGCGACCGCGTTGTCGACTTCGGCAACATCGAAAAACATCGCCGACCATTCGGCGAAGACCATCGGTGCGATGACGAGCGGCCCGCGTTCACTCCAATGCGCCAGCATTCGTGCCGACCACTGGCTCCATTCGCCCTCGGTTTCCGCCACGTCGATCAGAACGCAGGTGTCGACGAGGATCACGTGCGCTCTGGCGCGAAACTGTCGGCAAAGCCCGGGTCGTTGGCGTCATCGCCATAGCCGCGGAGCATCTCCATCCACGCCTTCGTCGGCGTGCCCGTGCCGGCCATGCCGATCAGCTTGCGGTATTTGGCGAGCGCCTTGGCACTCGGCTCAGCAGCGAGCGGCTTGGCGCGAACAGGCTCGATGCGCACCGAGCCATCGGCCGTGATGCGGAACTCGACCGCATCGCCCGGCGCCACCTTCAAATGGTCGCGAATGGGCTTGGGCAACGTGACTTGCGATTTGGTGGTGAGGGTGTAACTCATGGCGAAGAAGGCGGTATTACGCTGGGCCGCATTGTAATACCCGCCTCACGCCGCCAGCTTCGCCTCCAGCGCATCGATGAAGACCTTCGCCACGTCGAAACCGGTTTGGTTGGTGATTTCTTGAAAGCCCGTCGGGCTGGTGACGTTGATCTCGGTCACGCAGTCGCCGATCACGTCGAGGCCGATCAAAAGCAGGCCTCGCGCAGCGAGCACCGGGCCGATCGACTCGGCAATTTCGCGGTCGCGTGCCGAGAGCGGTTGCGCCACGCCTTTGCCGCCAACGGCCATGTTGCCGCGGATCTCGCTGCCTTGCGGAATGCGCGCGAGCGCATGCGGGATCGGCTGGCCATCGATGATCAAGATGCGCTTGTCGCCCTGCGTGATCTCGGGCAGATAGCGTTGCACCATCACGGTTTGCGCGCCGCCCTGGTTCAGCGTCTCGGTGATGCTGCCGAGGTTGAGGCCATCAGGCCCGACGCGGAAGATGCCCGCGCCGCCCATGCCGTCGAGCGGCTTGAGGATGATGTCGCGGTGCTCGGCGTGGAAGCGGCGAATGTCGGCCGCGTCTCGTGTGACGAGCGTGGGCCCGATGAACTGCGGGAATTCCAGGATCGCGAGCTTCTCGGGGTGATCGCGCAGCGCTTGCGGCGAGTTGAAAACGCGCGCGCCTTCGCGCTCGGCTTGGCCGAGCAAATGCGTGGCGTAGAAGTACTCGCTGTCGAACGGCGGGTCTTTGCGCATCAGCACCGCATCGACCTCGGCCAGCACAACCGGGATTTCGTCAGGCGCCTGTTGACGTGCGCTGAACCAGTGAGTGGCGTCACCGGTCAAGCTGATCTCGCGCACGTAAGCCGTGACCTTGCCGCCGCGCTGCCACATCAGGTCTTGCGGCGTGCAGGCAAGCAGCTCGTGGCCTCGCGAGGCGGCCTCGCGCATCATCGCGAAGCTGGTGTCTTTGTGCGGCTTGAAGCCCTCGAGCGGGTCGGCAACGAAGAGCAGTTTCATCGGTCGGCTTTCATGCGGGCTGGGCCCGCCACTGTTGCACAAAGAGCGCGAGACCGCCGGCCACAACACCCCAGAACGCCGCGCCAATGCCGGCCAGGCTGACGCCGCTGAGCGTGACGAGGAAGGTGATCAACGCGGCCTCGCGGTGCGCGTCGTCTCGCATCGCAACCGCCAAGCCGCCGCCGATGCTGCCGAGCAGCGCAAGGCCAGCGATGGCCACCACCAGCTCGCGCGGGAAGGCCGTCAACACACCAGTCACGGCGGCGCCAAACAGGCCGATGACGCAGTAGATCAAGCCGCACGAGGCCGCCGCCATGTAGCGCCGCGCTGGATCAGGATGCGCTTCGCGACCCATGCAGATCGCGGCGGTGATGGCCGAGAGGTTCAGCGCGAAGGCGCCGAAGGGCGCGAGCACGAGCGTGGCCAGGCCGGTCAAGGTGATGATTTTGGAGATCGGCATGTCGTAGCCCGCGGCGCGGATCGCGGCAACGCCGGGGAGGTTTTGCGACGCCATCGTGACGACGAAGAGCGGCAGCGCGAGGCTCACCGTGGCGCGCCAGCTGAAGGCCGGCGCGGTGAAGACCGGCATCGTCAAACCCCACTCGACGGCACCGAGGTGCAATTGGCCATCGACCGCCGCGAACGCGACGCCCACCGCCAGCACGCCCGGCACCGCGTAACGCGGCCAGAGGCGCCGGCCGATCAGGTAGGCCAGCAGCATCGCCAGCACCATCGCGAATGCCGACTTCATCGCGACGAACGCGTCGAGCCCGAAGCGCGCCAGCACACCGGCGAGCAAGGCGCTCGCGATCGGCAGCGGGATGCGGCCGAGCACGCGCTCGAACCAACCGGTCGCACCGAAGAGCGTGATCAACGCAGCGCAGACGATGAACGCACCCACCGCATCTGCCATGCCGAAGCTGCCTGCGGCGCCAGCGGTGGCCAGCACCGCCGCGCCGGGCGTGCTCCACGCCACCATCACCGGCTGGCGCAACCACAGCGACGGCAGCAAGCTGCACAGGCCCATGCCGAGGCCGAGGGCCCACATCCAAGAGCTGATCTCGGTGGGCGTGGCGCCGAGCGCCGTGGCGGCCTGGAACACGATGGCGACCGAGCTGGTGAAGCCGACGAGCACCGCCACGAAGCCGGCCGTGGCCGCGGAGAGTGAGAAGTCGCGAAGCTGCACGCCTCGGGGCTGAAAACGCATGCGTCAGATTTCCACTTTGGAGCCGAGCTCGACGACGCGGTTGGTCGGCAAACTGAGAAAGTCGGCTGCTGCAGCGGCGTTGCGGTGCATGCCGGCAAAGAGCTTCTCGCGCCAATGCGCCATGCCGCTGCCGACCGTGGGCATGACGATGTCGCGCGAGAGAAAGTACGAGGTGTCCATCTCGTCGATGTGGCAGCCGCGGCCGCGCAGGAGCGCCAGCGCTTCGGGCACATCGGGGTCGTTCTTGAAGCCGAAGTTGAGCGTGACTTGCCAGCAGTCGTTGCCGAGCGCAGCCATCGTGCTGCGCTGGTCAAAAGGCACCCACGGCAGCTCGTGGTGCATCACGGTGACGAAGAGGTTGGTGTCGTGCAGCACCTTGTTGTGCTTCAAGTTGTGCAGCAGCGCATTCGGTGTGATGCCTTGGTCGCTGACGAGGAACACGGCTGTGCCCTGCACCCGCGTCGGCGGGTGGACGAACACCGAGGCGAGAAAGCTTTTCAGATCGATCGCGTCTTCGCGCAGCCGGGCTTTCATCAGCTTGCGGCCCTGCTTCCAGGTGAGCATCAGCATGAACATCAGCCCGCCGACGACAACCGGAAACCAGCCGCCATCGAGCAGCTTGACGACGTTGGCACCGAAGTAGATGAAATCGACGGCGAAGAAAAACCCCGTCGCCGCGAAGCTGAGCGACCACGGGTAGCGCCAGCCGTAGCGGATGACGAAGAAGGTCATCGTGGTGGTGATCAGCATGTCGATCGTGACGGCGATGCCGTAGGCGCCCGCGAGCTTGTCACTGCTGCCGAACAGCACGACGGCGAGCACGATGCAGGCATAGAGGCCCCAGTTGACGAAGGGCACGTAGACCTGCCCGGCCTCGCGCACAGAGGTGTGCAAGATGCGCAGGCGCGGCAGGTAGCCGAGCTGAATGGTTTGCTTCGTGACCGAGAACGCCGCGGTGATGAGCGCCTGCGATGCAATCACCGCGGCGCACGTGGCCAAGCCGATCAACGGGTAGAGCGCCCACTCCGGCGCCATTTCGAAGAAGGGGTTCTTCACGTTGCCAGGGTGCTCGAGCAACATCGCGCCTTGGCCGAAGTAGTTGATCACGAGCGCCGGCATCGCCAGGCCAAACCACGCCAGGCGAATCGGCTTCTTGCCGAAGTGGCCCATGTCGGCATAGAGCGCCTCAGCGCCCGTGACGCACAGCACCACGGAGCCCAACGCGATGAACGCGACGCGCGGATTGAGCGTGAGGAACTCCAACGCGTAGTGCGGGCTCAGCGCCCACAGAATGGCTGGGTTGCGCGCGATGTGATGCAACCCGAGGACCGCCAGCACGATGAACCACGCCACCATCACCGGCCCGAAGAACTTGCCGATGCTGCCTGTGCCGTGCCGCTGCAACATGAAGAGCATGGTGATCACCACCAAGCTCACCGGCACAACGTAGCGGTGCAAGCCCGGCGCCGCGACCTCCAGGCCTTCGATGGCGCCAAGCACGGTGATGGCCGGCGTGATGACGCCGTCGCCAAAGAAGATCGCCGTGCCGAAGATGCCGAGCAGCAAAAGCCGGCGCCGCAGCACCGGCCGATCCTTCACGGCTTGCGAAGCGAGCGCGAGCATCGCGACCAAGCCGCCTTCGCCGTGGTTGTCGGCACGCAGGATCAACACCACGTACTTGAGCGACACCACGACCGTGAGCGTCCAGAACACCAGCGACAACACGCCGTAGATGTTCTCGGCCGTGAGCAGCACGTGGCCGTGCGCGAACACTTCTTTGAGCGCGTAGAGCGGGCTGGTGCCGATGTCGCCGTAGACGACACCGATCGCGCCCAGCGTCAAGGCGGCAAGGCTGGAGGTGGTGCGGGGTGGTTTCAAGCGGGACGGCGGCAAAGCCGCAAGCAAGCGGCTTGCGCCAATGCGCTAAGCGTAGACCTCGGCATCGGGGTCGGTGGCTTCGAGCTCGTAACTTGCCGCCACCATGGCTAAGCGGGCAATCACGCCGTACATGTAGAAGCGGTTCGGCGCGCTGGCACCCGGCTTGGCGCCGGGCTTGGGCAACTGGTTCGATTCAGCAAAAGCCAGCGGCACGAAGCTCGCGCCAGGCGAGTTCAGGTTCTCGTCAATGCCGCGCTCGGCGTTGACGCGGTAGAAGCCGCCGACCACGTAACGGTCGATCATGTAGACCACCGGCTCGGCCACCGCCTCGTTGACGCGCTCGTAAGTCGGCACGCCTTCTTGCAACATCACATCGCTGACCTCTTGGCCGTCTTTGATCACGCTCATCTTGTTGCGCGAGCGGCGGCTGAGATCGGCGAGCTCTTTGGGGTCACGCACGGTCATGATGCCCATGCCGTAGGTGCCGGCGTCGGCCTTGACGATGATGAACGGCTTTTCTTGAATGCCGTATTCCTTGTATTTGCGGCGCACCTTGGTGAGCAGCGCATCGGCGTTGGTCATCAGGCATTCGTTGCCGCTGCCGTCAGTGAAGTTGACTTCGCCGCAACGCGCAAACATCGGGTTGATGAGCCACGGGTCCATGCCGAGCAGCTTGGCGAACTTCTTCGCGATCTCTTCGTACGCGGCGAAGTGCTTGGTTTTGCGGCGCACGGCCCAACCGGCGTGCAGCGGCGGCAACAGGTATTGCTCATGCAGGCCTTCAAGCACCTTGGGCAGGCCTGCGGAGAGATCGTTGTTGAGCAAGATCGTGCAGGGGTCGAAATCCTTCAGCCCGAGCCGGCCGCGGGTGCGCACCAGCGGCTCGACCGTCAACGAGCTGCCATCGGGCAACTCGATCTCGGTGGGTTGAGTGACCGCCTCGTCCAGCGTGCCCAGCCGCACATTGAGCCCGGCTTGGTGAAAGATCTGGCGAAGGCGCTGAACGTTGGCGAGATAAAACGTGTTGCGCGTGTGCTTCTCTGGGATCAGCAGCAGGTTCTTGGCTTCAGGGCAGATCTTCTCGATGGCGGCCATCGCCGCTTGAACGGCCAGCGGCAGCATCTCCGGCGTCAGGTTGTTGAAGCCGCCGGGGAAGAGGTTGGTATCGACAGGCGCGAGCTTGAAGCCTGCGTTGCGCACATCCACCGATGTGTAGAAAGGCGGCGTGTGCTCCATCCATTCGAGCCGGAACCAGCGCTCGATCGCCGGCAGCGATTCAAGAATGCGCTGTTCGAGTTCGTTGATCGGGCCGGTCAGCGCAGTGATGAGATGAGGAACCATGGAGAGATGCCCGAATGAAGATAGAACTGAATCGAATGTCGGAAGATTCTAGGCATGTGGGGTGACGCCGCGACGACGCAAGGCCGGCGCTGGCGGCTGTAGACCCGCCAAACAAAAAGGCCACCTCGCGGTGGCCTTTTTTTGTGGCGCTTGGCGCCGTGGGAATCAATCGATGAATCGATCGAAGAACAGATCGAAGAACAGATCGCGTGACTGATCGACCGAAAAGATCAAGAGCAGGATCGGCCGATCAGTGAACGCCTCAGTTGTGGTACGCCGTCTCGCCGTGCGAGGTGATGTCCAGGCCTTCGCGTTCGTCTTCTTCGCTGACGCGCAAGCCAATCACCAGATCGACGATCTTGTAGGCGACGAGCGACACCACACCCGACCAGACGATCGTCAACACAACCGCCTTGAGCTGGATCCAGACTTGGGCGCCGATGCCGTTGGACGTGACCGATGCCGTGACCCAGTCACCGACCAAGCCCGGCCCGCCAAGTGCCTGCGTGTTGAACACGCCAGTCAACAGCGCGCCGACGATGCCGCCGACACCATGCACGCCGAACACATCGAGCGAGTCATCGGCACCGAGCATCTTCTTCAGGCCAGTCACGCCCCAGAGGCAAGCGAAGCCGGCGATGAAGCCAACGACGATGGCGCCCATCAGGCCGACGTTGCCGCAAGCCGGCGTGATGGCGACGAGGCCGGCGACAGCGCCCGACGCAGCGCCCAACATCGACGCTTTGCCCTTCATCAACGCTTCACCGATGCACCAGGCCAACACGGCTGCAGCAGTCGCAGAGAACGTGTTCATGAAGGCGAGCACAGCGCTGTTGCCGGCTTCGAGCGCCGAGCCCGCGTTGAAGCCGAACCAGCCGACCCACAGCATGGAAGCGCCCACCATCGTCAGCGTCAGCGAGTGCGGCGTGAATGCCTCCTTGCCGTAGCCGATGCGCTTGCCGACCATGAAGGCACCGACCAAGCCGGCCACCGCCGCGTTGATGTGCACGACCGTGCCGCCGGCGAAGTCGAGTGCGCCCCATTGCCAGATCAAGCCGGCTTTGGCGTTGGTCGCGTCGACCACGTCCTTGGCGGAGTAGGCGTCAGGCCCCATCCAGAACCAGACCATGTGCGCAATCGGCGCGTAGCTGAAGGTGAACCACAGCGCCGTGAAGAGCAGCACCGCAGAGAACTTCATGCGCTCGGCAAAGGCGCCAACGATCAGGCAGCAGGTGATGCCGGCAAAGGTCGCTTGGAAGGCCATGAACAGCAGTTCAGGGATGTAGACGCCCTTGCTGAAGGTTGCCGCCATCGCGAACGTGCCGGTCGCTGGGTCAAAGAGGCCCTTCATGAACAGGCGATCGAACCCGCCGATGTAGGCATTGCCTTCCGAGAACGCCAAGCTGTAGCCGTAGACGCACCAAAGGATCACGATCATCGAGAACGTGACCATCACCTGCATCAGCACCGACAGCATGTTCTTGCTGCGAACCAGGCCGCCATAGAACAGCGCCAAGCCAGGCACCGTCATCATGATGACGAACGCGGTGGCAACGATCATCCAAGCCACGTCACCCTTGTTGGCGACGGGGGTGGAGGCGGCGGCAGCAGGCGCCGAAGCGGCCTCTACCGCCGGTGCAGCCATGGCCGGCACGGAGGCGGCTGGCGCAGCCTCTTCTGCCATTGATGCGGCGGCGGCTGGCGCCGAAGCGGCGTCTTGCGCGAATGAAGACCCTGCAAAGCCGAAGGCGGCGAAGCCCAAGGCAAGGGCAGCGATGATTTTTCTCATGTTGCTTTTCTCTCCGTGCCTCAAAGGGCGTCTTTGCCGGTTTCGCCGGTGCGGATGCGAACGACTTGCTGAAGCTCGCAGACGAATACCTTGCCGTCACCGATCTTGCCGGTGCGGGCTGCGCTTTCGATCGCCTCAATGACCCGGTCGACGATGGCGTCGTCAACCGCGGCTTCGATCTTCACCTTGGGCAAAAAATCGACGACGTATTCCGCGCCGCGGTACAGCTCGGTATGGCCTTTTTGGCGACCGAAGCCCTTGACTTCGGTCACCGTGATTCCTTGCACGCCGATGGCGCTCAGAGCTTCACGAACTTCATCGAGCTTGAAGGGCTTGACGATCGCGGTCACCATTTTCATGGTCGAACCTTTCTATCGGGAGTTGGCAAAGGCGGCGGCTCGATGCGCGAGCCGCCTGGGCGGACTTACATGGTTTTGGTCAGGGTGACGATGAATCGGCCCTTGTTGATGTCGCCGTAGACGCTGCGCTTGTCGGCACCGATGAACGCGCCGGCTGCGGTAAAGCCGGAGCCGAGGTCGTAGCTGGCACCGAGCTTGTAGTCGGAGTAGTTCGCCACGGCACCCGCGCCTTCGTACTTCGCGCCGCCAGAGAACTGGGTGAAGCCGACGTGAGCATTGAGCGTCAGGCCTTTGACGACTTCATAGTTGGCCGAGAGGTCGTAGTAGCCGGTGTTACGGCCGTTGACGAAGCCGAAGTACTTGCCCGACACGGTGTGCGAATACTTGAAGCTGACGATGCTGTATGAGAGCGCGCCGTACACCTCCGTCGTGTTGGCATAGGCCGAGCCGGGATAGACGTAAGTCAGCACGCCGACGTCGTAGCCGAGGTCGGGAACGATCTCGCCCTTGTAGCCACCATAGAGGTCGACTTCGAGGTTGCCGTTCTTGACCCAGCCGATGCTCGAGTTCCAGTTACCGACGTAGAAGCCGCTGTTCGAATAATCGAAGCCGCCCTGGATGGCCGGCTTGAAAGTCGCCGCTGCGTTGCCTTGGTCTTGCCCACGGAACTTGTAGTTGCTCGTGAGGCTGAGGTTGGTTGCAACGGCCGGCGCAGCAGGCGCGTCTTCGGCGCGCGCGGCAACGCAGAACACTGACAAGATGGCGGCGGCGATGATGGTTTTCTGCATGCTGATGGCTCCATTCGGTGTTGAAATGATTTGCGGGGAGCGGTTTGCACGTTGTGTGCCAGGCAAACTCCGAGCGCCACATGGGTGGCCGCCCACCGCCGAACAACCGCCCCACGAAAGCCCCCGATGTCTCTCGCCGTGATCCACAGCCGCGCCCTTGATGGCCTTGCCGCACCCGAAGTGACGGTGGAGGTGCACATCGCCAATGGCCTGCCGAGCTTCACGCTGGTGGGGTTGGCCGATACCGAAGTCAAAGAGGCGCGCGAGCGCGTGCGGTCGGCACTGCAGAACAGCGGCCTCGAGTTCCCGAACAACAAACGCATCACCGTCAACTTGGCGCCGGCCGATTTGCCGAAAGAATCCGGCCGCTTCGATTTACCGATTGCGCTCGGCATCCTTGCCGCCAGCGGCCAAATCAACGCGGCCGCGCTTGACGGCTTCGAGTTCGCGGGCGAGCTCTCGCTGGCGGGCGATCTGCGCCCAGTGCGCGGCGCGCTGGCGCTCGGCCTCGCATTGCGCCGCCGCCACGCTGAGAGCGCACCCCGCGCGCTCGTGCTGCCCGATGCGAGCGCACGCGAAGCCGCGCTGGTCGACGGCCTCGTCGTCCACGGCGCCGCGCACTTGCTCGACGTGGTGCGCGCTTGGCTCCCCGGCGGCGGCGAAGCTGCGACAGCTCTGCCTTTGGCCCGACCCGAGCCGAGAAGCCAGAGCGTGCTGCTGGCCGATCTGCGCGACGTCAAAGGCCAAGCGGGTGCGAAGCGCGCCCTGGAGATCGCCGCGGCTGGGCAGCACAGCCTGTTGATGGTCGGCCCGCCGGGCACGGGCAAATCGATGCTGGCGCAGCGCTTTGCGGGCTTGCTGCCGCCGCTGACACAAGACGAGGCGCTGGAATCGGCCGCCGTGTTGAGCCTCACCGGTGCATTCGCGCACGGCGACTGGGGCCGGCGCGTGCTGAGAACGCCCCATCACAGTGCATCGTCGGCAGCGTTGGTCGGTGGCGGATCGCCACCGCGCCCGGGCGAAATCTCGTTGGCGCACCACGGTGTGCTCTTTCTCGATGAGCTGCCCGAGTTTCCGCGCCCGGCCCTGGAGGCCTTGCGCGAGCCGCTTGAAACTGGGCGGATCGTGATTTCGCGCGCCGCACGCCAAGCGGAGTTCCCGGCGCGCTTTCAATTGATCGCCGCGATGAACCCCTGCCCTTGCGGCCACCTCGGCAGCCCGCTGCGTGCCTGCCGCTGCTCGCCAGATGCCGTGGCGCGATACCAAGCGCGCATCAGCGGGCCGTTGCTCGACCGGATCGACCTGCAAATCGAGGTGCCTGCCGTGCCGCCCGCAGCCCTGTCGGCCGCACCCGACGGCGAACCGAGTGCATCCATAGCGGCCCGCGTGGCAGCGGCCCGCGCGCGCGCCACGGCACGCCAAGGCGTGGCCAATGCCGACTTGGCGGGCGACGCACTCGATCAACATGCCGCGCTCGACGCCGCCGGCACCCGCTTCCTGCAGGCCGCCGCCGCCCGGCTCGGCTGGTCGGCGCGCAGCTTCCACCGCGTCTTGCGGATCGCCCGCAGCATCGCCGACCTCGGCGAGTGCAACGCGATCACCGCAGCCCACCTCGCCGAGGCGATCCAGTACCGGCGGGTTTTGGCCGCAAGTTAACCGGGGCGCAGTTGGTGCGCGATTGCGACCGCGACCGCGGTGGCGTTCGCGTTCGCGTTCGCGAATGCGATGGCGTTGCAGCGCGCTTAGAGAAGCGCCGCCAACGACCGCCGCACCAGCGCGGCATCTTGTGCGCTGCGTGCGGCCCAGTCTTCCAGCTGGTCTTCGCCAATCTTGCCGACGTTGAAATAAGCCGCGTCCGGATGCGCGATGTAGAAGCCGCTGACGCTGGCGGCCGGCGTCATCGCCAAGCTTTCGGTCAGCCCCATGCCGATGTCGGCGCAGTTCAGCGCTTCGAACATCGCGGCTTTCACGGTGTGATCCGGGCAAGCGGGGTAGCCGGGCGCGGGGCGGATGCCGCGGTACTTCTCGGCGATCAAGTCGGTGGCGCTCAAGGCCTCATCGGGCGCGTAGCCCCAGAAATCTTGGCGCACGCGTTGGTGCATGCGCTCGGCAAAGGCCTCGGCCAGCCGATCGGCCAGCGCCTTGAACATGATCGAGCTGTAGTCGTCGTTGTCGTCGATGAACTGCTTGTCCTTCTTCTCGGCGCCGATGCCCGAGGTGACGGCGAAGAGGCCGATGTGATCGGCAACGCCAGAGCCCTTGGGCGCGATGAAATCGGCGAGGCACCGGTTTGGGCGCTTCACGCCATCCACCACGGGCCGCACGGTCTGCATGCGCAAGCCGCGCCAAGTCATCAGCACATGGGTGCGCGACTCGTCGGTGTAGATCTCGATGTCGTCATCGCCCACGGTGTTGGCCGGGTAGAGGCCGATCACGCCGTTGGCCGTGAGCCAGCGGCCTTCGATCAGGCGCTTCAAGAGCCGCTTGCCGTCGCTCTGCACGCGGCGCGCTGATTCGCCAACGATCTCGTCGGTGAGGATGGCCGGGTACGGGCCCGCCAAGTCCCACGTCTGAAAGAACGGGCTCCAATCGATGCAGGCCGCGATCTCGGCCAAGTCCTGATTGCGAAAGACGCGGCGACCAATGAACTTTGGCTTCGGCGCGTTGTAAGCCGCCCAATCGATCGGCGTCTTGTTCGCGCGCGCTTCGGCCAGCGTGACCAACGGCGTCGCCTTCTTGTTCGCATGCTGATCGCGCACGCGCACGTAGTCGGCATTCAGATCGGCAATGTAGGCACTGGCGCGGTCATCGCTGAGGAGCTCGCTGCACACGCTGACCGAGCGGCTCGCATCGGGCACGTAGACGACAGGCCCTTCATAGTGCGGCGAGATCTTCACAGCCGTGTGCACGCGGCTCGTGGTTGCGCCGCCAATCAAGAGCGGAATCTTCTTGATGCGGAAGTAGTCGTCGCGCTGCATCTCGGCGGCCACGTACTGCATCTCTTCCAGGCTCGGCGTGATGAGGCCGGAGAGGCCGATGATGTCGGCACCCTCGACCTTGGCGCGCGCCAAAATGTCTTGGCAGGCCACCATCACGCCCATGTTGACGACTTCGAAGTTGTTGCACTGGAGCACAACGGTGACGATGTTCTTGCCAATGTCGTGCACATCGCCCTTGACTGTTGCGATGACTATCTTTCCCTTTGCTTTAGCTTCGCCACCGGCCTCGATGTGCAGGCGCTTTTCTTCCTCGATGTAGGGCAGCAAATGCGCCACAGCCTGCTTCATCACGCGCGCTGACTTCACCACCTGCGGCAAGAACATCTTGCCTTGACCGAAGAGGTCGCCGACGATGTTCATGCCAGCCATCAACGGCCCTTCAATCACATGCAGCGGCCGGCCGCCAGTGGCCAGCACGCGCTGATAGACCTCTTCGGTATCGACCGTGATGAAGTCGTTGATGCCGTGCACCAGCGCATGGCTCAGGCGCTCATCGACCGGCTTGGCGCGCCAAGCGAGGCGCGTACTCTCGTCTTTGGCCGCGCCCTTGGCGTTCTCGGCGACCTCGACCAGGCGCTCGCCGGCATCTTCACGGCGGTTGAGTACCACGTCTTCGACACGCTCGCGCAGCGTCGGTTCCAAGTCGTCATAGACGCCCACCATGCCGGCGTTGACGATGCCCATGTCCATGCCCGCTTTGATCGCGTGGTAGAGGAACACGGTGTGAATCGCCTCGCGCACCGGGTCATTGCCGCGGAAGCTGAACGACACGTTGCTCACACCGCCGCTCACCTTCGCACCCGGCAGATTTTGCTTGATCCAGCGCGTGGCGTTGATGAAGTCGACCGCGTAGTTGTTGTGCTCTTCGATGCCGGTTGCAATCGCGAAGATGTTCGGGTCGAAGATGATGTCCTCGGGCGGGAAGCCGACTTCATCAACCAGCATGCGGTACGCACGCTCGCAGATTTCGACCTTGCGTTCGTAGGTGTCGGCCTGGCCCTTTTCGTCGAACGCCATCACGACCGCAGCCGCGCCATAGCGCTTGACCAGCTTGGCCTGGTGCTTGAACTGATCGACGCCTTCTTTCAGCGAGATCGAGTTGACGATGCCCTTGCCTTGAATGCACTTCAGGCCCGCCTCGATCACGCTCCACTTCGAGCTGTCAACCATGATCGGCACGCGCGCGATCTCCGGCTCGCCGGCGATCAGGTTCAGGAAGCGAACCATCGCCGCCTGGCTGTCGAGCATGGCCTCGTCCATGTTGATGTCGATGATTTGTGCGCCGTTTTCAACCTGCTGGCGGGCCACCACCAGCGCAGCCTCAAAGTCGCCATTCAAAATCATGCGGGCAAAGGCTTTGGAGCCCGTCACATTGGTGCGCTCACCAATATTCACAAAAAGCGAGTCGGTGCCAATGTGTACTGGCTCCAGGCCAGACAGCTTCATGGGGGGAACGGACGGGGTAGTTTGAATTTCTGACATGCACTCACCTTGGGTGGAAGGTGAGCGTCGTTGCTAGAGGCTCCCCGGCTAAAAAGCAGTGGGAAAGCCATTGGCCCAAGCCTGGCAAAAGTAAATTTTGCTGCAACGCTCCTTGGGGTAACATTATTTTAATCGCTTAAAAATTCTTGTGCCACTGTGGGCGCTCTCTGGAAAATGCATGTTCAAAAACCTAAACCTGTTTGGTAGCCCTAAAAAAGTGCTGGTTGACGCCCCTGAGCTGATGCGACCTGAAGAGCGCATGCGCGCCATCCGCGGCTCGAGTATTGCCGAGCTAGGTGCCAAGCTGCTCATCGCACCGACGGCATTGATGCAACTCACGCTGGACGAGGCACTGACCGTGGTCAGCTACATGATGCCGCGCAAAATCGCAGAAGGCACCACCTTTATCACTGAGGGCGATACTTCAGACACCGGCTACATGGTGCTTCTGCTAGAAGGTGAAGTCACGGTTGAAAGCATTGTGGTTAGCCGCCGTACACCCGTGACGGTCACCGTGCTCGGCCCCGGCAGCCTGATTGGCGAGATGGGCTTGGTCGATGGCCAGGCCCGGCTGGCATCCTGCACCGCCAGCACCGAAGTGCGCTGTGCCATCTTGTCACGCGATGCGCTCGAAAAGCTCAGTGAAGACGACCCGCACACCGCCGCCAAGCTGATGTTTGCGGTCTCGTTGCGGGTAGCGGAACGGCTGCGTGAAACCGCTGAAAAACTCAAGATGTACAGCCAGTTAACGCAGGCCATGCAGCAAGAAATTGACCATTTAATGCCCACTTGAAGAGCCATTCAGATGCCAGCTCGCCATCCCTCATGCGCCTGTCAGGTCATACTGCAGCAGGCTTCAATTTCTCTGAATGAGTCGGCATGTTGCACCAGACTTCTCGCATTTCCGCGCTGAAAGGGTCACCAAAATAGCGTGGGTGCGTATTGCGAATAGTAGCTTCACTGTCGGCTTCGAGCAAAACAATCTCTAGCTGTAAACCCTGCCGTGATAAATCAAGCTCTCTCGCAAGCGCATACGCTTGTGCGTCGGTTCTCTGGCTCTCATCAAATGGTTTAAGGCAAAGCAAGCGCTTACCTTCTCTGCTGTATTCAATGTAGTAAATCATGGGTCTTGCCTTGTTTTTGAAATTTTACGTCGGAGCTTTCTTTCCCAGAAATCTGTCACATTTTTATCTATTCTGACCATCTGCTCTGCGTCAAAGTTAGCGCTTGAGCTTTCAGCTTCGGCAAATTTTGTCGATATCAGAGCAAGTTCCGCCAAAACATCTTTGTCGCCAGTGCCGTACTTCACGTCTTGGCCAAACATATCGGCTGCCTTCTCAGACAATAAGGCCCATCGGTGCTGGACGGTCGTCCTGATCT
>JAYWGR010000053.1:0-9050 GCA_043778145.1 Rhizobacter sp.
ACGCGCGCGCACTCGCGCGCCGCTTTCGAGCAAAACGACATGGGGCTCCCTCCCTGGGATCTGGCTTCTTGCTGCGATCGGCTCGACTGCTGGCGAGCCTCATTGTTATTCGACCGTTCGTCCTTCTCCCGACGAGTGGGCGCGGATGCTAGCGAATAGAACAGCTCAAGCCAACGGCCAAATCGAAGTAGTCGCCCCCGCGACTCGGGGGAACTGCGCAGAAGCTCGATGCTCTCGGACCCATGCGCCCATTCATCCGCTCCGTCCACAGTTTTAAAGCCTGTAGTTCAGCAGTCGCAATTCCGGCTGCGACTTCGAGGGGGATGGCCTTCTGGGCTGCTTTTGGGCTCGGGGACCAAAACCCGTAAAGCGCTTTACCGGGCTGGTTCCGTTCTCCCCCGGGAGGGTGCAAATGGGGGCGTATCTCAGAAGTGCGCCCTTGGTCGCGAGATCGGCCCCGCGTACTGCAAAACACGGCGCGGGAGGAGCGACAGGCATGTCGGCTGCTTGCGGACCTCCACCTGCTGGTTACCGGCTACAAAGCGGCGGAGGCGCGCACGTCAGGGGACCGGAAGGCCAATCAGGGTGCTGCAAATTAAGCCCAAAACACCAACTTTCGACGCATTAATATCACGCCATGATTATAACCATCATCATGACGATGATCTGCCGACGTTCGGGCGAGTCAAGCCGCCGCTGAACCTGCATGCGGGGGCTGTCACTGGCTTCGACCGCCATGGCCTCACCGCTCATTGCTGGCGCCAGTGTCAGGCCATGGGCTCTCGCACCCAACGGGGAGGCTGATGGGCGGGGCGCACGCCCGATCACGGATCCACCGCAGGCCCTCCGATGGCGGCCGATGCGACGGCCTCAGCGCTCCGAAACGAGCCGTTGTCGTTGGCTTCAAAGTGGCCGTGAATGGCGTGGCCCCCATACTCCCATCGAAAAACCTGGCAAGCGAGATCGTCTGCGCGTCGGTCATGCCGGCGCGTGGGTACGACCGGTCGCCGACGTTGAAAAAGATACTCATCACGGTGCTCATGTGGACTGGCGGCACCGAGGCGGCGCCTTTTTTGCCGAGATTCACGGGTCTGTGAACGCTCATCAGGAACCGCCACGATGTGATGGCGGGGATGCAGATTCGCGTTTTCTTGCGGGAGCAGGCGCGGTGCACTGCAGGCCGAGCGGCTGATCGATGAGGGCGTGTGTCTGCCTGGGGCGACCGGCGCGAGGCGCGGTACAACCGGCCGACGCCGAAGAAGGTGGGCGCGGTGGCAGCCCTCTCTCGCCGAGCAGCTGGATGACTGCGCCGCGCCCGACACCGTGCCGATGAAGGCGGTGCCACAGCAGCGTGGCGCACCGTACCGTCATCAGCAGCGGCATGGGCGGCTATCGAGGCCTTGCGTGGATCTCGCGTACCAGCGATCTGGCCCGTTGATCCTCGTCCAAACCCCACGGAAGCAAGCGCAACCCTTCGTCCCCGTCGGCATAGATCGCCCCGCCAAAGTCGCTGTCGTAGAACTCACCGTGCTGGGGCCCGCCGTCGTGACGCGCTCGCGTCGTTGACACCGTCAAGTCCACGCCATGCAGCAAGGCCAGGTGCTGCCAAGTTCAGGCATTCATCAGGTCGCCGTCCTCGACGGCACGCTCGGCCACATCACGAAGTGCGCCGAAGTCCCCTTGCTCCGCGGGCCGCGGGCCGCTCTTGCGCCCACGCCTCGCCACCTCGCGCAAGCGTCCGCAGCGCCGAATCGTAGCCACCTTCGGCTGCAGTGCAACGCCATGCGGTGCGGGCGCCCGGCGTCGCGGCGATCTGCACCATGCGATCAGCGTCCACGTCACCGGCCACGCGCTCAGCCAGCACGAAGAACTCCGGACTCTCGAAAACCGCCGCGTGCTCGACCGCCAGCGGACGAACACCACCCAGGGCCGCGGCCGTCAAGTGCGCTTCGCACTTCCGGAAGCGCGGTTCGGCCACCAGGTACTCGCCCACCCGGCCCTGCTCGATGCGTGAGTGATCGGCCCTTCAGCGACTCCTCGTGCAGGTATGGATTCGGACGCTTGCAGCGGTAGAACGCCGCCAGCACTTGATGAACCTCGCCTTCGGCGCCCTCGGGCATTTGCTTGAGGCTGTCGAGCAGCAACGGGAAACTCAGGAACCGGTGCGGCTCTTGCTCAGGGACGGGCGCGTGCCGACGGACCTCGCGTTTGTCATCCCACTTCTCATCTTTGTCACCCAACCGGTTCTCGTCGACGAGAACGGGAGCGACACCCATGCCTTCGCGAACGTCGGCCCAGCGGATGCACGACACCTGGCATGCCATCGCAAAGGTCACAACAGCATCTGCCAGCACAACGCGCGCGGCCTGTCCGTAGCCGAGCTGCACTGCACTGCACGGGCGATCAGCTGCAGGGATACGCCGGCCAGCGCAGCCCCCACGCCAGCATCGGCCAGCAGGGATTCAGAACGGAACGCTGCCCACGATGAGTCGCCAAACGCAGCCGCCAGCAGCTCGCGAACGTGGCTGCGTTTCACCGGCACGCCGGCAAGGGCCTGGAGGGGTTGCTGCGCAGAGTGCGCGAGTTCTTTCAAGGTCATGATTCTTCCTTCGTTGAGCCACGTCGAACTGCGTTAAACCACGTCGAACTGCGTCAGACGCACGCGTTCAAGTTCACGACAACGAGGCCACAAAGGGAGATCAATGACGATGGGTTGGAGGCCTGTTTCTACGCGCGTGCAAGTGCGGCGGGCGCCTTGATGAGGATTCAAACCAACGGTCAGAAGTTGTCCAGCCCGCGAAGCCTGCCGAGGCGAGCGTTGCATTTGTACTATAAGTATTGACTTTCACCGTGCTTGGGCAACATAAAGCGCGCCATGACGGCGCATCCCGCAGCGACCGCGGCCACCCACGAACAGCAGGTGCTGTGCCTCGCGCGCACGCGCACCCTTCTGCGCGCGCGTGACCTGACACAGCACGGGCTGCCGACAGTCGCCCTGACACGCCTGGTACAGGCCGGCAAACTCGAGCGCGTGGCACGCGGGCTGTATGCGTGTCGGCGCCGATCTAAATCTGACCCACCGGGGATGCGGCGGAAATGTTGGACTACCTGCGTGGCTGCGTCGATGTGCTGCACATCCGATCGCCAACATCGATACGGTCCTGCAGCATCTCAAAGCCGCCAACACCCAAGCAACTTCCGGTTGGATGTTTTTTGGGGGATAGAAACGAAACACGGGCTGCACCCCAACCCCGATCGATGCGACCTGGTGCTGGTCAGCGGATCCCAGAGTCAGATCGGTGAATTCTGTTGCCCATTCTGTTGCCGGAGATCCCAAAAAGACTAAAGAGTCAGTAGGCGCTAACCTACTGACCCTCGTCTTTACTGGTGCGGCTGGCAGGAATCGAACCCACGACCCCTTGGTTTGTAGGCAATAGACCACCCATCACTTGTGACCAAGGTCTCGAATCATTCTGTCGCCCATTCTGTCGCCGGCTGACCCAGAAAGCAAAACGGGTCAGCCCCTTGTGAGAGCTAACCCGTTGATTTCATTGGTCGGGACGGTGGGATTCGAACTCACGACCCCTTGCACCCCATGCAAGTGCGCTACCAGGCTGCGCTACGCCCCGAAGAGGGTAATTATAGGTCGATTCACCGGCGCATCAGACAGCAAGCAGGCTCCGGATCGAGATGAGCTCTTGTCGCATCTGCGGCACAGACATCGCTTTTTGCGGCGTCTGCAGTGTGGCCGCCGCCTGTGCCTCAGCAAGTTGAGCGGGTACGGCAACGAGCGACGTGTCATGCTCAATTGGCGCCTGCGTGGCTTCAGCGAGGACCGCTGCCGGTGGTTGGCTTGCGTCTAGCAACTGGTTACGCGCGCCGCTGATCGTGAAACCCTGCTCATACAGCAACTCGCGGATGCGGCGAATGAGTAGCACCTCATGGTGCTGGTAGTAGCGCCTGTTTCCGCGCCGTTTTACTGGCTTGAGCTGTGTGAACTCTTGCTCCCAGTAGCGCAAAACATACGGCTTCACACCGCACAAGTCGCTCACTTCACCGATCGTGAAGTAACGCTTTGCTGGAATGGCGGGAAGCGATTTCTCCATGAAAATCAACGCAATAGCAACGGGTGATCACACTTTACTCGAACTCATCCACCACAGGTATGTCACCTTGCACGACACCTTTGAGTTTGTGGCTGGCGTGGAATGTGACGACGTTGCGCGCTTTGATCGGGATCGCCTCACCGGTTCGCGGATTGCGACCAGGACGCGCTTCTTTTCTCCGAATATTGAAGTTGCCGAAGCCTGACATCTTGACATCCACACCCGAAACGAGCGCCGCATGGATCAGGTCGAAGAACGCCTCGACCATGTCTTTGGACTCGCGCTTGTTGAGGCCGAGTCTCTCGAACAACAAGTCTGCCAGCTCGGCCTTGGTCAGCGTCGGCGTCTCGATGCTCGGGAGCAAAACGCGGTTTGGTGCGGCGTCGTCAGGTAATGCCATGGGTTGCGCGCTGCGATTCAGCTGCGCAGCCGCACGCCGAAGCGCTGGCTGAGCGTGGCAAGAACTTCGGAGACGACGGCTTCAATGCGCGCATCGGTCAAGGTGACGTCATCGTCGAGCAATTCGAGTCGCACGGCAAGACTGCGCTCACCCGCCACGAAGTCGCCTGTGGGCTGCGCTGGTTGGTAGATGTCAAAGAGGCGCGCTGAACGCACCAAGCCCGGATTGACGCCGGCAATAGCGGTCATCAAGTCGTCGTGGGTCACAGATTCACCGGCGACCACAGCGATATCGCGCCAAGCCGATTGCTGGCGCGGAATCGCCGCGAAAGCTGGGAGCTCCCGCGCTAGCAGCGCCGGCAGAACCAGCTCAAAGAGAATCGGGGCTGAAGGCAACTCGTAAGCTTGGCGCCAACGCGGCTGCAGCTCGCCCACGACGCCGACCGTCTGACCATCCAGCTCGATGCGCGCCGAACGCCCGGGATGCAGCGCGGGGTGTTCGGCCGCAATAAACCGCGCAGTGCGTGGCGCGAGCAAGGCCTCGATGTCGCCTTTGACATCGAAGAAGTCCACCGTGCGCTCTTTCAGGCCCCACTGCGTTGCGTCGATGGAGCCGTAGGCCAGCCCCGCCAGACGCAGTGGCTGCGAGACGCCGGCAACGCTGACCTCACCATCGGCCGCGGTCACATCCCGCCGGTAGATTCGCCCGATCTCGAACACGCGAACCCGAGGCACTTTGCGTGCGAGGTTGTAGCGCAACACAGCGATCAAGCTGCCGAAAAGGCCAGAGCGCATCACCGACATCGGGCTTGCGATCGGATTCAACACGCGGATTGGATCGGCATTGCCGGCCAACTCGCGCTCCCAGCGCTCTTCAACGAAACTGAAGTTGATGGTCTCTTGGTAGTCAAGCGCGGCGACGCGATGACGTAACGCATCAGCACCGCGCGTGCCTTCGCTGCGAACACGCGCCATCAGCGGCGCGAGCGGTGGCTCGTCTGGCAGTGTCGCGTAGCCGAGCACGCGAATCACTTCTTCGATCAAGTCTTCTTCAATCTGCAAATCGAAACGCCAGCTTGGCGGCGTGACAACAATGCGACCCGGTTCACTCGTGAACGTGAGGCCGAGGCGCTGCATCACGCCTTCGCATTGCGCTTGCGTCAGCGGCATGCCGATCACCTTGGCGGCGCGAGCGACGCGCAGAGTCACGGGTGCGCGCGTCGGCAGCTTGACGATCTGATCATCGACCGGACCAGCCTGGCCGCCACAGATGCTTTGAACGAGTTGTGTGACGCGTTCGACGTGAGCTGCGGTCAATTCAGGGTCGACCCCACGCTCGAAGCGGTGGCCAGCGTCAGTCGAAAAGTTGAAGCGGCGGGAGCGGCCAGCCACTGCCTCGGGCCACCAGAACGCGGCCTCCACGTACACGTTCTTCGTGCTGTCGGACACCGCAGTCGATTGCCCGCCCATGATGCCGGCGAGCGATTCGACGGCGTGCTCATCGGCAATCACGCCGACTTGCGAATCTACCGTGATCGTGGCCCCGTTGAGGAGTTCAAGCGATTCTCCAGCGCGACCCCAGCGCACCGTCAGCCCACCGCGGATTCTGTCGAGGTCGAATATGTGCGAGGGCCGGCCGAACTCGAACATCACGTAATTGGAGATGTCGACGAGGGCTGTCACCGAACGCTGTCCGCATCGCGCCAAACGATCGACCATCCAGGCCGGCGTCTTGGCGGTCGTGTCCACGTTGCGGATGATGCGGCCAGAAAAGCGACCACACAGGTCGGCCGCATCGATGCTGACGGGCAGTGTGTCCGAGATCGTGGCCGACACTGGCTGAATGGCTGGCGTGACCAGGGGTGAGCCGGTCAAGGCCGACACTTCTCGAGCAATACCGAAGACGCTCAACGCATGACCAAGGTTCGGCGTGAGCTTGAGTGTGAAAACGATGTCATCGAGCTGGAGCTGCTCGCGAATGTCTCGGCCGACGACGGCGTCGTTGCTGAGGATCAGCAAGCCGCCGTGCTCTTCCGACAACTTCAGCTCGCGAGCCGAACACAGCATTCCCTGACTCTCGACGCCGCGCAACTGGCCAAGCTTGATCACGAATGGCGTGCCGTCTGCTCCAGGCGGCAGCGCTGCCCCAACGAGCGCACAAGGGACCTTGATCCCTGCGCTCACGTTCGGCGCACCGCAGACGATGTTGAGCAAGCTGCCCGTGCCGACATCAACTTGGCAGACGTTGAGCCTGTCAGCGTTTGGATGGCGCTCGACGCCCATGACCTGACCGACGACCACGCCGGTGAACGGCGGCGCGGCGGGGCGCGCATCTTCCACCTCCATGCCGGCCATGGTGAGCAGCTCGGCGAGCGCTGAGCTCGTGATCGGTGGGTTGCAGAACTCGCGCAGCCAGGACTCAGGAAATTGCATCTCGTCGGGGTTCCAGGGATCAGTTGAACTGCTTCAAAAAGCGAAGATCGCCTTCGAAGAAGAGGCGCAGATCGCTGACGCCGTAGCGCAGCATCGCGAGGCGATCGATGCCGGAGCCGAACGCGAAACCAATGTAGCGCTCTGGGTCCAGCCCCATGTTGCGAATGACTTGGGGATGCACCTGGCCCGAGCCCGAAACTTCGAGCCACTTGCCTTCAAGCGGACCGCGCTCGAACATGATGTCGATCTCGGCGCTTGGCTCCGTGAACGGAAAGTAGCTCGGCCGAAAGCGCAGCTTCAAGTCAGTCGTTTCGAAGAACGCCTGGATGAAGTTCAGGTACATCGCCTTCAGGTCTTTGAAGCTGACGTTCTCGCCAATCCAAAGCCCCTCAACCTGATGAAACATCGGCGAGTGCGTAGCGTCGCTGTCAACGCGATAGGTGCGGCCGGGTGCAATCACGCGGATGTCTGGCATCGACGTTTGGCCCGAGTATCTTTTTGCATGCGCCCGGGCATAGCGCACCTGCATCGGTGACGTATGAGGGCGCAGGTTGAGCCAGCGGCCGTTCTCGTCTTTCATATCGACGTAGAACGTGTCTTGCATGGACCGGGCGGGATGGTTCTCGGGGTTATTGAGTGCTGTAAAGCTGTACCAATCGGTCTCAATTTCGGGGCCGTCCGCGACATCGAAACCCATCGATCCGAAGATCGCTTCGATGCGCTCGCGTACACGGGAAATTGGGTGCAGCCCCCCGCTGCCTCGCTGGCGGCCAGGCAAGCTCACATCGAATGCTTCGGCTTTCATTTGCGTATCGAGCTCTGCTGCGGCGAGGCCATCACGGCGCGCGTTGAGCGAGCTCTCGATCTGTTGCTTGGCGGCATTGATCAGCGCGCCACGAGCTTTCTTTTCGTCGACGGGCAGTGCAGCGAGGCCTTTCAACTGCTCGGTGATCTGGCCAGTCTTACCGAGGTAGCGCGCTTTCGCGTCTTCCAACTCGGCGGGCGTGCGCGCGGCCGCGAAATCGGTCTGGGCTTGTTGCACCAACGGATCGAGATCGTTCATCTTGTCGTGGCGAAACTGCAGAAGATCATAAAAAAAGGCCGCACACGGAGTCGGCCTGGAGAGCTTGGCCCATGTCAGCGTTACCGCTGCCCTGGGTTACTGAATCTGCCGCGCGAGCACGGCAGATTCAGCATCAGCCGAGCTGAGCCTTCACCTTGTCGACGATGCTGCCAAATGCAGCAGGGTCATTGACCGCCATGTCGGCAAGAACCTTGCGATCGATCTCGATCGATGCTTTCTTCAAGCCAGCCATGAATTTGCTGTAGGTGATCCCGAGGCCACGGCTTGCCGCATTGATACGGGCGATCCAGAGGTTGCGGAAAACTCGCTTCTTGGTCCGGCGGTCGCGGTAGGCATATTGCCCGGCGCGCATGACGGCTTGTTTGGCGATGCGGAATACATTCTTGCGACGGCCGCGGTAACCCTTGGCGAGTGCGAGAACTTTCTTGTGGCGAGCGCGGGCTGTTACACCACGTTTGACGCGAGGCATGAGTCTTCTCCTTCAGTCAATTACAGGCCGGCCAGAGGCAGCATCTGTTTGATGCGGCCCATGTCGGTGTCGTGCACGGCAACAGAACCACGCAAGTGGCGTTTGTTTTTCGTGGACTTCTTGGTAAGGATGTGGCGCTTGAACGCCTGACCCCGTTTGACGGTGCCGCCGGGTCGAACGCGAAATCGCTTTTTCGCGCCGCTTTTGGTCTTCATTTTGGGCATCACTGCTCCTTTTTGATTGCTGCTGCAGGCGCCGACAAATTCTTGTCGTCTTGTAAGCCTGCAACCGCTTCTTGCAACGCCCCGGCGACCACTGCCGACGCGTTGATTCTTTGGGAAGTTCTATACGACTTCCCTGGATCCTTAAGATTTCCGCTTTGGTCCTAAAACCATGATCATCTGCCGCCCTTCTAGCTTGGGCATGTTTTCCACCACCGACACATCGGCCAGCTCATCGCGAATTCGCTCTAACAAACGCATGCCGATGTCTTGGTGGGTAATTTCACGCCCGCGGTAACGCAGCGTGACCTTGCCTTTGTCGCCGTCTACCTCAATGA
>JAYWGR010000054.1:0-75833 GCA_043778145.1 Rhizobacter sp.
TCTTCGGTGGCGATCCAGCGGTGCGGCATGCGGTTGGCGCGCAGCGCTTCGAGTTCGGGAAGGCCCAGCTGCAGCGCGTGAAAGCCAAACAGATCGGCCACAGCGGCGTCAAGGTGCTGCTGCTCCCAGGCCAGGAGATAGCGGCCCGGCGGGGTTTGCAGCCAGGGGGTCAAACCTATAATCGCGCCACCTTCCGCCATGCATTCACCGCCTCACCTGCTTCGCGCAACCGCATTGCTCCGATGATTGCCTTTGCACCCGGAACCCTGCTGCGAACGATTCTAGTGACCCGGTCTCTTGGTGATTTCGTTGCCAAGGGCCTGCGGCGCATCTGCCGCCCCGGCCCCGCGACCTCCCGCCCATGGAAGATCGATTTCCGATGACGACACTATCCCCGCGCTCCCCCACCCTGCGGCTGGCCTCGATGGGCTCGCTGCTTCTGGCCCTCCTCTCCGGTTGCGCCGTCACGGGGGTCGCCGGGCCCGACGCGACAATTGGCACACCCGCACCCTCCGCCAACACCGCACCCGCAAAAGACACGCCCTCGCCGGCCACCGGCTCGGCCGATGCGCTGCCCCAGCCCGAAGTCACTGTGCCGCCCGTGCCCGTTGACCCGATCCGGCCCGATGTTCCGCTTGACCTGAATGACCTTGCCGCCAAGGCCGATTTGTGGGTTCGCGTGCGCCAAGGCTTTGGCATGCCCAAACTCGACAGCGACCTCGTCCGCAATCGCGAGCAGTGGTACGCCACGCGCCCTGACTATGTGGCCCGCATGACCGAGCGTGGCAGCCGCTACATGTTCTACATCGTTGAAGAGCTCGATCACCGCGGCATGCCAACCGAGCTCGCCTTGCTGCCTTTCATCGAAAGCGCATTCAACCCGCAAGCGATGTCAACTGCCAAAGCCTCGGGCATGTGGCAGTTCATCCCGTCGACCGGCAAGGACTTCGCGCTGACGCAAAACCTCTTCCGCGATGACCGCCGCGACGTGCTCGCTTCAACCCGCGCCGCGCTCGACTACCTGCAAAAGCTCTACGGCATGTTCGGCGATTGGCATCTGGCGCTGGCCGCCTACAACTGGGGCGAAGGCAACGTCGCCCGCGCCATCGCGCGCAATCAAAAGCTCGGCCTGCCGACCGACTACGCCAGCCTGAAGATGCCGAACGAGACGCAGTACTACGTGCCGAAGCTGCAGGCGGTGAAGAACATCGTGGCGCGCCCGGCTGACTTCAACATCACCTTGCCTGAAGTCTCGAATCACCCTTACTTCCTGAGCATCCCGATCGACCACGACATTGACGTCGCGCTCGCGGCCAAGTTGGCCGGCATCCCGCTCGACGAGTTCCAGACGCTCAACCCGCAGATGAACAAGCCGGTGATCCTGGCCGCCGGCACGCCGCAAGTGCTGCTGCCCTACGACAACGCTGACCGCTTCATCCGGCAACTGCCCCAGCACCGCGGCCCGCTGGCCACCTGGACGGCCTGGGTCACGCCGAAGACCATGCACCCGGTCGATGCAGCCAAGCTCGCAGGCATGAGCGAGGCCGATCTGCGCGCCATCAACAAGATCCCGCCGCGCATGTTGATCAAGTCTGGTTCGACCCTGCTTGTGCCTCGCATCGAACACCGGCATGCCGACGTGAGCGGCGACGTTGCCGAGCATGCCGTGATGGCGCTCGCACCCGATGTGCCGCCGCTGCGCCGCGTGGCGTTCAAAGCCGGCAAGCGTGACAGCGTGGCCTCAGTGGCCAAGCGCTACCGTTTCAGCGGCGCGCAGATCGCGCAGTGGAACAACCTCGGCCCTCAAGGCACCTTCAAGCCAGGCCAATCGATCGTGGTCTATGTGGCCAACAAGCCAGCGGCTGCGGGCAAGGTCGTTCGCGTCGCGGCCAAATCGACATCACGCGCGGCGGTGAAGAGCACGCACCACGCCACCAACAAGAACCGCGTTCGCATCGCGAAAAACTGAGCAACCGAGAGCGCCACCCATGCCTTACGTCGTTTTCAACCAGAAGGGCGGCGTCGGCAAATCGACCATCGCCTGCAATCTCGCTGCCGTCAGCGCGCACCAGGGCTGGCGCACGCTGCTCGTCGACCTCGACCCGCAGGGCAGTTCGACCCACTACCTGCTCGGCGACAACGCCGCTGAGGGCACGCCGAACGTGGGCGATTTCTTCGAGCAATCGCTTGCGTTCAGCATGCGCCCCAAAGCTGCCGACGGCTTCGTCATCGAGACCCCGTTCGACGGGCTGCACTTGATGGCCTCATCAACGCGGCTCGATGAGTTTGCGGCCAAGCTCGAATCGCGGCAGAAGATCTACAAGCTGCGCGAAGCTTTGCTGGAGCTCGCCGGCAGTTATGACCAGATCTACATCGACACGCCGCCCGCACTGAACTTCTACACGCGCTCGGCTTTGATCGCGGCTCATGCTTGCCTAATCCCGTTTGATTGCGATGCCTTCTCGCGCCGCGCGCTCTACACCTTGCTTGAGAGCGTTCAGGAAATTCAAGCCGATCACAACGCGGCGCTCACCGTCGGCGGCATCATCGTGAATCAGTTCCAAGCTCGCGCCAACCTGCCGCAGCGCATGGTTGACGAGCTGATTGCCGAAGGGCTACCGGTGCTGCAGCCTTACTTGAGCGCCTCGGTGAGGATGAAAGAATCCCATGAGCTGTCGCGGCCGATGATCTACCTCGACCCGCAGCACAAGCTGACGCAGGAGTTCGTGGCTCTGCACGACGCGTTGCCGGATTGACGGTACGGCTCGTCGCCGCTTGACCGACAGCGGCCGATCAACGGCGGTCGCTCAGCGCCGGTCGCTCAGCGCCGGTCGCTCAACGCATGAGCGATCGTCCCCATGTCGACATATTCGAGCTCGCTGCCGATCGGCACGCCGCGCGCAAGCCGCGTGACTTTCAAGCCGCGCGCGCGCATGGCCTCGGCCAGCACATGCGCCGTGGCCTCGCCCTCGGCGGTGAAGTTGGTCGCAACGATCACCTCTTCGGTCACTTCATCCGTCGCGCGGGCGAGGAGCGCTGCGATACCGATGTCGCCAGGGCCGATGCCGTCGAGCGGGCTCAATCGCCCCATCAGCACGAAGTAGCAGCCGCGGTAACTGCCGGTGCGCTCAAGCGCCGCTTGATCAGCCGGGGTTTCGACAACGCAGAGCAGCCGCGCATCGCGGCTCGCATCAAGGCAGATCGCGCAAATCGGCGCTTCGGTGAAGGTGTGGCAGCGCTCGCAGTGCCGCACCTGCAGCACCGCCGATTGCAAAGCTTTACCGAGGCGCTCTGCGCCGCCGCGGTCATGCTGCAGCAGGTGAAACGCCATGCGCTGCGCCGATTTGACGCCCACGCCGGGCAAGCGCTTGAGCGCCTCGATCAGCGCGTCTAGCGAGGGTTCTGCCACCGTCGCTTCAGAACGGCAGCTTCATGCCCGGCGGCAGCGGCATGCCGGCGGTCAGCTTGCCCATCTTTTCCTGGCTGACTTCTTCGGCCCGGCGCACGCCGTCGTTGAACGCAGCGGCGACGAGGTCTTCGAGCATGTCTTTGTCATCGGCGAGCAAGCTCGGATCGATCGTGATGCGTTTGACATCGTGCTTGCAGGTCATCGTGACCTTCACCAGCCCGGCGCCGGATTGGCCTTCGACTTCGATCGTCGCCAGCTCGTCCTGGGCCTTCTTCAGGTTGTCTTGCATCGCTTGGGCCTGCTTCATCAGGCCGGCGAGTTGACCTTTCATCATGGTGCTGTTCCTCGTTATGAATTGAAAAAAATCAGTGCGGCTTGACCGAGCCCGGCACGATGCGCGCGCTCTTGTACTGCGCCATCAGCGCGCGCACCAGTGGGTCGTCTTGGATGATCTTCTCGGCATCGGCCTGCGCCTTGGCGCGAGCAGCGGCATCGCGGCGTGCCGGCGAATCAATGGCGACACCCGCCACCACGTCGATCTGCACGGGGTGCTGCAGCAGTTCGGCGAGCGCGGCCTGCAGCTTGTCGCGCGTGGCCGGTGCGCGCAGCATCTCGCGCTCGAGGCAAAGCTGCCAGCGCATCGGCACCGCCTGCTCGTCGATCGCGGTGCATTGCGCTTGCATGGCGAGCTCGCGCACCAGAGCGCTGATCGAACGAGCGTCGATCATCTGGCGCACGACGGCGGCCCAACGATCGCCGGTTGCGGTGGTGAGCATCGGCTGCTGTGCGGCCGGCCCAGCGCGAACGATCTGCGGTGCCGGCGCGGCGGGCGGCTCTGAGGCAGCCTCTGCGGCTGTCTCTGAGGCTGTCTCTGAAACTGCTGCGGCCTCGTCTTCGAACGGCGCCTCGTCCATCCAAGCTGGCGGTTCGTCTTGCGCACCGCGCGCGATGACGGGCGCCGGCGGCACGCGCGGCACCACGAGTCGCGCAGGGCCGGCGGCCAACGCAGCAATCGCCGGCCGCGGCGCCGGAGCAGCCACCGCCAGGGCAGCCGCGACAGCCGCGACAGCCGGCGCAGCGGCCGGCGCACGCTGCAGGGCTTCTGCTTGACCGTTGCCACGCGGCCGGAACGCCAGCATGCGCAGCAACACCATCACCAAGCCGCTGTATTCATCGGGTGCCAAGCCCAACTCGGCGCGGCCGTGCAAGACGATGCTGTAGAGCAACTGCGTCTCATCGGCTGCAAGCAAGCCGGCCACGCGGGCAACGCCGGGCGCATCGGGATCGGAGGCGTCAGCGGCTTCGGGCACCGCCTGCAGCAAGGCCATTTGCTGCAGCAAGGCAGCAAGTTCCTCGAGCGTGCCGCCCGCCGAAAGGCCGAGTGCGCGCAAGCTATCCACCGCAGCAACCACCGCCGCGCCATCGCCCGCCGCGAGCGCCTCGACGATGCGCAGCGCATGGCTGCGGTCGACGGCGCCGAGCATCTGGCGCACGCCGGGCTCATCGAGCCGGCCTGCACCGAAGGCGATGGCTTGGTCCGTCAGCGACAAGGCATCGCGCATCGAGCCGCGCGCCGCGCGTGCGATCAGCCGCAAGGCCGGCGCTTCGGCCTCGATGCCCTCTTTGGCAAGCACCGCGGCGAGGTGCTCCTGCACCGTCTGCGGCGCCATCGGGCGCAAGTTGAACTGCAGGCAGCGCGAGAGCACGGTCGGCGGCACCTTCTGCGGATCGGTGGTCGCGAGCACGAACTTCAGATACTCGGGCGGCTCCTCCAGCGTCTTGAGCATCGCGTTGAACGCGGTGGTCGAGAGCATGTGGACTTCGTCGATCATGTAGACCTTGAAGCGCGCGAGCACGGGCTTGTAGACGGCCTGATCGAGCAGCTGCGAGATCTCTTCGACGCCGCGGTTCGAAGCCGCGTCGAGTTCGACGTAGTCGATGTAGCGGCCGCTGTCGATGTCGCGGCACGCCTCGCACACACCGCAGGGGTGCGCGGTGATGCCGCCCTGCCCATCGGCGCCGGTGCAATTGAGCGATTTGGCAAGAATGCGCGAGATCGTCGTCTTGCCAACGCCGCGGGTGCCAGTGAACAGATAAGCGTGGTGCAGCCGCTGCTGCGTCAGCGCGTTGCCGAGAGCCTGCACCACATGCGCCTGGCCGACCAGCGAATCAAAATTCGGTGGTCGGTACTTGCGGGCGAGGACAACATAAGACATGGCAGTCATTCTAGGAGGCTGTCCGATAATCCTTCCCCTCGCCCCTCCCTCACCTGCCGCCCGCCGATGAACGCCCCGACTCCAGTGAATCAGCCCGCCACCCAGCCCGCCACGCAGCCTGTCACCCAGGTGGTCACGACCCTCAGCTACGACCAGGCCGGCGTCAATTACGACCTCATCGATCCGCTGAAGATCACGGCCCAACGCGCCGCTGCGGCCACCGGCGCCAACCTTGCGGCGCACGGCTTCAGCGAGGTCTTGGCGTCTCGCGGCGAATCGGCTTATGTCGTCGATGTGGGTCCGTTCTACTTGGCGAGCATCGTCGAGTGCCTGGGCTCCAAGGCGCTCGTGGCTGACGAGATGCAGCGCCTCACCGGCAACAGCTACTACGCGGCAATAGCGCAAGACACGATCGCGATGGCCATCAACGACTTGATCACCGTGGGCGCCACGCCGCTCGTCGTGCAGGCCTACTGGGCCGCGGGTGGCTCCGAGTGGTTCAGCGATGCGCAGCGTTCGGCCGCGCTCGTGGCCGGCTGGAAGCGCGCGTGTGACATTTGCGGTGTGGCCTGGGGCGGCGGCGAAACGCCGGCGCTCGCTGGCATCGTGGCCGATGGGCGGATTGATCTGGCGGCATCGTGCACCGGGCTCATCAACCCGAAATCGCGGCTCTCGGTCGGCGACAGGCTCGCGCCCGGCGATGCGATCGTGCTGTTGGCATCGAGCGGCATCCATGCCAATGGCCTGAGCCTCGCGCGCAAGCTCGTCGAGCGCTTGCCCGAGGGCTACCTTACGCCGACGGCCGATGGCATGACCTACGGCGAAGCCCTGCTCGCGCCGACGACGCTTTACTCGCCAGTCACCGAGGCGCTCTTCCAAGCCGGCATCACGCCGCGTTACTGCGCCAACATCACTGGCCACGGCTGGCGAAAGTTGCTGCGCCACCCGGCCGAGCACCGCTACCGCATCCACACCGTGCCCACGGTGCCGGCCGTGCTCAGCTTCATCCAGCAGCACGCGCTGCAAGACGACCGCGAGGCCTACAGCACCTTCAACATGGGTGCCGGCTTCGCATTGTTCGTGGCGGCTGACGAGGCTGAGCGCGCTGTCGCCGTGGCCGCTGCGCACGGCATTGCGGCCTGGGTGGCGGGCCAGGTCGAGGCTGGGCCGAAAGAGCTGCTGATCGAGCCGCTGAACTTGCACTTCGGCGCAGACGAACTCCAGCTTCGGTGACCGCGTGACGCGCGCCGCCGATTGGCTGCGCACCGCGTGGCATGGCGCCGCGCTGCTCGCGCTCGCGCTGTGCCTCACCGGCTGCGCGAGCGTGCTGCCGACCGTTGAGCGCACGCCGTCGACGCGCCTTGCAGCGCCGATCGACTCGCCCCTCGGCTCGGTCATGACAGATGCCAACGTTGCGGCCGACAAAACCGCCGTTTGGCCGCTGGTGCAGGCCGCGTTTGCGCTCGATGCGCGCCTGGCGCTGATCGAACACGCCACCACCTCGATCGACCTCCAAACCTACCTGATCGGCGACGACCCCACCGGCCGCTTGATCCTGCGCGCGCTGCGCGACGCCGCACTGCGCGGCGTGCGTGTGCGGCTGCTGGTCGATGACCTCTACACCGCCGAGATGGACCGGCTGCTGCTCGGCTTGGTGGCGTCGTCACCCAACGTCGAGGTGCGGCTTTTCAACCCCTTCATCACCGAACGCGCATCGTCGATGCGCCGCCTGCTTGCGCTCGCTGGCGACTTCAGGCGCCTCAACCACCGCATGCACAACAAGCTCTTCATCGCGGATGGCGCAGTCGCCATCGTCGGTGGGCGCAATTTGGCAGACGAGTATTTTTTGCGCGGCAAGCAAGGCAACTTCATCGACTTCGACTTGCTCCTCGGCGGCTCGATCACGGTGGAGCTCGGCGGCTGGTTCGATCTCTACTGGAACAGCGAGCAAGTCTTTCCGGTGCAAGACGTGGTGCACGCCTCGCACGGCATCGACTCCACCGACCTTGCTGACCCGGCCTACGCTGCGTTGCGCGCCGGTTTCGATCAGGTCACACGCGCCGACAAGGCCGAACCCGTGCCCGCGGTGGACGATGTTTTCGGCGCGCCGGCGTGGCATGTGCAGCTCACCCAACGGCGCTTTCACTGGCTCACAGCCGAAGCCCGCTCGTATGCCGACTCGCCACTGAAGATCGTCAGCGACAAAGCCATCGCGGCCGTGCCGATCGGCGCACCCAAGCGCCGGCCCGACACGCTCACGCATCGCTTCTTGAACCTGCTCGGCACCGCTGAGCACGACGTTCTGCTCATCTCGCCCTACTTCATTCCCAGCACCGAAGCCTTGGGGCAAATCCGCCACATCCGCGACAGAGAAGTTCGCGTGCGTGTGGTGACCAACTCGCTCGCCGTCAGCGATGAGCCACTGGTGAGCGTGGGCTTCGAGCGCCATCAAGTCGAGTTGCTGAAGCTGGGCGTCGAGCTCTACGAACTGAGCTCGACGCGCCTCAAGCTCGACCGCAACCTGCGCACCCTGCTCGGCGAATCGATCGGCCGCCTGCACGCCAAGCTCGGCATCATCGATCGCCGCACGGTGCTCGTGGGTTCGATGAACCTCGACCCGCGTTCGTCCAACATCAACACCGAGATCGGCGTGGCCATCGAGAGCCCGCAACTCGCCTCGATGATTCAAGACGGCTTCAAGATCGAAGAGTTGCTTGGCGCTTACCAAGTGCGGCTCGATCCGAGCGGCGCCGGTGTGCGCTGGACGGCCGTTGACGCCGGTGCCGAGAACGAGGAGCTCGAGGTCGATCCCGACACCACGCTGTGGCAGCGCCTGCGCCTGCTCTTGATCTCGATGTTTGTGCCGGAGAGTCAGCTCTGAAGTCGAAGCCGCCAAGAAGATGACGGGGCGTGCCCTCGGCAGCCGCAGCTAGAATGCGCCCCGACGGGCCTCCCCGCATGGAAGCGCGGCCAACCGGGTCAGGTCGGGAACGAAGCAGCCCCAACCGTTGTGACCAGTGCCGGGGTCAGGCTCGTCACCCCCGAAGTTTCAAGTCCAGCAAATCCAGCAATGGCTGCGCTGCGAAGCGCTCCACGGGGGCCAGCCGCACCAACTGCGCGGCTTCTTCAACAGTCCCGGTCAACCACTGGTCAACATCCACGAGCTCGATCGGCACGACACTGCGTTTGTCTTGCATGTTGGGGGGCCGCTTTGGGTCGGGCCGGTGCATGCGGTTCATGAGCGGATGATCGTCCGCGTTCAAGGTGAGCATGGTGTAGCTCTCGTGGATCTCGCCGGTGGCCTTGTCAGTCCAGGTGTTCCACAAGCCGGCCAGCCCCCACAGGTCACCATCGGCACGCCGAAAGGCCCACGGGATGTGCTTGCCCGTCTCCCAATTCGGCTCGAAGAACATCGAGGCCGGGATGATGCAGCGCTGGCCGCGCGCCCAAGGGTGTTTGTACGAGGCCTTCTGCGAAAGCTCCTCGGACCGCGCGTTGCAAGTCGGGTACTTCAGCTTCGGCTCTTTGGCAAACCACGGGATCAACGCCCACTGCCCGACAACCAACTCGCGGGCGCATTCCGAATCGTTACGGGCAGCCCTGATGAACGGGCCTTGGTAGCCCGGAAATATCTCTTTGGCGCGCCATGGATTGTGGCGGCCGATGTGCCAAAAGCGTTCTATGGCTGCATCGTCGGGCGACACATATCGGGTGCACATGCGGTCACTCCAGGGCCGGCGCTTGTGTGCGCCGGATCAATCGGATCAAGAGGCTGCTTGCCCGCCATGGGCGAGCGTAGTGTGCCCGGCGGGCAGCCTCAAGTCTGCTGCCGGAACGCCATCACCGCCTGGTTGCGCAGGGTGCGGACCAGGTTGAGCTCTTTCTCGGGGAGATCGATGCTGCCGGCGATCGCCTGATCGGCGTAGAGCAGTGCAAAGGGTGCGCCCTTGAGCAGCAAGGGCAGCAGCAAGAAGGTGGGCGCATCCACGCCCGGCCGGTACCAACTCGGCAGGCGCGCGGCGATGTTGGGCAGCGTCGCATCGGCAATCAGCGTGTCGACGCCCTTGCAGCACACAGCGCTGAAGAGATCGGTGCCGTTCTTCAGCGGAATGCGCATGCGGGCTGCGACGCCGGCGGCGTCATCGCCGAGGCCGAAGCGGCCGGTGAGCGTGTCGGTCTTGGGATCACGCAGGCAGAAGATGACGCGGCGAAAGCCGAGCGCTTGGTACATCGCCTGCATCACCATGCGCAGCACCTCGTTGAGCTTGACGTTCTCAACCATGCTGTTGGTGATGTCCTGAATGCCCGAGGCGAGCAGCTCAGAGGCGTTGCCCGCCCTGGCGCGCGGCGGGATGGTCAGGATGATCGTGTCGGGGGTGTCGTGCGCGTCGGCACTGCCCGGACGGCCGACGACGAGCGTTGCCAAGTCAGCCGATCCCTGGGGTGCCGCTTGACCCAGCGCAGCGCTCGCCGCTGGCTCTGCGGCGGCGCTGACCAGCAGCCGGCGTGAGGGCGAATTGGCGCCGAAGTGCAGGCTCATCGCCGTCGCCAGCTGCGAGAGCGTTTGCCGTGCGAGCTCGGTGGCGGCAATGATCTTGGCCGGGCTCAGGCCGAGCGCGCGGGTGTATTCCTTGGCGACCTCCTCCAGCTTGGCGGCAGCGGCTCGCGGCTCGGTGTCGAGCAAGGTGTCGGTGATTTGGTTGGCGGCGAGTGAAAGCCAGCGCAGGCGCTCGCCAGCGCTTTCGGGTGGGCGCGCGGGCGGCGGGCTGGTGGCTTTGCGCATGCAGCGCTTGAGCGTGTCGGGCAAGCCCCAGCTCTTGGCGATGCCGAGGCCGAGCTCTTCGAAACTCAGGCCGAGCACGCGGATCGAGGCTTCTTCTTCACCGACCTTGCCCCTGCCCTCGCGCTCGCCGCCGGCCACCATGCCGCGAATCTGGCGCGCCTCTTCGGCAAAGTAGTACTCGGTCAATAAGCGGCCGAGGTTTTGAAACATCGCAGCGATGAAGGCCTCTTCGCCGTCGTTGAGGTGCGAGCCGAGCTCACTCGCCAAGGTGCCGGCCATCAGGGCACGGAGAAACTCTTCTTTGAGCTGATCGGCATGCGCCTTGTCGTGCATATGCTCGAGCAGCACCAGGCTCATCGCGAGGTTGCGAATGCCGCTGAAGCCCACAAGCGCCACCGCGCGCGAGACGGTGGTGATCGAGCCGCCGCCCACGTTCGAGTAGTGCGCGGTATTGACCAAGCGCAGCAGCTTGTTCGTGAGCGCCACGTCTTTCAGGATTTCGTTGGAGAGGCTGGTGAGGCTCTCGTTCTCGGAGTTGGCGACCTTGCGGATGCGCACGACCGAATCCGACATCGCCGGGAAGTCAGTCTTGTGGCGCATGCGGCGCAGCAAGAACTCGAGCGTGCCGCTGCTGCTGAGGTGCGCGGCATCGGCCGCCGCGGCATCGCTTGCGGCCGCCACGCCCGCCGGGGCGAGCCACTTCTGCAAAGCATCGCGGAAGGCGCCCGCCGTTTGCCAGCGCCGCGCGGGCTCGCGGTCCATCGCGCGCAGCAGCAAGGCGCGCAACGGGTCATCCACTTCTGACGACAGGCTCGCCGGCAACTTCACGTCTTCATTTACGGTGCGAGACATCGCGCGGTACGGATCGCGATCTGCGATGAGGCGCTGGCCTGAGAGCATCTCGGTGAGCAGCAGGCCGGCGGCAAACACATCCATCGCCGGCGCCGGCGCTAAGCCGTTGATCGCCTCGGGCGACATGTAACCCGGCGTGCCAACGATCTCGCCCGTGCCCGTGCTTTCATGCACGCGCGCGGCAATGCCGAAGTCCATCACACGCGCCCGGCCACTGGCATCGACGAGGATGTTCGACGGCTTCAAATCGCGGTGCACCACGCCGGCGGCGTGGGCCATCTGGAGTGCATCGAGCACGCCGAGCATCATCACCACAGCCTCGTGCGCCGCCATGGCGCCGTGCTGGCGAATGTGCTGTGAGAGCGTTGGCCCCGGCACGTATTCGAAGACGAGGTAAGGCTGCTCGCCGTGGCGATCAGCCTCGAACACCGGCACGATGTTCGGGTGCGTGAGGCGGCTGACGCTGCGCGCTTCTTGCAGCCACTGCGTCACCGCATCGGCCTCGCCCGACATCAGCTTGACGGCCACTTCGCGCTCCAGCCGCGCGTCGTAGCCGAGCCAGACTGTGGCTTGCGCGCCCTCGCCCAGCACGCGCCGCAACTCGAAGCGGCCAACCATCGTCGGGCGCTCGGCCTTGGCATCTGCGTTGATCACGGCGGCCATGGTCAGATGGCGCCTGGCGTGACGGCCGGAGTTGCACCCGGCGTGACGGGTGCGCGCTCGGCAGCGGCATGCGGCTGAGGAAGATTCGCTGCGAGGTCAGTGTCGGCATCCTCGCCTGCGCCATCGCCGCGCCCGAATGTGCGTGGCGGCGCGGCGGCGATGCGAACGGCTTCGCGGGCGGCTTGCACGGCATCGGTCAACTCGCGGCCGTTGACGCCGAGGCTGCGGCCATAGCGCAGTACGACTTGCGCGAGCGCAGGTGCAACGCGTGTGGCCGGCGCGAGGCCGAGCGCATCCACCGTTTCGTTGGCCGCGCTGGCCACGAGGCGCAGCATGTCGGCATCGGTATCGGGCCGGCGCACCGGCGCATCGGCGGCGAGGCGGCGGGTCATGTGCAGGATGTCATCGCCAAGGCCCCATTGCCGGGCCACAGCGCGGCCCAAAGTTTCGATCTCGACGCCGAGCACCGTGATGGCGGCCGGCTCTTCTTTCATGCCCGGCAGCTCCGGCGTGCCGGCAGCCGCATTGGCAGGCACCGGCTGCATCAGCTGGCGGATTTGCTCGGCTTCATCGGCAAAGTGATAGCGCAGCATCAAGCGGCCGAGGTTTTGCAACGCGGCGATCAAGTAGACGACTTGCCCGTCGTAGCCGGCTGGGCGCAGTGCTTGTGCGAGGTGGCCGGCAAGCCGCACATCGTTGATCGTTTTTTCCAGCACGCGGGCGCCGGCTTCTTCGAGCGGGCCCGGCCAGGCGCGCAGCGTGTTGGCTGCAAGCCTCACGCCATTGACGCCGATGAGCGAGATGATTCGGCGCAAGGTAAGCACCGGCGAATCGCCAGCCACTTGCGTGCTCTGCACCTGTGCCGAGTTGAGCGTGCGCAGCAGCTCGAAGCTGAGCGCAATGTCAAACAGCGCTTGCTCGGCCATCTCATCGGTGCGCTGGCCTTCAGCCCCAGTGATGCGGGCCACGCGGGCAGCCAAGCCCGGCACTGCCGGCAAGTGGCCCACCGAATGCAGGCGAGCCAGGAGGCGGGCAACCGGGCCGGCGTCGTCACCGGTGTGGGCATCGCGCCAGCCGCTGAGCGCACCGAGCAAGGTGCGGGCGTTCTGGTAGCGCAACCGCTCCTGCGCCGAGGTGCTGCGGTTGACGATCGACCGCAGCGCATCCGGGATCGGCAGCGGCGTGCTCCACGGCAGGCGCGCGAGTTCGCGGCCCAGCGGCGGCAGGCGGGCGATCACTGCAGCCACATCAACCTGGCCGAGCACCGGCTCGCCGCCGAGCAGCTGGCTGAGCATCACGCCGCACGCGAGCACATCGCGCGCAGCGGCGGCGCGTTGCAGGCGCAGCAAGTTGGTGTCCATCGCCATGGGCTGATCGGCCGAGGCTGCGGGTGCGGCCGAGCGGCGCGCGGCATCACCGCCCGCGGCAAAGGCCATCACGCTGGCAGCGCCGCGCTCTTGAATGACGATGCAGTGAAGCTGCAAATCGAGGTGCGCGGTGCCGGCTTCGTGCGCGAACGCAAGGCCCTGGAGCACATCGCAAAACCACGCGGCGATCTGGTCGGCCGGAGGCGGCGGGCCTGCGGCCAAAACCTCGCTCAAGGTTTGGCCTTGACGGCGCAGCACGGCGATGAACGGCCAGTGTTCCTGCGTGCCAACCTCGGCCGCAGGCGCGATGTGCGGATGCACCGGCCGAGCCGCCAGCCGCGCTTCGAGCAGCCACTGCGACAGCGCAGCCGGATCGGCCGGTTGCTCGCGGGGCAAGGTGAGCATGACCTCATCGTTCAACTGCGGATCGAACGCAAGCCAAGTCATCGTGGCCGCACTTTTGCCCAGCAAGCGGCGCAGGCCAAACCGCCCGAACGAGCGCATCGGGCTCGCAGTGCCGGCAGGTGGCAGGGCGGAGGGGGCAGCGGAAGACATCCTGGGCGTATGAGGTGGTTAGCTGATTGGAGCGCCGGCCACAAGGATGCGATGCCGCGATCAGCGGCAGCAACGCGGGTCAATTGATGGCGGAGGCGCGGGCGTTCTGGGCTGAGCGCGCGCGGGTTGCCCGCGCACTGAGTGGCCGGGCGTTGCGCCCGAGCCACCCCAAGAAGTGATCACCGCAGCAGGCAGCGGGAAGGTAGTTCGATTGGCCTCAAACGTCGTCGAGCTCAACCACCGCGCCCGCACCGGTGATGAAAGCCGCCCGCACGCGGCTGCCCGTGGGCACGATGCGCCGCACGGCTGTGCTGTAGCGCCGCAGTTGCTCGCGGTAGGCAGGCAACTCGGCGGGAGCGTGCTGGAGCTTGTAGTCGAGCACCCACCAATCGGAGCCGGCGTCGTGTGCGAGTTCGACGAGCCGGTCGATGCGCAGCGCATCACCGGCGTCGTTCACCGGCACTTCATTGCCCGCCCAGCGCAGCGCTGGGCCGCCGAAGAACGGCGCGCAAGCGGGGCTTTCGACGATCGCCTTCGCGAGCTGCCAGATGCGCTCAGGCGGCGCACCGAACTCGCGCGCTGCGCCGTCGGCGAGCAGGCGGAGGCCGGCCGCATCCGCATCGGCCGCGGCCGGCCCGGTGTGCCACTCGAGTACGCGGTGAACGGCGCGGCCAAGGCGAGCCGAGGCGGCATCGGTTGAGGTGCCGGCGATGCTTTCGGCGTCGGTGGTGGAGCGGGCGATGCTTTCGGCATCGCTGCCGAGCTCGGCGTCTGTTGGCGACGCGCCTTGGGCGCCCGGTGCAGCCCGGCTCAACGCGTCTGCCCAAGCCGGCAGCTGCATCAACACCGCCGGCATTGGCAGCGCCGAGCCACGCCGAATGGCCGCGCCCTGCGGCTGCCACAGGGTCGCGAGCGGCTCGATGCGCTGCCACCACGAGGCCGCGCCTGCTGCGCGCCGAAAGGGCTCGGTCGCGCTGAACACCAGCCGCGTCTTGGCGCGAGACATCGCCACATAGAGGCCGTTGAGCTCCTCTCGCCGCCGCTCGACGAGCTCGGCGTCCAGCAGCGCACGAAGCGACGGCGGGCACATCGACTCGGCATAGACGAACGCGCAGCGCCTCGGCCGTTCAGCATCGACCGGCCAATCGACCAGCAGCGTCGCGGTCTCGGCCCCAGGCAGCTCCGGGTCGGCATCCATCACGAAGACAAGCCGCGCCTCCAGGCCTTTGGCGCCGTGGACGGTGAGCAGCTGCACGGCGTCAGGCTGGCTGGCGGCGGCGCCTTTAAGGCGGCGGCGCTTGAGCGCACGAACGAAGTTGTAGGGCGTGGCGTAGCGCGCGCCATCGAGCGTCAAGGCCAAGCTGAGCACGGCGGAGATCGTGGCTTGCGCGGCGGCGCGCTGCTCGGGCGGCACGGTGGCGGCTACGCGCTCGCGCAAATCGCCTTCGGCCACGATGCGGTCGAGCAAATCGTGCGGCGGCAGCGCTCGCGCTGCCGCTTGCCAGCCGAGCAGCAAGCGGCCGGCGCGCTGCAGTGCGGGGCTCAACGCCGGGGCATCAGCAGAGGGCGCGGCGGGTGCGGTGAGCGCACGCCACCAATCGCCAGCCACGGCGCGCTCGGCGAGCGCGATCAGGTCGTCGTCGCTCGCGGCGAAGAGCGGGCTGCGCAAGGCTTGCGCGAGCGCGAGGCGGTGTTGCGGCGAGGCGAGCGCGTCGAGCACGGCCACCAGATCGCGGGCTTCGGGCGCGGCCATCAATGCGTCGTCTTCGACAGCGGCATAAGGCAGATGCCGCTGGCGCAATGCCTGCGCCGCGAGCCGCAGCGATTGCCGCTTGCGGCTGAGCACGAAGATCTCGGCCGGCGCGATGCCCTGCGTTGTGATGGCCGCCTCAACGGCCAGCGCGACGCGAGCGGCTTCTTGCTCGCGCAGCACTTCTTCGGGTGCGTGCCGCGGCGTGGTCAGGCTGTCTCGCCAGATGCGCTCGGGCGCGGCGGCCAAAGGCGTCTTCTGAGGGCGCATCACGCGCGGCAGCATTTCGATGCCGGCGCCAACTGCAGATTCGAGCTCGGTGGTGTGGTGGCGAAAGCCGGTGAATTCACCTGTGAGGCTGGCTTCAGAGAACACGGTGTTGATGCCAGCGAGCAGCTCGGGCGCATTGCGCCGGGTGTGATCGCAAGCGAGCAGCACGCCACCGAGTTGGCCGACGACGAAGTCGCGCGCGGCCGCGAACACCTTGGGCTCGGCACGCCGGAAGCGGTAGATGCTCTGCTTCGGATCACCCACGATGAAGACGCCCGGCGGCCGCTGGCCACTCGCACCGCCGCCGGCACCGGCATAGGCCGACAGCCACGCGAGCAAGGCGTGCCATTGCAGCGGGCTCGTGTCCTGGAATTCATCGATCAGCACATGGCGAATGCGCGCATCGAGCCGCTCTTGCACCCAGCCGGCAAGCGTGGCGTCGCGCAGCAGCGCGAGGCCGCAGCGCTCGAGATCGGCCATGTCGGCCAAGCCGCGCGCGCGCTTGAAGGCGGCGAACTCGCGCAGCAGCACGCGCACGAGCCGCACCATGCGCGCGTGTTCGAGGTGCGCGTCGTGCTGCTGAACTTGGGTGGCGATGCGCTCGAACTCATCCTGCATTGCCGCGATTTGCGGCTGCGTGCCGAGCTTGCGCGGCTTGCCTTGCTGGGTGAAGAGGATCGGCCAGATCGCCTCGAACCGGGCTGCGGGCGTGCAGGCCACGAGGGCGGTTGCGATGCCGTCAGCAGCCTCCACCGCTCGCGCACCGCCGCGCGCCAACAGCCCGGCAAGCTCGCGCAAGCTGGCATCCCAGGCCGCGCTTGCGAGCACCTCGGTCGGGTGCTCGAGGCCTTCGAGCTCGGGCCATTGCTGCGCAGCGGAGATGACGCTGCCGTCGAGCACGCCGGCTTCATCGGCCAGCTCGAATTCGACTCGCTTGGCCAGCGCGGCATCGAACCAACGCTGCGCTTGGCTGCGGCCACGCTCGGCGATCAAGCGGGCGTGATCGGCCTGCAGCGCCGGCTCGCGCAGCAAGGCGGCGTGAAAGCGGCGAAAGATTTCTGAGCGGTGGTCGTCGAGGTCTTCGATCAAATCGAGATCAGGCTGCAGACCGAGTTCAGCGAGCAACGCCAGCGGTGCGGCGCGCAAGAGCTGCGAGAACCACGCGTGGAAGGTGCGAACCTCAACGGCGCGGCCGCTGCGCAGCACTTGCTCATGCAAGCCGGCGAGTGCGGGCGCCAGCTCCTCGGCCTCGGCGGGCGGCACGCCGCGGTCGATCAGCGCCTGGGTGCGCGCGGCATCGCTGACGCCGGGTGCGGCGAACTCGCGCAGCCAGTCATCGAGCCGCTGGCGCATTTCACCGGCGGCTTTTCGAGTGAAGGTGATCGCGAGGATTTCATGCGGCTTGGTGCCAGCCAGCAAGGCGCGAAGAATGCGCGAGACGAGCATCCAGGTTTTGCCCGCGCCAGCGCAAGCCTCAACGACAACGCTGCGCTGCGGGTCGCAGGCGAGCGCGTAAAACCGGGCGCGGCTGGCGGGTTGGCCGTCGACTTGGTAGGCGGCCGTCATGCTGCGGCGCGCACGTCGACCGCGCCGTTGTCAACCTTGCCGCTGTCGACCGCGCCATCTTCGGCCGACCAGTGATCGCGCCGGCAAATGCCGCGTGCCGCGCAGTAGTCGCAGCTTGATCCGGCGCCGAGCGCGGGAAGGCCGGCGCCAGCGCGCAGCCGTGAGAAGTCGACCGCGACGCCGTCCAGCAAGGCGACCGCGCTTTGACCTACATCGGGGTGCTCGATCTCACCGATGCCTTTGCGGCTGTCGAGCGCGAGGTAGGCGGCGGTGAGCGGCGCATCGGCTGCCGAAGCCGTTGGCAAGCCGGCTTGGTCAAGCATCAGCGCGGCGTAGAAGGCCAGCTGCGTGTCTTCGAGCGGGTCGCGCACTTTGGCTTCGAGCTGCGCCACGCTGCCGGTTTTGTAGTCGATCAATTGCAGCGCGGGGCCGGCTGCGGAGCGCACGCGGTCGATGCGGTCGATCACGCCGTGCAGCGCAAGGCCATCGAGCGCGGCCGGCTCGATCGTCACGTTGTGCTCGCCTTGTTGCCACTGCGCGCCGGCCGCGTCGCGCTCGTGCAGCCAAGCGATGTAGCGCGGCGCGAAATCAGCGAACGAAGCGGCGAACGGCAAGAACTCGGCCGCGTCGAAGCCGAGCTCGGCTTGGGCGGCGCTGGCCGCATCCTGCAAACGCTGCAACTCGATTGGCGCGGCAGCCGGGGCCTCGCGATCAAGATGGAAGCGGTAGAGCACGGCATGCAGCCAGGTGCCGAAATCGCGCTTTTCGATCTCGCCATCGAGCTCATCTTCTTCGCGCAGGCGCAGCAGGTGGAGCGCAAAGAATCGGTATGGGCACGCCCGGAGCGCCTCCAAGGTGCTGGCCGAGAGTCGCGCCGGCAACAGCTGCGGCGCGGCCGGGCTGCTGCAATAGATCGGCGTGGCCGGCAATGTGGTGGGCACGCGGGGGTCTTGCCACGCGTGAAGCGCATCGCCGCGCTGGGCGAGCGCCAGGCCCAGGCGCTCGACCCACGGGCTCGCAGCCAGCGGCTCGGCGCCATCGAGCCGGCGGCGCAGCAAGCTGACGTGCGGCAGCGCGAGCGCGTGAACGAAGCACTGCAGCGCCGTGCGCTGGCGTTCAGCGGCGGTTGCGATGCCGAGCGTGGCGGCTTGAGCGTCGGTGAAGAGCGGGTGCGGCTTGCCGGCGCTGCCGAGGTGCTTGTCGTCAGCGCCTGGCAGCACGACGACCGCGAAAGGCCGCAGCATCACGCGCGCCAGCGGCGTGACGATGACTTGCGCCTCGCCGGGCTCACGCGTGGTCGGCACATAGCTTTCGTGCTCGAGCACCCAGCGCACCCAAGCATCGAACTCGGCCAGGCTCATCGGCGTGGCGCCGGCGCCTTGCGCACCGCTGCGAGCCGCATCGAGGCGCAAAGCGGCAAGCACTTGGCGGCCGGCGTCGTCGGCCAGCAGCGCATTCCAAAGGCCGCAGCCGGCGAGCGTGTCGGCCAAAGTGCCGAGCCATGCGGCGAGCGGCTGGCGCGGCTGCGCAGCGAAGGCGGCCAGCAGCGCGGCAAGGCCGGCCCACCAGTGCGCCAAGGGCCCATCGCGCAGGGCCGCGTTGACCGCGTCGACGCGCCCAAGGTGGTGACGCCGGCAGTGGGCTTCGAGCGCGGCAACCGCAGCATCGGTGCTCGCCGCGGTGGCTTTGCCGGGCCAACGAACGCCGGACTTGAGCCAGTCGAGCACCGCATCCATCGCAGCGCCCGGCTGGCTGCTTTCGAAAAGGCCGATCAGCTGCGCGGCGGCACGCGTCGTCGAGAGCTTCCAGCCAGTTTCGTCGTGCAATTGGAGCCGGTGGCGATCGAGCAAGGCGCGCACGCGGCGCACGAGCAGGCGGTCTTCGGCGACGAGGGCAATCGGCCAGCGGCCAGCATGGATGTGGGCGAGTATGTGCGCGGCGGTCGCCTCGGCTTCGGCCTCGAAGTCGTCGCACACGGCGATGGTTGGCGCCTGCGCTGGGGATGCGAACGGCGCGTCGTCATCGGCATCGGTGTCGGTGTCGAGCCAGAGGCATGGGGTGCGGCACGCGCTGGCGTCGGCTGCGGCGATGAGGTTGACGCAGAGCGCGTCGGCCCCGCCTGCCTGCACGATGATCCACGCCGATGGCTTCAGCGCAAAGAGCCGGTCCGTGGCGACTGGTGCGCCAACACTCGCCCACTCGAGGGCGACTCGCGCGAGCAACTGCTCCTCGGCGCCCGGGCCGGAGATCGGCGCGAGCACACGGCGGGCCTCAGCCCAATACGCAGCGCGTTCAGAAGGCGCCACCGAAGCAGCGGCACGACCAATGGCGTGAGCCGCAGCGACGAGCTCGGTGGTGGCGGTATCAAACCCGCGCGGATCGCGGCGTGCCCATGCGGCGCCCCAGGTTTGCGCGCGCAACAGCCGAGCCGCAGCAAGGCGATCGATGGCCGGATCGAAACCGACTTGGCCTGGCTCGGGCAACGCGGGCGGCGCCAGTGACGCGGCCAGCGTTTGGGTGGTCTCGATGCGTGGCGACCACGCCGCAGCGCCGAGCGCCGTTGAAAAAGCCGCGCGGGCCGGCGCGAGAAGCTGCGCGAACGGCACGATGACGACGGCGTCACGCAATGCGATCTCATTCGTGCTGGCCCAGCTCACAGCGCGCGCCACGAGCGCAAGCCAAGGCGTTTGCAGCGGCTTCTCAAGCGCAATTCGGTCTATCGATGCCATAGCAGTGGAGGACGCGGCGTGGGCCGCCATTGAAAAGCCGTTGTGACAAAATCGATACATGCCGCCGACTCATTTCGGCGCCGCATTTCCAAGGAACCTCCATGAGCAGTGACCTGATCAAACACACCTCTGATGCATCGTTCGACGCCGATGTGCTGCAGGCCGACAAACCCGTGCTGGTGGACTACTGGGCCGAGTGGTGCGGGCCGTGCAAGATGATCGCACCGATCCTCGACGAGGTCTCCAAGGACTACGCCGATCGGCTGCAGATCGCCAAGATGAACGTCGATGAAAACCGCGACGTGCCGGCCAAGTTCGGCATTCGCGGCATCCCAACGTTGATGCTCTTCAAGGGCGGGCAACTTGCCGCGACGAAGGTCGGCGCACTCTCGAAAGCCCAATTGACGGCTTTCCTCGACGGTCATCTATAATCGATGTCATAGCGACGCGAGAAGACACCAATTGAGTGGTTTCTCGCTTGCACAAGTTTTCGCCACCACGTTGAAGCCAGCCTGAGTTCGCTGGTAATTGCTTCTCAGCCCGCCCAGCGGCGCGTGGATTCGGCACCCTCTCCAAAGCATTGACGATTTGCGATACGGATTTGCGATAAAAATCGCAACATTCGAGCCGGCTCTTACGTGCCGGCCAGAACATGCGGTCAAGTCAGCGCCGGTCGAACATTGGTTTCCCGGTAGTGCCGCTCCCCTCCCCCCACCGTTCGAGCGTTAGACCATGCATCTGTCTGAACTGAAATTGATTCACGTCTCGGAGCTCATCACGATGGGTGAGGCGCTCGAGATCGAGAACGTCGCTCGCATGCGCAAGCAAGAGTTGATGTTCGCGATCATGAAGAAGCGCGCCAAGGCAGGCGAGCAGGTCTTTGGTGATGGCGTGCTCGAGGTCTTACCTGACGGCTTCGGCTTCTTGCGTTCTCCCGACGCAAGCTACATGGCGTCGACTGACGACATCTACCTCTCACCGAGCCAAATTCGCCGCTTCAACCTGCACACCGGTGACGCAATCGAAGGCGAAGTGCGGGTGCCGAAAGACGGTGAGCGCTACTTCGCGCTGGTGAAGGTTGACCGCGTCAACGGCCAGACGCCCGAGGAGAGCAAGCACAAGATCATGTTCGAGAACTTGACGCCACTGTTCCCGAAGGAGCAGTTCAAGCTCGAGCGCGAGATCAAAACCGAAGAGAACATCACCAGCCGCATCATCGATTTGATCGCACCGATCGGCAAAGGCCAACGCGCGTTGCTCGTCGCACAGCCCAAGACCGGCAAGACGGTGATGATGCAGCAGCTGGCCCATGCGCTGGTCGCCAACCACCCCGAGGTCTACCTCATCGTTCTGCTCGTCGACGAACGGCCTGAAGAAGTGACCGAAATGCTGCGCACGGTGCGCGGCGAAGTCATCAGCTCGACATTCGACGAACCCGCAGCGCGCCACGTTCAAGTCGCTGAGATGGTGATCGAGCGCGCAAAGCGTTTGGTCGAGATGAAAAAAGACGTGGTGATCTTGCTTGATTCGATCACGCGGCTGGCGCGGGCCTACAACAACGTCCTGCCGTCGTCGGGCAAGGTGCTGACTGGCGGCATGGACTCGAACGCGCTGCAGCGACCAAAGCGGTTCTTCGGCGCGGCGCGCAACGTGGAAGAAGGCGGCTCGTTGACGATCATTGGCACGGCGCTGGTCGATACCGGCTCGCGCATGGACGAAGTGATCTATGAAGAGTTCAAGGGCACGGGCAACTGCGAGATTCACCTCGACCGCCGCATGGCCGAGAAACGCGTGTACCCGTCGATCCTGATCAACAAGAGCGGAACGCGGCGCGAAGAGTTGCTGCTGCAGCCCGAGATCCTGCAAAAGACGTGGATCTTGCGGAAGCTGCTGTACCCGATGGACGAAATCGAGGCGATGGAGTTCATCCTCGACAAGATGAAGTCGACCAAGAACAACCACGACTTCTTCGACATGATGCGGCGCGGCGGCTAAAGCCACTGCCGGCATATAATCGAAGGCTTTCCGCCCGCGGAAAGTGCGCCGAATGGTTCGGCGTGGCTCCCGCAACACACAGCGCCAGAGGCTCCCATGAAAGACGGCATTCACCCCCAGTACCGCGAAGTCTGCTTCGTCGATCTGTCCAACGGTTTCAAGTTCGTGACGCGTTCGTGCGCGACCGCCAAGGAAACCATCAAGCTGGACGACGGCCGCGAAATGCCGCTGTTCAAGCTGGAAACCACAAGCGAATCGCACCCGTTCTACACCGGCACGCAAAAGAGCGTCGACTCGCTCGGCGGTCGTGTCGAGAAGTTCCGCAACAAGTTTGCGCACCTGGGCGCGAAGAAGTAAGTTGGCGCGAATCACTCGCTCTCCAAAAGGCAGCCTCGGCTGCCTTTTTTGCGCGCCGAGCCAATGCGCCAGGCTCATCGGCCGAGCTCGTGCGACACAGCCGCGCACTGATGCCCTGCCCACGCGCTCCGGCATGATGGCGCCGCCAACTTCACCACCATTCTGTTGACCTCCACCAACCCCGCGCTCGTTACCCAGCGTGCAGCCCAGCGCCTGCCACGCATCGCGCTTCTGCTCTTTTGTGCGGCCTATGTGCTGCCCGGTGTTTTCGGTCGCGACCCTTGGAAAAACGCCGATCTGATCGCGTTCGGCTATATGCACAGCATTGCCAACGGTCAAAGCGGCTGGCTGACGCCTGCAGTCGGAGGCCTTGCAGCTGACGCCGCCCTGCTCCCTTACTGGCTCGGTGCAAGCTTCATCGCACTGCTTTCGCCGTGGATCGACGCCAGCGTTGCGGCACGCATTCCGTTCGCTTTGTTGCTCGTCGTGACACTGGCCCTGACGTGGTACGCCAGCTTTCACCTCGCGCGCACCGAGGCCGCACAGCCGCTGCCATTCGCCTTCGGCGGTGAAGCTGACCCGACCGACTACGCCCGGGCAATCGCTGACGGCGCTTTGCTGGCGCTGATCGCAACCTTGGGTTTGCTGCAGCTTGGCCATGAGACGACGCCGGAGCTCGGTCAGCTGGCCGCTGTCGCGTTGTTCCTCTACGGCCTCGCAGCGAGCCCCTACCGCGGCTGGCGGCCGATTGCGGCTGTGGTCGTCGCGCTGCCGGCCTTGGCTGCGAGTGGTGCTCCGAGCATTGCCGCCGCACTTGGCGCAACGGGGATGCTGATCTGCGCGCGCTCGGGCTACGGTGAGGTGCGACGGTTCACTTGGACAGTCGGCTTGGCGACGCTGCTCGCCGTGATCGTGGCCAGCACACTCGGCGCCTGGGCATGGCGGGCCACCGGCGTCGAATGGCGCCCGGCTGCGTTGTGGCTGCTCGTGCGTCAAATTGGCTGGTTCACTTGGCCCGCCTGGCCGCTGGCGCTCTGGACACTGTGGCGCTGGCGCGGGCACCTGCAGAGCAGGCACATTTCAATTCCTCTTGTTGGCGTATTGGTGAGCACCACCGCTTGGATCGCGATGGGCGGATTCGACCGCGCGCTGATGCTCAGCCTGCCCGCGCTTGCAGTGCTTTCAGCGTTCGCGCTGCCAACGCTGCATCGCAGCACCGCCGCCGCGATCGACTGGTTCTCGGTCTTCTTCTTCACGAGTTCGGCCGTCGTGATCTGGGTTGTCTATGCATCAATGCAAACCGGTGTGCCGGCCAAGCCCGCCGCGAACATAGAGCGTCTTTCGCCGGGCTACGCACACAGTTTTTCGGTGGCTGCGCTGCTGCTGGCAGCCGCGGGAACCTTGGCCTGGCTGTGGCTCGTGAAATGGCGCACGGGGCGCAACCGCCATCCGCTGTGGAAGAGCATGGTGCTGCCAGCCAGCGGCGTTGCGCTGTGCTGGCTGTTGGCGATGACGCTGCTGCTGCCACCGCTTGACCATGCGCGGAGTTATCGCGCGCTCGTAGCGCGAATCGCAGAGCAGTCGCCGCGAGGCGCCTGCATCTCGGCGGTTGGCCTGCCGCGCGCGCTGATCGTGGCGCTTGAGTTCCTCGGCCAGTTTCACGTGGATGCAGTCACGCCCGTCGCTCGAACAGGCTGCACGCTGCTGCTGCGCCCTACCGACCGTCGGCATGCGCCACAGGCGATTGAGGGTTGGGCGTTGGTGGCTCGCGAGCAGCGCAGCCCGAACGAGGACGATGCGATTGCCATCTACCGCCGCACAACAGACCGCAGCGCACCCTGAGGCCATGCCAATCACCGCCGCTGAGGGAACCACTGCTCAGGCACGCGCGACAAACGCTCAGGCAGATGATGAAGCGGACGGTCGCCCTGACTTCTCTCCAACCCTTCGAGCGGCGAACGATGCAGGTCTTCGGCCCAAGGGCACTCTGAAGCCCAACGCCGCGAGCGGCGCATTGCTCAGCTCAGCGTGGCGGCCGTTCCTTGCCGCTCGGCGGGCATTGCCAACGCTGAGCCGATCCGTACGCGCGCAGCGGGAAAGACGAGGCGGAAGGTCGAGCCTTTTCCCGGCTCGCTTTGAATGTCAAGCTCGCCGCCATGGCGCTGCACCACGTGCTTGACGATCGACAGGCCAAGACCCGTGCCGCCCGTATCGCGCGAACGGCTGCCGTCGACGCGGTAGAAGCGCTCAGTGAGCCTCGGGATGTGCTCGCGCTCGATCCCAAGCCCGGTATCAACGACTGCAATCTCGCCCTCGCCGTCGCCATGCAGGCGCCAGAGCAGCTCGATTCGGCCGCCCTCGGGGGTATAGCGCACGGCGTTGTTCACCAGATTGGTGATCGCGCTGAGCAATTCGGATTGCGCGCCGGCGATCTGCACGTCGAGCCCGGTCGGAAACACGAGCGTGTGCCGGCCAGCGGACAACAGCTTGGCGTCGCTCGCAATCTGCGCCAGCAACGGCTGTAGCGCGATCCAACGGTCGGCCATCGGCCGCGGGCTTCCCTCGAGTTGGGCGAGCGTGAGCAAGTCGCTGAGCAGGGTGGCCATGCGCTGCGACTGTTGCCCCATCAACATCAACACGCGCTTGTTTTCCACTTCCGTGAGCGGCAGGTTGCTCATCGTCTCGATGAAGCCTGACAACACAGTCAACGGCGTGCGCATCTCGTGCGACACGTTGGCCACGAAATCGCGCCGCATTGCATCGGAGCGCTCGCGCTCGGTGATGTCTTGCGAGAGCACGAGCTTCATGTCGTCGCCATAGCGGCGCACAAGCACAGAGAGCGTGCCCTTGCCGCGCGGCTCCGGCATGTGCACCGCCTCGCTGAAATCGCCTTGTTGCAAGTAGGAAACGAAAGCCGGCGCGCGCACCAGGTTCGTCACGCGCTGGCGTTTGTCGCGCTGAGGGTCGAGGCCAAAGTGGTCGGCGGCAAGTGAATTGCACCACTCGATCTGGTCACCACCATCGAGCAACATCACGCCGTTGGGTGAAGCTTCCATCGCAGAGAGAAACTGCGAAAGCCGCGTTCGTTCCTGCTCAGCGCTTTGCTCGCGCAAGCGCAGTGAGCGCTCCATCCGGTAGCCAAGCTCGCCCCAAAAGCCAGTGTCGCGGGGTGCTGCTTCTTCCTGCGAGCCGCGCAGCCAGTTGATCAGCCGATAGCCGCGCAGCGTATCGAACACGGCGATCGCCGCAATCGCACAAGTCCCGCCGATCAACACGCCGAGTGCGGAGGCGGCGCCGGGCCGCTCGACCAACAGACCACCCACGCCGCCGGCGATCATTGCGAGAACGCCGGCAACAAGGCGCGGCAAAAGCCAAGTCATGTCGATGGGAGTCGGTCAGGCCGGCAAGCTCAGGCAGAAAGCCGCTGCGCTTGTGCCTCGACCTGATGCGTGAGCCTGTAGCCCGCCCCGCGCACCGTTTCGATCATCTGAGCGCATTTCACCGGCTGCAGTGCCTCGCGCAAGCGCTTGACGTGAACATCGACCGTGCGCTCTTCAATGAACACGTGATCACCCCAGACGCGGTCGAGCAATTGCGCGCGGCTGTGCACACGCTCCGGGTGCGTCATGAAGAAATGCAGCAAGCGAAACTCGGTGGCGCCGAGCTTGACTTCCTTGTCAAGCCGGGTCACGCGGCGCGTCGCCGGATCGATTTTCAAAGGGCCCACCTCGACAGCAGAATCGAGCGCCTCTGGTGCCTTCCGCCGCAGCACCGCGCGGATGCGCGCCATCAGCTCGTTGGTCGAGAACGGCTTGGTGAGGTAGTCGTCGGCGCCAGCATCGAGGCCGGAAACTTTGTCGCCCTCATCAGCGCGGGCGGTCAACATGATGATCGGCAGTTCGCGCGTGCGCGTCTCGGAGCGCCAGCGCTTGGCGAGCGCCAGACCGGATTGGCCGGGAAGCATCCAATCGAGAATGACCAGGTCGGGCAGGATGCCGTCAACTGCGGCTTGCGCTTGCTCGGCGTTGCCGGCGATCGTCACCTCAAACCCGGCATGACGCAGGTTGATGGAGATCAGCTCGGCGATGGCCGACTCGTCTTCAACCACCAAGACTTTGCTCATCGAACGTTCCTCGCAATGCGCGCCATGGTTCAGCGAACCAGCGTCTCGACGGCGTCAACCGAGTTGTGCCGCACGTCGGTGCCTTTGACGATGTAGATGATCTGCTCGGCCAAATTTTTCGCGTGGTCACCAACGCGTTCGATGGCCTTCGCAACAAAGACGAGGTCGATGCTCGAAGAAATCGTGCGCGGGTCTTCCATCATGAAGGTGATGAGCTTGCGCATCAGGCCTTCGAACTCTTGGTCGATCAAGTCGTCTTGCTTCAGCACCTCGACGGCCTTCTCGACATCGAGCCGCGCAAACGCATCGAGCGCTTTGCGCAGCTGGGCGCCGGCAAGCTCGGCCTCGTAAGCCAAGTCTTTGACGGGCAAGCGCAGCCGGCTCGACACACCGGAATTGACCAGCCGCTGCACCGTGCGCGCGATGCGCGCCGCTTCGTCGCCGACTCGCTCGAGGTTGCCAATCGTCTTCGAGACGGCGATCAACAGGCGCAGGTCGCGCGCGGTCGGTTGGCGGCGCGCGATGATGGTGGAGAGATCGCGGTCGATCTCGACTTCCGTCATGTTGACGCGCTCTTCGACCATCAGCACCTCAGAGGCAATTTCGGCGCTGAAGTGGGTGAGCGAATAGACGGCGCGCGTGACCTGCGATTCAACCATGCCGCCCATTTCGAGTACACGGGTCGAGATGCCGCTGAGTTCGGCATCGAACTGCGTGGACATGTGTTTGTCGGTCATCTTGATTCCTTGGTTTGCCAGTTCAACCGAACCTGCCGGTGATGTAGTCCTCGGTGTCCTTCTTCTTTGGCTTCATGAAAAGCTCGGAGGTCGGACCGAATTCAATCAAGTCACCCAGGTACATGTAGGTCGTGTAGTCCGAGCAACGCGCGGCCTGCTGCATGTTGTGCGTGACGATGACGACCGTGTAGTCGCTCTTCAACTCGGTGATGAGCTCTTCGATCTTGCCGGTCGAGATCGGGTCGAGCGCCGAGCATGGCTCATCGAGCAACAGCACTTCCGGCTTGATGGCGATGCCGCGGGCAATGCACAAGCGCTGCTGTTGACCGCCGGAAAGGCCTGAGCCGCTTTGATTCAACTTGTCTTTGACTTCGTTCCAGAGTGCGGCCTTCTTCAGTGCCCACTCGACGCGCTCATCCATCTCGACTCGCGGCAGCGTCTCGAACAAGCGCACGCCGAAAGCGATGTTGTCGTAGATCGACATCGGAAACGGCGTCGGCTTCTGGAACACCATGCCCACTTTCGCGCGCAGGAGCGAGACGTCTTCCTTGCTTTTAAGAATGTCGTCGCCGTCGAGCAAGATTTCGCCTTCTGCGCGCTGCTCTGGGTACAACTCGAACATGCGGTTGAACGTGCGCAGCAGGGTCGACTTGCCGCATCCCGATGGCCCAATGAAGGCAGTCACCTTCTTCTCGGGAATGTCCATGTTGATGTTCTTCAGCGCATGGAACCCACCGTAGTAGAAGTTCAAGTTCCGCACCGAGATCTTTGGTCTTTCGGTCACCGGCAGAGTCACTGGTCTGTCCATCGTGTTTCCTAGTGTCGGTTGCGAAACAGCACGCGCGCAAGGATGTTGAGAATGAGCACGCCGATCGTGATTATGAAGACGCCCGCCCAGGCGAGCTTCTGCCAGTTCTCATACGGGCTCATTGCAAATTTGAAGATCGTCACTGGCAGGCTGGCCATCGGCTCGCCGAGATTGCTGGTCCAGAACTGGTTCGAGAGCGACGTGAAGAGCAGCGGCGCCGTCTCGCCAGAGATGCGCGCGAGCGCGAGCAAGATGCCCGTCATCACACCGGCCCAGGCCGATTTGAGCGTGATGGTCATGATCACGCGCCACTTCGGCGTGCCGAGTGCATAGGCCGCTTCGCGCAGCGCGTTAGGAATCAAGGTCAGCATGTTCTCGGTTTGGCGAATCACGACCGGGATCACGATCAACGCAAGCGCCAGCACACCAGCAAACCCAGAGAACGACTTGAGCTGTGCGACCACCGCCGAATAGATGAACAACCCGATCACGATCGATGGGGCCGAAAGCAGGATGTCGTTGATGAATCGCGTGACGCTGCCAAGCCAGCCCTTTTGCCCATATTCAGCGAGATAGATGCCCGCCAGAACGCCGATCGGCGTGCCGAGCAGCGTCGCCAGCGACACCATCATCAGCGAGCCAAAGATCGCATTGGCCAAACCACCCGTCTCGGCTTGCGGCGGAGGCGTCATCTCGGTGAACGTGGCGAGCGCCATGCCGCCAATGCCAAGGCGCACGGTTTCAAACAGGATCCACAGCAGCCAGAAGATGCCAAAGGCCATCGCGGCGAGCGACAGAGTCAGTGCAACGGCATTGATTCGTTTGCGGCGCACGTGATGCGCGAGCCTGCTGGCGGCGACCGGCTCGCGGCCGATGACCGCGCTCACGTGGCGCTCCCTTCGCGCTTTTTGAGTCGCGAGAGAAGAATTTTTGAGAACGAGAGCACCACGAATGTGATGAAGAAAAGCACCAAGCCGAGGTAGATCAACGAAGCCTGATGCAACCCTGCGCCCGCTTCTGCGAACTCGTTTGCCAGGGCCGAAGTGATGCTGTTGGCGGCCTCGAAAACCGAAGGCGAATTCAACTGGTTCATGTTGCCGATGACAAACGTGACCGCCATCGTCTCACCGAGCGCGCGGCCAAGGCCAAGCATGATGCCGCCGATCACGCCCGTCTTGGTGTAGGGCAAGACGACCTTGTAGACAACTTCCCAGGTCGTCGAACCCAGTCCATAGGCTGACTCCTTCAGAAGCGGCGGCGTGACCTCAAACACATCGCGCATCACCGCAGCAATGAACGGAATGACCATGATCGCCAGGATGATCCCGGCCGAGAGAATGCCAATGCCGACTGGCGGCCCCGACACCAGACTGCCGAGCAGCGGCACCCCGGTGAGCAGACTCTGCAGCGGCATCTGAACGTACTCGGCCAGGATCGGCCCGAACACGAGCAGACCCCACATGCCGTAGACGATCGAGGGCACGGCAGCCAACAACTCGACTGCTATGCCCAAAGGCCGCTTGAGCCAACCGGGCGACAGCTCGGTGAGAAACAGCGCAATGCCGAAGCTGACAGGCACCGCGATGAGCAGTGCGATGAACGAAGTCATCAGCGTGCCGTAGATCATCACCAGACCGCCGTAGCTGTCTTTGACTGGATCCCAGTCGGTGCGCCAGAGGAAGGAAAGGCCGTATTCCCTGATGGCCGGCGCTGCACCGAGGATCAAAGAGCCAATGATGCCGACGAGCAGGCCGAGCGTGATGATCGCGGCGCCGTGAGCCAACACCGAAAACACGGTATCTGCCCACGGTGCGGACCGCCGGGCCGACGGTGGCCGGCTGTGCGGGTCCGCGCGTTGCATCTTCTTTTCTTGCCCGTCCTGGTAATGACTGGCGGGGAGTGTAGCGGCCACAGCGCCTCCGGAATTCATCGGTGGGCGAGGCCGGCGAGCCCCGCACTGGTGCGGAAAGTCGTGAGAGCTGAGCGCCTATTTGTAGGCGACGGCCTTGCCCGACGCATCCTTGATCTCACCCCATTGCTTGCGCACCAGCGCCTTGACCGGATCAGGCAAAGGCACGTACTCCAGCTCGGCGGCCATCTTGTCGCCGTTGCCATAAGCCCACTCGAAGAACTTGAGCGAGTTGCTGCCGTTGACCGGCTTTTCCTGAACCTTGTGCATCATGATGAACGTGGCAGCGGTGATCGGCCACGCATCCTTGCCGGGCTGCTCGGTCAGCACTTGGTAGAAGCTTTTTGCCCAGTCGGCACCAGCCGCTGCGGCCTTGAAGTTGGCATCGTCGGGAGCCACGAAGTTGCCGTCCTTGTTCTTCAACAACACGTACGACATCTTGTTCTGCTTGGCATAGGCGTATTCCACGTAGCCAATCGAATTCGGCAGGCGCTGCACAAAAGCAGAAACACCTTCGTTTCCCTTGCCGCCAGCGCCCGTCGGCCAATTGACAGCCGTGCCCTCACCAACTTTGGCCTTCCAATCCGGGTTGACCTTCGAGAGATAGTTCGTGAAGTTGAAGCTGGTGCCCGAACCATCGGCGCGCCGAACGACGGCAATCGCCGCATCGGGAAGCGCAACTCCCGGGTTCAAGCCGGTGATCGCCACATCATTCCACTTGGTGATTTTGCCGAGAAAGATGTCGCCGAGCACAGCGCCGGTCAGCTTGATCTGGCCAGGAGCGATGCCTTTGATGTTGACCACCGGCACCACGCCACCGATGACCGTCGGAAACTGAACCAGACCGCTCTTGGCGAGGTCGTCCTCCGTCAGTGGTGCATCGGATGCGCCGAAATCAACGGTCTTCGCGCCAATCTGCTTCATGCCAGCGCCCGAGCCGACCGATTGGTAGTTGATGCGAGCGCCCGTCGCCTTGTTGTAGGCATCCGCCCATTTGGCGTAGACAGGCGCGGGAAAGGATGCGCCAGCGCCGGTGACGTCTTGTGCATGCGCCACGACCGCAAGGCTCGTCAGCAGGCCGGCGGTGATGGCAGATCGGATGGAATACGAATTCATGGTGTCGCCTTTCGCCCGGGAGCGGAATTGGGGATGGGCGCGACTGTATGGTGAGTGTGTGACACCGCCATGACAGCCCATGGCACCGCATGACAGGGTCTCGGCAGAAACTCGGCACTGTGGCGGCTGCGCGAGCCTGTCATCAGCGTTTCATGGCTTTGTCACACGCCAAACTTAAGCTGCGGCCTCACTCAAAAACGACCCCGAATCTCGGAGGAAGCCCATGAAACACGCCTCGATCGCCACAGTTCTCGCAGCAAGCGTCTTTGTGCTGTCGGCCTGCGTGACTGCGCCGGCGCCAAAAAACATCGTCGCCACCGCTGCCGCAACGCCGGAGCTCTCGACGCTGACCAAACTCATCGGCGATGCCGGCCTGACCGACATGCTGACAGCGCCCGGTCCGTACACGGTGTTCGCACCGACCGACGAAGCCTTCAAGGCGGTGCCTGCGGCCACGCTTGCCGCATTGGCGAAGGACAAAGACAAGCTCAAAGCGGTACTGAGCTATCACGTCGTCGCGGGCAAGGTGACAGCCGCAGACGTGAAGAACGGCCCCGCCAAGACCTTGCAGGGTGCCAATGTCGCGCTGTCAAAGTCGGGCACGTTCGTGACGGTGGATGATGCCGTGGTCACAACGCCTGACGTCGCCGCCACGAACGGCGAAATTCACCTCATCGACCGCGTGCTGATGCCGCCGAAGTAAGCAGCGAAAAATCAGTGCCTGAGCGCTGCGGCCAGTCGCTCAGCGCATGCTTGTGCTTGCGCAGCATCGCGCGCCTCCACCATCACACGCACCAGTGGCTCGGTGCCCGAGGCCCGGATGAGCACACGGCCTTGTGAACCGAGTTCGCGCTCGACCGAGCCTTGGGCGGCAGCGAGCGCTGCGCTGCTTTGCCAGTCGCTGCTGCGCTGCAACTCGACGTTGATCAACACCTGCGGATAAAGGCTCACATCGGCCATCAACGCCGGCAGCGTTTGACCAGTTCGGCAAATCGCCTGAAGGACCATCAAGGCGCTGACGATGCCGTCACCAGTGGTGTGCTTGTCGAGCGCGATCAGGTGGCCCGAGCCTTCTCCTCCGAGCTGCCACCCGCGTGCCGTGAGTTCTTCGAGCACGTAGCGATCTCCTACACGCGAGCGGACGAATGGAATCTTCGCCCTCCGAAACGCCAGCTCGACCGCCACGTTGGTCATCAGCGTGCCCACGACGCCCGGTACAGCCAAACCTTGGGCCAATCTGTCGGCAACCACCATGTACAACAGCTCGTCGCCGTTGTAGAGGCGCCCTGCTGCGTCAACCATTTGCAAGCGATCTGCATCGCCGTCAAGCGCGATGCCGCAATCAGCGCCGTGCGTCTTGACAGCGGCAATCAGCGCTGCCGGTGCTGTGGCACCGAAGCCGTCGTTGATGTTGTAGCCATCGGGACTGCACCCGATTGAGATCACCTCGGCGCCTAATTCATGCAAAACATCGGGTGCGACGTTGTAGGCCGCGCCGTGTGCCGCATCGACAACGATCTTGCGGCCGCGCAGCGACAGCTCGCTGCCGAAGCTGTTCTTGCAGAACTCGATGTACCGCCCGCGCGCATCAACCAGCCGGCGCGCTTTGCCAAGCGCTGCCGAGTCGACCCACTGTGGTGCGAGCCCGAGCATCGCCTCGACTTCACGCTCCCAGGCATCGGGAAGCTTCTCGCCGCGGGCTGAAAAGAACTTGATGCCGTTGTCACCAAACGGGTTGTGCGAGGCGCTCACAACCACGCCGAGATTGAGGCGCAGCGCTCGCGTCAGGTAGGCCACACCCGGTGTCGGCAACGGGCCAGTCAAAAGCACATCGACTCCCGCGGAGGCGAAACCCGCCTCGAGTGCGGACTCGATCATGTAGCCGGAGATGCGCGTGTCTTTGCCGATGAGCACCGTTGGCGTGTCTTCCGTGGCCCGCAGGACCCGGCCAACGGCATGGCCGAGGCGCAGCATGAAGTCGGGCGTGATGGGCGGCTGGCCGACTGTGCCGCGGATGCCGTCTGTACCGAAAAAGTCTCTGCTCATGATCGATCTGCCTGAAGAGGCCGCAGGGTAGTGGAAGGGGCGCCAGCGGCCCGCCAAACGGCAAGCGTGTCACAAGTCGCGGCGACATCATGCACCCGGACGATGCGCGCACCCGCTTGCACCGCGAGCAGTGCTGCTGCAGCGCTCGCCGCTAGCCGGTCGCCAACCGCGCGGCCCGTGATTGCACCCAGCGTCGACTTTCGCGACCAGCCCAACAGCAACGGCCTTCCCAGCGCCAGCAGTTCGGACTGCCTGCGCAGCAATTCAATGTTGTGTGCCACGCTCTTGCCAAACCCAACACCGGGATCGAGCACAACTCGCTCTGCCGCAATGCCATGCGTTTTCAACACTTCGGTGCGGCTCTGCAGGAAGTCGCAAACGTCCGCGATCACGTCCGCATAAATCGGATGGTCTTGCATCGATGCTGGCGTCCCACGCATGTGCATGAGGCAAATGCCAGCTTGCGGATGCGCGGCAAGCACCTCGACCGCGCCCGGCGCTTGCAGCGCATGGACGTCGTTGACGATGTCGGCCCCCAGCGCCAATACGGCCGCCATCACGCCGGGTTTGTTGGTATCGACTGAGACCGGGCAACCGAGTCGGAGCGCGCCTTCGACGACAGGAAGCACACGCGCCAATTCTTCGTCCAGCGAAGCCGGCTGCGAACCAGGTCGGGTCGACTCGCCGCCAATGTCCAGCAGGTCGGCACCGTCTTCGAGCAGGCGTTCGCAATGCGCGAGAGCTGCACTGGTGCCCGCGTGCAAGCCACCGTCGGAAAACGAATCTGGCGTGACGTTAACGATGCCCATCACATGCGGCTGTGTGAGGTCGAGCCGGTATCGGGTGGTTTGCCAGAACATGTGCGATCGCTTCATGCGGACCAACGAAAAACGGGGCCGTAGCCCCGTCGTCGATTTGATTTGCCGTGTCAGGCCGCAGCGGGCGCGCTGCCCGGAGTGACAGGCGGCGTGACCGGCGGCGGCCGACGGTCGATCGGCGTCCAGTCTTTCGGTGGACGGGGCGGCTTGTCGCTCATGATGTCGTCGATCTGCTCGGTATCGATGGTTTCGAACTCGAGCAAGGCCTTGGCCATCGCGTGCATCTTGTCGGCGTTGTCTTCGATGAGTTTGCGGGCTATGGCGTACTGCTCGTCAAGAATCTTTCGAATCTCGCGATCAATGGTCTGCATCGTCTGCTCGCTCATGTTGGTCGTCTTGGTCACCGAGCGACCAAGGAAAACTTCACCTTCGTTCTCCGCGTAGACCATCGTCCCCAATGCGTCGGTCATGCCGTAGCGCGTGACCATGTCACGCGCAATGTGCGTGGCGCGTTCGAAGTCGTTGCTCGCGCCGGTCGTCATTTCACCGATGAAGACTTCTTCAGCGATGCGGCCTCCGAAAAGAATCGCAATCGTGCTCAGCATCCGAATTTTGTCAGTGCTGTAACGGTCTCCGACCGGCAGCTGCATCGTCACGCCAAGCGCCCGACCGCGAGGAATGACCGTGACCTTGTGAACCGGATCGGCCTTGGGCACGAGCCGCGCAACCAGCGCATGACCCGACTCGTGATACGCCGTATTGCGACGCTCGTCTTCGGCCATGGCCATGGACTTGCGCTCCGGCCCCATCATGATCTTGTCTTTGGCCTTTTCGAAGTCGCCCATTTCGACGACCCGACCACTGCGGCGCGCTGCAAAAAGCGCAGCCTCATTGACGAGGTTCGCCAGATCGGCTCCTGAGAAGCCCGGTGTCCCGCGAGCGAGGATGTCAGCCCGAATATCTTGGCCAACCGGCACCTTGCGCATGTGGACGTTGAGGATTTGCTCACGACCGCGCACGTCGGGCAAGGTGACATAGACCTGGCGGTCGAAACGGCCAGGGCGCAGCAGCGCTGGGTCGAGGATGTCAGGCCGGTTGGTCGCCGCCATAACGATCACGCCGAGATTGGTCTCAAAGCCGTCCATTTCGACCAGCATTTGGTTGAGGGTCTGCTCGCGCTCATCGTTGCCGCCACCGAGGCCGGCACCGCGATGGCGACCGACCGCGTCGATTTCATCGACGAAGATGATGCAGGGTGCGCTCTTCTTCGCCTGCTCGAACATGTCGCGCACGCGAGCGGCGCCAACACCGACGAACATCTCAACGAAGTCCGAACCCGAAATCGAGAAGAACGGCACCTTGGCCTCGCCAGCAATGGCCTTCGCGAGCAAGGTTTTGCCGGTTCCCGGCGGGCCGACGAGCAACACGCCACGCGGAATGCGCCCTCCGAGCTTCTGGAACTTCTGTGGATCTTTCAAGAAATCAACGAGTTCTTTGACTTCTTCTTTGGCCTCGTCGCACCCAGCCACATCGGCAAACGTTGTTGTGTTGTTCGCCTCGTCGAGCATGCGAGCTTTGCTCTTGCCAAAGCTGAACGCGCCGCCTTTGCCGCCGCCTTGCATTTGGCGCATGAAATAGATCCAAACGCCGATCAACAGCAGGATCGGTCCCCACGATGCGAGCATGTTGAGCAAGAACGATGGCTCTTCACGCGGCTTGACGTCGAACTTGACGCTGTTGTTGATCAGATCACCGATCAGGCCGCGATCAAGATAGGTCGCGGTGGTGCGGAGCTCTTTGTCGTCGCTCGTGCGGGCGCGAATCTCGGTGCTGCCACCGGCGCCCTCTTGCAACTGCACGCTTTTAATCCGCTTACCGCGAACTTCTTCGAGGAAATCGGAGTAGCCGATTTGCCCGTTTTGAATCGCGCTGCGGTCGAATTGCTTGAAGACGGTGAACAGCACGAGTGCAATCACCAACCACACAGCAACCTTGGAAAACCATTGATTGTTCACCGCGACTCCATTTTCATCATCAGGCCACTGGGCAACTCGCGCTACCGCGCGAACCCTATCAGCCATCTGAGGCCGATTTTAGTGCAGTCAAGCCCAAGCGGCGCCGCACTATCCCCACAGGCGCCAGGCGTGTATGCCGGCCTCGACCGCCGTCGATTAGGGCTACTCCGGAACATCGGCGCGAGTCGGCGCCTTCTTGAGGCCAATGCCAACCAAAAAGGTTTCTGACGATTTGTCACGAGACGCCTTTGGCTTGATCGGTTTGGCAATCCGAAAGGTGGCCTTGAAGAGCGCGGCGAGTTCGTTGTAGCCGCTGCCGTGGAATACCTTGCAGACGAGTGCGCCTTGCGGCGTGAGGTGCTTCTGCGCGAACTCGACGGCTAGCTCGACAAGATGCGCGACGCGTGCCGCGTCGGCGCTTTCGATGCCGGACAGGTTTGGCGCCATGTCCGAGACCACCACATCGACTGGCCTTCCAGCGACCAGCGCCTCGAGTTCGGCGAGCACTGCGTCCTCTCGAATATCGCCCTGGATGAACAAGACACCGTCGACAGGGTCCATGGGCAACACGTCGAGCGCAATGATCGTGCCATTCAACGCGCCAGTCGCCGCGCCACCCACACCCGCCTCTTTCGGGGCAAATCGACGCCGAATGTACTGACTCCACGCGCCAGGCACCGAGCCGAGATCAACCACGATTTGCCCCGGCTTGAGCAAGTGCAGCGTCTCATCGATCTCTTTGAGCTTGTAGGCGGCGCGGGCGCGATAGCCCTCGCGTTGCGCCTGTTTCACGTAGGTGTCGTTGACGTGATCGTGCAGCCAAGCTTTGTTGACTTTCTTACTTTTGGTCTGCGTTTTCATGCAACGTGAATAATACGGAGATGACTGCCATTCAATTGACTTCCGCCCAGCGCAAAGACAAACGCGCCGACGCCCATCACCTGACGCCTGTGGTGATGATCGGCTCCGATGGGCTCACGCCCGCGGTGCAAAAAGAAATCGACGCTGCGCTCAATGCCCACGGCTTGATCAAAGTGCGCGTATTTTCGGACGACCGCATCAGCCGCGAATCGATCTTCAACACCTTGGCCGACGCGCTGAACGCCGCGCCTATCCAGCACATCGGCAAACTGTTGGTGCTTTGGCGCCCCATGCCGCCGAAAGAGAAAGTCGAACGCGAGGATCGCAACGCCGGCCCGCGTGTGGTGAAGATCTTGAAGTTCTCCAAGAGCGGCAACCACCGCGCGCAGGTCAAGAAGATCACCGTGATGGGCAACATGCGCATTGCGGCCGGCGGCGAATTGAAGCGCGCTCGAAGGCGGGTCAGCAGCGTCAAGAAAACATCGCAACAGCCTTGATGGCGATCAGCGTGGCGCCAGCCGCCACGCCAAGCTGAGCACCATCAGGCCTTTGAGCGCGAAGAAGCCGAGCGAGATGGCGTGCAGGGCGCCGAACGACAGGCTTCCTTGCCCAGCGCGCGCCGCGGTCATCAGCGGCTGAACAGAGAAGTAGCCGGCGACCGTGCAGAACGCCGTGCCGAGCAGCAACATCACGTTCACGCTCATCGCCGGCTGACCGCGGCGCCGCTCGAGCGTGATCAACAGCAACGCGACTACGAGACTCGTGTAGGCCTCATTGGCGAAGATGCGGCCGACAACGCGGCCGGCATCGGCTGGTGACAAGGTCGCGAACGGCGCCGGCGTTGCGATCAGCGCGATGCAAAGAAGCACGCCGGCCCACAAGCCCGCCGCGACCGCAGCGACGCGGCTGGCGCTCACGCGTAGCGAACGTCGATGATCTCGTAGCTCTTCACGCCGCCTGGTGCGTGCACGTCAGCCACGTCGCCACTTTGCTTGCCGATCAGGGCACGCGCGATGGGCGAGCTGATGGAGATCAAGCCGAGCTTCAAATCGGCCTCGTCGTCGCCAACGATCTGGTAAGTGACCTTCGCGCCGTTGCTCTCGTCTTCGAGGTCAACGGTCGAGCCGAAGACCACTTTGCCACCAGCATCCAGCTTGGTGGGATCGATGATCTGCGCCGCGGCGAGCTTGCCTTCGATGTCGAGAATCCGGCCTTCGATGAAGCCTTGTTTGTCCTTCGCAGCTTCGTACTCGGCGTTCTCAGACAGATCGCCCTGCGCGCGAGCTTCGGCAATGGCCTGGATCACCGCATGCCGCTCGACGCCCTTCAGGCGCGCCAGTTCTTCCTTGAGTTTTTCGGCACCAATTTTGGTGATGGGGATCGTGGTCATGATGGAAACCTTGCCGCAAAAATGAAACCGCCGCCGGAGTGGCCGGCGGCGCGGTTAAAAGGTTAACCGAGTCTAGTGCAACTCGGCGTGCAACTCTTGCAGGGACATCACCACCAAGTCGTCCTGGTGTTTCATGCCCTCGACCGCGGCTTCGCAACCCGCCATGCTCGTGTAGTACGTGATGCGGTGTGCAAGCGCAACTTGCCGGATGTGGCGCGAATCGGCAATGGCCGTTCGCGTTTCGTCGACTGTCGTGAAGACGAGCTGTATCTCGCCGCGCTTGACCATGTCGACGATGTGTGGCCGGCCATCCTTGACCTTGTTGATGACCTTCACCGGCACACCGGCTTCCGCAATGGCTGCTGCCGTGCCTTTGGTCGCGACCAACTTGAAACCGAGCGAATGGAGGTCACGCGCAACGACCACCGCGCGCGCCTTGTCGCCGTTTTTCACGGTGATGCACGCTGTGCCCTGCGTCGGCAACCGCGAGCCGGCACCGAGCTGGCTCTTGAGCATCGCCTCGCCGAAGGTGCGGCCTGCGCCCATGACCTCACCAGTGGAGCGCATCTCCGGCCCCAGGATGGGGTCGACGCCCGGGAACTTGTTGAACGGAAACACCGCTTCTTTCACCGAGAAGTACGGCGGAATGACCTCGCCCTTGACATCGCGCTGGTCTGCGAGCTTTTGCCCCACCATGCAGCGTGCCGCGATCTTCGCGAGCGCTTGGCCAGTCGCCTTGGAGACGAAGGGCACGGTGCGCGAGGCGCGTGGGTTGACCTCGAGCACATAGACGACCGCGTCGCTGCCCTCACCCTGGATCGCGAACTGCACGTTCATCAGACCGACGACCTTCAACGCCTTGGCCATCAGCGCCGTCTGGCGCCGCAGCTCGTCTTGCAACGACTTCGGCAACGAGTACGGCGGCAGCGAACATGCCGAGTCGCCGGAGTGGATGCCGGCCTGCTCGACGTGCTCCATGATCCCGCCGATCATCACATCGACGCCGTCGCTGATGCAATCAACGTCAACCTCGATCGCGTCGTCGAGAAACCGGTCGAGCAACACGGGTGACTTCTCGCTGACCTTCACGGCTTCGCGCATGTAGCGCTCGAGATCCTTGTCGCCGTGAACGATCTCCATCGCGCGGCCGCCGAGCACGTAGCTGGGCCGCACGACCAGCGGGTAGCCGATCTCTTGCGCGAGCAGCAAGGCCTGTTCTTCTGTGCGGGCAGTGCGGTTCGGCGGCTGCTTCAGGCCGAGCTCGTGCAGCAGCTTCTGGAAGCGTTCGCGGTCTTCGGCCACGTCAATCGAATCGGGCGATGTACCGACGATCGGAACGCCGGCACGCTCAAGGTCGAGCGCCAGCTTCAACGGAGTTTGCCCGCCGTACTGCACGATCACGCCAACAGGCTTTTCCTTCGCGACGATTTCGAGCACGTCTTCGAGCGTCACCGGCTCGAAGTACAAACGGTCCGAGGTGTCGTAGTCGGTCGACACAGTTTCCGGATTGCAGTTGACCATGATGGTCTCGTAGCCGTCTTCGCGCATGGCGAGTGCGGCGTGGACGCAGCAGTAGTCGAATTCAATGCCTTGCCCGATGCGATTCGGCCCGCCACCGAGCACCATGATCTTCTTGGCATCGGTCGGCTCGGCTTCGCACTCTTCGTCGTAGGTCGAGTACATGTAGGCCGTCTGCGTGGCGAATTCGGCAGCGCAGGTGTCGACGCGTTTGTAGACAGGGCGCACGCCCAAATCGTGGCGCTTGGCGCGCACCTCGTGTTGATTGGTGCCCAGCAATTTGGCGATGCGGCGATCCGAGAAGCCCTTGGTCTTCAGGAAGCGCAACTCGTCTTTGCTCAAGCTGGCAAGCGTGCGGCCAGCAAGTGCCTGCTCGTGCTGGATCAACTGCTGAATCTGCGCAAGGAACCACGGGTCGATTGACGTCTCTTCAAAGACTTCTTCCAGGCTCATGCGTATGCGAAACGCATCGGCAACGAACAGGATGCGCTCCGGCCCGGCCTCGCCAATCTCCTGCACGATCTCTTCGCGATCGGTGCTGCGCTCGGTCAGTCCGTCGATGCCGGTTTCCAACCCGCGCAAGGCCTTTTGAAAGCTCTCTTGGAAGGTGCGACCCATCGCCATCACTTCGCCGACGGACTTCATCTGCGTCGTCAGCCGCGAGTCTGCAGCGGGAAACTTTTCAAACGCGAAGCGCGGGATCTTCGTCACCACGTAGTCGATGCTCGGCTCGAAACTCGCTGGTGTTGCGCCACCCGTGATGTCGTTGCGCAGCTCATCGAGCGTGTAACCCACCGCGAGCTTGGCCGCCACTTTGGCGATCGGAAAGCCCGTTGCCTTGGACGCCAGCGCCGACGACCGCGACACACGCGGGTTCATCTCGATCACGACCATGCGGCCGTCTTTCGGATTGATCGAGAACTGCACGTTCGAGCCGCCGGTATCGACGCCGATCTCACGCAGGATCGCGATGCTCGCGTTGCGCAGGAGCTGGTATTCCTTGTCGGAGAGGGTCTGCGCCGGTGCGACGGTGATCGAGTCCCCGGTGTGAATGCCCATCGGGTCGAGGTTCTCAATCGCGCAGACGATGATGCAGTTGTCAGCCCGGTCGCGCACGACCTCCATCTCGTACTCTTTCCAACCGATGAGCGACTCCTCGATCAGCAGCTCCTTGGTCGGTGAAAGATCAAGCCCGCGCTTGCAGATCTCTTCAAACTCTTCCGGGTTGTAGGCGATACCGCCGCCGGTGCCGCCGAGCGTGAAGCTCGGGCGGATCACCATTGGGAAGCCGCCAGTACCCGTCTCGGTGCCGATGCGCTGCTGCACCGCGAGCGCATCCTCCATCGAGTGCGCGATACCGCTGCGCGCCGAGCCCAGGCCGATGCCGGTCATGGCGTCTTTGAACTTCAGCCGGTCTTCGGCCTTCTCGATCGCCTTTTCATTGGCACCGATCATCTCGACGCCGTATTTCGCCAGCACACCGTGTTTGTGCAGGTCCAGCGCGCAGTTCAACGCGGTCTGGCCGCCCATCGTCGGCAGCACAGCATCGGGCCGCTCCTTGGCGATGATCTTCTCGACGACTTGCCAGGTGATCGGCTCGATGTAGGTCACGTCCGCCATGTCCGGGTCGGTCATGATCGTCGCGGGATTGCTGTTGACGAGGATGACTTTGTAGCCCTCTTCCCGCAGCGCTTTGCAGGCCTGGGCGCCGGAGTAATCAAACTCGCAGGCTTGGCCAATGATGATCGGCCCGGCGCCGATGATGAGGATTGATTTCAGATCACTGCGCTTAGGCATTCTTTTTCTCCAACATCAGCGCGGTGAAGCGGTCAAACAGGTAGCCGATGTCATGTGGGCCGGGCGAAGCTTCCGGGTGCCCTTGGAAGCAGAAAGCCGGGCGGTCGGTTCGGGCGAGGCCCTGGAGCGTGCCGTCGAACAACGAGACATGCGTGGGCCGAAGGGTTGCAGGCAAGGTTTTCTCATCGACCGCGAAGCCGTGGTTCTGGCTCGTGATGCTGACGCGGCCGGAGTCGAGGTCTTTGACCGGGTGATTCGCGCCGTGGTGGCCGAACTTCATCTTGAAGGTCTTTGCGCCCGAGGCCAGCGCCATGATTTGATGGCCCAGGCAAATGCCGAAGGTCGGGATGCCGCGCTCGATCAACTCGCGTGCGGCGTCGATCGCGTACTCGCACGGCTCGGGGTCGCCGGGGCCGTTGCTCAAAAAGATGCCGTCGGGCGCGTGCTTCAACACCTCGGAGGCAGGCGTTTGCGCTGGCACCACCGTGACGTGGCAGCCCCGGCTCGCCAACATGCGCAAGATGTTGCGCTTGATGCCGTAGTCGAAAGCCACGACTTTGAATTTCGGCTCGGTCAACTGGCCATAGCCACTGCCCAAGACCCACTCCGTCTCGGTCCATACGTACGCCGCAGGCTCGCTGACCACTTTCGCCAGATCGAGCCCCGCCATGCTGGGCGCGCTTTTCGCCTTGGCAATGGCATCGGCGATGTGCGCCGGCGTGATCGCCTCGTTCAGCGGCAGACTCAAGATGCAGCCGTTTTGGGCGCCCTTCTCGCGCAGCACGCGCGTCAGTCGGCGGGTGTCAATTCCGGCGATTGCGACGGTGCCTTCACGCTGGAGATACTCCGGCAGCGTCATCGTCATGCGGAAGTTCGAGGCGAGCAAAGGCACGTCTTTGACGATCAGGCCAGCCGCATGAACTTTCGTCGACTCGACATCTTCAGCATTGACGCCGTAGCTGCCGATGTGCGGATACGTCAGCGTGACGATCTGCCGGCAGTAGCTTGGGTCGGTGAGGATTTCCTGGTAGCCGGTCAAAGCGGTGTTGAACACCACTTCGCCGACCGTCTGACCGGCAGCGCCGATCGATTCGCCCTGGAAGACCGTGCCGTCGGCGAGTGCCAGGATCGCCTGGGCGTGGGGGAACAGCAGTTGCGGCGGCACCGGAATCTCCGTTTCTTCTGATGGCCCAGCGCCGGTCCGAACGCAATGGCGCGGATGACGTGCTGTCGATGGAAAAACCGAGCCGGCTTTCGACGAGAAACCGTGGAGGTTTCGCTGGGCGGGTTAGGGTGTAAAGCCATTCGATTGTAGCCGACAGCCCTTGGCGCACTCTGGCCTCTAGACTCGTCCGATGCCCCTGAACCCGCCGACGGTCACCGTTCCTGCTGCCACCCAAACGCCCACGAATTCGACGGTGCCGCTCCTCGCTGGCGCACTGGCCGCGGCGAGTTTTGTCAGCATGGATGCCGTCATCAAGTTGATGGCCGAGCACCATGGCGCGCTGCAACTCGCGTTCTTGCGATTCGCTGGCGGCAGCTTCTTTGCGCTGTTGCTCTGGGCCTGCAAGCGCAGCCCGCTGCCGACTCGGCGCGCTTGGCGACTGCACATTGCGCGCAGCCTCTTCCTGCTCGTCTCGCTGGTTGGCTACTTTCATGCGCTGACGAAGTTGCCGCTCGCGCAGGCGGTCGCGATCTCCTATCTCGCGCCGATCTTTGTCTCGGTGCTGGCGGTGCCGGTGCTGCATGAGCGGCCGCAGGCGGCCATTTGGTGGGCGCTCGCGCTCGGCTTGGCGGGCGTATCGATTTCGGTCGGGCCAGAGCTGCGCCTGGCAAGCGGCTCGGACGATCCGGCGCGGTTGCTCGGCATGGCTTCGGCCGCCGTCGCGGCGTTCGCGTTTTCGTGGGTGATGCTGCTTGCACGCCGCCAAGCCCGCAGCGATTCGATGTGGACGATCTTGCTGGTGCAGAACCTGCTGCCGATGTTGCTGCTCGCCACACCCGCCGCATGGACCTGGACGCCGCTTCAGCCCGGCGAAATCGCACTCACATTCGGCGCTGGCGCGCTTGGCACGATGGGGCTTTTGTGCCTGACCTTTGCGTTCACGCACCTCGAGGCAAGCCGAATCGCGCCGCTCGAATACACGAGCTTTGTGTGGGCCGCAGGTCTCGGCTACGTGTTGTTCGGCGAGGTGCCGACGCTCACGACCGCCGCCTCGGCGGCGCTGATCATCGGCGGCTGCCTGTTGCTGCTGCGGCGTTGACGGCCTGCGTCACACGGTTGGCGTCAAACGGCCACTATCAAAGCGCCAGCGCGGCGATGCCGGCGTTGGCGATCTGCGCGTCTTCACTCGACTTGACACCGCTGACGCCGACGGCGCCGATGCAATGCCCGCCAGCCATGATCGGCACACCGCCTTCGAGCATGCCTTGCAATTCGGGAACGCTCAGAAATGAGGTGCGCCCTTGGTTGATCACCTCTTCGTAGCTGCGGCTCTCACGCCGACCGAGCGCGGCGGTGCGCGCTTTGGCTGGCGCGATGTGGGCAGAGATTGGCGCGACGCCGTCGAGGCGCTGCAGCCAGAGGAGGTGGCCGCCGTCATCGACGATGGCGATCGTCACAGCCCACGCATTCGCGAGCGCCTCGGCTTCTGCGGCCGCAGCGATGGATTTGAGATCAGCGAGGGACAAAAACGGTTTGGTGTTCATGGGAGAGTTATGGTTGAAAACGGGATCGTTGCCCGCACTTTAGCGGGGCAACGATGTAGGACTGTCGGCTCGGCAAAGGCATGGTTTCTCACAAGGCCACGGAACTAGAATCCGCGCCGCCGGGTCACACGGCTACAGGACGCCTGGGTCACCCAGGACACCACTGGAGGAATCATGGAACAAGGTCTGCAAACCCCCTATTCGGGCTACAGCGGCTCGGTCACGACAGTCGAGCAGCGCAACCGCGTGCTGCGCAACACTTATTGGCTGCTTGCGCTCTCAATGGTGCCAACGGTGCTGGGCGCTTGGCTGGGCGTCTCCACCGGCATTCTCCGCACGATGGGCCCGGGCATGAGCGCCATCGTGTTCCTGGGCGGCGCCTTCGCATTCATGTTTGCGATCGAGAAGACCAAGAACTCGGCGACTGGCGTCCCGGTGCTGTTGGCGTTCACGTTCTTCATGGGGCTCATGCTGTCGCGCCTGATCGGCGTTGTGCTTGGCATGGGCAACGGAGCCGGCCTGATCATGACGGCCTTCACCGGCACCGGCGTGATCTTCCTCGGCATGGCGACGCTCTCCACCGTGATCAAGCGCGATTTGTCGACGATGGGCAAATGGCTCTTCATCGGCGTGATCATGTTGATCGTGGCGGGGCTCGCGAATCTGTTCATTCAGTCGAGCGCGCTGATGATCACGGTTTCGGTGCTTGCCATCGGCATCTTCTCGGCTTTCATCTTGTATGACCTGAAGCGCGTGCAAGACGGCGAAGAGACGAACTACATCTCGGCCACGCTTGGCGTGTATTTGAGCCTCTACAACGTCTTCCAGTCGTTGCTTTCCATCCTCGGCATCTTCGGCGGAAGCAGCAGCGATTGACGCCTCACGGCGCGCTAGCCAGCAGGGCCCCTTTTGGGGCCCTTTTTTATTTCACTTCTCGAAGACCGCCAGGCTTTCGACGTGGGCCGTGTGCGGAAACATGTTGACCGCCCCCGCCGCCGTGCAGCGGTAGCCCGCTTGGTGAACAAGCAAGCCGGCGTCGCGGGCCAGCGTGGCGGGGTTGCAGCTGACGTAGACGATGCGCGATGGCGCCTCGTAACCTGGCGCCAACGCCGGATCGGCGTGCAGATCCGCCAAAGCCTTGGCCAGCGCGAACGCACCTTCGCGCGGTGGATCGACGAGCCATTTGTCCGCATGACCGAACGAGGCCAAGTCGGCCGGCGTGAGCTCGAAGAGGTTGCGCGCTTCGAAGCGCGTGTTGCCAGCCAACCCGTTCAGCGCTGCATTCTCGCGTGAGCGCTGCACCAGCGCCTCGCTGCCTTCGATGCCGAGCACCTCGCGCGCGAGTGTGGCCAGCGGCAAGGTGAAGTTGCCAAGGCCGCAAAACCAGTCAATCACCCGTTCACCTGGCATCGGCGCCAGCAGCCGCAACGCGCGTGACACCAGCACGCGGTTGATGTGCGGATTGACCTGCGTGAAGTCGGTCGGCTTGAAGGGCATCGTGATGCCGAATTCGGGCAGAGCGTAGGCCAGGTCAGGCCCGCCTGTGCCGAGCCGCTGGACCGTGTCGGGGCCCTTCGGCTGCAGCCACCATTGCACGGCGTTGGCCTCGCCAAATGCGGTCAAGCGGTCTCGATCGGCATCGGTCAGCGGCTCGAGGTGGCGCAGCACCAGCGCGGTCACCTCATCGCCAATCGCCACTTCAATCTGTGGCAGGCGGTCGCGCTGGTCCATTGATGCAACCAGCTCGCGCAGCTTCGGCAGCATGCGGCTCAGGTGTGCGGGCAGCACCTCGCAGCTGTCCATGTCGGCCACGAAACTCGACTTGCGCTCGTGGAAACCAACGAGCACCTTCGCCTTCTTGACGACGTAGCGCACCGACATGCGCGCCCGGTACCGATAGCCCCACGCCGGCCCTTCGATCGGCCGGAGCACGCGTTCGGCTTTGACCTTGCCGAGATGCCAGAGCCCGTCTTCGAGCGCACGTTGCTTGGTCGCAACCTGCGCCCCAACATGCAGATGCTGCATCTTGCAGCCGCCACACGTGCCGAAGTGCGGGCAGCGCGGTGCAACGCGTTGCGAGCTTTCGCGCCGCAGCGCGACAAGCGAAGCCTGCTCCCAGTTGTTCTTGCGCCGGCTCACCTGAACCCGCACCTGCTCACCGGGCAAGGCATCTTCGATGAAGACGACCTTGCCTTCGCTGTTGTGGGCTACGCCTTGGGCGTCGAGGTCGAGAGATTCGACCGTCAACCATTCGTCTGCTGGAGTCATGGGGCGGCATTATCCCGGCGCCGCGCGCGGCGACTGCCGCCAGACAGGGATACTCTGCGTTTCCCCGCTTCTCGAATCCTTCTGGAGCCCGCGCGCATGAGCACCCTCTTCAGCCCAGATCACCAATGGATCGCCGCGAGCGATCCGCAGGCCGCAACTGTCGGCATCACGACCCATGCGCAAGATGCGCTCGGCGACGTCGTCTTCGTCGACCTGCCGGCCATTGGCCGCACCTTGAAGAAAGGCGAGGTGGCCGGCGTCGTTGAATCGGTGAAGGCCGCGGCCGATGTCTTTGCGCCGGTCAGCGGCGAGATCGTTGAAGTCAACGAGGCGCTGCGGGCCGAACCCTCGCTTGCCAACACCGATCCGCTCGCGGCGGGTTGGTTTTTCAAGATGCGTTTGACCGATGCCGGCGAACTGACTGCCTTGCTCGACGCCGATGCCTACGACCAGCTCGTGAAGAACACCTGATCACGCTCCACCCTCTCTCTCTAGGAATTCATTGCCATGGCCGTCTCGGCGTTCGACCTCTTCAAGATCGGCATCGGGCCCAGCAGCTCGCACACGGTGGGGCCAATGCGCGCTGCGCGGCTCTTCGCGTCGCGCCTGCAACATGACGGGCTACTCGCCGCCACCCAACGCATCTGCGTGCAGCTCTACGGCTCGCTCGGCGCAACAGGCAAAGGCCACGGAACCGACAAAGCAATACTGCTCGGCCTCTGTGGCTTCGAGCCTGACACGGTCGATATCAACATGATCCCCGGCCACTTGGCGACCATCCGCAGCGCCAAGCGGCTCCCGTTGATCGGCGACATCGACATCGCGTTCAACGAAAAGACCGACCTGATCTTTTATCGCCGTGAAGCCTTGCCCTTCCATGCGAACGCCATGCGTTTCACGGCCTTCGATGCCGACGGCGCGGAACTGCTGGTGCGCGTGTACTACTCGGTGGGCGGTGGCTTCGTCGTCAGCGAGGAGCTCGCCCAAGACGGCTCCAAGCAAAAGACGCTCGCGCCCGACACCACCGTGCTCGCGCACCCGTTTCACAGCGGCGCCGAACTGCTGGCGCTTGCGCGAGAGCACAGCTGCAGCATCGCCGAATTGATGCGCCGCAACGAGCGCCATTGGCGCAGCGATGCCGAGATCGACGCCGGCCTGCTCGCCATTTGGGCCGTGATGCAGGCCTGCGTGGTGCGGGGCTGCCACACCGATGGCGTGCTGCCGGGCGGCTTCAAGGTGCGCCGGCGCGCTGGCAACCTTTATCGCCAGCTTTGCGCCAACCCGGAGGCCGCGCTGCGAGACCCGCTCCAAGTGCTGGACTGGGTCAACCTGTACGCGCTGGCCGTCAACGAAGAAAACGCAGCTGGCGGCCGGGTCGTCACGGCGCCGACCAACGGTGCGGCCGGCATCATCCCCGCCGTATTGCACTACTACACGCGGTTCGTGCCGGCAGCCAATGAGACGGGCGTGATTGACTTCCTGCTCACCGCTGCCGCGATCGGCATGCTCTACAAAGAAAACGCGTCGATCTCGGGGGCCGAGGTTGGCTGCCAGGGCGAGGTGGGCGTGGCGTGCTCGATGGCTGCGGGCGCGCTTTGCGCCGTGCTGGGCGGCACGCCAGAGCAGGTGGAAAACGCCGCCGAGATTGGCATGGAGCACCACCTCGGGTTGACCTGTGACCCCGTGGGCGGCTTGGTTCAGATCCCGTGCATCGAGCGCAACGCGATCGCGTCGGTCAAGGCCATCAACGCGGCGCGCATGGCTTTGCGTGGCGATGGCACGCACCACGTCAGCCTCGACAAAGTCATCAAAACCATGCGCGAAACCGGCGCCGACATGATGACCAAGTACAAGGAAACCGCACGTGGCGGGCTGGCGGTGAACATCGTCGAGTGCTGATGTGAATTGGTGTGAAGTGGTGTGAAGTGATGTGAGCTTCTGCGGCTCAAAAGTCCATGTCGAGCTCTTCGATTTCATCGGGCTCACGCTTCGCCGCAGCAATCCACTCTTTCATCTCGGGCATCGCCATGATGGTCTGGCAGTACAGGTTGCAAGGCTTGTTCAGCTTGATGCCGTAGGTCAGAAAACGGGTGACGACGGGTGCGTACATGGCGTCGGCCATGCTGCGCTGGGCACCGAATAAAAACGGGCCGCCGTAGGTGGCAAGGCACTCGGTCCAGATCTCGGCGACGCGGTCGATGTCTGGCTGCGCACCGGCCCAGATCTTGAAGCCCGGGTGATGGGCTTTGAGGTTCATCGGCAAGGCAGCGCGCAGGTTGGCGAAGCCCGAGTTCATCTCGCCGCTGACCGAGCGGCAGTGCGCGCGGGCGATGCGGTCGGCCGGCATCAACTTGGCGTCGGGCATGACCTCGTTGAGGTATTGCGCGATCGCCAGCGTGTTCCAGACTTTGGCGCCGTCGTGTGTCAGGCACGGAACGCGGATCGAGGGCGCGAGCAAAAGCAGCTCTTTCCGAGCATCGGCGTCGTCAGGCGAGACCATCACCTCTTTGAATGGCAGCCCCGAAAAACGTGCGAGCAGCCAGCCGCGCAATGACCAAGACGAATAGTTCTTGCTGCTGATCGTGAGCGACGCAACGGCCACCGCATCTTTGCCATGGGCTGCCGCTGACTTGGCAGATGTCTTGCCCGCGCTCTTGCGGGCCACGCTTTTGGCTGGGGACTTGACCAGAACTGTGGACATGAAAGCAACTCCCGGGCAATCGGTCACTGGCGCACGTGCAAGCGGTGTGCCATGCTGGCGCAGTAGTTGCAGACCTCCACACTGTTCTCACGAGTCAGGGCGTCATCATGATGATGTATCAGGCCTATCAAGCCCAAGCCGATCTGATGTGGCCCTTGCGCGCGTGGGCTTCTGCCTCGCTGCCGCTGCTGCAGGATCCAAGGTTCAGTGATGCAGCGCGCCGCACGGGCCGCCAGGTGGCCGCTGCCTGCCAATTGCTCAAGCTTGCTGAGGTTCGGCACAAGCGCCCGCCCTGGAACATCACCATGGTGGAGGCTGCCGGCGCGGAGCAAGCCTCGGCCGAAGCAGTGACGGAAGAAATCGTTGCGACCACGCCGTTTGCGACCTTGCTGCGGTTTCGCAAAGACACCACCGCGGTGCAGCCGCGGGTGTTGATCGTTGCGCCGATGTCGGGTCACTTCGCGACCTTGCTGCGCGAAACCGTGCGCACCATGTTGACCGACCACGATGTATTCGTGACCGACTGGCACAACGTGCGCGACGTTCCGCTCGCCGCTGGCCGCTTCGGCCTGGACGAATACACGCAGCACATCATCGACTTCCTCGGCGCCATCGGCCCCGGCGCGCATCTGCTCGCCGTTTGCCAGCCTTGCGTATCGGCCTTGGCGGCGGTTGCCGTGATGTCAGAGGACGGCGACCCCGCCACTCCGTTGAGCCTGACGCTGATGGCCGGCCCCATCGATTGCCGGATCAACCCGACGGCCGTGAACGCGCTGGCTGCGAGCAAGCCGATCGAGTGGTTCGAGAAGAACCTCATCACGCATGTGCCTTGGCGCCACGGCGGTGGCGGGCGGCGCGTCTACCCGGGCTTCGTGCAGTTGTCTGCGTTCATGAGCATGAACAAAGACCGGCATGTGAACGCCTTCAAGGAGTACTACCAGCACCTGCTCGAAGGCGAATTCGACAAGGCCGAGATCACGCGCACGTTCTACGAGGAGTACATGGCCGTGGCCGACCTCTCGGCCGATTTCTACCTCGAGACGGTCGAGCGTGTGTTTCAGCGCCATGACCTGCCACGCGGCGAATTGCGGTTTGGCGACCGGACGATTGACCCATCGGCGATCCGTCAAACCGCATTGCTGACGATCGAAGGCGAGCGCGACGACATCTGCGCCGTCGGCCAAACCCTCGCCGCACAAGACCTCTGCACCAATCTGCGGCCCTACATGCGCACGCACTACGTGCAGGCCGGCGTGGGCCACTACGGTGTGTTCAGCGGGCGGCGTTGGCACAACCACATTTACCCGGTGGTGCGTCGAGCGATCCAGGTCTCCAGCTGAGGGTCACGCACCCCGCGCAGCGGAAAAAGCCGTGCGTCAGTCTTTTGACGCCGGCATGTGCGCGCCAATGCCGCCACCCGCCAAGCCAGGCTGAGCCGCTGGGGCGATGCGCTTTTTGTCGCGCACCAGATAAGACCAAAGCACCGGCACGACGATCAACGTCAGCAAGGTGGATGTGATCACGCCGCCAATGATTGCGCGGCCCATGGGCGCTTGAATTTCGCCGCCATCGGAGAGCGCGAGCGCCAGTGGCAGCATGCCGAAGATCATCGCGGCGGTGGTCATGATGATCGGCCGCATGCGCACCAAACCGGCCTGGAGCAAGGCATCGGGCACAGAGAGGCCTGCACGCCGACCCTGGTTGGCGAAGTCGACGAGCAGGATCGCGTTTTTCGTCACCAGGCCCATCAGCATCACCAGGCCAATCATCGAGAAGAGGTTCAGGGTCGACTTCGTGACCAGCAGCGCGAGCATCACGCCGATCAACGCCAGGGGCAGCGAGGCCATGATCGCCAGCGGCTGCAGGAAGCTCGCGAACTGTGAGGCGAGCACGATGTAGATGAACAGCACGGCCGCAACCAACGCCATCAAGATGCCGGCAAACGCCTCGTCTTGTTCCTTCGATTGGCCGCCCACATCGAAGCGGTAGCCGGCCGGAAGCTCGGTCGCTTTGACGAGCTTTTGCACGTCGTTGCCCACATCGCCGCTCGGCCGGCCTTGCACGCTCGCGTAGATCGCCTGGCGGCGCTGCAAATCCTGGCGCTTGATGACTTCGGGGTTCACCACCGAGACGACATCTGCCACGCGCGAGAGCGCAATCGGCGTGCCGTCTTTCGCGTAGGCAACGGGCAGGTTGTCGAGCTGTGCCACGCGTTCACGCAGAGGTTGCGGCAAGCGCAGCTCGACCTCCACTTGCTCACCATCAGGCGCCGTCCAGTAGGTTGCGATATCGCCGTTGACGAACGTGCGCAGGCTCGCGGCGAGTTGCGTGGGTGTCATGCCGAGTTCGCGCACAGCATCGGGCTTCAAGCGCACGGCGAAGGTCGGCATGCCTGGCTTGACGGAGGTTTGCAAATCGGTGATGCCGGGGATCAGGCGGACCTTGTCGGCCAAACGCTGCACCTCGGTCTCCAGCACCGTGGGCTCGGGCCCGAGCAGCGCCACGTAGATGGGCGGCTCGCCGAGCGTGGTCTCGATGCCAGGGATGGGCTTGAGCAGCTCGCGAATGGCCTTTTCCACATCCTTCTGGCTGCGGCGCCGCTCAGCAGGTTTGGTGAGTTGGATGTTGAGGCTGGCGGTGTTGCGGCCGTTGCTGTTGCCGTCGCCAGAATCGCCAATCGTGGTGGAGAGCAGGCGCACTTCGGGCAGGCTGCGCACGCGCTCTTCGACTTGCGCCATCTTCTCGCTGCCGCGGTCGAGGCTGGTGCCAACGGGCATGCGCACGCTCATCGAGATGTAGCTGTTGTCAGCCTCGGGAATGAATTCGCTGCCAACGAGTGGCGCCAGCAGCACCGCGCCAACGAAGCTCGCTAGCCCCAGCCACAGCACGATGCCGCGCGGCGTGATCGTGGCGCGCCGCGGCATCAATGCCGCAGCGCGGCGCTCGCGCACAGCGCGCAGAAGGCTGATGGTGGGCAGCGGCAGCCGGTAGTGGCGGCCGGAGAAGATCCAGTGGATCAGCCGCTCATAGAGGCCGTGCATCACATCGAGCACGCGGTCGGTGCCGCGCATCAAGTGGCCGAGGATGGGCAGCTTGATCAAGCGGTTGGTGGGCGGGTCTTTCCAGATGCTTGAGAGCATCGGGTCGAGCGTGAAGCTCACGAAAAGGCTCACCAACACCGCCACAGTCACCGTCACGCCGAAGGGGAAGAAGAACTTGCCGACGATGCCCTTCATGAACGCAACCGGCACAAAAACCGCGCAGAGCGCCAGCGTGGTCGCGAGCACGGCGAGGCCAATTTCATCGGTGCCTTCGCGCGCGGCAGCATGATGGTCTTTGCCCATGGCCACATGGCGCACGATGTTCTCGCGCACGACGATGGCGTCATCGATCAACAAGCCGATGCAGAGCGACAACGCCATCATCGTCATGAAGTTCAGCGTGAAGCCAAACGCATAGACGGCAATGAACGATGAGATCACCGCGATCGGCAAAGTCAGCCCGGTGATGATGGTGCTGCGCCAGCTGTGCAGGAACAAGAAAACAATTGCCACCGTGAGCAACGCGCCTTCAATGAGCGTGCGCTTGACGCCAGAGAGCGAGTCTTTGACCCAATCGCTGTCGGCATAGACCAGCTTCAGCTCGACGCCGTTCGGCAAGCTCTTGCGCAACTCATCGGCTGCCTGCTTGATGCCTTCGCCGGTGTCGACGATGTTGGCGTCTTGCTGCTTGTAGATCTTGAATGACACGGCCGGCACGCCGTCGACCCGGGCAATCGAATCGGGCTCGCGCTCACGTTCGACGAGATCGCCGAGGTCGCCCAGGCGCACGACCAAGCTGCCGCGCGTGGCGATCACCACATCGGCAAAGGCCTTCGGATCACGCACCTTGCCTTCGACGCGGATCAGCGTGTCTTCCTTGGTGCCGGGCATGAGGCCAACGGGCATGTCGGCATTGGCAAGTTGCAGTGCGGCAGACACATCGGCCGGCGTGAGCTGGTAGGCGCGCAGGCGTTGTGGATCGAGGTCGATGCGCACTTGGCGGATCGTCAGGCCGCTCACATCGACCCGCGCCACGCCAGCCACACGCTCCAAGCGCTTGCGCACGCTTTGGTCGGCAAGCAGAGAGAGTTCGCGCGCGCTGCGGCTCGGTGCGAGCAGCGAGAGCAGCACCGTCGGCTGGGCGTTGTCGCCATCGAAGCGCGAGATGTAGGGCGGCTTCACGTCGCGCGCAAAGCTTGGCTGCAGCGTGGAGACTTTGTCGCGAACGTCTTGCACGGCGCGCGCCATGTCAGCGCTCAACAAAAACTCGACCACCGTTTCGCTGCGGCCTTCGAAGCTGTTCGAGCGAATCATCTTCACGCCGGCGATGCCGTTGAGCGCCAGCTCGATCGGCCGCGTCAGCTCCGTCTCGATCGCCTCGGGCGACGCGCCCGGATAAGCCACGCTGACGAAGACGATCGGCGGCGAGATGTCAGGCAGCCGCTCGACGCGCAGCTGGCTGTACGAAAACAAGCCCAGCACGCAAAGCGCGGCCATCACCATGGTGGCGAAGACAGGGTTATTGATGGATACGCGTGTGAACCACATGGCGGCACCGAGCGGTGGCGAGGGTCAAGACTTCGCCGGAGTGGGTGGCGCCGAAGCCGCCGAGGCGGTCGGCGGCGTAGAGGCAGCGCGCTGCGCGACCACCTTGGCAGGCGCGCCCTCCTTCAGGCCCTCGAACCGGGCGGCGAGCACGCTCGCATCAATCGTGAGGCCTTTGGCGATTTCGACGCGGTTGGAGGCTGCGTCGCGCCGCCCGGTGATCACGATGCGGCGCACGAGCGCGTCTTGCTCAAGAGTCCAGACGAAGTCTTGGCCTGAGGCTTGGGCCACTGCGGCGGCCGGCAGGGTCATGCGTGTGGTCGCATCGTCGAGCACGACTTCGGCGCTTGCGAACTGGCCAGCGCGGTAGAGCTCATCGGGGTTGTCCAGCACAACCACCACGCGAATGCCGCGCGTGCCGGGCTCGGTGGCGGGCGAGATGCGGTCGATGTGGCCCTCCACCGCCGTCTGCTGGCCCTCGACCCGCACCGAGACGCCCTGCCCCGGCTTGAGCAGCGACACCTGGTGCGTACCGACTACGCCAACCAGCTCAAGCGAACGCAAATCGACCACGGTCAACAGCTCTTGCTCGGCGCTCACTTTCTCGCCGGGCACCACGCTTCGCTTGCCAACCACGCCGCTGATCGGTGCGGTGAGTTGCGCCTCACGCACGCCGAGCTGCGAGCTGTTGAGCTGGGCTTGGGCAGATTTGACCTGTGCACGCGCCGAGTTGAGCGTGGCGCGCGCGGTATCGAGCGCGGTCGACGAAATGAATTGCTGCCCGGCCAAACCTTCGCTGGCCTTGAAGCTGCGCTCGGCCTCGACGAGCTTGGCCTCCGCCGCCTCCACCATCGCCGAGCGCTCGGCGACACGGCTTTGCAGATCGGCCAGGTCGATCACGCCGAGCACCTGCCCCGCCTTGACGCGGCTGCCTTCGGCAACGCTCAGGCTCAACAAACTGCCGGCAGCTTTGGCGCGAACGGTGGCAGTGCGCGGCGCCATCAGCGCGCCCGAGAACTCGATGCGCTCCGGCAGCGCAGCCATCACTGGCTTGACGACTTCGGTGGCGGTGAATTCGAGTGGGACGACCGCGTGCGACTTGTCCTTCTCATCGGCCGAGCCGGCAAGCGGCACGAGCGTGAACACGGCGCCAGCGGCAATCAACACGGCAACCGTGCCGGCCACCAGCCAAAGCTTGCGCATGGCGATCCTCTCTTGTCTGTGTTCGAGCGGGTTTCGGGCGCAGTGTAGGCAGCCGCCTCGGAGCGTCCATCCCCAGTGCGACGAACTGCAATTCGTCGGGGGTGAGCTGCAGTGAGACCGGGCCGGGCGGCATTCCGCCCGGGCTCACTCGCTCATTGGCTACGCCTGGGCGGGAATCGCCGGCATCGCCACGCGCACATCGCCGCATTGGGCGCGGTGGCGCAAGGCGTGGTCGATCAGCACGAGTGCCAGCATCGCCTCGGCGATCGGGGTGGCGCGGATGCCCACGCAAGGGTCATGGCGGCCGAAGGTTTCAACCACTGCCGGGTCGCCTTGCAAGTCGATCGAATGGCGCGGGCTGCGGATCGAGCTCGTCGGTTTGATCGCGATGTTGACGGTGATGTCTTGCCCGCTGGAGATGCCGCCGAGCACGCCGCCGGCGTTGTTGCTGCGAAAGCCTTGCGGCGAGAGCTCATCGCCATGCGTCGTGCCGCGCTGGGTGACCGATGCAAAACCAGCGCCGATCTCCACGCCCTTGACCGCGTTGATGCCCATCATGGCTTTGGCGATGTCGGCATCGAGCTTGTCGAACAAAGGCTCGCCCCAACCCGCGGGCACGCCGTGTGCGGCCACCGCAATGCGCGCGCCGCAGCTGTCGCCTGCCTTGCGGAGCTCGTCCATGTAGGCCTCGAGGCGAGCGATGTCGCTCACATTGGCGGCGAAGAACGGGTTGTTGGGCACATGGTCCATCGATTCGAACGGAATCGCGATCTCGCCGATCTGCGTCATGTGGCCGCTGAAGGTGATGCCGTGGTGCTCGCGCAGCCACTTCTTCGCAACGGCGCCGGCGCCGACCATGGGCGCCGTCATGCGGGCCGAAGCGCGGCCGCCACCGCGCGGATCGCGCAGGCCATATTTGTGGAGATAGGTGTAGTCCGCATGGCCGGGGCGAAAGGTCTGCAGGATGTTGCCGTAGTCCTTGCTGCGCTGATCGGTGTTGCGGATCAGCAGGCAAATCGGCGTGCCGGTGGTTTGACCTTCATAGACACCGGAGAGGATCTCGACGGCATCGGGCTCATTGCGCTGCGTGACGTGGCGCGAGGTGCCGGGGCGGCGGCGGTCGAGCTCGGGCTGGATGTCGGCCTCGGAGAGCGCCATGCCGGGTGGGCAGCCGTCAATCACACAGCCGATGGCCGGGCCATGGCTTTCGCCGAAGTTGGTGACGCTGAAGAGCTGGCCAAGGGTGCTGCCGGACATTGGGGTTTCGCGCCAATGCGCGCAGGCGAATGGGCCTGAATTTTAAGGCGCGCACCTCATGCGCACCTCATGCGCATCGCACGCGCGCTTCAGGGCGATGCCGGTGCGGCCGAGGCTTCCGGGTCCGGCTCATCCACCGGCCAATCGCGGATGTAAGCCTTGAGCATGCGGTTCTCGAAGTCCTGCCCGTCGACGACAGCCTTGGCCACGTCATAGAACGAGATCACGCCCATCAAGGTGCGCTGCGTGAGCACCGGCATGTAGCGCGCATGGCGGCCAAGCATCATGCGGCGCACTTCATCGATCTCGGTGTCGGGCGTGCAGGTGAGCGGCGCGTCGTCCATCACGCTGCGAACGAGGGTGGCGCCGAGCGTGCCGCCGTTCTTCACGATGGCTTGAATGACTTCGCGGAAGGTCAGCATGCCGGTGAGATCGCCGTGGTCCATCACGACCAAAGAGCCGATGTCGCGTTCTGACATCGTGTCTACCGCATGGGCCAGCGCCTGGTCGGGCGAGACGGTAAACAAGGTGCCGCCTTTGACGCGAAGGATGTCGCTGACTTTCATGATCTTGTCTCCCTACTGCCGCAATGTTCGAGATTCAATATAACGCACATGACCGAGGGCGGGCAGTGCTGGATCACCTCGTACAAACCCATGACCGGCGCCTTCGGCATGGCCCGCGCCCGCCACCCTTCCAGCTCACTAAACTGCAAAACTCAACCCACCCACGGAGGCCGCATGCCCGGCATCTCGGACCCCGGTTTCGACACCCTCGCGCTCCACGCAGGCGCCTCGCCCGACCCCGCCACGGGCGCTCGCGCCGTGCCGATTTATCTCTCGACATCGTTCGTGTTCGAGAACAGTGAGCACGCCGCATCGCTCTTCAACATGGAACGCTCGGGGCACGTCTACAGCCGCATCTCGAACCCGACTAACGCGGTGCTCGAAGAGCGCGTTGCAGCACTCGAAGGCGGCGCCGGCGCCATTGCCACGGCGAGCGGCCAGGCGGCATTGCACTTGGGCATCAGCACACTCGCTGGTGCGGGCTCGCACATCGTCGCATCGAGCGCGCTCTACGGCGGCTCGCACAACTTGCTTCACTACACGCTCGCTCGATTCGGCATTGAAACGACGTTCGTTCAGCCCGGTGACGTCGACGCCTGGCGCAACGCAATCCGGCCAACGACCAAGCTGCTCTTCGGCGAGACGCTCGGCAACCCCGGCCTGGATGTGCTCGACATTCCAACCATCTCGGCCATTGCCCACGACCACGGCCTGCCCTTGCTGGTCGACTCGACCTTCACCACGCCGTGGCTGATGAAACCCTTCGACCATGGCGCTGACCTTGTCTATCACTCAGCGACCAAGTTCCTCTCGGGGCATGGCACGGTGATCGGCGGCGTGCTGGTCGACAGCGGTGCGTTCGACTGGCAGGCCTCAGGCCGATTCCCCGAGCTGACGCAGGCGTATGACGGCTTCCACGGCATGGTGTTCGCGGAAGAGAGCAGCGTGGGTGCGTTCTTGCTGCGCGCGCGCCGCGAAGGCCTGCGCGACTTCGGCGCGTGCATGAGCCCGCACACGGCGTGGCTGATCCTGCAAGGCATCGAGACGCTGCCACTGCGGATGGCGCGCCACGTTGAGAACACACGCAAGGTGGTTGGCTTTCTCGCCGCACAGAAGATGGTCGAGCGCGTGGGCTACCCGGAGCTGGAGTCGCATCCCAGCCATGCGCTTGCCAAGCGGCTGCTGCCGCGAGGATGTGGCTCGGTGTTCAGCTTCGACCTGCGCGGCTCGCGGGCACAGGGCCGGGCCTTCATCGAGGCGTTGAAGATCTTCTCGCACCTGGCCAACGTCGGCGATTGCCGCTCGCTGGTGATCCACCCGGCCTCGACCACGCACTTCCGCATGGACGACGCGGCGCTGGTTCGCGCCGGCATCACACCGGCAACGATTCGGCTCTCGATCGGGCTTGAAGATGCGGATGACTTGATCGACGACTTGAAGCGCGCATTGAAGATCGCCGAGAAGGCTGGCGAGAAGGCAGGTGCGTGATGGAGCTGGCTGTTCACCGCCATGCCCCGGCCTATGCCTACACGGGCGGCAAATCATTCGACCCCGCCCTGCCCTGCGTCGTCTTCATTCACGGCGCACTGCACGATCACAGCGTCTGGACCTTGCTTGCGCGCTGGTTCGCGAACCACGGGCACGCGGTGCTGGCGGTTGATCAACCCGGGCATGGCCGCAGCATCGGCGCGCCGCTGCAGAGCGTTGAAGCCCTGGCCGATTGGGTGTTGGCACTGCTCGATGCCGCCGGCGCGAACGAAGCCAGCCTGATCGGCCACAGCATGGGGTCGCTCATCGCACTCGAAGCAGCGGCGCGCGCACCGGAGCGCATCAAGCGGCTTGCCATGCTCGGCACGGCCTATCCAATGAAGGTGTCAGCGGCCTTGCTTGCCACTGCGCGCGATGCGCCGCTGAAGGCGATCGACATGGTCAACGCGTTCTCGCACGCAGGCATTGCCGCCAAGCCTTCATTCCCCGGGCCGGGGTCGTGGTTGCACGGCAGCAACTGCGCCTTGATGCGGCGCGTGCAGGCGGGCCAACGCGGCACCAACCTGTTCGAACACGACTTCCGCCTTTGCGACGCTTACGCCGGCGGCTTGGATGCTGCTGCTGCGGTGAAATGCTCGGTCAGCTTCGTGCTCGGCAAGCACGATCAGATGACCAGCCCGAGGAACAGCCTTGAACTCGGCGCCGCATTGAAAGCGCGCGTGTGGATGGTCGACGCCGGCCATTCGGTGATGGCCGAGGCGCCCGATGAAGTACTCGCCGCCCTGCGCGAGGCCTGGGCAGCGACGTAGCTCGCGTTAGCGCGCGCGGTAGATGCCGTTCACGCGAGACGCCGGTCGCTGCAATGCAGGCCCCGTGCGTGCAAGCGCCGAAGCCGAGAGCGCTCGTTTGCGGCTCGATGCGCCGCCGGCCATGCATGCGCCCGTTTCGCGGCGGGCGAGCGCCGCAGCCAACAGGCCTTCGGCCGGGTCGCCGAGTGCATGCGCGTAGTCATCATCGCCAGCGCAAGTGGGCGCAAAGCCATCGGCGTAGTCACCGAAGCCGAGTGCATTGACGCCCTTGAACTGGATCGCGAAGTAGGTTGTGCCGCAGTTGTCTTGCGGGAGAAAGCCGTAGGGCTTGCCGCAAGTTGTGCCGCCGATCAACACCACCTCCACGCCCACGCCACGCAGCCCGTTGACGATGGCTTCGCTCGCCGAACACGTGCCGCCAGTGGCGATCACGAAAACGCGCGAGAGGCCCAGCCATGGCAACGGCTGGCCGGTGGTGGCCGAGAGGCCCAGTGCGGTGGTGTGGAACGCCGTCGTCGCGTCAGCCGCGGTGAGCTGGAACGGGTTCTTGTCGTTGAAGGCGAGCGTCTCGAAGGCCTTGCCGGCGGTCGGCGTCGGGCCGGCAATCATGTAGGCGAGCTCGCTTGCGATGTCGAGGTAGCCGCCGCCGTTGTAGCGCAGGTCGAGCACCAGGTCGGTCACGCCGGCGGTTTTCAGCTGGTTGATCGCGTTGATCAGCAAGCCTTCTGCGGTGGCGATGTGCGCGTCAAACTGCAAGTAACCGACGGATTGATTCGGCGCCGGCAAGGTCTTCACATTGCTGACGGGCACCTCAGTGACTGCGCTGGCCTTGAGGGTGACGGTGCGTGGCGCGGAGGCACCGACGTCAAGCACAGTGAAGGTGTGCGTGCTCGCGTCGCTCGGGAAGAGGCCCGCATTGAGCACATCGAGACCCGCCGGCGTTTCGTCGTTGACGAGGTCGATGCCGTCTACGGCCAACACCTTTGTTCCGCGGCCGATGCCGGCTGCGCTGGCTTGCAGGCCAGGCTGCGTCGAGACAATGACGGCGCTGCGCGGCGGCGTCGAGCTCGGAAGATCGATCGACGCGCCATAACCGTACGCGATGCCCGATTGGGATTGGTCCAGCCAAGCGGCGGTGTCTTGGATGAAGTGAAAGGAGTCCTTCGGCTTGCCCGACGAGGTGTAGACCGGCGAGCGCAGCGCGTAGAAGTAGTCGACGGCCGTCGCATAACCGCCGGAATTCAACACACTGGTCGGGAGCGCCTGAACATCGCGGTACCAAAGGTAGGTTTCGTCGATCCACGAGCGGACCCAGGCTTTTTCGATGTCAACGGTGCCGGATTGGTCGGTGCTGCGTGGGCTGGCGCAACGTTGCGCGAACCTGGATGAGTCGTCCAGCACGATCGGGGTGCTTGGCGAGGTGGGGTTGTTCGGGCTGGTCGGTTCGGTCGGGAAGGCTCGCCCGGCTTCGCTGCCTCCACCGCCGCAAGCACTCAACACCAAAACCGCCAAGGTCACCGCTGCGGAAGCGGCACGCCGTACATCGACTCGTTGCATCTCGGACGCCAGGAAAAATGGAAAGGCGGAATTATCGAGGCGGCACACTGGCGCCAAAGGCGAGCTCCGGGGGGGGTTGAGTGCAGCAGCTCTTCGAGCCTCAGTGCGCCGAAGCCGGCGCGATGCCAGAAGCAACGCAGATCGTCTGCCGGCTCGACCAGCAAGCGCGCGAGCAGCGGCTGCGCGAGCGTCTTGTGCGGATCGCACAGCAGCAGGTAGCGGCCGTCATCGCCTTCGTTGAGCTTGCCGACCCAATCGAGCTCCACGAGCGCGTCGAGGATCGGGCCAGTCTGAAGCGGGTCGGCGCGCAGGGCCATGCCGACCGCGCCTGCCGTCAAGCCGTGCGCCGAGCCGCCGCGCACTGCGGAGAGTTCGCGCAACACGGCCAGTGCCAGGCGAAAACTGGCGCCGGGGCCATCAGGCCAGCGCTTGACGCGCATCTGCAGGCTCGGCGTGTAGGCCGCAACCACTGCACCGAGCAGCACGATGACCCAGCCGAGGTAGATCCACACGAGAAAGATTGGCACCGCCGCGAACGCGCCGTAGACGACTGAGTAAGTCGGCACTTGAGCGAGGTACCAGCCAAGCGCGCGCTTCGCAATTTCGAGGCCGGCGGCCACGAACAAGCCGCCAGTCAGCGCATGGCGCCACCGAACATGAGTGTTAGGCACCCAGCGAAACAGCGCCACCATGCCGGCGGCGATCAGCCCAAACTCGAGCACGGCGAGCAAGACGGTCACGCCACCGGGCATCACGCCCACCAAACCTTGCGAAGCCGACAACGCATACGACGTGATGGAAAGGCTGACGCCGAGCAGCAACGGCCCGAGCGTGGCGGCAGCCCAATAGACCAGCACGCGCTGCGCGATTGGCCGCGGTGTGCGCACACGCCAGATGGCGTTGAGCGTGCGGTCGATCGTCAGCATCAGCGCAAGCGCAGTCAGTACCAATACGATCAAACCGACCGTGCCGAGCCGGCTGGACTTGGCAGCGAACTGCGTCAGGCCCGCAAGCACTGGCTGAGCGATGCTCGGCGGCACCAGGCTTTGCAGGAAGTAGCGCTGAAGGGCGTCCTGGAAGTTTGCGAACACTGGGAACGCGGAGAAGATCGCGAGCATCACGGTGAGCATCGGCACCAGCGAGATGAGCGTCGTGAAGGTCAGGCTGCCTGCGGTGAGGCCGAGGTGATCATCTCGGAAGCGTTGGCGCAAGGTGCGCAGAGTGTCGAGCCAAGGCCAGGTCTGCAGTGTCATCAGTTCCTGGCGGAGGCGCTCGCGCCAGTGGCCCGCGGGCGAAGAATGCGTCGTCATTGCTGGCATCATAAGGAACGATGACCGATGCCAAACCCGCCGCCACTGCCTCCGCACTGCCCTCCTCCATTGCCTGGACTCGCGGCGTTGCCGTGTTCAGCGTATTGGCCTTGATCGCGCTTGGCCTGGCCTGGGAACTGTGGCTCGCGCCCACTGGGCGTGGCACGCTGGCGTTGAAGGTTTTGCCATTGGCTTTGCCACTCGCCGGGCTGCTGAAGAACCGCATGTACACCTACCGTTGGGTCAGCTTGTTGGTTTGGCTTTATTTCACCGAGGGCACGGTGCGCGCGACCAGCGAGCACGGGCTGAGCGCCATGCTCGCCACGGTTGAGATCGGCCTTTGTCTGCTGCTCTTTGCGGCATGTTCGGCGCATGTGCGTTGGCGCTTGCGCAATGCGCGGCTGCAAGCATTGGCGTGAGTCTGGTCGAGCGCCTGAAAGACGAATCGCGACGCGCGCAGCGTGAAGGTTGCTCCATGTCCTCAGCCAGACTAGAAAAGGTTTTGGCGCGTCTCTCTCGGGCGCATGCCACCGGCGCATCACTGCGCTTCCAAACCGCAATCCGATGAACGTGCTGGATGCCTTGCGAGCGGCCGTTGGGCCCGCGCACGTGCTGACTGGTGGTGACCTCTCGGCCTACGAGGTGGACTGGCGAAAGCGCTTCCGCGGCAAGGCACTTGCGGTGGTTCGGCCCGGCAGCACGGCTGAGGTGTCTGCGGTGGTGAGGGCGTGTTTGGCGAGTGATGTTGGCATCGTCACGCAAGGTGGTAACACGGGGCTCGTCGGCGCGTCAGTGCCCGATGAAAGCGGTACGCAAATCGTGCTCAATCTGCGCCGCATGAACGGCATCCGCTCGATCGATGCGGCCAACATGACGCTGACGGCGGAGGCGGGTTGCATTCTGCAATCGGTGCAGGAAGCTGCAGCCGCGCAAGGCTTGCTCTTCCCGCTCAGCCTTGCAGCCGAAGGCAGCTGCACGATCGGCGGCAACCTAGGCACGAACGCCGGCGGAACGCAGGTACTGCGCTACGGCAATGCGCGAGAGCTGTGTTTGGGGCTCGAGGTGGTCACCGCCAGCGGCGAGGTCTGGCATGGCCTGTCTGGCCTGCGCAAAGACAACACCGGCTATGACCTGCGCGATCTCTTCATTGGGAGCGAAGGCACGCTGGGCGTGATCACCGCAGCCACGCTGAAGCTCTTTCCCCAGCCGGCGGCCGTGACGACTGCCTTTGCTTCGTTGACGACGCTGGATTCAGCGGTTGCACTGCTGCAACTGGCCCAATCACGGCTCGGGCCGGCGCTCACCGGTTTCGAAGTGATGGGAGACGCAGCGCTCGCGCTGGTCAGGCAGCACTTCCCGCAACTTGCCCAAGCTTTGCCGCCTTCGCCCTGGGCAGTGCTGATCGAGCAGTCCGATTCAGAAAGCGAAGCGCATGCACAAACGGCCTTCGAATCGCTGCTCGAAGCGGCGCTGGAACGCGGCTTGATCGTTGATGCGGCGGTGGCCGCGAGCCTGGATCAGGCTGCCGCGATGTGGCACTTGCGCGAGGCCATTCCCCTGGCGCAAAGTCTCGAAGGCTTGAACATCAAGCACGACATCTCGCTGCCAGTCTCGGCCGTGGCCGCATTCGTCGCCCAGACTGACGCAGCGCTCTGCGCAGCAATACCCGGCGTGAGGCTGGTCAGCTTCGGGCACCTCGGCGATGGCAATCTGCACTACAACGTGCAGGCGCCAGTGGGCATCGACGCCGCAGCATTTCTGCTCGAGAAAGAGTCAGCGGTGAACGCCGTCGTCTATGACGCCGTGGCCGCCCACCAAGGCTCGATCTCCGCCGAGCACGGCATCGGCGCGTTGAAACGCGATGAGCTGGTGCGCCGAAAGTCGCCAGTTGCACTCGGCTTGATGCGGGCGGTCAAGCAGGCGCTCGATCCGCGTGGATTGATGAACCCTGGCCGCTTGCTCTAGCGACGATCAGTGGGTTTCGCCCTTGAAGACGTCGGCCAGCGGCACGGCCATCACGGCGATGCCCTCGTCGGCCAGCGACGCGGCCTCTTCAGGCGTGGCGCGCCCACGGATGCCGCGCTCCGCGGCCTCGCCGTAATGAATGCGGCGCGCTTCTTCCGGGAAGCGCTCACCAACGTCCTCGGTCTTGGCCATCAGTTGGCGCATCGCTCGCATGACGTGCGACTGGGCAGCCGATTGATGCAGATCGAGCGCGGATTGGTCGGGCGGCGCCGCGTCTGTGGCGGTCGACGAATCACGCAAGCGAGAAACGTTGAGGCGCGGAGCGCTCGGTAAGCGGCTCACGCCAGCATCGCCACACATCGGGCAAACGAGCAAGCCGCGCTCGGTTTGCGATTGAAAATCATCTTCGGAAGCAAACCAGCCTTCGAATCGATGGGCTTGCGAGCAGAGCAGGTTCAGAACCTTCATGAACGCATTATCGGCAGACCACGCTCAGGGCGCAGGCTGCCACGCGACGGGCCAACGACCGGCGCGCCAATTCTGCAACCAAAGCATGCCGATCAAAGTCTTGGCGTCGGTGAGTTCGCCAGAGTGCGCGAGTGCTTCAAGAACTTCGAGTGTGGTGATGTCGACATCAAGAAACTCGCCCGCGTCCAGCTTGCGCTGACCCGAGGTCAGGCCCCGCGCAAACCAGATCTCGATGCCTTCGTTCGAATAAGCAATGGCGTTGTGCAGGATGCCAGCGCGCGCCCATTCTGCTGCGCGGTAACCCGTTTCTTCGAGCAACTCGCGCACAGCACACGCAAAGGGCGGCTCACCCGCATCGATCTTGCCGGCCGGAAACTCGAGCATCACGCGGGCCAAAGGGTGGCGCCACTGTCGCTCGACCACCAACCGGCCATCGTCAAGCATCGGCACGATCATCACAGCACCAGGATGCACGATGTATTCACGCTGTGCGTGACCGCCATCGGGCAAGCGGATTTGGTCGCGCCGCACATCCAAGAAGTGGCCGCGGTAGACCTGCTCCGATCGAAGCGTGATTTCGCGCAGGTGTGCGTCGCTGGGATCGGCGGCCTGTGGCTCTGTGGTGGACATGGTCAGGTCGCCAAGGCTTTGACGATGGCATCCGCACACAACGCCATCAAGCCACCCGGTAGCAAGCCGAATGCGAGCACTGCGACACCGTTGATTGACAACAGCGCGCGCACATCGGCCGTCGAGACGATCGCGCGCGTGTCGGCGGGTTCATCAAAGAACATGACCTTGATCACGCGCAAATAGTAGAACGCACCGACCAGCGACAACAGCACCGCCACGATCGACAACCAGATCAAGCCTTCCGAGTTCGTGGAGACAAGCGCTTGCAACACAGACAGCTTGGCGTAGAAGCCGACCGTGGGCGGCAAGCCAGCGAGCGAAAACATGAAGATCGCCATCATTGCGGCAAACCATGGGCTGCGACGTGCCAAGCCCTTCATGTCGTCAATTTGCTCAGCCTCAAAACCTTGGCGAGAGAGCAGCATGATCATGCCGAACGTGCCGAGCGTGGTCAGCACGTAGGTGACCATGTAGAACATCGCCGAGCTGTACCCGTTGCCAGCCGAAAAGGTGTTGCTGTAGACAACGCCGGAACACAAACCCAGCAGCATGAATCCCATCTGCGCGATGGATGAATACGCCAACATGCGCTTCAGGTTTGTCTGCGCAATGGCGGCGAGGTTGCCCAGCAGCATCGAGCCGACCGACAGCACCACCAGCATCTGCTGCCACTCAACCCCCATGCCGAGCATTCCTTCGACCAGCAGCCGGATCGTGATCGCAAAGGCAGCAAGCTTGGGCGCGCCGGCGATCAGCAAGGTGACGGCCGTCGGCGCGCCTTGGTAGACGTCTGGCACCCACATGTGAAATGGCACGGCACCGAGCTTGAATGCCAGGCCAGCGACCACGAAGACGACACCCAGAACCAGCACGGGCTTGTTGATCTGGCCGGTGCCAATCGCCTTGAAGACCTCGCTGATCTCGAGCGAGCCAGTCGCGCCATACATCATCGACAGGCCGTAGAGCAAGAAGCCACTGGCAAGCGCTCCGAGGACGAAGTACTTCATCGCTGCTTCGGTGGCATCGACATCGTCGCGGCGCATCGCAGTCAATGCGTAGAGGCTCAAGGTCATCAGCTCGAGGCCGAGGTACACGATCAAGAAGTTGTTGGCCGATTGCATCACTGCGATGCCCAGCAAGGAGAACATGCTGAGTGTGAACAGCTCGCCTTTGAGCATCTCGCGCTCTGCGGCGTAAGGCCGAGCGTAGACGAGCGAAATCATGACGGCGAGCGTGGCAAAGAAGCCGAGCAGGTGCCCCATCGGGTCGGCGACCACCATGCGCTGCATCGCGTAATGCGTGTCGCCGTGCTGGAATGCAAACAGGTGCATCAGCGCGACGACGCCTAATGAAATCTGCGTCAGCAAGTAGGTTGGCGTTCGCCGCGGGTCGGTGACCCACAGGTCGACCATTGCGACGATGCACGCCATCGCGAGCAAGACGATCTCGGGCGCCACGGCCTGCCAATTCATATCGGTCATCGGGTTGAGTTCCGGGTCAGGTCAGTTGCCGAGCTTGCTCTGCGCCACATGCTTGAGAAGCTCTGTGACGGAGACATGCATCGAGTCGGTGAACGGTTTCGGGTAGAGGCCCATCCAGAGCACCGCGATCGCGAGCACCAACAACATGCCGAACTCGCGGGCATTGATGTCGGTGAGCGCGCGTACCTGTTCGTTGGCAACGTCGCCGAAGTAAACACGCTTGACCATCCACAAGGTGTATGCAGCACCCGAAATGAGCGCTGACGCAGCAATCATGCCGAGCCAGAAATTGAACTTCACGGCACCGAGGATCACCATCCACTCGCCGACGAAACCAGCGGTGCCCGGCAAGCCGCAGTTGGCCATCGCGAAGAAAACAGCGAAGGCAACAAACTTCGGCATCGTGTTGACGACGCCTCCGTAGGCCGCGATCTCTCGCGAATGCATTCGGTCGTAGAGCACGCCGATGCAAAGGAACATCGCACCCGACACGAAGCCGTGCGAAACCATCTGCACGATGCCACCCGACATGCCCAACTCGCTGAACATGAAGAAGCCGAACGTGACGAAGCCCATGTGCGCAATCGACGAGTAGGCGACGAGTTTCTTCATGTCCTGCTGAACGAGTGCGACGAGGCCGATGTAGACGACGGCGATCAAGGAGATCGCCACCATGAACCACGCCCACTGATGAGCAGCATCAGGTGTGATCGGCAGCGAGAACCGCAGGAAGCCGTAAGCACCGAGCTTCAACATGATTGCCGCCAGTACGACTGAGCCGCCTGTTGGCGCTTCGACGTGCGCGTCGGGCAACCAAGTGTGGACTGGCCACATTGGCACCTTCACAGCAAAGGCGAAAAAGAACGCAAAGAACAGCAGCGTCTGCGTGTGCATCGGCAGTGGCAGTGCATGCCACGCCAAGATGTCAAAGCTGCCACCGGACTTGTAGTAGAGATAGATCAGCGCCACCAGCATCAACAACGATCCGGCCAGCGTATAGAGAAAGAACTTGAATGCCGCGTAAACGCGCCGCGGTCCACCCCAGATGCCGATGATCAAATACATCGGAATCAGCGTGGCTTCGAAGAAAACATAGAACAACAAACCATCGAGCGCGGTGAACACACCGACCATCAGCCCCGAGAGGATCAGGAATGCGCCCATGTATTGGTTGACGCGCTCGGTGATGACCTCCCACGCCGCCATCACCACGATCAGTGTGATGAATGCTGTGAGGGGTACGAACCAAAGCGACAAGCCGTCCACGCCAAGGTGGTAGTGCACATTGAAACGATCGATCCAGGCGAACTTCTCCTGGAACTGCATCGCTGCCGTGCTGTTATCGAAGCCACGCAACAAAGGCAATGTGACGACGAAACTGACGGCTGAAGCCGCCAGTGACAGCCAACGAACCACACCGGCTTGCCCCTCGCGCCCAAGAGTGAGCAGCAAAGTGCCCGCGACGATCGGTAGCCAGATGGCCAAACTCAACAAACCCATGTTCTTCTTCTCCGTGCCTCAAACGCCGAGCACGCCGCGCATGGCTGGCAATAAAACATCGGGCCAGAGCTGCCAGGTCATCAAGCCGACGACACCAACGATCATGACCAGCGCATACCAATACAAATAGCCGCTTTGCAGCAACTTGGTCGCTCCCGCGAGGCGACCAACGCCATGAGCCAAACCATTGATCAGCAAACCGTCAATGAAGGCCATGTCACCGCCCTTCCAGAACATCTTGCCGACACCGCGCGCCGCCGGCGCAAGCAGGTGTTCGTTGATCCAATCCATGTAGTACTTGTTCTCGAGCAGGTTGTTGATGAAGGACGTGCGTGCCTTGATCGCCGTCGGTATCCAGGGCGCCACCATGTAGAACAAGTAGGCAGAGACGACGCCGGCGAGCGCCAACCAAAACGGGAGCGAGGTGAGCCCGTGAATGGCCATCGCGGACGCGCCGTGGAACTGTGCGGCCAACTCTTCCATGGCCGGATGTGATTCGGCGTTGATAAAGATGGCGTCCTTGAAGAAATCGCCATAGAGCATGGGGCCGATGGTCAGGTACCCGATGATCACCGACGGGATCGCCAAAGCGATCAGCGGCCAGACCACGACGGCAGGCGACTCGTGCGGTGTGTGCGCGTGAGCGTGGTCACCATGCGAATGGTCGTTGCCGTGTGCATGATCATCGTCATGGTGGTCATGCTCGCCAGGGAATGGCTTGTGATGGAAATTCTCCTTGCCATGGAAGACCAGGAAGTACATCCGAAACGAATAGAACGCAGTCACGAAGACGCCCGCCAAAACCGAGAAGTAGGCGAAGCCAGAGCCCCAAAGGTGGCTTTCGTGAACCACCTCAATGATGCTGTCCTTTGAATAAAAGCCGGCGAAGAACGGAGTGCCGATCAATGCAAGCGAGCCGATCAGCGACGTGATCCAAGTGATTGGCATGTACTTTCGCAGACCACCCATGTTGCGAATGTCTTGATCGTGGTGCATGCCGATGATCACTGAGCCGGCGCCGAGGAAAAGCAGAGCCTTGAAGAACGCATGCGTCATCAGGTGAAAGACAGCGACCGAGTAAGCCGAAGCACCGAGCGCCACGGTCATATAACCGAGCTGACTCAGCGTGGAGTAAGCAACCACACGTTTGATGTCGTTTTGAATGATGCCGAGAAAGCCCATGAACAGCGCCGTGATCGCACCGATCGTCATCACGAAGGAGAGAGCGGTATCCGACAACTCGAACAGTGGCGACATGCGCGCGACCATGAAAATGCCGGCGGTGACCATCGTTGCCGCGTGAATCAGGGCGGAAATCGGTGTGGGACCTTCCATCGAATCGGGGAGCCACACATGAAGCGGGAATTGCGCGCTCTTGCCCATCGCGCCAATAAACAGGCAGATGCAGGTCACCGTGATCAGCATCCACTCGGTGCCCGGCAGTGTCAGTTTGGCGAGTTCGCCTGCCTTGGAGAAGGCTTCCGCATAGTTGAGTGTGCCGGCATACGCCACGATCAGGCCGATGCCAAGAATGAAACCGAAGTCACCGACGCGGTTGACCAAGAAGGCCTTCATGTTGGCCGCAATCGCGGTCGGCTTCTTGAAGTAAAAACCAATCAAGAGGTACGACACCAACCCCACGGCTTCCCATCCGAAAAACAGCTGCAGCATGTTGTTGCTCATCACGAGCATCAGCATGGAGAAGGTAAACAGGGAGATGTAGCTGAAGAAGCGCTGGTAACCGTCTTCTTCGGCCATGTAGCCAACGGTGTAGATGTGGACCATCAAGGAGACGAAACTGACGACGCACATCATCATCGCCGTCAGGCCGTCGACGAGAAACCCCACTTCCATTTTCAGCGACCCGAGCGTCATCCACTCATAGATGGTCGCGTTGTAGCGCGCTCCCTCGATCACGGCGAGCAAGGTCATGACCGAGATCGCGAGCGACACCAGCACGCCGAAAATCGTGACGGTATGAGCGCCCTTGCGGCCAATCGCGTTTCCAAACAAGCCGGCGACGACGGCACCGATCAGCGGTGCCAACGGCACTGCGAGCAAGAGGCTTTCAGAGAGTTGAGCTGCAGCCATGATGAGGTTCAGCCCTTCAATGCGTCGAGTTCATCGACATTGATCGCAGCGCGGTTGCGGAACAGCACGACCAGGATCGCCAGGCCTATCGCCGATTCAGCCGCCGCGACGGTGAGAATGAAAAAGACGAAGACTTGGCCCGCCATGTCGCCCAAGTAATAGGAGAAGGCGACGAAGTTCAGGTTGACGGCAAGCAACATCAGCTCGATCGCCATCAACAGAACGATGAGGTTCTTGCGGTTGAGGTAGATGCCGATCACCGACAGCGCGAAAAGCAATGCACCCACCGTGAGATAGTGGCCGAGTGTGATGGGGCCGAGGCTCATCGTTTGTCTCCTGCGGCGGCCGCCGGTGCAGTGGGATTCACCGACTCTGGAAGCTCGATCGTCGGCTTGACTTGCACGACGCGAACGCGATCGGCTTTTTTCGCTTTGATCTGCTCGGACGGGTTCTGGTATTTCGAGTCTTTGCGCTGGCGCAGCGTCAGCATGATTGCCGCGATGATGGCGACCAGCAGCAGCACCGCCGCAATTTGCAGCGGATAGAGATACTTCGTGTAGACCTCAATGCCCAGGGTATGTGTGTTGCCACGCTGGAGCGCCAATGCGTCTGCCACCGGCGCATCAATCAGCCGGAAGCCGGGGAGCAGCACCGCGGCCATCTCAAGCGCGATGACAACACCGACGAGCGCCGCGACAGGGAAGTACTTCCAGAAACCGTCGTGCAAAGCGGCCGAATTGACGTCAAGCATCATCACGACAAACAGAAACAGCACCATCACCGCGCCCACATAGACGAGCACGAGTGCGATCGCGAGGAACTCGGCGCGCAGCAACATCCACACACACGCGGCGGTGAAGAAAGCGAGCACCAGAAAGAGTGCGGCGTAGACCGGGCTTCGCGCGGTGATGACGCGGAATGAAGCCAGCAGCAATATGCCGGAGAAGACGTAGAAGAGCGCGGTATGGACCATATTGTTCTTTGCGGCAGGCTGTTTCAACGAGGTGCGCGACCTCGGGCGGCGTGCGCGTCAGCGGTTTCAGTCAGCGATATTTGGCGTCAGCGCTCTTGGCGGCTGCGATCTCAGTTTCGTAGCGGTCGCCAACCGCCAGCAGCATGTCCTTCGTGAAGTACAAATCGCCGCGCTTCTCACCGTGGTACTCGAGGATGTGGGTTTCCACGATCGAATCCACGGGGCAGCTCTCTTCGCAAAAGCCGCAGAAGATGCACTTGGTGAGATCGATGTCATAGCGTGTCGTGCGGCGTGAACCGTCGTCACGAACATCGCTTTCGATGGTGATCGCCATTGCTGGGCACACCGCTTCGCAGAGCTTGCAAGCGATGCACCGTTCTTCGCCGTTCTCGTAGCGGCGCAGTGCGTGCAGACCGCGAAAGCGCGGCGAGAGTGGCGTTTTCTCTTCCGGGAATTGGATAGTGATCTTCTTCTGCCAAAAATGCCGGCCAGTCAAGGCCATGCCTTTGAACAGCTCAGTCAGCAAAAAAGAGGAAAAGAAATCTTTGACAGGGGTTGCAGTGGCCATGGCAATCTACTTCCAGATGTTCCACGGGGACTGGATAACGAGCCCGACCACGACAAGCCACACCAGCGTGACCGGGATAAAGATCTTCCAGCCCAAGCGCATGATTTGGTCGTAGCGGAACCGAGGAAAGCTCGCTCGGACCCACAGGAAGACAGTCACGACCATGAAGGTCTTGATCCCCATCCAAATCCAGCCGGGTATCCAATTGAATGGCGCAATGTCGACCGGCGCGAGCCAGCCACCAAGAAACAGGATCACCGTCAGTACGGAGATCAAAATCATGTTCGCGTACTCGGCCAGAAAGAACATCGCGAACGCCATGCCCGAATACTCGACCATGTGACCGGCGACGATCTCAGACTCGCCTTCGACCACGTCAAACGGATGCCGATTGGTTTCGGCCAAGCCCGAGATGAAGTAGACGACGAAGATCGGCAGCAACGGTAGCCAGTTCCACGACAAGACGCTGCCACCAAATATGCCGCGGCTCTGACTCATCACGATGTCGCTCATGTTCAGACTGCCGGTGACCATCAACACCACGACAAAAGCAAACCCCATCGCGATCTCGTAGCTCACCATTTGCGCGGAAGCGCGCAGCGCGCCGAGGAATGCGTATTTCGAGTTCGAAGCCCAGCCGGCGATGATCACGCCGTAGACCTCCATTGACGTGATCGCCATCAGGAACAGTAAGCCGGCATTGACGTTGGCCAGCGCGACGTCCGGACCAAAAGGCACGACCGCCCAAGCTGCAAGTGCCGGCATGATGGTCATGACCGGGCCGAGGAAGAACAGATTCTTATTCGCCGCGGTCGGGACGATGATCTCCTTGAAGATCAACTTCACCGCATCGGCGATCGGCTGAAGCAGTCCGAGTGGGCCGACACGGTTCGGGCCAGGCCGAACTTGGCTCCAGCCGATCGCCTTGCGCTCCCACAAAGTCAAGTAGGCGACGCAGAGCATCAGCGGGATGATCAAGGCCACGATCTTGACGATCGACCAGACCAAGGGCCAGAAGGGGCCGAGCTGCGAGCTGCCGAAGGCTGTGACGGAATCCAACATGGTCGTCAGGCCTTCTCAACGCTGATGGCGCCGAACATGCCACCGAGGGCAGTCGTAGCCGGGTGACCGGCGGCAATGCGGACAGCGTTATCGGCAAGAGACTCGTCGCGATGGGCTGGTAACTTGACCTGCACGCCGCCTTGAGAGACGAGGACCGATGCGCCTTCGGTGAGGCCCAGTCTCGCCCAGGTTGCCGCTGAGAGGCCAAGCGCTGGCGCACGCGCATCAGCAGTGAGTTGCAGCGCTGGCGCTCGGCGAACGATCGCATCGGTGGCGTAGATCGGCACATCAGAGATGCGCTCGAGGCCTTGCGTTGCGGCAGTCATGTTGACGGAGACATCGCTGGCGTTGCTCAGGCGCGCCGGAATCCCGCTGAAATCACCCAACGCTTCCGTCCGCACGGCTTCGGAAGTTTCAAAATCAAACCCGGCGACCCCGAGCAGATTGCCGAGAACACGCAAGACTTTCCACGCCGGGCGAGTCTCTCCCAACGGCCGCACCACGCCATGAAAACTCTGAACGCGGCCTTCTGCGTTAACGAAGGTGCCGGAAGTTTCAGTGAACGGCGCGATCGGAAGCATCACATCGGCAACGTCACGGCCAGTGGGCTTGAAAGGGCTCAGCGCCACGACCATTTGCGCAGCTTGCAGTGCGCCTTGGGCAGCGACTGGATCTGCCGCATCGAGCACGGGTTCGACATTCAGAAGCAACAGCGCTTTCACCGGGGAGCGCGAGGCGAGCATTTGGCCGGCAGCCAAGCCACCAGCGCCAGGCTGCGCGCGGACGAGTTGAGCACCGACAGCATTGCCGCCATCGGTCAGATACCCCACGCTCGCACCGGTCTGCGACCCAATCCAGTTTGCAAGCGCCAGCAACTCACTGGCTCGCGGATGCTGGGCGGCTGCATTGCCGAGCAGTATCGCTTTGCGTTCACCGCTGAGAAGGGACTTGGCCACGGTCTCTGCCGCGCCTGTCAATCCACTGTCAACCGGCGGTGCCACGCCATTGGCAACGGCAATCGACGCGGCGATTTGAGCCAGGGTGCCAACCCAATCGCTTGGTGCGGCGGTGAGGGCATTGACCGGCATCAGCCAGTCGTCGTGTACGGCGTTGAGGCTGTGCACCGTGGCGCCGCGGCGCGTCGCCTGTCGGATGCGTTGGGCGAACAGTGGATGGTCCTTGCGCAGAAACGAGCCGATGACGAGCACTCGCTGAAGGCTGGACAACGAGGCGATCGATGTGCCTAGCCAACGTACACCGCTGGGGCTGCTGAAATCCGAATGACGCAGGCGGAAGTCGATGTTCTCGCTGCCAAGCCCACGCACCAACTTGCCGAGCAGGTGCAGTTCTTCGACCGTGCTCGTCGGCGAGGCCAGCGCGCCAATGCTCGTTGCGCCATGATCCGCGCTGATTTGCTTGAGGCCGTTGGCCACGTACTCGAGCGCAGTCGTCCAGTCGACGGTCTTCCAGTCACCGCCCTGCTTGATCATCGGCGATGTCAAGCGATCTGGGCCATTCAGTGCCTCGTAAGAGAAGCGGTCGCGGTCTGAAATCCAGCACTCATTGACGTCCTCATTTTCGAGAGGCACGACGCGCATGACTTGATTGCTTTTGACCTGGACGATCAAATTGGCGCCGGTGCTGTCATGGGGGCTCACGCTCTTACGGCGCGAAAGCTCCCAAGTTCGCGCGCTGTAGCGAAAGGGCCGGCTGGTCAACGCGCCGACCGGGCAGATGTCAATCATGTTCCCGGAAAGTTCGGAATCAACCGTGTCGCCCGCCACGGTTGTGATTTCGGAATGCTCGCCACGGTGGATCATGCCGAGCTCCATCACGCCGGCCACTTCCTGACCGAAGCGGACGCAACGCGTGCAATGAATGCAGCGGTTCATCTCTCGCATCGAGATCAGCGGGCCGACGTCTTTCGGGAAAACGACGCGTTTGTCTTCGTCATAACGCGACGAAGATGCGCCGTAACCGACTGCGAGATCCTGCAATTGGCACTCACCGCCCTGATCACAAATCGGGCAATCAAGCGGGTGATTGATCAGCAAGAACTCCATCACGCCTTGCTGTGCCTTCAAGGCCTTCTCGCTCTTGGTGCGCACGATCATGCCTTGCGAGACTGGCGTGGCACAGGCAGGCATCGGCTTCGGCGCCTTCTCAATGTCGACCAAGCACATGCGGCAGTTGGCGGCGATCGAGAGCTTCTTGTGATAGCAAAAATGCGGGATGTAGGTGCCCGCTTTGTCAGCCGCATGCATCACCATGCTGCCTTCGGCGATTTCCACCTTCTTGCCGTCGAGTTCGATTTCAATCATGTCTGAATGCTGCTGGCGGCGCGTGATCAGGCGTTAGCCGTGATTGGCGTCTTGTGTTCGATCAGGTGAACGAACTCGCTGCGGAAGTTTTTGATCATTGCGCGCACGGGCATCGCTGCTGCATCACCGAGCGCGCAGATCGTCCGGCCCTGGATGTTGTCAGCGACTGAATTGAGCTTGTCGATGTCGCCGATGTGCCCCTCGCCTTTGGCGATTCGATCAACCATGCGGAACAGCCAACCCGTTCCTTCGCGGCATGGCGTGCACTGACCACAACTCTCGTGCATGTAGAAGTAAGAAAGGCGCAAGAGACTCTTGACCATGCATCGAGTGTCGTCCATCACGATGACAGCGCCGGAGCCCAGCATCGAGCCGGCCTTGGCAATGGCGTCGTAGTCCATCGTGCACTTCATCATGGCCTCTGCCGTGAGCACAGGCGCCGATGAACCACCAGGAATGACCGCCTTCAATGTCCGGCCAGGGCGCACGCCGCCGGCGAGTTCAAGCAGTTTTTCGAATGGCGTGCCGAGCGGCACTTCGTAATTTCCAGGCCTCTGAACATCACCGACAACCGAGAAGATTTTCGTCCCGCCGTTGTTGGGCTTACCAATCTCCAAATAGGGCTGACCGCCGTTGCGGATGATCCACGGAACGGCCGCAAAGGTTT
>JAYWGR010000055.1:0-3229 GCA_043778145.1 Rhizobacter sp.
TGATGAATGTCGGCGTCAGTTCGATGCCGCAGTCCACCTCGATGCAGTGGCGCCATTGCGCGTAGTTCTGTGGGATCACCGCACTCATGCTTCGACCACCTCCTGCGTGCGGCTCCATTGCGGAAACGGATCACCCAACTCGCGCCAGGTCTTCATGCCCTTGCGCGTTTCGGTGTAGTTCAGCAGGCAACGGTCGAGCGCCTCGCGCACGGCCGCTTCGTCGAGGTGTTTGTCGCCGATGAAGACCAGCTCCTGTGCGCGGTCGCCATGCGGCTCTTGCCACTTGGCCCCGATCAGCGTGCGCTGCTCGCTGTCCTGCGGCCAGCGCGACTTCGGCACGGCGGCCCACCACTGGCCCACCGGTTCGATGTTCATCAGCTTGCCGGCGCCCGACAGGCTGGCCACCCATTCGGGCCGCGAGGCGATCCAGAAATAGCCCTTGCTGCGGATGAGTCCCGTGACGGGCACCTGCAGAAAGTCATGCAGCCGCTGCGGATGGAAGGGTTCGCGGGCGCGGTAGACAAAGCTGTGCAGGCCGTAAGTCTCGCTCTCCGGCGCGTGCTTGCCTTCGAGCTCCTGCACCCAGCCGGGCATTTCGTAGGCGGCCTGCAGGTTGAAGAGTCGCGTGTCGAAGATGTGCTTCAGCGCAACCTCGCCGCGCACGCTCTCGACCACCCGCGCCCGCGGGTTCAGCGCGTTGATGACGGCATGCACCTGGGCCAGCCGTTCGGCATCCACGAGATCGGTCTTGTTGACGACGATGACATTGGCGAACTCGATCTGCTCGGTCAGCAGGCTCACCAGCCGGCGGTTGTCGTCTTCGCCCGCCGTTTTGCCACGGTCGGCCAGGAAGTCGGTGCTGCCGAAGTCGGCCAGCAGGTTGTGCGCATCGACCACCGTCACCATCGTGTCGATCAACGAAACGTCGTTCAGGCTGTCGCCGTCTTCACTCGTGAAATCGAAGGTGGCCGCAATCGGCATCGGTTCGGAGATGCCGGTGGATTCGATCAACAGCGCGTCGAAACGGCCTTCTTCGGCCAGGCGCCGCACTTCCTGCAGCAGGTCGTCGCGCAGCGTGCAGCAGATGCACCCATTGCTCATCTCGACCATCTTCTCTTCGGTGCGCGAGAGTTGACCTTCGCGCCCGACGATCTGCGCGTCGATGTTGACCTCGCTCATGTCGTTGACGATCACCGCGACGCGGCGGCCCTCGCGGTTGCGCAGCACATGATTCAAGAGCGTGGTCTTGCCGGCGCCGAGAAAGCCGGACAGCACGGTGACGGGAAGCAGGGGACGGGCCATGGTTATGTCTTCAAGACGGCTTCGGTTGCGTTGGATCGCGACGCTCATTCATGGGGAACTTCGCTGCGTGCCAGTCATCTCACAAGGCATCGCAAGTGAGAATGAATTCGCATTATCGTAGCATGCGATGATGTCGGCTTGAGAAGTTCAACTGCCATACGAGGCGCTCACCCAGCCCGCCGCCCAGCCATGGAACGCTATTCACGACAACGTGCCGCCATCCGCGCCGCGATCGACCTGGCTCAACGCCCGCTGTCGCCGCAAGAGGTGCTGGAAGCGGCGCAGACCGAGGTCGCGGGCCTTGGTCTGGCGACCGTGTACCGAAACATCAAGCTGCTGCTGGAAGCCGGCGAGGTTCAGGCAGTGAACCTGCCGGGCGACAGCCCGCGCTACGAGTCAACGCAACACGAGCACCACCACCACTTTCAGTGCAATGCCTGCCAGCGCGTGTTCGACGTGCATGAATGCCCGGGCAACCTGGCCAAACTCGCGCCGGCGGGCTTCACCGTCGAGCATCACGAGATCACGCTCTACGGCCGCTGCACTGATTGCCAGCCGCGCGGCAGCACGCGCCGAGGAAACGCCTCGAGGGCGGCTGTCAGATGAATGTCCTGGGCACCCGGCGACTGCCGGCACATCTGGTGCTCGCGTTGCTGCTGTTGTGCTCGCAGGTCTTGGCGATCCACCATGGTTTGTCGCATGCTGTTGCCGCCACCCAGGCTCATGCACCGAATGCCTCCGAGCAACCTGCAAGCGGGCATTGCGACGAGTGCGATGGCCTGATCGCCTTCGACGCCATGCTCACTGCCGTGGCGGTGCGATGGCCGGCACTGATTGATCAGACGCAGCCGACGGCGCGGATGCCGACAGCTCCCCGCACCGCTGCACTGCCCGTCTACCGCTCACGCGCTCCACCGCGCAGGGCCTGAACCACCCGGGCCGGTACATCGAGCCGGCCAGGGCTTGCTGATGCGTCTGCTGCCGTTTGTGGTAGCAGCCAGACTGCCACTGGTTTGCTCGAGGAGCCTCCTCCCATGAATTCATCATCGCTTCGATGGCCATCGCGGGCCGCTGTCGCTTGGGGGCCTGTGCTTGTGCCCCTGTTCTTTCTGGCTTCGACCGGGCAGGTCAACGCCGCGCCAGGCCCCGGTGTGCACGCCCACGGGGCCGCCGAGTTGCGCGTCGTTGTCGATGGTCAGCAACTGGAGATCACCCTCGAAAGCCCGCTGGACAACGTGCTCGGCTTCGAGCACGCGCCGCGCACCGACAAGCAGCGTGCCGCAGTGCGCGCCGTGGCCGGCAAGCTGCGGCAGGCGCAGACGCTGTTCTTGCCCACCGCCGCAGCGCAGTGCGCGCTGGCCTCGGTGCAACTCGCGTCGGCCGCACTGCCGGCCGATCTGCTGGGAGAGCCCAAGCCCGCAGCACTCGAAGCGTCCAAGGACGAGGATGGTCATGCCGATCTCGATGCCACGTTCACCTTCAAATGCGCAAGCCCCGGGCAGCTCAAGGGCCTGGACGTGGGCTTGATGCAGGCCTTTCCGGGGTTTCGCAAGCTCAATGTCCAGGTGGTCGGGCCGAAGGGCCAATCGGCCACGGTGCTGACCCCGGGCAAGCGCACGGTCAGCTGGTGAGCATCGTGACCTCGCCGCTTCTGCGGGTCGAGAACCTGCGCTACCGCTGGAACCGCAGCCAGGCGCCTTGTGTCGAGATCGAGCACCTCGACGTGGCCGCCGGCGAGCGCATTTTCGTGCATGGCCCCAGCGGCAGCGGCAAGAGCACTTTGCTCGGTCTGCTGGGCGGCGTGCTGGTCGGCGAGCAGGGCAGCGTGACGGTGAGCATCGACTCTCAGCCCACGGACCTGGGCGCATTGAGCCGGGCGCAGCGCGATCGTTTCCGGGTCGACCACATCGGCTTCGTGTTCCAGCAA
>JAYWGR010000056.1:0-3194 GCA_043778145.1 Rhizobacter sp.
CGCTTCATCAATAGCCGCTTCGGCCGTAGTGCCGATAGAGGCTTGAGTCATGCTGGCGCGTCCATTCGGCGGGCGATACATAGGGCGGCGCGAGCTTCACGGAGTCGCGGCTCAGATCGACCGAGACGGTCTTGTCTGACCAATGCACGCCGCTGATCCACGGCGGCGCGATCAACACTTTGTGGCCCATCCACCAGTTGCTGGTGTCAACGACCAAGTAGCGCACAGCGAATGTCTCTTCGTCGATCAGAAAGCTCGCGACGTGGCCGATCTCGCCGTCGGTTGCGTGGATGTGATAGCCGACGATGGACTCGCAGCTGCGCAGGTGCGGGTCGTCATGCCGGTGGCGGGCTTTCTCGGCCGTCAAGTAATCCTGCAAGTCTTGCTCGCGCTCAGCGCGGCTGACCCGCTCGCCGCTTGAGTAGCTCGGCGACATGGCATACGGGTAAAGCCCCTCGCCCCACATGCCGCCGCCGCCCCAATAAGCTGGATAGCCGTAATAGCTCAAGTACTGCTCTTCGTTCTGGCGCGACACGGGTTGGTGCAAATCGATGTCGGGGCTGTTTTTCACCTGCGCTTTGGTGATCGACAACTGCAGGGTCTGGTCAATCCAGTTCGGGTGACGAACCGAGATCGGCGAAATCAACACCTTGCGGCTCGTGAGCCATGTGCCCGCATCGACGACAAGGTAGCGAACCACCCACGCGTCGTCATCGAAGTAGAAGTCTTTGAGGTGCCCGATCGGGCCATCGGTGGCGCTGATGGCGTAGTTCTCGAGGTCTTGAATGCTGCGCAACATGGGTGTGTCCTTTGAGAATGCGGCAACCTCGCCATGAGGAAGTCGTGGCGAGCAATGTCCCTGCGCCGGCGCTTGGCGTCTGTGCGCTGCCGTACGCGGCGCAGCGCTTCGCCGCCGCCCGGTCATTGGCGCCCTGTGTTCGCCAGCGCACAGACCGTGCGTGCCCATCGGCCTAGCTTGAGGCGCAGCGGCGCGCAAAAACTTGTGGCTCGGCGCTGTGCCGATCGACTGCGGAGAGTCCACCCATGACAGCCCAGACACCCACCCACGCGCTCCTCACCACAGCACGCGCCATGGTCGCCAACGGCAAAGGCCTGCTCGCCATGGACGAGAGCACCGGCACATGCAACCGGCGCTTTGCGGAGGCCGGCATCGCGCAAACTGAAGAGATGCGCCGAGCCTGGCGTGAATTGCTCTTGACCGCACCCGGCCTCGGCGAGTGCATCAACGGCGTGATCCTGGTTGACGAGACGATCAGGCAATCCACCCAAGGCGGCGTGCGCTTCGTCGATCTGCTGCGCAATGCCGGCATCTTGATCGGCATCAAGGTCGACCTCGGCGCCAAGCCATTGGCGGCATGCCCCGGCGAAAAGATCACCGAGGGGCTCGATGGGCTGAGGGAGCGTTTGCAGACCTATGCCGAGTTGGGCGCGCGCTTTGCCAAATGGCGCGGCGTGATCGGCGTGGCGGAGGCCACGCCGGCAAGCTCCGGCCTGCCGAGCCTCGCTTGCATCGAAGCCAATGCCCACGCCCTGGCGCGCTATGCAGCGCTCTGCCAAGAGGCGGGGCTGGTGCCCATCGTCGAGCCCGAAGTGCTGATGGACGGCAACCACAACTTGGCGCGCTGTGGCGAGGTCACCGAGCGTGTGTTGCGCGCCGTCTTTGATCAACTCGCGCAGCAGCGCGTGGCCCTCGAAGCCATGATCTTGAAGCCCAACATGATCGTGCCGGGCCTCGCCAGCGCGAGTCAACACTCAGACGGCGAAGTGGCTGCGGCCACGCTGCAATGCTTGCGCCGCACTGTGCCGGCAGCGGTGCCCGGCATTGCGTTTCTCTCCGGCGGGCAGACAGCGGCTGAAGCGAGTGGCCGGCTGAATGCGATGCATGTGCCATGCGGCGAGGCGCAAAGCGATGCGCGAGTTCGTCGCTCTGTCAATGCTTTGCACGATGGCTCAAGCGGTGGCTCAAGCGGTAGCTCAAGCGGTAGCTCAAGCGATGAGCCTGTCCTCCCCTGGCCACTGAGCTTCTCGTTTGGCAGGGCACTGCAGCAGCCAGCACTCACCGTCTGGGCGGGCATTGATGCCCAGCGCGTACCGGCGCAAGCGGCATTGATTCACCGCGCCCGGTGCAATCGAGCAGCACTGCTCGGCAGCTACCTTGCTTCGATGGAATCGCCATAGCGCCCGAGCGGGGTTGTGCACAAAGCCGAGGGCGCCTCAACCCACAGCTGTATCGATGGCCTTGCGCAGCCGAGTCGTCGCGGCATTCAAGCCCGCTTCAACCTCCTTCCTGCGGGCCACGGTCGCGTATTTCATCTCGTTGAGCTTGGTCTCAGCGGCAGCAACATCGCCCTGCAGCGTGGTGATTTGCTGGTCGATCTTGGCTCTGGCGTCACTGGTGGCTGCACCGGATTTCTTCTCCAGGTGAGTAGCTCCGACTGCATGCCAACCGCTTTGGCCAGTGTGTTCGCCGAGCGCCGGCCACTTCAGTTCGGTATCGCACCCAAGAGGTTTTTATTCGCCCGATGTTCGTGCGACGGCGCACAGACTGCGCGCAGCCCAAAGCGCACATTCGCTGCGTCTGCCCCGGGGTGCTTTTATGAACGTCTCGTTTGGATTCACGCCCACCCGCCCTTGCCGATTGCTTTGCCGCGGTCGGCTGAAGGCCACAGTTCAAAAGAGTCAAAAAAATGGCACGTACCACGCACAGCGCTCGAATCACCGGCCCAGTCGCCTGCCTTCAAAGCGACGGCAGGCACTGCAACATTCCACTTGGGCCTTGTCTCGTGGAACAGGGAGACGGCCCCTTGGTCGACATCGTTTGGGGCGCCAAAGGCCAGAATTCTGCGAGCTTGCCCGCCGAGGCATTGGCCAGCGCCGCAGACAGCGGCCACCTCGTTTTGCTGGACTAGCGCACGGTGCGTGAATTGGCAGAAGTCATCGGGCCCGGCACGCTCGACCGATCCATGAGACTGGATCGATCTGAGTGGCCGCAACGATTGAATTGGACAGAGGCATTCGCTCGCTCATTGGGCTTCGGATTGCCGGTTGAGCGAGTTCCACTCACTGCTTTTTCAGAGCCAAGATCGCGGCCACCAGTTGTTCAGTGGTGGCGCCCTGCGGTTGCTGCTGGGATTGCACCAACCACTGGCCGGAGCGCGTGAAGAAGAACACGT
>JAYWGR010000057.1:0-75559 GCA_043778145.1 Rhizobacter sp.
GGCCCGGGATGTTTTTGACGACATCGGTGACGCTCAGCTCAGCCGCCGCGTCCGCGCGCGTCAACAGCGCCACACCGTTGTAAGTCTTCTGACCGAACCACTCGCTTCGATAGCCCGCGGCAGTGAATGCCGCATGCGGAAACTTGTCATCGGTCAGCTTGGTTTCTTGAATGCCCAGCACATCGGGCTGGTGAAGCGCGAGCCATTCCAGCACTTGCGGCAGGCGAACAGCGAGCGAGTTGACGTTCCATGTGGCGAGTTTCAAATAAGTCCTTAGTCACTGTTCTTTTTGAGATTTGTTTCGTGCGATCTGGGTGGTATCACCACGCACGCCACAGCATTTTTTCGTTGCAAACCCAGTTGATGACGCGGGACGGCGAACTGGTGTCGGCATCGTACAAGCGGTCGCCGGCAAGCGCGCTCGCATGCGATGGAAGGGCGTCGGCTGGTCATTCTTGTCGCGCGCAGTTCCTGCATCCGCTGCATGTCCTCACAAGGCGAATGCCAGCGCACCATGCACTCACCGAATGATGTTCGATCGATCCGTCCATCCGTCCATCCATGCAGCGAACGCGAAGCAGCACCGGCGGCTGCGAAGCGGGGTGCTTTTCACTTCTTCGCTGCCGCCTCGCCGTGTAGCCAAGACAAGAACGCCTCCACCGGCGCACGCCTGGCGTGGCGGGCGGGGTAGACCGCAAAGTGCGCTTTGACTTGCACTGATTTGTCGAGCCCAAAAATGGGTTTCAGCTTGCCTTCGGCCACATGGCGGCTGCCGATCGTGAAGCTTTCGAGTGCGACACCCAGGCCTTGGGCCGCCGCGTCGAGCGACATCATGGCTCGGTCGAATCGGAGCGAAAAGCGTTCGGGTGCCAGCTTGCTCGTGACGGTGCGAAACCAATCCGACCACTGAACCACGCTGACATTGCTTTGAATCAGCGGCACGCTCAGCAATTGCTCAACGCGCTTCAAGCGATGCGTGCGTATGAATGCCGGGCTCGCGAGCGGCAAGATGCGCTCTTCGAAGATTGGCTCGATCACCACGTTCGGCCACTGCGGCACACCGTAGCGAATGTCGATGTCTGCTTGGCCGAGCGCGAAATCGCTGTGCGTGTGCGCGGCCGATAAGTTCAGCGAGATCGCCGGATTGGCCTGCGCGAATGCATGCAGACGCGGCAACAGCCAAAGGCTCGCGAAGCTCGGGGTCGAGTGCACATAGAGGCTGTTGCTCACGCCTTGCCGAAGGTCGTCGCTCGCCGAGGCGATGGCCGAAAGCGCACCCGCCACACGCCCGAGGTATTGCTCGCCCGCAGTGCTGAGCCTCACACCGTGCGCGCTTCGTTCGAGCAGCCGCACACCCAGCTGAGATTCGAGCCGCGCTACTTGATGGCTGATGGCCGACGCGGTGAGATGAAGTTCCGCGGCCGCAAGCGCAAAGCTGCGCCGCCTGGCGACCGCCTCAAACGCTTGAAGGTTGGCCAAGGGAGGCGCAGCAGCCATGGGGTGAACCCTCGCGTCAGATGAAGGTTTGTCATTTTAGGGTGACGATTCTTCGCTTGTCGTCATGCTGTCTGCCGCCGAAGATTCAACTCAAGAACTCAGGAGACAAGGCGGATCAAAGAATCTGCCGGCCGCAAGGCCAGGCCGCAACCTTCGGCCTCTCTGCGCGTTCGAGTCGGCCACCAAACCGCATCGAGGAGACGACGCACATGCAGCTCAACGAAATATCCGCACCGCGCGGCCATGCATCTCGCAGCGCCGGGAGCCGACATTGAGCGCGTTGTTGCTGCACCCGCAGCCTGCGCGCCCCGGTGATTCGCTGCTGAGCCGCGCCGAGTCGTGGCTCGGCCACGCGATCGAAATTCCAGCGGCCGCGCTCGTGGTGGGCGAGGTGCTGGTGCTGCTGGCCGGCGTGATCATGCGGTTTGTCTTCAACAGCCCGATTCCCTGGGCTGATGAACTCGCCTCGATCCTCTTCTTGTGGCTTGCCAATCTGGGCGCCGCAGTCGCACTGCGCCGTGGCACTCACATGCGCACCACGGCGATGGTCTCCTACTTCAGCCCCCGAGCGAGCGCGTGGGCCGAGGCGCTGGCGATTGCCGCACCGTGCTTGATGCTGCTGATCCTGATCGGCCCGATGACCGAATACGCGAGCGACGAATGGATCGTGCAGACGCCCGCGCTGTCTTGGCCGAACACCGTTCGCGCTGCTGCCGTGCCTGTAGGCGGCGCGCTGATGATCGCGATCGGCCTGTTGCGCCTGGCGCGCCAAAGCGTGGCCGATCTCATCGGCGTGAGCCTCTCGATTGCCGCATTGGCTGCCGTGCTGTATCTCGGCTCGGGCTGGTTGCAAAGCATCGGCAACTGGAACCTCCTCATCTTCTTTGCGCTGCTTCTCGGCGCGGGTGTGTTGTTGGGCGTGCCGATTGCGTTTTGCTTTGGTCTTGCCACGGTGGCCTTCTTGCTCTGCGTCACATCCACACCGCTGGCCGTGGTGAGTGGCCGCATCGATGAAGGCATGAGCTCGCTGATCTTGCTCGCTGTTCCGCTCTTCATCTTGCTGGGCCACTTGGTCGAGATGACTGGCATGGCCAAGGCGATGGTCGACTTTCTCGCCTCATTGCTCGGCCATGTGCGGGGCGGCCTGAACTATGTGTTGCTCGGGGCGATGCTGCTCGTCTCGGGCATCTCAGGCGCCAAGACGGCCGACATGGCCGCCGTGGCTCCCGTGCTGCTGCCAGAGATGAAGAAACGCGGCAACCACGAGGGCGAGCTCATCTCGTTGCTCGCGGCCTCAGGCGCCATGGCCGAGACGGTGCCTCCATCGTTGGTGCTCATCACCATCGGCTCGGTGGCCGGCATCTCGATCAGCGCGCTGTTCACCGGTGGCCTGTTGCCAGGCGTGGTGCTGGCCGTGATGCTCGCACTGCTGGCGCGCTACCGCAGCGCAGAGATTGCAGTGGGCTTGAAGCGCGCGCCAATGAGTGCGGTCGGCCGCACGCTGCTCGTGGCCGTGCCGGCCTTGGCCTTGCCCGTGTTGATTCGCACCGCGGTGGTTGAAGGTGTGGCCACAGCGACCGAGGTGTCGACCATCGGCATCGCGTATGCGGTGCTCGCTGGCCTCTTCATCTATCGGCGCTTCGATTGGAAGCGGCTATACCCGATGCTGATCGATACGGCCGCGCTTTCCGGCGCAATCCTTTTCATCATCGGCACCGCAACCGGCATGTCTTGGGCGCTCACGCAGTCGGGCTTCTCGCACAGCTTGGCCGAGGCCATGACCAGCGTGCCCGGCGGCAAGTACGGCTTCTTGCTCGTATCGATTGCGGCGTTCATCGTGCTCGGCACCGTGCTCGAAGGCATCCCGGCGATGGTGCTGTTCGCGCCGCTGTTGTTCCCGGTTGCCCGAGCCATCGGCGTGCACGAGGTTCACTACGCGATGGTGATCATTCTGGCGATGGGCATCGGCCTTTTCGCGCCGCCCTTTGGCTTGGGCTACTACGCGGCCTGCACGATCGGCCGAGTCGATCCGAATGTTGCGCTGCGCCGCATCTGGCCTTACCTGGGTGCGTTGCTGGTGGGCCTCTTGATCGTCGCCTTCGTGCCTTGGTTCTCGATTGGCCTCTTGGGCTGAACCATGCACGCAAACATCGCTTTAGCCGCTGGCGATCAGCTCGTCGAGGCGCGCGGCGTCTTGAAGAACTTCGGCGCAACCCAGGTGCTCCGCGGCGTCAACTTTTCGGTTCGTTCGGGCGAGGTGCACGCACTGCTCGGCGGCAATGGCGCCGGCAAGTCAACGCTGATCAAGATCATCACCGGTCTGCTCTCGCGCGATGGCGGCGATCTCTCCATCGCCGGTGTGCCGCGACCGCGAGAGAACCATGCCGTAGCCGACTCGAACTTGGTCGCCGTGGTTCACCAAGAGATGGCGCTGCTGCCGCACCTCACCGTGGCCGAGAACATCGCGCTGCCGCAATCTCGCAGCAGCTGGCAGCGGTTCGATCGCATGGCTGCGCGCGAGCAGGCCATGCGTGCGCTGTCGCTGATCGACGCTGATTTCGCGGCCCACGCGCTCGACCACAAAGTGCTCTCGCTCAGCCTTCACGAGCGGCAACTCGTGGAGATCGCCCGCACGCTTGATTCCGGCGCTCGGCTGCTGTTGCTCGATGAGCCAACCGCCAACTTGACGGCCACTGAATCCGAGCGCCTCTTCGGTGCCGTGCGCCGGCTCATCAGCGCCACCGGCATTGGCGTGGTGTTCGTCTCTCACCGCATGCGCGAGATTCGCCAGATTGCTGACGTTTGCACCATCCTCAGAAACGGCATCACGGTGGTTGATCGGGAACCGGTCGCGTCGCTGTCGGATGCTGACATCGTTGAGCGCATGGGCCAAGGTGCGGCGGCGCGCGTGGGTGCTCCACCGCGTGCTGGTTCGAACGCCAACGCCAACGCACGCCGACTGCGGCTGCGGTGTGATGAGCTCGATCTCGAGATCGAAGCTGGCCAAGTGCTCGGGCTCGCCGGTGCGCCCGCCGGCCCGTCAGCCTTGATCGATCAGCTCGTGGGCGCCAAGCCCCATGGCGCTTGGCAGATCGAAGCCGAGGGCCAAGCCGTGCTCGCCCGCTCGCCGCGCGAGGCTGTGCGCTCGGGCGTGGGCTATGTGTCTGGTGACCGTGCCAACAAAGGCGTGCTGCACAGCCTGCCGATCGTTGACAACCTGATGGTGTCGAGGCGAGTCCTTCAGCGTGACGCGTGGGTGCAAAGCACTGAGCGCCAACTCAGCCAATCGTTGATCAGTGCGCTCGCCATCAAGACGTCGCCGTGGCAACTGCCGCACACCTTGAGCGGCGGCACGCAGCAGAAGTTGTTGATCGCGCGCTGGACGGCGCTTGCTCCCCAGCTGCTCGTGCTCGAAGAGCCCACGCGCGGTGTCGACATCGGCACCAAGCGCGAGATCTACGCGCAGATCAGGGCCATGGCGCAGGCCGGCACCACCGTCGTGTGGTGGTCCACCGAAGGCGTGGAGCTGGCGGAAGTTTGCGACTGCGTGATCGCCTTCGACCCCGATGGCCGCCCCACCCACGCACTGCACGGCGCGCAGATCACCGAAGAGCGCTTGGCCGAAGCCACGGGCATGGCCGGCTGAGCACCACACCGAAAGCGACGCGACCATGAACAAGACTTTGAGCAAGCCATTGAGCAAACCTTTGAGTACGCCGGTGAGTGAGCGCGATCTCAACAATCAGCCCATGACTGGCGCGCCCGGCGCCTCCGCGCACCGCGCCGCGCCCGCAGATCAGCCGAGATTGCGCCGCTGGTTGAGTGACTACCGCACCGAGATCGCCATTGCGTTCGCCATCGTCGCCATTGAGCTCGCGGTGGGCCTTGTCATCCCGGCGGCGTTGAGCTGGGGGAACTTGTCCAACGTCACGCAAGCCGCAGCGCCGCTCGTGATCATGGCCATCGGCGTGTTGCTGGTGGTCATCACCGGCGGCATCGATCTCTCGGTGGGCTCGGTCTTCTCGCTCACTGGCATGGTCACGGCGCTGGCGATGGCCAATGGCTTCGGGCCAGTGGGGTCGAGCCTTGCGGGGCTGATGGTGGGCGTCGCCTTTGGCAGCTTCAACGGCTTTCTCGTCGCGTGGGTCGGCTTGGCGCCGTTTGTCACCACGCTCATCAGCTATGCGATTGCGGCAAGCCTGGCCTTCATCGTCACCAACGGCCACTCGATGCCGATCCCCGATGCGAACTACTGGCTGCTCAATGGCGGCACGCTGGTGCCCGGGATCGTCAACCACGTGTTGTTCTGTGTGGTGCTGTTGCTGGCCATTGAGATTGGCCTGAAGAAGATCGTGGCCGGCCGCTGGTTGTTTGCGGTGGGCAGCAGTGCGCTGGCGGCCGGGCTGCTCGGCATTCCGGTGCGCGGCGTGCGCTTCTCGGCTTACCTGGCCTCAGCGCTGCTGGCTTCCTTCGCGGGCTTGCTGAGCCTGGCCTACATCAGCAATGCCGAGGCCACCGCGGGCTCGGCGTTGATGCTGCAAGCGATTGCTGCCGTGGTGATTGGCGGTGCGAGCCTGGCGGGCGGCACGGGCTCGGCCGTTGGCGCACTGCTCGGCGCTTTGATGATCACCGTGATTCAAAACGGCGTGAACCTCATCGGCATCAACAGCTTCTGGCAAGGCACGGTCACGGGCGCGGTGATTCTGGCCGCCGCACTCGTTGACCGCCTGGGCCGCTCACGGCGCTGACTGCGCCTCCACCACGCGGTGCCCTTGCGCCGCATCGACCACCCAAGAAAGAGGAGACACGAACATGACGACCCACAGTTTGAAAGTGCCGAAAGTGCCGAACGTGCTGAAAGTAGCGCGCACCATGGCCTGTGCGGCAGTGGCAGCTGCAGCAGTTGCCGCCGCGCATGCTGAAGACAAGAAGCTCACCGTGGCCTACATCGCGCCCTCGCTCGACATCAGCTATTGGCAATGGGTGGCCTACGGCGTCAAGACCAAAGCCGCCGAGCTGGGCATGAACTACGTGGAGTTCACGAGCGAGAACTCGCCCGCCAAGCAGATGGACAACATCCGCACCGCCGTGACCAAAGGCGTCGATGCGATCGTGATCGGCCCCGTCAGCTCCACCAGCACGCCGCCGGTGCTGGCGTATTTGAAGGAGAAGAAGGTGCCGATCGCCTTCACCGGCATCGGGCCGCAGCCGGGGCAGACCGACTTCACCTCGGCAGTGACCGCCAACAACTTCGAGACCGGCAAGGCACAAGGCAAGTTCGTGTGCCAGCTCGCCAAAGAGCGCGGCGGCAGCAAGGTGGGCATCTTGTCGCTTCCGCAAGACCGTGAGAACGCACAGAAGTACCTCTTGGGTGCCGAGGAGTCGTTCAAGGCCGATGGCTGCACGGTGGCGCAAATGCTGCAGACCCGTGGCCTCACCGTGAACGAGGCAGCGCAGCAAGCCAACGACTTGCTCACCGCTCACCCCGATGTCAAAGCCATCTACGGCATGTATGACGAAGCCGCAACCGGCGCCGTGAAGGCCCTGCAAACGCGCAACCTCGTCGGCAAGGTGGGCGTGGTCACGGCCGATGGCAGCCCGACCACGATCAAGCTGCTGCGTGAAGGCGCGGTGCAGGGCATCTTTCTGCAAGAAGCAGGCGGGCAGGGGATCGACGCGACCGAGCAAGTCTTCAACGCGCTCAAAGGCAAGCCCACGACCAAAGAAGTGGCGCTCGTGATGCCGCTGGTGACCACCAAAAACATTGCCGATCCAAAGATTCAGCAGACCGTCAAGCGCGTCTATCCGCCTTCTGCTGGCGCTTACTGACCCGACACCCGCAACGAGAAGGTGAGGCCATGGAAGACAACTTCCCCATCATCGATCCCCATCACCACTTGTGGGATCTGGAGCGCAACCGCTATCCGTGGTTGCAAGACGGCGTCAAGCCGGCCGTGTTTGGTGACTACACGCCGCTCTGCAAGAGCTATTTGCTCGATGATTTTTTGGCCGATGCGGGCCATCAAAACGTCGTCAAGTCGGTTCATCTTGACGTGGGCTTCGACCCCGCCAACCCATTCGGCGAGACCGAGTGGCTGCAGGCACTGGCCGATGAGCGCGGCTTTCCGCATGGGATCGTTGGCTACGCCGATCTGTCTCGCCCAGATGTTGAGGGCCTGCTGGCTCGCCACTGCACGGCGCGCAACTTTCGCGGCATTCGCCAATCGCTCAACTACGACCCCGATCCGGCGAAGACCTACCTCAACCGGCCGGGTGTCTCACGCGAGGCCGATTGGCGGCGCGGCTTTGCGCTGCTTCGCAAGTTCGACTTGAGCTTTGACCTGCAGATCTATTGGCCGCAAATGGAAGAGGCGCACGAGTTGGCGCTGGCCTTCCCCGATCAGCAAATCATCCTCAACCACACCGGCATGCCGGTGGATCAATCGCCGGCCGGCTTTGAGGGCTGGAAGCGCGGAATGAAGCTGCTCTCGCAGGCACGCAATGTCGCCGTGAAGATTTCTGGCCTCGGCATGGGCAACTTCCACTGGAAGCCCGAGGACTTTCGCCCCTGGGTGCTCACCGCGATCGACTGCTTCGGCATGGACCGCTGCATGTTCGCGAGCAACTTCCCCGTCGACAAGCTGTTCAGCAGCTTTGATGCGGTGTTCGACACCTTCAAGGCGATCACGCGAGATTTCTCGCCCGCTGACCGCCGCAAGCTCTTCCACGACAACGCTGCACGCTTCTACAGGATCTGACCATGCAACAAGCCACCACCACTGCCACCACCGCCTCGGCCGAACTGGCCAGCCTTTCTCAATCCGCCTACCGCATCCGCCGCTATGCATTGCGCATGGGCGAGGTGCAAGGGCAGGGCTACATCGGCCAGGCGCTGGGCTGGGCCGATGTGCTGGCCGTGGCCTACAGCCACGCGCTCAACATTCGCCCCGAAGAGCCGCAGTGGGAAGGGCGCGACCGCTTTTTGCTCTCGCACGGCCACTATGCGATTGCCTTCTATGCCGCGCTCATCGAGGCCAAGATCATTCCCGAGAGCGAGCTCGAAACCTACGGCAGCGACGACAGCCGCTTGCCCATGTCGGGCATGGCCACCTACACACCGGGCATGGAGATGTCGGGCGGGTCGCTCGGCCAAGGGCTGGCCATTGGCGTGGGCATGGCGCTCGCACTGCGCCAGAAGCAGAGCTCGGCATTCGTCTATGTCTCGATGTCTGACGGCGAGCTCGATGAAGGCTCGGTGTGGGAGGCCGCGATGGGTGCCGCGCACCACGGCTTGGGCCAGCTGATCTGCCTCGTTGACATCAACAACCAACAGGCCGATGGCCCCTCGGGCAAGGTGATGGGCTTTGAGCCGCTGGCTGACAAGTGGGTCGCGTTCGGCTGGCATGTGCAGCGGATCAATGGCAACGATCTGCCCGCGGTGCTCAATGCCTTTGACGCCGCACGCCAACTCACCGAGCCCCGGCCGCGCGTGATTTTGTTCGACACCTTGATGGGCAAGGGCGTGCCCTTTTTGGAGTCGCGCGAGAAGAACCACTTCATTCGCGTTGATCCGCCCGAATGGCAGCAAGCGCTGCAAATCCTTGATCAATCCCATGCGCAACCCGCGCGCGAAGGAGCTCTTGCATGAACACCGTGGCAGACCAAAAGAAGCCGCGCCTGACGACCTCGGCCATGATCGCCTCGATCGCAGCCGAGGGGCAGCGTGTGAAGGCCGCGCCATTCGGCAAGGCGCTCGTGGCACTTGCCGCCACGCGGCCTGAGATCGTCGGCATGACCGCTGACCTCGCCAAATACACCGACCTGCATTTGTTCGCGCAGGCCTACCCCGAGCGCTTCTACCAAATGGGCATGGCCGAGCAGCTGCTGATGGCCGCGGCCGGCGGCATGGCCAAAGAGGGGCTGGTTCCGTTTGCCACCACCTACGCGGTGTTCGGCACCCGCCGCGCGTATGACTTCATCCACCAGGTGATTGCCGAAGAAAACCTGAACGTCAAGATCTGCTGCGCCTTGCCGGGCCTCACCACCGGCTACGGGCCGAGCCACCAGGCCACCGAAGACCTGGCGATGATGCGCGGCGTGCCCGGCATGACCATCGTTGACCCGTGTGATGCGCTCGATCTGGAGCAAGCCGTGCCGCAAATCGCGGCGCACAAAGGGCCGGTCTACATGCGGCTTGCGCGCGGCAATGTGCCGCTGGTGCTGGATGAGTACGACTACAAGTTCGAGCTCGGCAAAGCCAAGATCCTGCGTGAAGGCAACGAGGTTCTGGTGATCTCAAGCGGCTTCATGACCATGCGCGCACTTGAGGTGGCGCAAGCCCTCGAGGCCGACAACATCGGTGTGGCGGTGCTGCATTGCCCCACGATCAAGCCGCTCGATGAAGCGGCCATTCTTGAGGCTGTGAAGTACCGCAATCGCCTTGTCGTCGTTGCCGAGAACCACTCGGTCATCGGCGGATTGGGCGAAGCCGTGGCCAGTGTTTTGCTGCGCCACCGCGTGCAGCCCGCGAGCTTTCAACTCGCCGGATTGCCCGATGCCTTTCTCGATGCCGGCGCGCTGCCCACGCTGCATGACCGCTACGGCATCAGCATCGACGCCTTGTCTGCGCGCATCCGCGCCTGGGTCTCGTAGCCCACCCCCGAAGCACCTTGCGCGCTGCTTGATGTTTCGTTGTTCGTTGTTCGTCGTTCCCCACAACACACTGGAGTAGAGACCATGCTTCTTGCTGACAACGTAGCCCTCATCACCGGCGGCGCCGGCCTCAATGGCCTGGGCTTTGCGACCGCCAAGATGCTCGCGGCAGAGGGCGCCCGCGTGGTGATCCTCGACCTCGAGCGCGCTGACCCGGCTGGCGCCGCGGCCCGCCTCGGCCCGCAGCACGTGGGCCTCGTGGCCGACGTGACCGACAAAGCCTCCTGCGAGCGCGCTGCCAAAGCGGCGCTCGAACAATGCGGCCGCATCGACATCTTGGTCAACAACGCCGGCATCACCCAGCCCCGCAAGTTTTGCGACATCACCGGTGCCGACTTCGATGCCGTGCTTGACGTCAGCCTGCGCGGCACGATGTACATGTCGCAGGCCGTGCTGCCGGCGATGCGCGAGGCCAAGTCGGGCTCGATCGTGTGCATCTCGTCGGTCTCGGCGCAGCGCGGCGGCGGCATCTTGGGCGGGCCGCATTACTCGGCGGCCAAAGCCGGTGTGTTGGGCTTGGCCCGCGCGATGGCGCGTGAGTTTGGTGTTGACGGCATCCGCGTCAATTGCGTCACGCCGGGCCTCATCGCCACAGACATCAACAAGGGCCTGATTCCGGACGACCGCAAGGCCGGCATCCTCGAGCAGATACCGCTCAACCGCATCGGCGAGCCGGCAGACGTGGCGGGTTGCGTCGTGTTCCTCGCAAGCCCGCTCGCGAAGTACTGCACTGGCGTGACGCTCGATGTGAATGGCGGCATGTTGATCCACTGAACCGAGCCCGAGCCCGAGCCCGAGCCCGAGCACCACGGCGGCCGCACACCGCCGCAAACACACACACCGGAGACAACCATGACTCGACCTGATTCACACAGCACAGGCCTCACACGCCGGCAATGCCTGGCCACCGCGGCAGCGCTGCCGATCGGCACCATGCTGCCGCGCCGCGCCCATGCGGCCGAGTTCACCTACAAACTCGCCACCGGGCAAGACCCGAGCCACCCGGTCAACAAGCGCGCGCAAGAGGCGATCGAGCGCATCAAGGAAGCCACCAAAGGGCGCCTGGAGATTCGCCTCTTCCCGGCCAATCAACTCGGTTCTGACACCGACTTGCTGGCTCAGGTGCGCAACGGCGGCGTTGAGTTTTTCAATCAAGCGAGTTCGGTGTTGTCCACCCTCGTGCCGGCGGCCGGCATCGTCAACACCGGCTTTGCGTTCACCGACTATGACCAGGTCTGGCGCGCGATGGACGGTGCGCTCGGCAATTACGTGCGCGCTCAAATCGAGAAGGTCGGCTTGCTGACGATGGCCAAGCCCTGGGACAACGGCTTTCGCCAGATCACGACCTCAACCAAGCCGATCAACACCCCCGATGATTTGCGCGGCTTGAAGCTGCGCGTGCCAGCCGCGCCCATGCTCTCAACGCTGTTCACCGCGCTCGGCGCGAGCCCCACACCCATCAACTTCAACGAGGTTTATTCAGCGCTGCAAACCAAGCTCGTTGAGGGCCAAGAAAACCCGCTGGCGATCATCGCCACGGCGCGCCTCTACGAAGTGCAGAAGTTCTGCAGCCTCACCAATCACGTGTGGGATGCCTACTGGATCTTGGGCAATCGCAAGGCGGTTGATCGCTTGCCAAAGGACATTCAGGAGATCGTCTTTCGCGAGTTCGACAAAGCCGGCACCGATGAGCGTGCCGACACCGCTGCACTCAGCAAATCACTGCGCAGCGAACTGCAAGGCAAGGGCTTGCAGTTTGTGGAGGTCGACAAGAAAAGCTTCAAGGCCGCGCTCGGCAAGAGCAGCTTCTACAAAGACTGGCGCGCGAAGTTCGGTGAAGAAGCCTGGAAGCTGCTCGAAGAGAACACCGGCGCACTCGCGTGACGCGTGTTGCTGCATCAGGCGGCGGCGCTGGCTCGTTCGCTCATCCGCCCGCTTGAACCGAAGGGCCAACCGAGAAACATTCACATGTCCACCGTTGCACCGACCCAGTTGGCTGACGCCATTCGCTTCATCGCCATCGATGCCATCGTGCGTGCCACCGAGGGCCACCAAGGCGTGCCGCTCGGCATGGCCGAGATCGCGACTGCGCTCTACACGCGGCATCTCAAGTTCAACCCCGCTGACCCGACTTGGCCTGATCGCGACCGCGTGGTTTTGTCCAACGGCCACGGCTCGATGCTGCTCTACGCGCTGCTGCACCTCACGGGTTACGAGCGCGTCACGATGGAGGCCATCAAGAGCTTCCGTGATCTCGGTTCGCATTGCCAAGGCCACCCCGAGATCGAGCCAGCCAGCGGCATCGAAGTGACCACTGGGCCACTCGGCCAAGGCATTGCCAACGCGTTCGGCATGGCGGTGGCCGAGGCTTATCTCGGCGCGCGATTCGGCCAAGGCTTGGTCGATCACTTCACCTACGCCTTCGTGGGCGATGGCTGCCTGCAAGAAGGCATTGGCCAAGAGATGATTTCGTTGGCGGGCCACCTGCGCCTGGGCAAACTCGTGCTGCTCTGGGACGACAACCGCATCACCGACGACGGCGCCACATCGCTCTCGATCAGCGAAGACGTAGCCGCCCGCTTTCGCGTGGCCGATTGGCACGTGGCCGAGGTCGATGGGCATGACATCGATGCCGTAGCCTCCGCGCTCGATGCTGCCAAGCGCGATGCCAGGCCGTCGCTCATCGCATGCCGCACAACGATTGCGCGCGGCCTTGCGCGCTTGCAAGGCCAGCGCGGCGGCCACAGCGCGCGGTTGCATCCGGCGGATGCCGACGCTGCTCGCCGCGATCTCGATTGGCCTCATCCACCGTTCGAGGTGCCCGCGGCCGTGCTCGGCGCTTGGCGGCAAGCTGGGCAGCGCAGCGCTGCGGCACATTCGGCATGGCAAGCGCGCCGCGATGCGCTGGCGCCGGCGCAGCGCGCCGAGTTCGACCGCGTCATTCGTGGCGAGCTGCCCCCAGGTTGGCGCGAAGTCTTGCTCGACTACAAAGCGCGCGCTGTCGACCGCGCCGATGCGCCAGGCGGCATCCTCATCTCCGCTGAGATCAATGACCATTTGACGGAGGTGCTGCCCGAGCGCATGGTCGGCTGCGCCGATCTCGAAGCGCCAACCAGCCACAAGCGCCGCTTGCGAGCTTTCACCTCAGACGACCGCGGCGGTGCCTATGTGCACTGCGGCGTGCGCGAACACTTGATGGGCGCCATGGCCAACGGCATGGCCGCGCACGGCGGCGTCATCCCTTTGGCCGTGACCTACCTCGCCTTTTCAGACTACGAGCGGCCGGCTATGCGCATGGCCGCTTTGATGGGCTTGCCGGTCAAATTTGTGTTCAGCCACGACTCCATCGGCGTCGGCAAAAACGGCCCCACGCATCAGCCGGTCGAGATCTTGGCGTCGCTCCGCGCCATGCCCAACATGATGGTGATGCGGCCTGCCGACGCGGTGGAAGCAGCCGAATGCTGGGAGATCGCGCTGGAGCACCGCTCCGGCCCCGTCGCCATGGTGTTTGCGCGGCAGGCGCTGCCGCTCGTTCGGCGCACGCACGAGCGGGGCAACCTCTCGCGCCGCGGCGGCTACGTGCTTGCCGAGGCCGCGTGGGGCGCGCGCCGCGTGACACTCATCGCCACCGGCTCGGAGGTCGCGATAGCACTCAAGGCACGCGATCAACTGCAAGCGCAAGGCGTGCCGACGGCCGTGGTTTCAATGCCTTGCTGCGAACGCTTCGATGCGCAAGATGCCGCCTATCGCGCCGCCGTGTTGCCTCCGGGTGGCGCCCGAGTGGCAGTGGAAGCCGCGGTGCGCTTTGGGTGGGATCGCTACCTCGGCGAGCACGGCGGCTTCATCGGCATGCACGGCTTCGGCGCATCGGGCGCGGCTGACGATCTGTATGAGCACTTCGGCATCGTGCCGTCTGCGGTCGTCGCAGAGGCCATGCGCTTGCTGCGCATGCGTGAGTGATTGGGTGGGTGGGTGGCAGGCAGAGCGAGTTCGCTGGCGATGCAAGCCCGCGACTTCAATGACGAGCCGCGTGGGCGCAAACAACACCCAACGCGTACCGCCGCTGGCCATCGGCTGATTGCAGTGCCGCAATACAACGGCGGTCATGTGACATGGTGGAGAGGATGAGGATCGAACTCACGACCTCCGCATTGCGAACGCGGCGCTCTCCCAGCTGAGCTACCCCCCCACGACACGGCCGAGTCTATCAAAGGGTGTCAGCTCTGCCATGTGAGTTACGTGCTGGCGTTTTACGGCCGCACCGGTTAGAACGCAGCCGGTGATGACGTAATGCAGGAGTCGGTATGAAGCTTGAGCAAGACCCAGCCTGGCTGGACGAGCAATACAACAACCGCCAGCGAGTTCCCGAACACGCTCGGATCATCGAGCGTTGGCAAACGGCCTCGGCTTGGGCTCGGGCGCAATCGTCTTGCCGCATTGACGTGGCCTATGGCGAAAGCACCGCCGAGCGGCTCGATGTGTTCCCGAGCCCGCATGCCAATGCGCCGGTGCTCGTGTTCATCCACGGCGGCTGGTGGCGCTCGCTCGACAAGCGCGATCACTCCTTCGTTGCGCCCGCATTCAACCAGGCCGGGGCCATGGTGGTGCTGCCCAACTACGCTTTGTGCCCCGCAGTGAGCATTGACGAGATTGCGCTGCAGATGGTGCGTGCCGTGGCCTGGACCTTCCGCCATGCGGCGCTCTACGGGGGCGATCCAAATCGCATTGTTGTGGCCGGGCATTCGGCGGGCGGCCACCTGGCGGCCATGCTGCTGAATTGCGATTGGCCTTCGGTGGGGCGCGATTTGCCGGCGTCACTCGTGTCGTCAGCGCTGTCGATATCGGGCCTCTTTGATTTGGAGCCGCTGCGCCACACGCCGCACTTGCAAGCCGATTTGCGCCTCACACCCGATGCAGTGGAGCGCTTGAGCCCCGCTCGCTTTGAGCGGCCCGATGGCTTGCTCAATGCGGTGGTGGGCGCCCTCGAAAGCGATGAGTTCTTGCGCCAGAACCAGCTCATCCAGGCCGCCTGGGGCCCGCGCGTGGTGCCGGTCTGTGAGGCCATTGAAGGCCGCAATCATTTCGATATCTTGCAAGACCTGGCCGACCCAAGCGCTCTTTTGCACCAACTCGCGCGCAATCTGCTGCACTCTCATTGACTCCACTGCGGCTGGCCCGGCGCAGCATTTCTCTATGCGGGCCTTAGCCATTCGTTATGACGACGGCGAATGTCTTCTCTTACCATTCCGCTCTGATAGTCGTTTGTCTTTTCTCACTGCAAAGGAAGCACCATGTCCATCATCAATACCACCGTTCAGCCGTTCAAGGTTCAGGCATTCAAGGCCGGCAAGTTTGTCGAAGTCACCGAGCAAAGCCTGAAGGGCAAGTGGTCCGTGCTGATCTTCATGCCGGCAGCATTCACCTTCAATTGCCCGACCGAAGTTGAAGACGCGGCTGACAACTATGCCGAGTTCCAGAAGCTGGGCACCGAGGTCTACATCGTCACGACCGACTCGCACTTTGCGCACAAGGTTTGGCACGAGACTTCGCCTGCCGTCGGCAAGGCCAAGTTCGCGCTCATCGGTGATCCAACCCACGCGCTGACCAACATGTTCGGCGTGCACATCCCCGAAGACGGCATGGCCCTGCGCGGCACGTTCGTGATCAACCCAGACGGCGTTATCAAGACCGCCGAAGTGCACTCGAACGAGATCGCCCGTGACGTGAAGGAAACGCTGCGCAAGCTCAAGGCCGCTCAGTACACGGCCGCTCACCCTGGCCAAGTGTGCCCGGCCAAGTGGAATGAAGGCGCCGAGACGATCACGCCGTCGCTCGATCTGGTCGGCAAGATCTGATCACCTGGATCTGACCACCAAGATCTGATCAACTGGATCAGATCAAATCAAAGCAGTAACTCAAAAGGAGCTTCACGATGTTGGACGCAAACCTGAAGGCGCAGCTCAAGGCCTACCTCGAACGCGTGAAGCTGCCTTTCGAGATCACCGCCTCGCTGGACGACAGCGAAAAAGCCCGCGAGATGCATGGCCTGCTCGAGGACATCGTCTCGCTCACCGACAAGATCACGCTGAAGATTGACGGCGTTGATGCCCGCAAGCCGTCGTTCTCATTGGGCCGAATTGGCGAGGCACCGCGCATCACCTTTGCGGCCATTCCAATGGGCCATGAGTTCACCTCGCTCGTGCTCGCATTGCTGCAGACTGGCGGCCATCCGCCGAAGATCGAAGCCGAGCTCATCGAGCAGATCAAAGCGCTTGACGGCGACTTCCGCTTCGAAACCTACATGTCTTTGACCTGCCACAACTGCCCTGATGTGGTTCAGGCGCTGAACTTGATGGCGGTGCTCAACCCGCGCATTCAAAGCGTCGTGATTGACGGTGGCCTCTATCAAAAGGAAGTGGAAGAACGCCAAGTGTTGGCCGTGCCGATGGTCTTCTTGAATGGCCAGCACTTTGGCCAAGGCCGGATGGATGTTGAAGAGATCGTCAAGAAGCTCGATACCGGTGCTGCGAGCCGAGATGCTGCCAAGCTCAACGCGAAAGACGCTTACGACGTGCTCATCGTTGGCGGTGGCCCGGCCGGCGCCGCGGCTGCCGTGTATGCGGCGCGCAAGGGCATTCGCACTGGCATGCTGGCCGAGCGCATGGGCGGGCAGACGATGGACACGATGAGCATCGAGAACTTCATCTCGGTGCTTGAGACTGACGGACCGAAGTTCGCTGCCGCGCTGGAGCAGCATGCGAAGCAATACGACGTTGAAATACTCAACCTGCAGCGGGCCGAAAAGCTGATCCCCGCGCCAGTGCCCGGCGGGCTGATTGGCGTGCAGCTGGCCAATGGCGCCACGCTCAAGAGCCGCACCGTCATCCTCTCGACTGGTGCGCGTTGGCGTGAAGTGAACGTGCCGGGCGAACAGGAATACCGCAACAAAGGCGTGGCCTATTGCCCGCATTGCGATGGCCCGCTCTTCAAGGGCAAGCGTGTTGCGGTGATTGGCGGCGGCAATTCAGGCGTTGAGGCGGCCATCGATCTCGCGGGCATCGTTGGCCACGTGACTTTGCTTGAGTTCGGCGATCAATTGCGGGCCGATGCGGTGCTCACAGCCAAGCTCAAGAGCTTGCCGAACGTCGCCATTCACACCCAGGCGCAAACCACCGAGATCACGGGCGCAGGCGGCAAGGTCAATGGGCTGAGCTACACCGATCGCGCCACCGGCACGGCGCAGCATGTTGAGCTCGAAGGTGTGTTCGTGCAGATCGGCTTGGTGCCGAATTCTGAGTGGGTCAAGGGCACGCTGGAGCTCTCGCGCCACGGTGAGATCGTGGTTGATTCGCGCGGGCAAACCTCGTTGCCGGGCGTGTTCGCTGCCGGTGACGTGACGACCGTGCCGTTCAAGCAAATCATCATCGCCACAGGCGATGGCGCGAAGGCAGCGCTCGGCGCCTTCGACCACTTGATTCGCTCGTCAGTCCCAGCTCAAGAAGCCGTGGCGGCCTGAAGCCTCTGGGCGGCCATGCGCCGCCCAATGCGCCAGCCATCGGCGCTGTAGATGGCCAGCGCAAGCCAGATCAGGCCGAAGCCGACCATTCGCTCGGCGCTCACCGGCTCCTTGAACACCCACACGCCGACCATGAACTGGATCGTCGGCCCGATGTACTGCAGCAGCCCCAGCGTCGTCATCGACACGCGGCGCGCGCCTGCGGCAAACAGCAGCAGCGGCACAGCCGTGATCGGCCCGAGCGCGATCATCCACACCGTGGTGAATGCATCTGGCGCCGGGAAATGGCCGCTGCCTTGATGCCAGCCGATGCCGAGCACCAGCACGGCGAGCGGCGCGAGCAACATCGTCTCGAGCGCCAATCCTTCGAGGGCGCCGAGCGCGGCCACTTTGCGCATCAGGCCGTAGCCGCCAAAGGTGATCGCCAGCACCAAGGCGATCCACGGTGGCCTGCCGGCTTGCCAGGTCAGGCACGCCACGCCGAGTGCCGCAAAGCCAAGCGCCAGCCACTGCACGCGCCGCAAGCGCTCATGCAGCAAGCTCATGCCCAACAGCACGTTGACCAGCGGCGTGATGAAGTAGCCGAGGCTGGCTTCAAGCACATGCCCGTTCGTGACCGACCAAATGTAGGCAAGCCAATTCGCGCCGATCAACAACGCACTGCCGACAAAGGCGAGCAGCACCTTCGGTTGGCGCAACACACCAGGCAGCCAGCGCCATTGCCGGCGCCATGTCATCAGCGCAGCAAGAAACAACAAGCACCAAACGACCCGGTGCGCCAGCACCTCTGGTGGCGGCACGACCGTGACGAGACGAAAGTAAAGCGGGAAGAGCCCCCACCAAGTGAAGGCGAGGGCGGCGTAGAGGATGCCGGGCTGCAATGTGGTTCTCGTGCTCTCAATCCGCGGCCAACAGATGCCGACCGTACTGCTCGCGCAGCCGGTTCTTCAGCATCTTGCCGGTTGCGCCGAGCGGGATTGCGTCGACGAAGACCACGTCGTCCGGCGTCCACCACTTGGCGATGCGGCCCTCGAAGAATGCGATCAACTCATCGCGTGTCAGCTCAGCGCCGGGCTTCTTGACGACGACGAGCAACGGCCGCTCATCCCACTTCGGATGCAGTGCGGCAATGCACGCCGCCATCGCAACTTTGGGGTTGGCCATGGCGATGTTTTCGAGGTCGATCGAGCCGATCCACTCGCCGCCAGACTTGATCACGTCTTTGCTGCGGTCGGTGATTTGCATGTAGCCATCGGCATCGATGCGGGCCACGTCGCCGGTCGGGAACCAGCCTTGGCCGGCAGCGTCGGTGATGATCGGGTCGCCGCCTTCATCGCGGAAGTAACGCTGCAAGATCCACGGGCCGCGCACCAGCACATCGCCGGATGTTTGCGTGCCCCAAGCGAGCTCTTCGCCGTCTTCGCCGACGATCTTCATGTCAACGCCATAGACCGCGTGGCCTTGCGTGGCCTGCACTGCCATGCGCTCTTCGGTGCTGAGCTTGAGGTGCTTCGATTTGAGGGTGGCGGCGGTGCCGACTGGGCTCATTTCGGTCATGCCCCAAGCGTGAATCACTTGCACGTCATAGCGTTCTTGAAAGGTCGTCATCATCGCCGGCGGGCAGGCCGAGCCGCCGATCACCGTGCGGCGCATCGTGGTGAACTTCAAGCCGTTCGCCTCCACGTAGGTGAGCAGCCCTTGCCACACGGTTGGCACGCCGGCCGAGAGCGTGACCTCTTCGGTCTCGAACAGCTCGTGCAGTGATTTCCCATCGAGCCCCGGGCCGGGGAAGACGAGCTTGGCGCCCGTCATGCAAGCCGCATAAGGCAGACCCCAGGCGTTGACGTGGAACATCGGCACGACGGGCAAGATCGTGTCTCGCGCGGAGCAATTGAGCGCGTCGGGCAAGGCAATCGCAAAGGTGTGCAGCAGCGTCGAGCGGTGGCTGTAGAGCACGCCTTTCGGGTTGCCGGTGGTGCCCGAGGTGTAGCAAAGCGAGGACGCCAGGTTCTCATCGAACGTGGGCCAGACGAAGTGATCGTCTTGCGCGTCAATCAGCTCTTCGAAGCAGAGCAGGCCTTCGATCTTCGATGTGGCCGGCATGTGCGCGCGGTCGGTCATCGCAACGAAGTGCTTGACGGTCTGAAGCCGCGATGCAACGGCTTCAACCAGCGGCAGAAAGGTCATGTCAAAAAACAGCACCTGATCTTCAGCGTGGTCGGCGATGTAGGCGACGTGATCCGGGTGCAGCCGCGGGTTGAGTGTGTGCAGCACTGCGCCGGAGCCCGAGACGGCGTAGTAGAGCTCCATGTGGCGGTGGCCGTTCCAGGCGAGCGTGGCGATGCGGTCGCTGGTTTTCACACCGAGCGCGGCCAGCGCCTTGGCCATGCGCCGCGCACGGGAAGCGAGCTCGCGGTAAGTGCTGCGGTGAATGTCGCCCTCAACGCGGCGCGACACCACTTCCTGGTCACCATGGTGGCGCTCGGCATGCACGAGCAGCGAGGAGATCAGCAGCTGCTGCTGCATCATCAAACCGTTCATCTTGACTCCATTTCCTGGGGTTGAATCTGGCGCGTCGCGCGGTGCAGGCAGCCGGTCGACGTTTTGATTGTGGCGCGTTGGGTGGCTCCGAACAGCACGCGCATTCCCGCTCTGTGCGGCAGCGTTAAGGCGTCATCATGGCTGGATGGCTCGGCTTGTTTTTACCTCGCAGTTGCGGCGTTTCACCGAGACGCCGGAAGTCGATGCGCCGGCGCCCAACTTGCGCGCCGCGCTCGAATGCGCGTTTGCCGTGAACCCGCGGCTGCGCGGCTACGTGCTCGACGATCAAGGCCATTTGCGCGCCAACGTCGTCATCTTCATCGATGGCCGGCGATGCGCTGAGCGCGTGCTGCTGGTCGATCCGCTTGCGCCTGACAGCCGGGTGCATGTGTTGCAAGCCTTGTCTGGTGGCTGACCTGCTCGAGAGGAGACACACGATGGAACCCACTGCCTGGGTCGCAACCCGCAAAGGCTTGTTTGAGCTCCACCGCCGCGCTGGCGGCTGGCAGATCGAGCGCACGAGTTTTCTTGGCGAGCCGGTCAGCATGCTGCTGCCGCCCGCGCCAGCGCAGCCGATGTTTGCTGCACTCAACCTCGGGCACTTCGGCGTGAAGCTGCATGCGTCTGATGACGGCGGCATCACTTGGCGCGAGGTCACCACGCCGGCCTACCCGCCGCAGCCGCCGGGCGAGCCAGCGGGCGGCGTGGCCTGGAAGCTGCAGCAGATTTGGTCGCTCGCCGCTGCGCGCGGCACGGTGTGGGCGGGCACGCTGCCGGGCGGGCTGTTTCGCTCTGATGACGCGGGCGCGTCTTGGCGGTTGGTGGAGTCGCTCTGGAACCAACCGGGCCGGGCCGAGTGGTTTGGTGGTGGCTTCGATGTGCCGGGCATTCACTCGATTTGCTTGCATCCGGAGCGGGCGGGTGAGTTGCTCGTCGGCATCAGCTGCGGTGGTGCTTGGCTCAGCCGCGATGACGGCGCGAGTTGGCTGCTGCAGGCGAGCGGCATGCGCGCCACCTACATGCCGCCCGAGCTCGCCGAGAGCCCGAATACGCAAGACCCGCACGCCATCACGCGCTGTGCGGCCGAGCCCGATGTGTTTTGGTGCCAGCACCACAACGGCATCTGGCGATCAACCGACAACGCCGCCTCGTGGCAAGAAGTGCAGAACGTGCCGGTCTCGAACTTTGGCTTTGCGGTGGCGGTGCATCCGCAGGATTCGCGCAGCGCGTGGTTCGTGCCTGCGGTGGCCGATCAACAGCGTGTGCCGCGTGATGGCGCGCTGGTGGTGAACCGCACACGCGATGGTGGTCAGAGCTTCGAGACCCTGCGCGCGGGCTTGCCGCAATCAGGCTGCTATGACTTGGTGTACCGCCACGCGCTGGCAGTCAGTGCCGATGGGCAGAGCCTGATGATGGGCAGCACCACCGGCAACCTCTGGGCGAGCGACGATGCTGGCGACCATTGGGCGATGGTCTCGGGCCACCTGCCGCCGATCCATGCAGTCAGCCTGGGCTGAGCTGCACGCAGAACCTCGCTCACCTGCTCGAACCCGCAGTTCAAGCAAGCTTGAAGTAAGCCATTTCCTGGTTCAACCGCGAGGCGTTGTCTTTGAGCGTGGCTGCCGCAGCGGCAGTTTGCTCGACGAGCGCTGCATTCTGCTGCGTGCTCGCATCGAGGCTCTGGATCGCGCCGCCCACCAGGCCGAGCCCGGAGGTTTGGCCAGCGGAGGCTTTGGAGATGTCGGCCATCAAGGCCTTGATGTTCTCGGCGTTGGCCACGATGTCGCGCATCGTCGCGCCCGCCTCGGCCACCACGACGGCACCTGACTCAACCCGCTCCACGCTCAGCTGAATCAACGTCTTCACTTCGCGGGCGGCGCCGGCCGTTCGTTGGGCAAGAGAGCGCACCTCCGAGGCCACGACGGCAAAGCCGCGCCCTTGTTCGCCAGCACGCGCGGCTTCTACCGCTGCGTTCAACGCGAGAATGTTTGTCTGGAAAGCGATGCTGTCGATCACGCCGATGATCTCGGCAATGCGGCGCGAGGAATCGCGAATGTCATCCATCGTCTTGACCACGTTGCCAACGATCTCGCCGCCGCGAGACGCGACTTCGGCATTGGTGCCAACGATCTTCGATGCGCCTGCAGCCGTGTCGGCCGTCTTGCGCACGGTGTCGGTGATTTCCTCCATCGAGGATGACGTGCGCTGCAGCTCGGCCGAGGTTTCTTCGGTTCGATTCGAGAGGTCAACCGACGCAGAGGCGATCTCTGAGCTCGCCAGCGCCATCTCTTGCGCACCGCGGTGCACATGGCCAAAGACCGTGCGCAATGACGAGATCGTCTGGGCCAGCGTTTCCATCAAATGGGCAGCTTCATCGCGCCCCCAAGGATGCGGCAGCAGCGTGAGGTTGCCCTTGGAAATTTCGGTCAAGTGCCGCGAGACTTCAGCAATGCCGCCTTGAGTGACTTTGTAAAACGCGATCAGCAAGTAAGCCGCCACGGCCACGCAGGCCAATGACGCAGCAAGCTGCCGCCACAACGTCTGCCGCAGGCCGGCCACACGGGCCTCCAGCACCGAATCGAGGGCAGTCAAGCCTCTTGAGTTGAGCGCGAATTCCAGGCTGATTGCTTTGTTGCCCAAAGCCAGATAAGCCTCCGCATCACCCGACACCGTCTCGCCCAAGACTTGCGCCTTGACCAGAGCAAGGAAACGCTCGCTCGTGTCGACGGCCTCATTTTGGTCCAGCGGCTGCACGAGGCTTTGATTCGCGCCGGTGGCGCGCCCCAAAGATTTCGACAAGCCCGCCTGGTAGAGCAGGGCGAATGAATAATGGTTCATCAGCGCATCGTGCTGAGCGGGCGTCACCGAGCTGGTGCGAAGGGTTGCCGTGCCGATGCCGCGAAGCTGGCCCAAGCTCTCGATGAACAGCGGCTGCTTGGCGAGTGCAGCATCCATCAGGTAGAAGCTGTCGAGGTCGGGGTCGAGTGTCAGGTTTGAGCCGTCGGCCACGTCAGCAATCAAATCGGTGATGGCGGCGATGAACGCGGTGTGCGCGGCAAAGGTTTCATCAACGGTGCCGAGAATCGCGTTGGCGGCCAGCTTGTCTTGCATGGCGCGCAGCTTGTTGAAAGTTTCTGTGGTGCTGAAGTCTTTGCCCAAACGCGCTTCTACCTGCTCCACTTCTTTGATCGCAGCGGCGACCTTGGCTGACGCTTCCCCAAGGTCTGGCGCTTTCGTGACTGCGGCCCGCCGGCGCACTTGCGCAGCATCCAGCAAAGCGACGACAGGCCGCGCATAGGTGATACCCAGCCGCTCCTTGGCCGAAAAGTCGATGTTCGTGGACGCTGCAGTCCAGAGTGACCAGCCCAGCAGCAGCAGCGGCAACAAAAACGCCACTGACACCCAGGCGGCCTTGGCCGGAAAGGTGAGCACCCTAAACCAGCGAATGCCGGGAGCCAGCAATCCGTGGTGAGAGAAGTAGCTGGAATGTGATGGGTCGTTGGGACTGGCGGTTCTAGAAAGATGGCTGGCAACTCCGCTGACTTCTTTCATGGTGGCGCGCGTCCGGACAATTCGTGTGTCATGGATATCGGCACATTGAGAGGTCTCTTGAGGTGTGCGCCCGTTTTGATCTCTCATCAATCTCGCATCAATCTCATCGCATCAATCTCAGCGCAAGTCTCCATCAATGTAGAACCATTGCCCGCCTTCCCGTTTGAACCGGCTCACCTCATGCAGCCGATGCGCCCGGCCGCCCATCTTGCTTCGGGCAACGAATTCGACGATGGCGTGATCGTCGTCTTGCGCTGCGTGGCGCTTCACGTCGAGCCCGAGCCACTTCAGGCTTGGCGGATCGGCATCGATCACGGCGGGGCGCGTGGTCTCGTGCCAGGTGGCGAGCAAATAGTCGGCTAAGCGCAGCACATAGGCGCTGTAGCGCGAGCGCATCAGCGCCTCGGCATTCGGCGCCTGCAGGTGCAACGGGCCGGCGTGGAAGCGGCCGCAGCACGCTGCGTATGTTGTGCCGCCGCAAGGGCAGTTCACAGCACGAGCTCCCATGTTTCGGCAATCGTTGCCTGGCCGAAGCCAGGGTGCGGCTCGCTGCTGGTGATGCGGTAGCCAGCCTTTTGGTAGATCGCGCGGGCGGCTGCGAGGTGGCTTTGCGTCCAGAGCACGATGCGGCGGTAGCCGGCTTGGCGCGCAAAGCGCTCGCACTCGGCCACCAGTTGCGCACCCAGCCCCAAGCCGCGAGCCGCGGGCTCGACCAACAGCATGCGCAATTGGGCGGTGCCCTCGCGAATGGCCTGCGTGGTGTCGTCGCGCGCTTGCACGAGGAACACGCAGCCGAGCCGTGTGCCATCGCGCTCGGCAATCCAGCTGGCTTCGCGGGTGGGGTCAAAGCGCTCGATGAAGTCAGCGGCGACGCGCGCAATCATGGCCTCGAAGCTCGCGTCAAGCTGGCGTTCATTCGCATAGATCTCGCCGTGGCGGCCGATCACCCAGCCCATGTCGCCGATGCGGTGCGGCCGCAGGATGCAGGGCGAAGGGGAGGGTGAAGACTTGGCTGAAGAGGCCGAAGGTGAGACAGAAGAAGGCGAGGCGGGAGCATCGCCAAGCAGTGCATGTGAATGGGCTGGATCGATGGGCATGGCCGCATTCTTGCGCAAGCATTTACCGATGCACTTGCTCTGGGCAACTGACTGACCAGCCAAAACCAGCAGCTTGTTGGGCTGGTCAATCAAAGGCCGGGACTTGTGCCAAACACTGTATGAAAGTACAGTTGTTTGATGGATGGCCTATTTGCTCCCACTGCTGCTCCCACTGCTGCTCCCGCCGCCACCAAACCTGCGCCTGATTCACCGCCGCTGCGGCCTCCAGCCGTGGCGCGACGCCCAGTGCTGAGGCCCGAGGCGCTGCACCCTTCGCTTTGGCTCGGCCACCAGCTCGGCCGCCACGCCGATCCGCCGGTGCCGAGCGGCTTTGCTGCGCTCGATGCTGAGCTCCCCGGCGGCGGCTGGCCGAGGCGTGTGCTCACCGAGTTGATGCTGCCGCATCCCGGCATTGGCGAGCTGCGCTTGCTGGCGCCCAGCCTCGTTGCCGCGCAGCGCGCCGATCGGCTGGTGATGCTGTTCGACCCGCCCGCCGCGCTCTCGGGCGCGGGCTTGGCGCAGCTTGGTTTTGATGTCGAGCAATTGCTCATCGTGCACACCCGCGCCCGCGTCATCCCCGGCACTGACACCCTCTGGGCGCTGGAGCAGGCACTCAAGAGCGGCCATGTGGGAGGGGTCATTGCCTGGCTGCCGCCGCGCTTGCGCGCCGAGCGCTTGCGCCGGCTGCAGCTCGCAGCGCATGCGCACGATGGGCCGGCCTTCGTCATGCGCGAGACCAGCGCCGCGCAGCGGCCGAGTGCCGCGCCCTTGCGGCTGGCGTTGCGGCCGGGGGGAATCGACGTGCTCACGCTGCGCCTGCTCAAGCGCCGCGGCCCGCCGCTGGAAAAGAGCCTGCACCTCGACCTGCTCCCGGCGCTGCCCGCCAGCGGGCCCGAGCTCGATTTCACGAGTGCGGCGGAGGCGCATGGGCTTCACGCTGCCACCTTCGTCAACCTGGCCGGTTGAGCCGCTCGGCGTTCTGGCGCTGCGTTGGCGTTCGCGTTGCCTCTTGCTGATCTTTGCGACTCGCTACTCGTCACTCGTCATCCGCTACCCGTCACCCGTCACCCGTCACCTTCACCCGCTACCCGCTACCCGCTACCCGCTACCTGCCACCCGCTACCCGCTACCCGCCACTCGTCACCCCATGCGCTGGATCGCCCTGCATCTCCCCCACCTGTCGCTCGAATCATTCACCGCGACCTTGGCTGGCGCCTCGGCTGGGCCGATCGCGCTGACCGATGGTCACCGCATCCTCAACGCCAACGCGGCCGCGCGCAGTTTCGGCATCAAGCCCGGCATGCAGCGCGCCACGGCGCTCGCACTCGCGCCGCTCACCACGCTCGCCCAGGCTGATGCTGCGCGCGACGCGCAGGCGCTCACCGCCGTCGCGCATGCGGCGCTGGCGTTCACGCCGAGTGTGGTGATCCAGCCGGCCGATGCGCGCTTTGCGTCGCCGCACACCGTGCTGCTCGAAGTGCAGGCCAGCCTGCGCTACTTCGGCGGTGAGGCGGCTTTGCGGCGGCGCTTGCTGGCCGAGCTCGCGCCGCTGGGCCACCGCATCCACCACGTCACCGCGCCAACGCCGTTGGCCGCCGCCTCGCTCGCCCGCGTTCATGCCGATCTGGCCTGTGCCGACCTCACTGAAACCGAAGCGGCGCTCGCTGCCGCGCCGGTGTGGCTCTTCGGCCCCGGCCGCGAGCACTGGGAGGCTTTGCAGGGCATGGGCCTGCGCACCGTGGCTGATCTGCTTTGCATGCCGCGCTTCGGCGTGGCGCGGCGCTTCGGCCAGAGCCTGCTCGATGACCTCGACCGTGCCCTCGGCCGCCAGCCCGATCCGCGCGAGCCCATCGTCTTGCCGCCAGCCTTTGACAGCCGCCTCGAACTCTTCGCCCGGGCTGACACCACCGATCAACTCCTCCACGGCGCCAGCGTGCTGCTCGCGCGCCTCATTCCGTGGCTGGCGGCGCAGCATGCCTATGCGCGGCGCTTTCGCCTCTTGATGCTGCATGAGCAGCGCAGCCGCCGCGATGAGAGCACGCCCGCCGTTACCACGCTCGAAGTGGCTTTGGCCGAGCCCTCACGCGATCTGGCGCATTTGCTGGTCTTGCTGCGCGAGCGCCTCGCGAACCTGCCGCTGTCCGCACCCACGCTCGAGCTGCGCTTGCAGGCCGATGACATCGCCCACCGCGCGCCGCCCAACACCGAGCTCTTCCCCACGCCGCGCAGCGAGCGCGAGGGTGTCGTTCGCCTCATCGAGCGCCTGCAAGCGCGCCTCGGGCCCGCGCAGATTCAGCGCATCGTGGCCGTTCAAGACCACCGCCCCGAGCGCGCGACCGAGGTTCACACCGCCAGCCTGCAGCGCCCGGTGCAGCCGCTTTTGCCACGCGCTGTGATCGAGCCGCTGACCACCGATTCGGACGAGGCGCTCCAGCGCCCGGTGTGGCTGCTCGCCCAGCCCGAGGCATTGCACTTGCGCGCCGAGCAGCCCTTGTTCGAAGGCCGGCCGCTGAATTTGCTCTGCGGGCCCGAGCGCATCGAATCCGGCTGGTGGGATGGCGACATTGCCGAGCGCGATTACTTCATCGCCGCCACAGCCAGCCAGGCGCTGGTCTGGGTGTTCCGCTCCCGCGTCCCCTTGGCGAGCGGCGTGTCGGAGTGGTTTTTGCAAGGCCGATTTGGCTGAGGCGGCGTTGAAAAAGCGCGGGCTTTATGCGGCGTGCCCCGTGCCCCGTGTCACGTGCCCTACGCCATGTGCTCAATGCCCTGCGGCAAGCTCACCCAGGCATGCATGCGCTCTTCGTAAACCGAGAAAACTGGCGGCGGAAACCCCGGCTCGGCAAAGGCGCCCACAGGAATCGCGATGTGCCCTTCGTAACCCGCCAAGCGGTAGTGCACCGTGGAGCCGCACTGCGGGCAAAAGCTGAAGGTGATGGCCGTGCCTTCATCGCCAATGCGCACGTACTCGGTCGCCCGGCCGCTGATCTCGACCTGGCCGACGGCATAGCGCGCCTGCGCACCGAACACGCTGCCGGTGCGGCGCTGGCAAGCCAGGCAATGGCAGACCGACACCCGAAGCGGCTCGCCAGTCGTCGCCGCGCGCAGTTGGCCGCAGCAGCAAGCGGCGATTCGCGTGGCCGTGGCTGTGGCTGATGTCGCTGATGCGGCTGACGCGCCTGACGCGGCCGATGCGGCCGTCTCCATCAAGCCACCCGCCCGAACCACCACACCGACAAGCCCGCCGCCAGCACCAGCAACAGCGCGCCAGCCGCGGCGAACACCGCGCTGATCTCGGTCTCTTTCTTCTCGACGACGAGCCGCGTCGAGAGGCCTTGGTAGACCTTCTTCAAATCGGCCGCGGTACCGGCATAAAAGTAATCGCCGCGCGTGATGTTGGCGATGCCCTTGAGCGTGTCTTCATCGAGCCGCACCCGCATTGACCAGCCTTCGAAGCCGATCGTCTCGCCGTCTTTCGTGCCCACGCCGACGGTGTAGACACGAATACCGCGGTCTGCCGCCATCTTCGCGGCCTCCAGCGGGTCAGGGCCGGTGGTGCGCTGGCCATCGGTCAGCAAGATGATCGCGGCCGATGAGTAGGAGCCTGGCTGCACTGGCGTGAACTCGGGCGGCGGCTTGTCGCCCGGCGCGGGCGGCATGCTGCGCTGGCCGGTGATCTGCGAGAGGTCGATGCCGGCATCGGGAAAGATCGTCGCCAGCGAGAGCACGATGCCGCTGCCGATGGCGGTGCCGCGCTGCAGCTGAAAGCGGTCGATCGACGCATTCACATCTTCGCGGCTCAAGGTGGGCGCCTGCACCACCGCCGCCGCTCCGGCGAACGAGACGACCGCGATGCGAACGCTGCGCGGCAACTCGGCCACGAAGGCTTTGGCTGCCTCTTGCGCGGCGACCATGCGGTTCGGCAGCACATCGGCCGCGCGCATGCTGCCCGAGACATCGATCGCCAGCACGATCGTTTCTTGCTGCGAGGGCAGGGTGATCACCGCCGCCGGCCGAGCCGCTGCAAGCAGCAGCGCCGTGGTGGCCAGCAACATCAACACCGGCGGCACATGCCGGCGCCACGCTCCGCGCTTGCCCATCGCCTCTTTGACGAGGCCGAGGCTCGCATAGCGCAGCGCGCTCTTGCGCCGCCGCTTCATCAGCAGCAAATAGCCGATCACGAGCAGGGGCAAGGCGAGCAACGCCCACAGCATCGACGGCCAGATGAAGGTCATGAACGGCGCGATTTTCAAATCGGTCATGTGGCGCGCGCCTCCTGCGGTGAAGCAGCCGCGGCGCGCGACAAATGCGCCGGCATGCCAACGCCTCGGCCGTGCCAATTGGCAAGCCGGCTGCGCTGTTTGCGAAGGTCAGCGAAGCGCAGGATGGCATCGAGCAAGTCTTCGTCGGTTGAGAGTTCCAGCGTGTCAACGCCGGCTCGGGCAAGGCTCGCCCGCAAAGCCTCCTCACGCCGCGCGGCAGCCGCTGCAAAGCGCTCGCGAAAGCCGCGGTTGTGGGTGTCGACGACGAGTTGCTCGCCGGTTTCGGCGTCACGCATCGTGACCAGGCCGAGGTCGGGCAAGTCCATCTCCAGTGGGTCGTAGAGGCGCACGGCGGTCACTTCGTGGCGTTGAGACAGTTGGCCGAGCGTGGCTTCCCAGCCCGGCGCGCTGATGAAATCTGAGACGACGAAGAGCGTGCTCCGGCGCTTGACGATGCGCTGCGCCGCTGTGAGCAGATCACGCAGCTCGGTTGCGCCGGCTGCCGCTTCCGCAGGCCGCTGCGCCATGCGCTGCAAGAGCTGCAGCACATGCATGCGGCCGCTGCGTGCGGGCAGCACGGTATCGACCGCGTTGCCGTAGAGCAGGGCGCCGACGCGGTTGCCATGGCGCGTGAGCAGGCGCGACATCACCGCCACGAACTCGGTCGCCGTGCGCCGCTTGGTGTGCTCGCCCGAGCCGAAGTCAACGCTTGCGCTCAGGTCGACGAGAAACCAGCAACTCAGCTCGCGGTCTTCGGTGAACTGGCGCACATACGGTTGCTGCAGACGAGCGGTGACGTTCCAGTCAATGTGGCGCACGTCGTCATGGTGTTGGTATTCGCGCAGGTCGGCGAGGTCGAGCCCGGCGCCCCGAAAGAGGGTGCGAAAGTCGCCTTGCAGCACGCCGTCAAGGCGGCGAAGCACCGTCCACTCAAGGCGCTTGAGCAGCGCCTCGGCACTGCCGGCATGCGTTGGCTTAGCCATGGGCGTTTGGCGCCAGAGGCTTGTCAGGCACCGGAATCTTCTTCATCACGCGCTGGATGATTTGGTCGGCGTTCAGGCCGTCGGCCAGTGCTTCGTAGGTCAGCACCAAGCGGTGGCGCAGCACATCGCCGACGAGCACGGTCATGTCTTCGGGCAAGGCGTAGCTGCGGCCGCGCATGAAGGCCAGCGCCCGCGCGCCTTCGATCAGGCCGATGGTCGCGCGGGGGCTTGCGCCATAGGTCAGGTATTTGGCGAGATCGGGCAGGTCGTAGCTGCCCGGCCGGCGGGTTGCGCTCACCAGCTTGACGGCATATTGAATCAACGATGGGTCGACGTAGACCTTGCGGCATTCCTGTTGCAACTCGGCCAACTGGCCCATGCTGGCCACGGCCGCCACGCTCGTGGCCGGGCCGGTGACGCGCTGCGCGATCACGAACTCTTCGTCTTCGGTCGGGTAGTCGACCAGCACTTTCATCATGAAGCGGTCGACCTGCGCCTCGGGCAGCGGGTAAGTGCCTTCCGTCTCGATCGGGTTTTGCGTGGCCATCACGAGAAAGGGCTCGGGCACTTTGTGCGTTTCGCCGGCAATCGTGACTTGGCGTTCCTGCATCACCTCCAGCAGCGCGCTTTGCACCTTGGCCGGCGCGCGGTTGATCTCATCGGCGAGCAAGAGGTGCGTGAACACCGGGCCAAGCGAGGTCGAGAACTCGCCGGTGCGCGGGTTGAAGATGCGCGTGCCGACCAAATCGGCCGGCACCAGATCGGGCGTGAACTGAATGCGCTTGAAGCTGCCGCGCAGGGTCAGCGCGAGCGTCTTGACGGTCAGCGTTTTCGCCAAACCCGGGACGCCTTCGACGAGCAAATGGCCTTGCGCGAGCATCGCCACCATCACGCGTTCAAGAAAGTGATCTTGCCCAACAACGACGCGCTTGACCTCGTAGAGGATCTGCTCCATCAGGCCCGAGGCGGCGCTGGCGCCTTGTGAGGTTTGCAAGCTGTGTGGGTTCGAATCCATGAGGTCCGGAGAAGTGAAGTGATGTCAGAACGGCGGCATGCCGGCTGCGCCCGCCGCGTTTTCGATTGGCACGGCAAACCCGATGCCGATGAACGTGCGTTGGTGCGACGGATTCAGGATCGCGGTGACGATGCCGACGACTTCGCCGTCCATCGTCACCAGCGGCCCGCCTGAGTTGCCGGGGTTGGCGGCCGCATCAAACTGGATCAAGTTGGTGAGCTTTTGTTCGCCCTCGGGCGAGCGAAATTCGCGCTTCAAGCCCGAGACGATGCCTGCGGAGGCAGACGGGCCGATGCCGAACGGGAAGCCCACCGCCAGCACCTCATCACCCGGCCGCAAATCGCTGGTCGAGCGCATCGTCGCGGGTTGCAGGTCATCGGGCAGTTTTTGCGCGCGCAGCACGGCCAGATCGTTCTCGGGCTGAACGTTGACGACCAAAGCATCGGACTCCAAGCCGTCAACAAAGGTCACCTTGATGCGCTTGGCGCCGTTGATCACGTGGTAGTTCGTGAGGATGGTGCCGTTCTCCATGATGACCACGCCCGAGCCCACGCCGCGCTGCATCTTGCCGTGCTCGGGGGTGTCGGTGCCGTCGTCGTCATCGTCGAGCAGGCCGACCACGCGCACGACCGACGGAATGATCGCGTCATAGGCCAAGGCCGATGCCGAACGCAAGGGTTTCTCCTCGATTGATTTGCGCAGCAGCGCGTCGATCTGCTTGAAGCTGAGTGGCGGTGCGCCGGCTTGGCGCACATTGATGAATGCGATGCTCGACGCGATGATCAGCAGCACCGCGATTATCCAAAGGCGGCGTTCATGGCGCTGGCTGAAGGTTTGCCGCTTCGGTGGCAACGCGGCTTCAGCGACTGGCGCAGAAGCCTGCGCCGCAATGGCCGCAGGCTCGGCCCGCGCAGGTGGGCGTGAACGACTGTAGAGCGGTGCCTTCTTCATCATCAGCATCCTCGTTGACGCGTGCCTGCGAACCCGATCGTGGCAACAAACCGCGATGCGGTGACCGCGGTGATCAAACCTCGGTGCTCAAACCGCGTGGCTCAAACAGTAGCACGCGCCGCATTCCTTGTCACAGCCGGGGCCGGCTTAGGATCATCGCCCCATGTGGATCGACAGCCATTGCCATCTCGACGCGTCCGAGTTCAACGCCGACCGCGCCGCCGTGGTTGATCGCGCCCGGGCGGCGGGCGTGGCGCAACTCGTTCTTCCCGCAGTCGAGATCGCGAATTTCGCTGCGGTGCGCAGCTTGGCGCACGACCATGGCCTGGCCTATGCGCTCGGCATTCATCCGCTTTTTGTAAGCCGCGCGCGCGATGCCGATCTGCAGCGCGTGCGTGACGCCGTCGCCGAGAACCGCGGTGACCCGCGGCTGGTTGCCATCGGCGAGATTGGGCTCGATCACTTCGTGCCGGGGCATGACTTGGCGCGCCAAGAGCGCTTCTACGCCGAGCAATTGCGCATCGCCCGCCATTTCGATTTGCCAGTGATCGTGCATGTGCGGCGCTCGGCTGACACGTTGCTCAAGCACCTGCGGCGAACGCCGGTGCGCGGCGGCATCGCCCATGCTTTCAACGGCAGCGCGCAGCAGGCGCAGGCCTTCGTGGCACTCGGCTTCAAGCTGGGCTTCGGCGGTGCCATGACCTTCGACCGCGCGCTGCAAATACGCCGCCTCGCACAAATCTTGCCGATCGAGGCCATCGTGCTCGAGACCGATTCGCCCGATATCCCGCCGCATTGGCTCTACCGCAGCGCTTTGGCGCGCGCGGCTGGCGCCAGCTCACGCAACGAGCCCGCCGAGCTGCCACGCATCGCCGAGACGCTGGCGCAACTGCGCGGCATGCCTTTGGTCGAAGTGGCCGAGATCACATCGGCCAACGTGCGGGCCGTGCTCGCTTTGCCGGCATGAGCGCCATCCTCAATGGCCTGGCGCCGCTAATCGACGAGCACACCCGGTTGATCGTGCTCGGCAGCTTTCCAGGTGTGGCATCGCTGCGAGCGCAGCAGTATTACGGCCACCCTCGCAACCACTTCTGGCCGATCCTCGGTGCGATCTGGCGCATCGGCGATTTGCCCGCCATGGCTTATTCAGAGCGCGTGGCGTTGGCCCAATCACGCGGCCTCGGGTTGTGGGATGTGTATGCCAGCTGCGCCCGCGAAGGCAGCCTCGACAGCGCGATTCAGCAAGCAGAGCTCAACGACCTCGCGAGCCTGCGCGTGCGTGCGCCTGGCTTGCAAGCCATCGCCCACAATGGCGGCGAATCGGCGCGGTCGATCAAGCACACCGCGCTGCTCGGCTTGCCGGTACTGCGGCTGCCGTCTACCAGCCCGGCGAATGCGAGCTGGTCCTTTGATCGCAAGCTCGCGGCTTGGCGCGCCGTGTTCATTGACCATGGCCTTGCATGAAGAAGAAAAACACCTCGCCGACACTCGCCCCCGCCACCATCTCCGAGTTCGACGGCGTGCGCTATCTGCACCTCGGCACGCCTTGGGTGCAGGGCGCCATGCGCATTCGCCAATCGCTGAAGCTGGAGCTCGAATACATCCAGCGCATGATGGTTTGGACTCTCTTTCGCCCGAGCGCCGAGCTCGCACGCGGCCAGGCTGTGCAGCTCGGTCTCGGTGCAGCGGCGATCACGCGGTTTTGCCACAGCACGCTGCGCATGCGCACCACAGCAGTTGAGCTCAATCCATCGGTCATCACTGCCTGCCGCTTATGGTTTCACTTGCCCGAAGACTCGGCTCGGCTCACGGTGCTGGAGATGAATGCCGCTGACTTCGTTGCTGACGCGGCCCGCGCCGACAGCGTCGCCGTGCTCTGCGTCGATCTCTACGACCACGATGCTGCAAGCCCCGTGCTCGACAGCGATGACTTCTACGCCGGCTGCCACCGCGTGCTTGCAGACGGCGGCGTGATGACTGTCAACCTCTTCGGCCGCGATGCGAGCTTCGAAGCCAGCGCGGCGCGCATCGCTGCCGCCTTTGGCATCGATCAAGTGCGCAGCATGCAGCCGACCAAGGAGGGGAACACGGTTGTGGTTGCCGTGAAGAATTTGGGCGTGCCCGACCGTGAAGAGCTCGCTGAGCGCGCCGATAACATCGAGACCCGATTCAAGCTGCCGGCCAAGAAATGGCTGCGCATGATCCGGGTGCTGCCTCGTCTTGAAAAACTGAACTCCGCATGAACTCCGCATGAACGCTGCCGTCACTGCTTCATCCTCGCCCGCGCCCACAGGCCCGCTTGATTGGCGCCTGCTGCTGCAGTGGCTTTGCGATGACGACGTGATCGGCGCCACCGAAGCCAAGCAAACCGCGCGCCGTTTTGCCGGCGCTGACAGCGCCCAGCACCCGCTCGTTCGCCTCGGCGCTGCGGGCCTGGTTCGCAAAGCGGGCGGTCAGGCGCTCGATGTCGAGGCGCTCACGCAGTGGCTCGCTGGCCGCTGCGGCCTGGCCTACATGCGGATCGACCCGCTCAAGGTGGATGTGGGCCGCGTCACTGATGTGATGTCGATCACCTATGCCGAGCGGCGCCGCGCGCTGCCGTTGATCTTCGGCACCGCCGAGATCCAGATCGCAACCTGTGAGCCGTTTGATACCGCGTGGGTTGCCGAGATCGAGGCGCATACGCGCAAGACGATTCGGCTGCTCCTCGTCAGCCCGCCCGAGCTTGCCAAGTACACGACCGAGTTCTACACACTCTCGCGTTCGGTGCGCAACGCGGTCAAGACGGGCGAGACGGCAGCACTCGCGAGTTTCGAGCAGCTCGTCGAACTCGGCAAAACCAACAAGCAACTCGACGCCAATGACCAAGGCGTGGTGCAGGTGGTCGATTGGCTGTGGCAATACGCCTTCGACCAGCGCGCATCAGACATCCACCTGGAGCCGCGCCGCGAACGCAGCGTGATCCGCTTCCGGATCGACGGCGTGATGCACACGGTCTATCAGCTGCCGCCCGGTGTGATGAGCGCGATGATTGCCCGCATCAAGCTGCTCGGCCGCATGGACGTGGTCGAGAAGCGCCGCCCGCTCGATGGCCGCATCAAAACGCGCAACCCCGCCGGCGATGAAATCGAGATGCGGCTATCGACCTTGCCAACGGCCTTCGGCGAGAAGATGGTGATGCGCATCTTCGACCCCGAAGCCACGGTCAAGCCACTTGGCGGATTGGGCTTCGGCAGCCATGACGGCAAACGCTGGGAAAGCCTGGTTGCGCAGGCGCACGGCATCATCCTCGTGACTGGCCCCACAGGCTCCGGCAAGACGACGACGCTCTACTCCACCTTGCGGCGGCTCGCGACCGATGAGGTCAACGTCTGCACGATCGAAGACCCGATCGAGATGATTCAACCCGCGTTCAACCAAACGCAGGTGGTGCCTGCGCTCGACCTCAACTTCGCCGAAGGCCTGCGTGCATTGATGCGCCAGGACCCGGACATCATCATGATCGGCGAGATCCGTGACCTGCCCACCGCCGAGATGGCGATCCAGGCTGCACTCACCGGCCACCTCGTTTTCAGCACACTGCACACGAACGATGCCACCTCGGCGATCACGCGGCTCACCGACCTCGGCGTGCCGCCTTACCTGATCAGCTCCACCGTGATCGGTGTGCTTGCGCAGCGCCTCGTGCGCACGCTTTGTGTGAGTTGCAAGCAGCCTGATGCCACCGTCACGCGCGAGAAGATTGACGAGATCGTCAAGCCATGGCGACTCAGCGGCACCGTCAGGCCTTGCAAGCCAGTTGGTTGCCTGGAGTGCCGCATGACCGGCTTTCGCGGCCGCGCCGGCCTCTATGAGCTGCTGACGATTGGCGATGCTGCGCGCACTCACATCAGCCCCGTGCCCGATGCCGCCAAGCTGCGCCAGCGGGCATTGAAAGAAGGCCTGCGGCCGCTGCGGCTTGCCGGCGCGATGAAGGTGGCTGAAGGGCTGACAACGATCGAAGAAGTGCTGCGCTCCACGCCTGCGTGGGAGTCCTGACGTTTCCCGCAGGCCACTGGCCGCTCGCCATGGCTCACCAGCCTGCTTGCTGGCCGGCCAGTCCCGCTGGAGCTCAGGTTTCCGCGGGCAGCCGAATTTAAGCCACCAGCCGCTCTGTGATGAAGTTGGCGCTCAGATTCTCTTGAGATTTGAGGAATCGCGCCATTTGTCCCAGCCTATCGGCCCCGCTAGGCTGAGCCGCCACCCGCATCACAACGGCAGCCGTCCAATTGAGATTGGGGTGCTTTTCGGCCACGAGCGTCAAGATTTGTTCTGCCGCGCGAAGCACTCGGTCGCCTTTGGCGTCAATCGCAAGCGCGACGATTTGTTCTGTGCTGAAAGACACCGGAGCCACACGGAGTGTCATGAACCTGTCGAACACGGTCTTCAACGCCCTCCCGCCGCTCGGTTTGCATGCGATGGCAAACACCTGCTCGCGGGTCAAGTGGTAGGGAGTCACGAGCAGTCGTTTCATCCGCGTGATGAAAGCGCTTGTCGCCTTATCGCCTTGCGGCTGGCTCGCCATGGCGCAGACTTGAGCGCTGGTCAAGTTGTAAAAGCGACCCCTCAGCGTTGGTGAGAAGCGCTCGACTGCGATCAGCGCGCGCGCGCCGCCTCGGCTCGCGATGCCCGTGATTTGATCAAGGCCCAACAGATGCGGGGCCGCAAGAAGCTTGGGTCCGACCTCCAAGAGCGTTTGAAGGTCATTCAAGCCATCGCGCCGCAGCGCAACTGCCAGCACTTGATCGCGAGATAGAGCCAAAGCGTTGCCTTGGCACTCATTCAACAGCCGGTGAACCTCATGCAGCAACAATCCGCCGTGAGCATTGCCCGCAACGGCCGCCACTTGTTCGGGACTGAGGCGATGAGATTCAACCAGGTCAGGCCCAACCGACTCGATCGCGAGCAACGCTGCGTGATCAAGCCGCGCAATTTTCGCCATCTGCCCGTCTGTGAACGAGAGCGGCGCTGACTTCAAAGTCGATCGACGCAAGACGTCAAAAAGCGTATTCAGCTTGACCTCGCCGTCATCGCCGAGACCGATTTTCACGATGTCACTGCGATACAGACTTGGCAACATTTGCTGCAGCGACGCACAGTGCGCCGCCAAAAACTTCAGCACGCCAGGCCGGTTGTTGAGGCTGAAGATTTGGGTGACGGTGAACCCATGAGTCGACAGAGCCTGCTCGTGGTCGACTTGCTGGCCTTGATCATGGCTACCGGCATCGTGAGTAGCGGCATGCTGGAGTCCGTGCTCGAATTGCTGCTGCGCAGTCTCAGTCTCGGCTGGCGTTTCGAACCACGATTTCAAGAGTTGGATTTCATCCGTTGCCCACTTGACGCGAGACTCGCCACCCACCACGCGCAATGGCGCGTAGAGATCGGACTCGGCCGGCGGCGGCGACGATGGGTTGCCGGCCAAGCCATGCGCGCGGTCGGTCTCTGATTGTTGACACGCAGAGGGCTCGGCCAAATCACTCGGAGTCAGCTCTGCCAGAAGGAACTGGAGCTTTTGAAGATCTTCCGAGGCCCACTCGGCATTGGCGTGATCGGCCTCCAGCGGCAATGGCTCATCGTCATCGCATTGCGCACCGCTCATCAACTCCCGCAAGAAGTCTGCATCTGCTGCCGGCCATTGAGCTTCAAGCTGGTGACCAGTCAACGGCGCGGGAAGGAAAAAAGACAGGCCCGTCTCGTCGCTCTTGAATTGCCCGCCCGTGGGTGCTGGCGAAATGGCATCAGCCGCGAGGCCAGGCGATGTGCGCGGGGTTTCGACTGCGAACGAGCGTGAGCGCTTCGGCGGTCTTCCAGTGAAGGTCAATTCCGTTTGTGCGCGTTCGCGCTTCGAGATTGAGGCGCGCGTGGGCGAACCTTGTTCAGAGTCTTGCGAATCATTCGGAAGAGCGGGCTGCGGACTGAAGCCGCGTCGAGAAACAGGTTCCATAAATCACCTCACGGTTTTTAAAAAGCTATGCATTCACTGAGGCTCCATACCGCCAGTCCCAAGGAAACGAAGGGCCGCTACTAGTCTCCTGGACCCCCTCGGGAGGGCCTGGCGCGGAGTGGCAGGTTTGGGGCGCTCATGAGCTCGACCGAGAATCTAAGCGTGTGAACCGGCGGCTGTTGCTCAGTGTGCGCAGCGGCTCGTCGAGAAGCGAAGTTGAATTTCTGTTGGCCCTCGACTACGCGTAAACCTCACGGTTTGCCCCAAGTGCGCTGCCTAGAATCGCCCCGCCTTTCAGCATTCGATCCGGCCACAGTCGGGCGGGGAGTTCATCGTGAGAATCAAGAGCCAGCGCGACTTCTGGTCCGGCCTGATGTTCATCGTCATCGGCGTGGTGTTTGCGGTCGGTGCGACCAACTACTCGATGGGCTCGTCGGCCAAGCCCGGTGCAGGTTACTTCCCGCTGATCTTGAGCGTGATCATGGCCATCCTTGGCGGGATCGTGCTGTTCAAATCAATGACGATCGAGTCTGAAGGCGGTGACCCAGTGGGTGCGTTCGCATGGCGGCCGTTGATCGTCACGGTCAGTGCGATTGCAGTCTTTGGCTTGGCTTTGCCGCGGCTCGGCATGTTCATCACCATTCCGCTGCTGATCTGCATCGTGAGTTTGGCCGGCGATGAGTTCCACTGGAAGGGCGTGTTGCTCAACTGCGTGGTGCTCACGCTCGGCTCATGGCTCATCTTCATCTGGGGGCTCAACCTCACGATCCCGCTCAAGCCCACATTCTTCGGCGGCTGATCCATGGACTTGCTGCACAACCTCGCGCTCGGCTTTGGTGTTGCATTCACTGCGCAGAATTTGCTCTATGCGCTCTTTGGCGCAGTGCTTGGCACCTTGATCGGCGTGTTGCCGGGTTTGGGGCCGGTGGCAACGATCGCTATGCTGCTGCCATCGATTTACGCACTTGACGCCACACCCGCGCTCATCATGTTGGCCGGCATCTACTACGGTGCGCAGTACGGCGGCTCGACCACCGCAATCCTCATCAACGTGCCCGGTGAGTCGTCATCGGTCGTCACTGCGATCGATGGCTATCAAATGGCCCGCCAAGGCCGCGCCGGTGCCGCGCTCGCCGCGGCGGGTCTGGGCTCTTTTTTCGCTGGCTGTGTGGGCACGGTCATCATCGCAGCCTTTGCGCCGCCACTGACCAAACTCGCATTCCAGTTTGGCCCGGCCGAATACTTCTCGCTGATGGTGCTCGGCTTGATTGGCGCGGTGGTGCTGGCATCGGGCTCGCTGATCAAAGCAATCGCCATGATCATCCTTGGCCTCTTGCTCGCGCAGATCAACACCGATGTGATCTCCGGCACTGCGCGCTACAGCTTCGACATTCCCGAGCTCTCAGACGGCATTGGCTTCGTCGTGATTGCCATGGGAATCTTCGGCTTCGGCGAAATCATCGCCAACCTCGGCCAGCCTGAGGCGCATCGCGAAGTGTTCACCAAGAACGTCAAAGGCCTGTGGCCAACGCGCGAGGATTTCAACAACGCTTGGCCCGCCGTCTTGCGCGGCACGGCGCTCGGCTCCATCCTGGGTGTGTTGCCCGGCGGCGGCGCGTTGCTTGCCTCATTTGCGGCTTACACAGTTGAGAAGAAGACGCCGCGCAAGCCCGGTGAAGTGGCCTTCGGCAAAGGCAACATCCGCGGCGTGGCGGGGCCCGAATCGGCCAACAACGCTGGCGCGCAAACCTCGTTCATCCCGATGCTCACGCTCGGCATTCCGCCCAACGCCGTGATGGCGCTCATGGTTGGCGCGATGACGATCAAAGGCATTCAACCTGGCCCTGAGGTGATGACCAGCAACCCGCAGCTTTTCTGGGGCCTGATTGCCTCAATGTGGGTGGGCAATGCGATGCTCGTTGTGCTGAACCTGCCGCTGATCGGCATCTGGATCAAGTTGCTCACCGTGCCTTACCGCTTTCTGTTCCCGGCCATCACCTTGTTCTGCTGCATCGGCGTCTATACGCTCAACAACAACACCTTCGATGTCTACATGACGGCCTTGTTCGCTGTCATCGGCTACCTCTTCTACAAGTTCAGTTGCGAGGCGGCACCGCTCTTGCTCGGTTTCATACTCGGGCCGATGATGGAAGAAAACTTGCGCCGCGCGCTGTTGCTCTCGCGAGGCGACTGGAGCACCTTTGTCACGCGGCCGTTGTCGTCCGGCCTTTTGGTGGCGGCGGCGCTGTTGGTGGTGATCGTGTTGTTGCCGGCAATCAGCAAAAAGCGAGAGGTTGCCTTTCAGGAGGAGTGAGATGGAGCATCTCAGATGCGTGTTGGAGCAGCCGAGATGACGCCGCACCCGATGCGCGAGGCGCTGCACAACGAGGTGCATGCGCGGCCCTACGAAACCTTGAAGGCGCCGCTGTTGCTCTCGCACTTGGCGTTCGTCGGCGCCGGTGAGGCGGCAGTGCGCGAGCACTTCAGCGCTTTGCTGCGCAGCCACGATCTGCCGCCGCTGGCTGCCGATGCCAATCACTTGAGCGTGAACCTCGGCGGCACCCAATTGCGCTGGGAGAAGCACACCGAATTCCAGACCTGGACATTCTGGCGCGCCGTGCCCCAGACTCCGAATTCATTCGACGCAACCGCTCTTGATGCGCTTGCGCCCGAGTGGCTTGCTGCCATGCCCGGGCAGTGGCTGGTGGGCCTGCACATGCTGGTGCTGCCGGCCGATGTGGCGCCTGCGCTGATCAATGACCTGGTGCACCGCGAACTGCACGACAACAGCCTCGTCGGCTCGGTGTTGATGGGTGGCGCGGGCGAGGTGCGCACCGATTTCCGGCTGCACGACGATGGCTACGCGCGCTTCGTGCTCATCAACCATGACATGAGCCCGCGCCGGCTCGGCCGCGCCGCGCAGCGCCTGCTCGAGATCGAAACCTACCGCATGGGCGCGCTGCTCGGCTTGCCGATGGCGCGTGAAGTCGGCGGTGCGCTGGCGCAGGCCGAGCACGACCTCGCCGCCATCGCCGGCCTCGTGCGCACCGCACAGCAAGCCGATGAGCCCGAGCTACTGCGCCGCCTGACGCAGCTCGCCGCCGAGGTGGAAAGCCTCTACGCCCGAACGCATGCGCGCTTCTCGGCCAGCGCCGCTTACTTCGAGCTGGTGCAGCGGCGCATCGGCGAGCTGCGGGAAGAGCGGGTCGAAGGGCTGCAGACCGTCGGCGAGTTCATGGACCGCCGGCTTGCCCCGGCCATGCAAACCTGCGCCTGGGCCTCACGGCGGCAGCAGGCGATGTCGGAGCGGCTTGCCCGCACGACAGGGCTGCTGCAGGCGCGCGTGGAGATCGAGCAAGAGCAGAGCAACCAGGCCTTGCTCGATGCGATGAACCGGCGGCAAAAGGCGCAGCTGCTGCTGCAATCGGCGGTCGAGGGCTTGTCGGTCGCGGCGGTCACTTACTACGGAGCGGGCCTCGTCGGCTATGCCGCCAAGGGCGCCAAGGCGGCGGGCTGGAATGTGCAGCCTGATGTGATGGTGGCCATCAGCATTCCGCTGATTGCGCTGGCAGTTTGGCGGGGCATTGGGCGGCTGCACCGGGTGGCGCAAGCAGCGGCTGATCAGGTCGATGCGGGCCGGTGAGTTCAGGCGGTTGCATCGCTCTGCGGCCGGGCACATCGGCCTGCGTTTCTTGCTGTCTCGTCCTTGCTGTCTTGTTCGTGACTGTCTCGTTTGTGACTGTCTCGGTAGTGACTGTCTCGGTAGTGAATTCCTCTCCCCTTGTTTGATCAATGAGGTGCCGCGTGACTCAAGCATTCGACTGGAACACCGGCTACCCCAGCCGCCGCATGCCGATCTTCGGCCGCAACATCGTCTCCACCTCGCACCCGCTCGCCGCGCAAGCCGGCCTGCAAATGCTTTGGCAAGGCGGCAACGCGGTTGATGCGGCCATCGCCGCTGCGGCAGTCATCACGCTCACCGAGCCGGTCAGCAACGGCCTGGGCTCCGATGCTTTCGCTCTCGTCTGGGACGGCGCCCAAGTCCACGGCCTCAACGCCTCCGGCTGCGCGCCACAAGCGTGGACGCCGGGCTACTTCCGCGCCAAATACGGTGCCGATGCCAGCACGCCGCCAATGCGCGGCTGGGACAGCGTCACCGTGCCTGGCGCCGTGGCGGGCTGGGTGGCCTTGAGCGAGCGCTTCGGCAAGTTGCCGTTTGCTCAACTGCTTCAGCCCGCGATCGAAACCGCTGAGCGCGGCTACGCGGTGCCGGTGATCGTGCAGCAGAAGTGGGCCGCTGCGGTGCCCTTGTTTGCATCGCAACCCGGCTATGCCGATGCCTTCATGCCTCATGGCCGCGCGCCCGAGGTCGGCGAACGCTTTTGCCTGCCCGGTGCTGCGCGCAGCCTGCGTTTGATCGCCGAGAGCCGCGGCGCCGCCTTCTATGGTGGCGAGATCGCCGAAGCCGCAGCCCGCCACGCCCGCGAGCACGGCGGCGCCATGACCGTGGCTGACTTCGCCAACTACCGCCCCGAATGGGTCACGCCAATCACACAAGACTATGCCGGCCACACGCTGCATGAGATCCCGCCGAACGGGCAGGGCATTGCTGCACTCATCGCGCTCGGCATCTTGCGCAATTTCGACCTCGCCGCATTGCCTGTCGATGGCCTCGATTCACAGCATCTGCAGATCGAGGCGATGAAGCTCGCCTTCGCCGATGTGTACCGCTTCGTCTCCGATCCGGTCAGCATGGAGCTCACCACCGCGCAGCTGCTCGACCCTGCCTACCTCGCAAAAAGAGCGGCATTGATCGACATGCGCCGCGCCCAACACTTTGGAGCCGGCAACCCGGTCAAAGGCGGCACGATCTACCTCACTGCGGCCGATGCGAGCGGCATGATGGTGAGCTTCATCCAAAGCAACTACATGGGCTTTGGCTCCGGCGTCGTCGTGCCGGGCTACGGCCTCTCACTTCAGAACCGCGGGCATGGTTTCAGCCTGAACGCCGCGAGCCCGAACGTCGTGGCGCCGGGTAAGCGGCCGTTCCACACCATCATTCCCGCGTTCTTGACGAAGGATGGCCAGGCGCAGATGAGCTTTGGCGTGATGGGCGGCAACATGCAGCCGCAAGGCCATCTGCAAACCTTGGTGCGCATGCTCGACCACCACCAGTCGCCACAAGCCGCGTGCGATGCGCCGCGCTGGCGCTTCAACGACGGCCTGCACATCAACGCCGAGCCCGGCATGCTGCCCGCCACGGTGCAAGGCCTGATCGACCGCGGCCACCAGATCGGCGGCATCGACGACAGCTACCAAGACTACGGCGCCGGCCAGTTCATCTGGCGGCTGGGCAATCCGGCCATCGAGGGCTATGTGGCTGCGAGTGACCCACGCCGAGACGGGCAGGCCGTGGCCTTCTGACCGGTTCGCACGTGCCGAGCCGCCCAGTGCACGCGGCCGGCGGATTGCGGATTGCGGATTGCGCGCGCATCAGAGAAGCCCGCGCGGTGAGGCACAGGCCCCGCGCTTCATAAAATTTGCCGATGCCCAACACGACAAGCACCGCTGCGGCGGCCACGGTTGCCGCAGGCGGTCGAAGAAGTGTCGGCCCCGGGCTCGTGCTTGCATCGCTCGGCTCGATCGCGTTCTCCGGCAAGGCGATCATCGTCAAGCTCGCGTATCGGCACGGCGTCGACGCCATCACCTTGATCACCTACCGCATGCTGTTCGCGCTGCCGCTGTTCGTGGCGCTCGCGTGGTGGGCCGGCCGCGGCAAACCATCGCTCAAGCGGCGCGACTGGCTCACCGTGATCGGCCTCGGCTTCACCGGCTACTACCTCGCGAGCTTTCTCGATTTCGCCGGCCTTGCCTACATCAGCGCGAGTCTCGAGCGGCTGATCCTCTATTTGAACCCCACGCTCGTGCTGGCGATGGGCGTGTTCCTCTTTGGGCGCCGGGTCAGCCGCGGCCAGTGGCTCGCGTTGGGCGTCAGCTATTGCGGCGTATTGCTGGTCTTTGGCCACGAGCTCACGCTCACCGGCCCGCACGTGGCGCTCGGCGCCGCGCTCGTCTTCGGCAGTGCGGTGAGCTACGCCGTGTACCTGGCATTCAGCGGCCAAGAAGTGCAGCGGCTGGGCGCGTTGCGCTTGACGGGCCTTGCCACCACAGTGGCCTGCGTGCTCTGCATCGCGCAGTTCCTGCTGCTGCGGCCCGTCTCGGCGTTGGTCGTGGCGCCGGAAGTGATTTGGCTCTCGGTGCTCAACGCCACGCTCTGCACATTTGCGCCGGTGCTGATGGTGATGATGGCCATCGAACGCATCGGCGCTGGTCTGGCCGCACAGACCGGAATGATCGGGCCGCTGTCGACCATCCTGATGGGCGTTGTCATCCTCGGCGAGCCGTTCACGGCCTGGACGGCCGCGGGCACTGCGCTCGTCATGGTCGGCATTTGGTTGCTTGCGCGCTGGCGCTGAATTGATCGCCTCGCTCGGCGCGCCCCACTGAAATATTGATCTTGGCGTGACCTGCGTGCCGAGCGCACAGAAAGAGATTGAACACCGATGGATTCGCTTGCACCACAGCACGCTGCAGTTTTGTTCGTTCCCGCTCAGCAGAGCGATTTCGAGTGGCTTCTGGCATTGAGGATTGAAGCCATGCAAGAGAGCCTCGAACGCATTGGCCGGTTTGATGTCGCTCGCGCGCGCGAGCGGTTCACGTCCAGCTTCGTCGCCGCGCACACGCGGCACATCGAGGCAGACGGCCGCCGAATCGGATTCCTTGCAACGCGAGAGGCAGGCGGCCACTTGTGGCTTGATCACCTCTACATTCACCGCAGCATGCAGCGCAGAGGCTTCGGCGCCATCGCGCTGGAAGTCGTGATTGCAGAGGCTGCACAGAAGTCGCTCCCTGTCCGTGTGGGTGCGTTGAAGCAGAGCGACTCAAATCGCTTCTACCTGCGCCACCACTTCAAGCTGGCGGAGGAAACTGAATTCGACAACCACTACGTTCGTCAGGGCGAAGCAGCATGGCCAAGCGCTTCTGGCGGCCCTCCCAGTGGCGGCGGACTAGTCTGACTTGCTGGAGATGAAAGTGCATCGAGCGCTTGACTCGCAGGTCAGGGCGGCTTCTGTACGCAGGCTGCGTTCTTGCGAAGTGGTAGATGAGCTTCAATCGGGATGTAGAGAAGCGCTCCGAGCGCGACCGTGAGCAGTGCGGCAAGCGAAGCCTTCGCGACATTGCCCAAGACAAGCACTTTGTGTGACATGGCCGGAAGGAGGCTCGCGGTGAAGGCCAGTGTCGCCACAACCGCCATAAGAAATCCGCCCAGAACCAAAACGAGGTGGAACGCGACGGTGAAGCTGTGTCATCGGAGTGCTCGGAAGAAGCCCTCTCGATGGAAGGATTGGCCCCTTTTGCGATGGCCTCAAGCTGCACCGAACTCTTCGAGCGTTGGCATGCGCGCCTCTTGTGGAGTCTGACGTTGGGCACGGCAGGTCGGGTTAGGAATGCAAAGGCGTCACCGCTGCGGTTGGCCGCCTTCCCAGCCGGCCTCGCAGGCAACGCTCGTAGATGAGATGCCTGCTGCGATGTTTTTGCTCAACAGAGCGATTGCGGCATCGATGGAGTCGCGCATCTCTCCTTCCGGCCCGAAGCGAAACAGGCGAGCGTCGTTGCCAAGGTAGTCTCGACCATCGACGTTGAGGCAGAAGACTGCTGAAGCAGACTTGTTTTCGGTGGTCGATGCCATCAAGGCGAATATTGGCGCCGCGATCAGGCCTGATGTGGCAATAGCGGTGTCGAGTTGGGTTTCGTCAATCCGTGCAGCAGGGATCGACAGTCGAATGTCGGTTGTCTTCAACGCGACGGACTGCGCCTTCACGCTGGCCAGCGTACTCGCGAGACGCTTTGTGAGATACGTCGGAAGGCTGCCGCTGGGGAACTTGTCGTCGCCGAGATGCTGCACAACGCCTTGTGAGTTCTGTTGAACCTTGGTCACTCTCCACTTGGAAGCGCGAAGATCGCTCACTGCAGCCGTTACTGGGAATACGACTGCTGACTCATCTGGAAGATGGTTGTCAACCGGAGTGGCGCAACCAGCGAAGAGGCTCAGGAAAAGCGCTGAGCATGCAGAAAGGAGTTGGCATTTCATTGCGAGTGGAGGGTTCCAGTGAGTCCAAAGTTTGAGTTGAGCAGCCGGCATGCCGGAGTGGGGCCGCTCGAACCAAAGGTTAGGCGGCACTTGCCTCGCTTCGCTCACCCCAAAGCTGCCACTTCATTGCAGATTGATTTTCGTGACGCGCGTTGCATGACGCCCACCTTCGAACGCGGCGCTTAAGAAGGCTTCCACGACATCGATGGCGGTTCCCGGGCCTATGACTCGTGACCCGATGCAAAGCACGTTGGCGTCGTTGTGCTGGCGGCTCATTCGTGCACTCAAGGGCTCGCTGCAAACTACAGCGCGCACTGCAGCATGGCGATTTGCCGCGATTGACATCCCCACGCCTGTTCCGCAGACCAATATCGCTCGCTCGATCTCTCCGCCTTCGATAGCGCGCGCCACGGCGTGTGCGAAGTCGGGATAGTCACACGATTCATTCGTGTTGGTGCCGAAATTGCGCACGGCGAAACTCCGCCTTTCGAGTTCACTGACTAGGAAGCGCTTCAATTCAAGGCCCGCGTGATCGGAGGCCAAGCCAATGTTTATGTTCATGCTAGGTTCATTCCGGAGAAAGCGAAGCGTTTGAGGTCTGTTTGTAGATGCCCGACGTTTGAGACAGGCGGCGGGAGCCGTCTTGCCGAGGCATTTTCGGTAGACGAATAGAGCGGTACATGGCGAGTTGCGAAAACGCGGTTGCGAGTCTGATGGGTTGATCGCTTGAATTTCAGCGGAGCGACGCGAATGGTTCGCCGCTGATTTTGGAGAGAGAAGGCTCTTCCTGAAACAAAAAACCCTCCTTACTCATGCCCTTTTTGATGGCGAGCCTGGCAAGATGGTTGTACCGCTGTTTGACTGATACTGTAAAGGCTCGTTGTTGCGAGTTCGTTGGTCCCATATAGCCCATAAAGCTTTTCATTATGAGGGCAAAGCTTGATGGGAGGCAGGCTGCCCCAATGACCTGCAAGCTGCTTCGCCACAGCTTTTCAGTCTTGGTCGGCGCGCGCGCTCCGTACGCCAGATCGATTGAATCCAGAACTCTGATAATCTGGTTTAGGGACAAATCAGAGTCGTTTGGCGTCGTTACTTCAATTGGAGCCGGATTCTGTGACCCATAGTGCCATGGCGAAGAATAGGGGTCGACGACGAATAGAAGCACGTTGGCTGCGAGGTACCCAGCCAGAATACTGAAGCCAAGGCGAGTCTTTGGGGTCTTCATTCTTTTAATGGTCCCAGGTCATTGAGGGCGGCGGCTGTTGGTACGGCGCTCCAATCTTTTGCGTGAGCTTGGCAACATGGAGGCGCATATGTGCCAAGGTTGCATTAAGTGTTTCGCCCCATGTTTGAGAAAACTCGCAAGACTTGGCTTGCCGGGGCATCTCCGGCTGATTGTCTTAAGCGTCGGTTCCTCGCGCCTCGAACTCCACGCCGCCGATGTACTTGAAAAAGAAGTTATAGATCGCGCAACCAACGGCGACGGAAATATAGCCGATGAAAAGGTAAATAATTGGGAGTACCAAAATAAAAACAAACGAAGGCGACGATTCTTGGGTTCCGAAAGCTGATGCTACCAACATGAGCGGAACGGCGATCACTAATGATGAAAGAGCCATTAATACTGCGAAGACCTTGCCATTCTGATGTGGAGAAAGGCGACTAATTTGCTGTTTCATATTTATGTAAGGAAAGTATTTGGTGGAAGGCAAAGTATTATCGTTACTTTGCTGCGTTAAATTGGTAAGTTTCCTTCCGTGCGTTATTTGTTGGCCCATGGTTGAGGCGAGGAGCGCCGGCCTGCCGGCGTTTGTCCGCATAGGCAAACGTCGATGCGTCTCGGGCCGTAGCAGCGCCTCGACGCGCTAAATGTGGGACTGTGAAGCGACCTCAAAGGCGAAAGCATCGCCACAGGCCGCCTCATCTTGCTACACGTGCAAAGGCAATTGACTCAGCTCAGCGATGGAATGAATCGGCGCTTGAATTCGGCGATGCAATGCAGCACGCGGTTACTGAGTTGTCTTCATTGCCGCACCGTCGGCAGACGGGCACGTGACTGTGCGGCAGAGAATGATGTTGCAACAACCCTACCGAGAGATTTTGCGATCAATTCTGGAAACTATGCCAGCGTTAAATGTCACGATGGTCAGTGTTTGGGGATCTTGGGGGTGAGGGAAGTACGTCCAGGTTTTCTGCTCGGGTTCACCTTTGACGTTGCTAATGAAGGCCTCATGGTCAGGTTTTCCGACCTTAAAAATAACTTCTCCCTCGCCCATGCCCTGTCTAATGAACTTGCGTTCCGCTGCGTCAGCGGCCAGCGTGGACGTTGTCGTGAATGCGATGAAGATAAATGCCAGCAATTTGGTGAAGGTCATTCTTAACTCCTGATTAGAGATGGCGTCGCAAGGCTTTAGCCAACGTCAGAATTCTTCGCGATTTCCTGTGTGCCGAGAAAGCAGTTGTTCAGCAAAAACGTCGTGGACGCTTGATGCCGTCTGACGCCATGCGTGCGCCATTATTTGCTCGAACGAAGTGCTGTATGGCAATGCGCATGGCCTCCCGTCGCTGCATCTTGCCATACGCGTCAGGGCCATTGAGCCAGCTCAACGATTCGACGGCGCTGCTTTCAATTCGGCGATTCGATGCAGCAAACGGCGAGCGAATCGGCCTCGTAGCACCTGCGTTGCAAGCGGTGACGGCAGAAGCTGCGCAGCAGTCGCTAGCTCGCCGCTTGATACTTTGATGCCGATCGACCCAAACCGTTTCTATCTCCGCCACAACGTCAAGCTGGTGGGAGAAGTGCGCGCGACAACTACCATCCCGGCCAGGGTGACGCAGCAGCGCCAAACCCGCCCAACCACCACCCCACACCCTTTGCGAGGCAACTGACATGGATTTCGGCCTGACCGGTAAATGGGCGCTCGTTTGCGCGGCCAGCAAAGGGCTCGGCAAGGGTTGCGCCGAGGCACTGGTGCGAGAGGGTGTCAACGTGGTGATCACCGCGCGCGGTGCCGAGGCGCTGAGTGCCACGGCTGCTGAATTGCAAGCCCTTCGCGGCGGCGAGGTGCGTTATGTGGTGGGTGACATCACTACCGCCGCCGGGCGCGCCGCAGCGCTGGCGGCCTGCCCCCAGGTTGACATCCTCATCAACAACGCCGGCGGTCCGCCGCCCGGTGACTTTCGCGATTGGGACCGCGACGCCTGGATCAAAGCGCTTGACGCCAACATGCTGACGCCGATCGAGCTGATCAAGGCGACTGTCGATGCCATGGCGCAGCGTGGCTTTGGGCGTGTCGTCAACATCACCTCGGGCGCGGTGAAGGCGCCGATTGACATTCTTGGCTTGAGCAACGGCGCGCGTTCGGGGTTGACTGGCTTCGTGGCTGGCTTGGCGCGCAGTTCGATCGCGGTGCGGGGCGTCACCATCAACGGCCTGTTGCCCGGCGCCTTCGACACTGACCGCCTGCGTTCAACCATGTCTGCCAACGCCGCCAAGACCGGCCAAACGATGGACGAGGTCGCTTCGAAGCGCGCCCAAGCGATCCCGGCACAGCGTTTCGGCACAGCCGCTGAGTTTGGTGCGGCGTGTGCCTTTCTCTGCAGCGTGCATGCGGGCTACATCACCGGGCAGAACATCTTGATCGACGGCGGCGCCTATCCAGGCACGTATTAATGCGGAGCCAGTCGGACTTTGCCAGTCTTTCTATGCGGCAGATGAGTGCCCATTCATCGCCACTGCACCGATGAGCGAGCCGCGCGGTATGCATTCATGCGCACCGCATGGCGCTTCTCCGCCTTGCCAGGCTTTTGGGCCTGTGAAACACTGCTCCGCGTCAAGACTTGTCGGGGCGGCCAAAGGCCTGGCTTCGATGGGCGATGGGCTCCACGTCTGGCGAATCCCCACTGGATGAGTCTTGTCGCTGGAGTATGTTTGTAAGGTGGGCTTATCGACGAAAGAGAGCAACGAGTGATGCAGCCTGCCGCAAATGAACCAGATCGTGACGACCTGAACCCCGCCAAGAGTCACCTCGATTTTCCGGTGGTGGGCATTGGCGCATCTGCCGGCGGTCTGTCGGCGTTGCAGCGTTTGTTCGCAGCGATGCCGCCTGACTCGGGCATGGCGTTCATCGTCGTCATGCATCTTTCGCCTGATCACGAAAGCTCGCTCGGCGCGATTCTGCAACGCGCCTCGCCACTGCCGGTGGTCACGGTCTCGCACTCGCAGCCCGTTCAGCCGGACCACGTTTATGTGATCTCGCCAGCGAAGAAGCTCACCATGGTGGAGGGCGAACTGCGCGTGACTGATATGCCCAGCCAGCAAGCGCGGCACCACTCGATCGACCTGTTCTTTCGCACGCTGGCAGTGGCTCACCAAGAGCGAGCCGTGGGTGTGGTGTTGTCGGGCAGCGGGGCGGACGGCGCGCAGGGCCTCAAGCGGATCAAAGAGTTGGGCGGCGTGACGATTGCGCACAGCCTGGAAGATGCCGAGTTCGACAGCATGCCGCGTGCTGCCGTGGCCACGGGGCTCGTGGATTTTGTTTTGCCTGTGGCCGAGATGCCGGCCAAGCTCGTGTCGCTTTGGCAGAACGCCAAGCGCATTCAGCTGCCAAAGCCGCCCGCCAATCTCTTTGTGTCGCCAGCTGCTGGCGACGCGGAATTGCTCGCCGAAGAGGCGCTGCTCTCCATCATGGCGCTGCTTCGCGAGCGAACTGGGCACAACTTTTCGGCCTACAAGCGCGCCACGGTACTGCGCCGGCTAGAGCGGCGCATGCAGGTCAATGCCATGCCCGATCTGCCGAGCTACCGCCGGTACCTGGAAACGGAGCCCAACGAAACCTCCGAGTTGCTGCAGGACATGCTCATCAGCGTCACGAACTTCTTTCGTGATCCTGACGCCTTTGGCGCGCTCGAAGTGGCGCTTAAAAACGCGATCGGCGCGCGCGCAGTCGCCGAGCCATTTCGGGTGTGGGTCGTCGGCTGCGCGACGGGCGAGGAGGCTTACTCCGTCACCATCACACTTCGAGAGTTGCTCAAGCCACTCGGCACCTCGGTCCAGGTTTTTGCATCCGATATCGACGAGCGAGCCGTCGCGGTGGGGCGCACTGGCGCCTACCCGCGTTCGATTGCGACTGACGTGTCTGCTGAACGACTCCACGAGTGCTTTGTTGACGATCCGGTGGGCTTTCGCATCGCCAAGGCAGTTCGCAACAACGTTGTGTTCTCCGTTCACAACGTGATCTCCGATCCGCCTTTCTCGCGGATGGATTTGATCTGCTGCCGCAACCTTCTGATCTACCTGGACCGCTCGGCCCAGGCGCAATTGCTGCGCAGCTTTCACTTCGCGCTCAAGCCGCGCGGCCTGCTGTTTCTCGGCAGCTCCGAGACGACTGACGCGGCCGAAGACTTGTTCACCCCGCAGGACAAGCGCTACCGCGTCTTCCATGCGCGGCAAGGCGCGGCCAACACCCGAACGCTCCCGCCCTTGCCGGCGCACACTGCCTTGCGTTCATTTCCCGCTGCCGCCGAGCCGCCCAAAGCCGAAGCATCCAGGCCCATCCTCGAAGTCACGCATGAGCGTGCGCTTCGTAACCACGGGCCACCCACGGTGCTGGTGGACGCTGACGACACCACCTTGCACGTCGACGAGCGTGCAGCGCATTTGCTTCGCCTGCCAGGTGGTGCGCCGTCGAACAAGTTGATGGCGTTGGTACGGCCTGAGCTTCGTGCCGAACTCCGCGCCGCACTTGCCCGTGCTGCGGAGACTGGCAAGAGCGTTGAGGCGCGCCGTGTCCGCCTGCAAATCAACGGGAAGCAAAGCACCGTGACCGTCAGCGTGCGGCCGGTGGCTGACGCGTCATTGCGGGGGCTCTACCTCGTCGTGTTCGACGAGTCTGACGAGTCGATGTCAGAGGACGGCGATTGGCCAGAAGGCAGAGACCCGGTCATCGCCTCGCTCGAGCTCGAACTGATGAAGGCGCTGAGCGATCTGAACAGCACGCGCGGCGAGGCTGCGGCATCGACCGAGGATTTGCGGGCTTCCAATGAAGAGCTGCAAACCATCAACGAAGAGCTTCGCTCCGCGACCGAAGAGCTCGAGACCAGCAAAGAAGAGTTGCAAGCAGTCAACGAAGAGCTCACCACGGTCAATGCCGAGTTGAACTTGAAAATCGAGGAGACCGCCAAGGCAAACGATGACCTGCAAAACCTGATGGTCTCGGCGGAAATTGGCGCAGTGTTTGTGGACCGCGACATGCGCGTGAAGCGATTCACACCGCAGGCTGCCACGCTTTTCAACTTGCTCGCCTCGGACTTCGGCCGGCCGCTGTCAGACATCACGCACCGCCTTGACTACCCATTGCTCGAAGCCGACACCATCTCGGTGATGAAGGACCTGCGCCGCGTTGAACGCGAGGTCAAATGCCTCGACGACGGACGCTGGTTTTTAGCGCGCCTCTTGCCGTATCGCACCGGCAAAGCGCGCATCGACGGAACGGTGCTCACTTTCTTTGACGTCACGGCTCGCCGCGCGATGGAAGAAAGCCTTCGACTCAGCGAGCAGCGCATGCGGCTGGTGGCCGAGAGCATGCGCGAATACGCCATCATCACCACCGACGCTGCAGGCGTGGTCATCACGTGGAGCGCGGGTGCGGAGCGGGTGTTTGGCTTCACTGCCGAAGAGGCGATCGGCCGCCCGTACGACATCATCTTCACGATCGAAGATCGCATCGCCGGCGTGCCGGCTGAAGAGCTGAAGAAAGCCAGCGAAGAGTTGCGCGCTGGAGACGATCGTTGGTATCTCCGCAAAGGCGGCGAGCGGATTTTCGTCAGCGGCATCACCACACCGTTGGTTGATGGCGGTGTGCTCGGCTACGCCAAGATTGCGCGTGATTTCACCAGCGCAGAGTCGCGCGAGCGGGAGCGTGAGGCCGCGTTGCAGCAAGAGCGTGCCGAGCGCGATCGATTGCAGCAGGCGAGCGTCATGAAAGACGAGTTCTTGGCCGTGATGTCGCACGAGCTCAAAAACCCATTGGCCGTGATTCAAATGAGCGCGCAACTGCTCGCGCGCTTGCCCAGCTTTCCAAAGGATCCGAGAGCAGATCGGGCGATGCGCGCCATCCACTCGGCAACAGTCAGCCAGACGCAAATCATCAACGATTTGTTGGAGCTTTCTCGGGTGAATACGGGCAAGGTGGTGCTCGCGCAAGTGGCGGTTGATTTGTCTGACCTCATTCGCAACATCGCCAGCGCTGTCGGCCCCGATCTTCAGGCCAAGCGCCTGAACTTGACGCTGGATTTGCCCGAGTCGGTGACGGCCATGGTCGACCCGGTGCGAACAGAGCAAATCGTCTGGAACTTGCTCACCAACGCCATCAAGTTCACGCCTGATTTTGGTGATGTGCGGGTGAGTTTGGTGGTCGAAGCGGGGCGCGCCAAGTTGACCGTGGCCGACTCGGGCATTGGCATCGAGCCACAGTTTCTCGACCGGGTGTTCGAGATGTTCAACCAGGTCGATGCGGGCACGAGCCGCAAGCACATTGGCCTGGGGATTGGCTTGGCGCTGGTCAAACAGCTGGCCGCGCTGCACGGTGGGAATGCGGAGGCCACGTCCGCCGGGCCGGGGCACGGGGCGCAGTTTCACGTGTGGTTGCCGTTGACGTTGCCGCCAACGGAGGTGGCACCGGCATCGTCAGAAGAGCCGCATCAAGCCCTCTCCGGTATGCGCATTTTGTTGGTTGACGACGACGCGCTGCTCCTTGATGCGTTCACTGAGCTGCTCGAACTCAATGGCGCAGAGATCGTTGCTGTGGACAACGCGACCCGTGCGCTTCAGGTTGCGTGCAATGAGCGCTTCGATGTCGTGCTGTCAGATATCTCCATGCCGTGGCACGACGGCTACTGGCTTGCAGAGCACTTGCGCAGTGCCCCTGAGACGCGGTCCATTCCTGTGATCGCGGTCTCGGCGATGTCTCGCGAGGCGGATCGGCTCAAGGCAATGCAGGCGGGGTTTGATGCTCATGTCGGCAAGCCACTCAACCTCACCGAGCTGGGCGTTGAAATTGCGGCTGCGATCAAGAAGCGGGCTGGCTTGTCGGGTGGTGCGAAGTAGCCGGTCGCCAACGGCTGCGGTGGTTTAGCAAAGGCTTGGTTGCAGGCATTCACCGGTGGCCGGTTTCACACACATGGAGAATCGGCCATGCGGCAGGCCGTGAACACTCAAGCCGGCATCAACGCGCCGCAGTTCCAGCATTGCTCGAAGGGCCCGTTGATCACTTCATGGCAGCCCGGGCAGGCCCAGTGCCGGTGCCGCGGGTGGCGCAGCTCGTGAAGCAGGCCGCGAGCGTGCTCGAGTTGATCGCCGTCTTGCACCCAGAGCTCCGGCCAAGTCTGATCAAACGGCAACTCGCCCGCGATGCTGCTGGCGTAGGCGCGCTGCACCGTGGTGGCCACGCCGGCGTGGCTCAGCATGTCAGCCCAGAGCGTGGCGAGGGCGAGATTGGGCGCGGAGGTCAGGCGTTTCATCAATGCATCACTCGGAAAGTGCTGGCACGATAACGCCGCCGCCACCTTGCCACGATTCTTTTCGGAGACACCGCCATGACATCCCAACTCAGCCCCACGGTCCAGGTCAGTCAACACGGCGGCCCGGAGGCCATGCACCTGGTTGATCTGCCGGTGGGCGAGCCCGGCCCGGGCCAGATCCGCATTCGCCACCATGCGTGTGGGCTCAACTTCATCGACGTCTATCAACGTGCTGGGGTGTATGCGATGCCGATGCCGCTCTCGCTCGGCATGGAGGCAGCCGGTGTCGTTGAAGCGGTGGGCGAGGGCGTGACGCACCTCAAGGTGGGCGACCGCGCCGCTTATGCCGGCAACCCACCGGGCAGCTACACCACGCTTCGTGTGATGCCTGCGCTTACCGTGTGCAAGCTGCCCGACGCCATCTCTTTTGATACCGGTGCCGCGATGATGCTCAAGGGCTTGACCGCGCAATACCTGCTGAAGAAAACCTTGCCGCAGGGCGGCTTGCAAGCCGGTGACTTCGTGCTCTTCCATGCTGCAGCTGGCGGCGTGGGCCTCATTGCATGCCAATGGGCCAAGGCGCTTGGCTTGCAATTGATCGGCACGGCAGGCAGTGACGAGAAGTGCACTTTGGCTCGCGAGCATGGCGCTGCCCACGCCGTCAATTACCGAACCGAAGATTTCGAAGCGCGAGTCAAGGAGATCACTGGCGGGCAGGGCGTGAAGGTGGTCTATGACTCGATCGGGAAAGACACGTTCGAGAAGTCGCTCAACTGCCTGCGCCCGTTTGGGCTGCTCGCGAGCTTTGGCAATGCCTCGGGCGTGGTGCCGCCGTTTGCAATCGGCTCGCTCGGCCCCAAAGGCTCGCTCTACGTAACGCGGGCCACGCTCTTCACCCACATGGCCACACGCGAAGCCACGCAGGCCATGGCCGACGATTTGTTTGCGATGGTGAGCAGCGGCCAGATCAAGATTCGCATCGACCAGCGCTACGCCCTGGCCGACGTTGCCCAAGCGCACCGCGACCTGGAAGCGCGCCGCACCACCGGCTGCAGCGTGCTGATTCCGTGACCACTTTGCACGGCAGTCCTTGAGGTTTCACCCCAGCTGAATGAACCAGGAGAACGAGATGCCGACGCGCGAAATCATGATCGACGGGATGCTCATCGCCGTGGAGACCGATGGTGACGAGCCGCCGCTGCGGCCCTTGCTGGCCGAGCGTGGAGCAGAGCGGGGAGCCGAGCGCGGCGTCGTGGCCGACAAGGTGCGTGACATCGGCCAAGACATGCGCAACGTGCTCGGCGGCGTGCTGCGGCCGATCCGTGAGGCGCTCGATGCGACCAAGCCCGAGTCATGGACTGTCGAGCTCAGCCTTGGCTTCAAAGGTCAGGCCGGTGTGCCTTGCCTGACATCGGGCGAGGCCAGCGGCGCCATCAAGATCACCGCGACTTGGAAGCCCCAGCAGCCTCCATCCGGACCGACGCCTCCTTGATCGCCGCCTCTTGGCGACGCGCGCAGGCGCGCTCGTCGTCGAGTGCGCGGCAGCGGTCGCTGTCGTTGATGTCGCGGTGAATTCGGGCGCGCGCGTTCTTGATCAAGTCGCCGCGATTGGTGGCAACTAGCCGGCCGTCGGGATAGCGGATGTGGTTGCCGCTGTCGGTCACGCGGGCGCCTTCGAACGAGGCCATGTCGGTCTCGAAGATCGGCGTGGTGCCGGGCAGTTTGTAGATGCGCGTGCGGTTGTCTCGCGGCAGCTTGACGATGAGGATGTCGCCCTTGCGGCTGAACTCGGGCCGCGCATCGGCGCCTTCGATGAAGAGTGGCGCGGCGCCGCGATCGGCGAGTGCGCGAACGAGGATGCCGCTGCCCTGGCCCGTCTCGCGCGGCGCCCAGGCATAGACGGCCTCGGCCCCAATCTGAAACTCCGCCGGCAGCGTGTCTTGCACCGCGCCGCGGGCGGCCAGGTCGCGCAGCTCCCAGGGCTGGCCTTGGCGGCGTGAGACGACGAGGCTGCTGTCGTTGCCGAGATAGATGTGGCGCATCTGCACGCCCTCGAGTGCGAAGGCGGGTTGGTCGCCGCGGGCTTTGAGGTCCCAGACCTCGGTGCGTTTGCCGTCTTTCAGCAACAAGATTCTCTTGCCGCGGAAAGCAATGTCAATCGGCTCGGCCGACTGCCGCTCGATGGTGCGCAGCAAGCGCTTCTCGCTGGCCGCGCCGCGCTCGTCGATCGCGAAGACCTGAATCTGCGTGCCTTGTGCTGAGCAGGTTTGAACAGCGAAGAGGCGCGGGCCGCCGAGCTGGATCGATGCATTGGGCCGCGCACCGCAGGCTGGCGCGGGTTCGGCGTCGGGTTTGGTGTCTGGTTTGGCGTCTGGCTTGGTTTCCGGTTTGGCGGCCGGCATTCGATAAACCGGCGCCAACGTCGGGCCGACGGAGAGCAGCCAGTCAGCGCCATCGCGAGCGAGGAAGAGGTCTTCATCCCAGGCGAGAACGTCGTCGACGCGGCGTGTGTTCGGCGGGCCAGTGGCTGGCAAATCGAAGGCGAGCATGAACTCGGCCTTTTCGTCGCTCGCAGGTGTGGCGAGTGCAAAGAGCGTGCGGCCATCGGCGCCCACGAAGAAGTCGCGGATGTCGCCGTAGGCGCCTTGCGGGTCGAGCCGCAGCGACTTGCCAGTCGCTTTGTTGCGGAATTCGAGGTCGGTGCGCCGGCCGTCGTTGATGGGCACGACGGTGAGGTTGTCGTCAGGGCTGATCCAGCGTGCGGTGGCGGAGCCGCTGCCAGATTTGTCGAGATCGAAGATGCGCACGGCGCCGTTGCGCCCTTTGATTGCCAAGCGCTCGCCGCTGCCGCTCACCGCAAGGCGAGCTTCATACGAGGTGCTGTTGGGCAGATCGAACGCGCCTTGCAGGCGCCAGAGTTCGCCGGTCGTCAAGTTCAGCACCTGCGCTTCGGTGGTGCGGCTCAACAGGCGAATGAGCAGGCTGCCGTCTGGGCTGATGGCGATGTCGCTCACGTCGCCCGATCTTGCGGCGGGCGTGACGCTGCTGGCGGTCTCGCCGTGGCCGAGGTTGCGCACGTCGAACGAGCAAACTTTGGGGTTGAGCGAGAAGCCGATTTTGTTGCCGCCCGCGGTGTACGCAAAGTCGAATTGCGGGCAGGGCTGCATGTCGTCCACCGTGGGGCGCGGGTCGATGTGGCCGCCTGCAACCCTGTGCACGAAGAGCCGCATCTTCGATGTCTTCGGGTCAGGCGCTTTGACGACGATGAGCTTTGTGGCTTCGCCAGCAGACGCCGAGGCCTGCGCCGCCGATGCGCTCTCCGCAGGCGTGATGGCCGCGCCTTGCGCGCCTGCCGCGCCTTGCGCAAACACCACGCTGTAGATCAGCCCTTCGCCCGCCGCGCCTTCGGGCTTGTAGGAGAGAAGCGGCTCGCCTTCAGGCACCGACCACGCGCTCACGGTACGTGCATCGCTCGACACGGCACCGAGCAGGTGGCCGTTGGCACTGAAGCTCACCCGTTGCATTGGTTCAGAGCCGCTGAGTTGCTTGGCCACCAGGTCACCCGTGCCGCTCCAGAGTGCTGCGCCGAGGTCGGTGGCGGCGGCGATGGTGTGGCCGTCAGGGCTGTAGGCGAGCAGGTTCACATCTTGCGGCCGCGTGGCCCAGCTCAGCTTGCGCGACGGCTTGGGGCCTGCGGCATCGAGCGTCCATTCGGTGACGCCGTTGCCGTTGGCGATCAGCAGGTGCGTGCCCGTGGGATCAAGCGCGAGCGCATCGGCCTCGCCGATCAGCGCGGCCGGCAGCTCGATCACAGCACGGCGGAACTGAGAGGCATCCACCACCACCGCGGCCATTTGCGATGTGCGCGCGGGCTCGCGCGCGCTCGCCTCGGCGGCCAACAGCACGCTGAGCTCGGCATCGGTTTCGGCCAGCGCTTTGGCATTGAATGCGAGCAGGCGGGTCTCGGCGGCTTCGCTCGCGCGTTGAGCGCCGTACCACGCCAGCGCCGCGACGATGACCAGCCCCGCCGCAAGCAGCAGCGCGATCATCGCCACCCGCAATCGCACCGCCGTGCGCCGATTCGCATTGGCACTGTGCTCGGCCAGCTTGATTGCCGCGGCTTCGGCAGCGCGGGCTACTTGGGCGCGTTCTTCGGCCACTTCAACCCGCGCGCGATCCACGGCGCGCCGCCGTTCTTCTTCTTCGGCCAAGGCCCGCTGCCTCGCTTGCTCGGCAGCATTGCTGGCCGCGAGAAACTCGCCTTCGAGCAGGGTGATGGCCTCGGCGTTGAACTCGCTGTTGGCTTGTTGAAGTGCCAGGCCACTGAGCAAGAAGGCCTGGTCGAACGCGGCCTCGCGCCACTTCTCGGCCTGCTTACGCAGAAAGGCCCGGCGCTCATGCTCGGCGCGTTGCTGGGCAAAAAGTTTGTCGAGCAGATCCCAGTTGCGCAGCAGAGATTCGTGCGTGACCTCGGCAAGATCGTCTTGTGCACCGGTGTCTGCGGGCGTGACGCGCAAGAGGTGCGCCTCAGTGAATTTGCGCAGCACGACATCCACGTTGTTCGGATCTGCCAGCCCATGGAGCATGCGGCGGCTGGCGCGGTTGCGGAACACGGCACCGCCCTCGCCGGGCCGCGAGAGCGCAATGAAGACGCGCTGCGCCGCCAGCTTCTGTTCGTTCGACAGCGTTTCATAAAGCCGGCTCGCGGCGTCAGCCATGGCCTGGCGCGGGCTGCCCACTTGGCGATAAGCCTCGTGGGTGACGAGGTTGCCTTTGCGGCGCTCCCACAACGCCATCAAGCTGAACTGCAGCAGCGGCAGGCTCGCGTCTTCACCGACCACGCTCTTGATGAGATCGTTGACCACGCCTTCTTGGAACTTGAGCCCGGCCTGTGACGCAGGTTTTTCGATGGCCTCGCGCAGCCGCGTGGATTCCATCGAATAAACCGGGAACGCGGCCGGGCCGTAGAGGCGGTTGAGGTCCGGGTATTCGCGGGCGAGCTGGGGCTCCACGTCTTTGCGCATCGTCAAGATCACGCGGTGCGCCGGGGCCTCGTTCTCCACGAGGGCCAGCAGGTTCGCCACAAAAGCGAGGTAGTCGGGTGAGGCTTGCTCGGTGCGCAAAGTGAGCGCTTCTTCGAACTGATCGACGATGACGAGCGCCGGCTGATCGCCCTCGGCCAGCAAGCGCGCGGCCTGCGCCGGGTCTTGGCGCATGGCGGCGGCTTGCGCATCGGCCCAGGCCGCGCGTTCGGTGGCGCTTGCCGTGGCCAGCAGCGTGGAGGCCAAAGCGAGCGCCAGATGCTGCAGCGGCGCAAAGCCCGGCACGAGCGTGGGCAGGTAGCGCCAAGCCTGGCTGCCGGCCACACCGCCGCGCTTGAGCGCCGGCACCACACCCGCCAACACGAGCGATGATTTGCCGCAGCCCGATGCACCCGTCACCACGGCCAGCCGCTGTGTCTTGAGCCGTTCGACGAGCGCGTTGACTTGTTCGTCGCGGCCGAAGAAGTGGCGCGCATCGGCTTCGTCGAACGCCTCCAGGCCCACGTAGGTGCAGGCGTCATCGGCCAGCGTGGGCAAGAGGGTTGCGTCGTGAGGGGCGAGCACGGTGCGCGGCACGTCGAGCTGGTGCGAATAGCACTGGCTCGCCCAGTAGTCGAGCAAGGCCTGGCAGGCACGGCGCTCTTTGGCTTCGTCGAGGTAGGCACCGCCTGCGCCGCCGCGGCGCAAGAAGCTGCGGATGTCGTCGATCGCGGCGATCAGGCGCTGGCGTTCTTCGGCTTCGGTCGCGTCATCGGCGCGGCGATCGGCGCTGTTGCTGGTGGTGGTGTTGGTGGTGTTGTTGGCGCTGTCGTTGGCGTTGGCCTTGGCGTTGTTGTCGGCGATGTCAGCGCTGCGGTCATCGTCATCTTGTGCGAGCAGGCGCTCGTGGGCCTCCAGGTACTCGGCGTAGGTTTGGAACGGCGGGAGCGCGGTGTCCATCGTCATCAAGGCGCGGCCACGCGCACGGCGGCGAAGGAGGCTGCGGTGCGGTCTCGCATCTCGCCGCAGAGCTGGCGGAGGTCGGAGTCGACGGTGTAGAAGCCGAAGTCGAAGTCGCCGCAGAAGTCATCAAATACGGCGTCGGCCGCATTTTGGTCATTGGCCGCAACACCGCGGTCAAGCGCGTTGGTGTTGTGGCGCAAGCGCTCCACGCCCTCGGCACTCCATTCGGGCAGGATGCGCGCGAGCGAATCCGACAACGGCTTCCACTGCCGGCAAATCTCTCGAAAGCGCTTGGCTTCTTCGGCCTTGCGGATCACGGCAAGGCGGTTGTCGATGCTTTGGCAGACGGTGTGCATCGCCGCGCCCTTGCGCAGGCGCTCGCCCCGGTTGAGCAGCTCATCGGCCATGGTGCGCACATCGGCGCCGGCGCCCACATCGGCCCCGGCGCCCCGGGCGCGCAGGAACTCGATCAACGGCTCGAGATCGAGGCCTTTGGCGAGTGCCACCATCCAGGTGTCAACCCGGGCCGGCTGCCGCGTGAGCAGGGTATCGAACGCGGCCACCGCATCTTCGAGCGGCTCGACGCTGCGCTCGGTGAGCGCGCGGTCGAGGCAGGCGATGGCATCGGTGAATTCTTCGACGATCTCGCGCATCAAATCAGCATCGCAGCGGCTTTGGTCGGCCACGCGGCTCACGTCTTGCAGCCGCATCTTCAGATCGCGCGCGTGCTTGGCGATTTCACGGGCCGTGCTGCCGGCCGGGAATTCGGCCGAGCGCAACTGGATCAACGCAAATGGCCCCATGCGGGCGGAGTGCAGCGCGTCGTGAACGAGCTTGTAGTCGTAGAGCTGGGCGATCTGTTTCAGCACGGGCGGGGCCAATGGTGCTGGAGCTGGAGCTGGAGCTGGTGGTGGCGCTGCCGCGACTTTCGGCGGATCGACTGCAATGGGTTCGCGAATGCCGAGATCGAGCTTGAGCGACGGCACGCGCATGTAGAGCACGGGCGTGGCGAAGTCGCGGCCCGGGCCCACATCTGCAATCGCGCCGCGCGCTTCGGCCACGGCCGCATCGATGTCACAACCCCGCGCCCAGGCTTGGTAGAACATCTTCGAGAACGCGATCGCGCTCGCGTCATACACCGTGTATTGCATGCCGATCACGGCCGGAATGCCGGCGCGCACGAGCGAAGGCGCAATGCCGGCCCACGAGTTGAGGCCATCGGTCTGCGCGGAGCGGCAAGCGCCAAGCATCGCGAGCTGAATGCCTTTGCTGGCGAGGAGCACGGCGAGCTCGTCCGCCTCCCATTCATCAGCGCCGCCATTCGGCAACTGCAGCATCAGGCAGGCGCGCGCTGGCCCGCTGGCTGTGCTGGAGTGTCGAAACTCACCGTGCCCGGCGAAGTGAAAGATCTCGGCGCCACCCAGCAGCAAGCTGCGCAGCGCATCGCGGGTTGATGGCTCGCACCGCAAGACCTCGATGCCGCCCACACCGGCCAGCGCGCTGCGCAGGTTGCCGAGTTCCCGGTCGATCTGCAACGGGTTGTTGGGGTCGCGAAGGTCATCGGGCTCGCAGGCGAGGGCGAGCACGCGCCAGCCGGTTTGCCGCCCGGCACTCGGCTCGATCAACTGCAAGCTGTTCACGTAGCGCACGAGCGAGAGCCGCGAGTTGCCGGCAATGAAGCCTCGGCGGCCGAGCGCAGCGCCGGCATCGTCGAGCCCGCATTCGACATAGCCGAACTCCCACGGAATGCGGTCAAGCTCGACGTGCCCGCACTTGATCCGCAGCCGCAGGCCTTCGTTTTCGCGCAGCTTCGAGAGCGAGAGGTGAAACATCTGCCGCGCGCGCGGCGGCAGCATCAGCGCGGCAATCTCGGTGCCGATGTCGATCAGAGCGCGGGGGTCGTCATCGAACGCGCGGCGCTCCAGCTTGGTGAGCTTGGCGTGAAAGCCCGGCGGGAGCGACACGCGCTCGGGCACGGCTTGCTCGCCGACGGGCGAGGCGTCAACCTGCACGCAGAAGTGCTCGCCTTCAGCGTTGGCTTCGTGGTTGAAGAGTCGAAGGTCGAAATGGAGGTAGTGGGAGATCATCGCGTCCGGCCGCAGCACGCCAACACTGCGTGCGCGAAGTGGACACTACTTCCGTCTCCCGCGCATCTGCGGTACTAGGGGCAAAGCGGCCTTGCGCAGCCGCTCAACGCCCGCGCCGCACCCGCAGAAATTCATCGAGGATCAAACAGCCGGCGCCAATGGTGATTGCGCTGTCGGCGATGTTGAAGGCGGGGAAGTAGTAGGCGCTCGCGTAGTGGACTTGGATGAAGTCGATCACATGGCCATGCAGCAGCCGGTCGATCACGTTGCCAATTGCGCCGCCCAAGATCAGCGCGAGTGCCCAGCTGAAGAGCCGCTGGCCGCCATGGCTCCTGAGCAACCAGACGATGAAGATCGCCGCCAGCGCGCCAAGGCCCACAAAGAACCAGCGCTGCCAGCCCGAAGCACCGGCCAGAAACGAGAACGCCGCGCCGCTGTTGTGAACCCGCACGATGTTGAAGAACGAAGTCACGGTATGACTTTGGTTCAACTGGAACGCGCCGGTGATCAGCGTTTTGCTGAACTGATCGAGCAGGATCACGATGGCGGCGATGCCGAGCCAAGGCAGCAAGCTGCTGCCGGATGATTTCTTGAGGGCCATGGTGCGATAAGGGGAACTGTTGGTGCTGGTCAGGCGATGGCGCGGCTTTCGCCCGCGCCGAAGAGGTTGCTGGTGCAGCGGCCGCAGATCGTGGGGTGAGCCGAATCGGCACCCACATCGCTGCGGTAATGCCAGCACCGCTCGCACTTGGCAGAAGTCGATGGCGCAACGGCAATCGCCGTGGCCTCGCCGCTCAACACCGTGGCGGCTGAGGTGATGGTGACGAACTTCAGCGCATCGCCCAGGCCTGCGAGCAAGGCGTGGTCATCGCCGGCGGCGGTGATCGTCACCTCGGCTTGCAATGACGAGCCGATGTGCCCGGCGCTGCGCACCGCTTCGATCTCTTTGTTGACGAGATCGCGCCAGTGCCGCAGGCGCGACCACTTCGCGAGCAAAGCCTCGTCTTGCCAAGCCGAGACATCGCTGAATGTCTCGACGAAGATCGACTGCGTGGCTTGCGGCGCAAACAACTTCCACGCCTCTTCGGCCGTGAAGCTCAAGAACGGCGCCATCCAGCGCAGCATCGCGTGCGTGAGGTGCCAAAGCGCGGTCTGTGCGCTGCGGCGGGCAAGGCTCTTCGGCGCGGTGGTGTAGAGCCGGTCCTTCAGCACATCGAGGTAGAACGCGCCCAAGTCTTCACTGCAGAAGACCTGCAGCTTGGCCACCACCGGGTGGAACTCATAGACCTGGTAGTGCGCCAGCACCTCGGCTTGAAACTCTGCGCTGCGGGCAAGCGCCCAGCGGTCGATCTCAAGCATCTCGGCCAACGGCACGGCGTCAACCGCCGCGTCGAAGTCGCTCGTGTTGGCGAGCAAAAAGCGCACGGTGTTGCGGATGCGGCGGTACGCATCGACCACGCGGGCGAGGATCTTGTCGTCGATGGCGAGGTCGCCGGAATAGTCGGTCGCAGCCGCCCAGAGGCGGAGGATTTCGCCGCCGTATTTGTGCGCCGATTCGGCCAGCGGCATGTAGTTGCCCAGGCTCTTGCTCATTTTGCGGCCCGAGCCATCGACCGTGAAGCCGTGCGTCAACAGCCCGCGGTACGGCGCGTGGCCCTCCACGCCGCAGGCGATCAAGAGCGACGAATGGAACCAGCCGCGGTGCTGGTCATGGCCTTCCACGTAGAGGTCGGCTTCGGGCCCGTCTTCGGTCGTGGTGCCGGGGTGTGTGCCGCGCAGCACATGCGAGAAGGTCGAGCCGGAGTCGAACCAGACGTCGAGGATGTCGTTGCTCTTGGTGTAGGCAGCGGCCTCAGTGCCGAGCACATCTTCCACTGTGAGCCGCGACCACGCCTCGACGCCGCCTTCCGCCACGATCGCTGCCGCGCGGTCGATCAAGGCCATCGTGTTCGGGTGCAGCTCGCCGGTGTCCTTGTGCAGGAAGAAGGGCAGCGGCACGCCCCAATTGCGTTGGCGGCTGATGCACCAGTCGGGCCGGTTGGCGATCATGTCGTGCAACCGTGCTTTGCCGTTTTCTGGGTAGAAGGTGGTTTCTTCGATGGCTGCGAGCGCGGTTTCGCGCAGCGACTTCGGTGCCGCGTTGCTGGTGAAGACGCCTGCGGTTTGCGTGGTCGCAGCGTCCATGCGCACGAACCACTGAGCGGCTGCGCGGTAGATCACCGGCGTCTTGTGGCGCCAGCAGTGCGGGTAGCTGTGGGTGAAGGCGGAGGTCGCGAGCAGGCGGCCGGCGTTTTGCAAAGCCTCGGTGATCACCGGGCCGGCCTTCCAGATGTTGAGCCCGCCGAACAGGGGCAGGGCAGCGTCATAGGAGCCGTTGCCTTGCACGGGGTTCAGGATGTCGTCGGTTGCCATGCCGTGCTCGCGGCAGGAGTTGAAGTCTTCCACGCCGTAGGCTGGGGCGGAGTGGACGATGCCGGTGCCGTCATCAGCAGTGGCGTAGTCGGCGAGGTAGATCGGTGCGACGCGGTCATAGCCCGCATCGACCTTGGCGAGCGGGTGGTGGAAGGTCAAGCCGCCGAGCTTTTCGCCGAGCGTGGTGGCGAGCACTGTGCCCTCGATGCCGTAACGCGCGAGGCACTTCTCAACGAGTGCGCTGGCGAGGAGCAAGATGCCGCGATCGGTATCGACGAGCGAATATTCGAGCGCCGGGTTGAGGTTGAGCGCCTGATTGGCGGGGATGGTCCACGCGGTCGTGGTCCAGATCACCGCGAAGGCTTCTTTCGCGAGCGCTGGCAAGCCGAAGGCCGCGGCAAGCTTCTCGGGCTCGGCCGCAAGGAAGGCCACATCGATCGTGTGCGACTTCTTATCGGCGTATTCGATCTCGAATTCGGCGAGCGATGAGCCGCAGTCAAAGCACCAGTAAACGGGCTTCAAGCCGCGGTAGACGAAGCCGCGCTCGATCAGCTGCTTGAGCACTCTGATCTCGCCGGCTTCGTTGGCAAAGTTCATCGTGAGGTAAGGGTGCTCCCAATCGCCGAGCACGCCCACGCGCTTGAAATCGGCCATCTGCTGGGCGACTTGCTCGGTTGCGTAGGCGCGGCTCTTGGCCTGCACATCGGCGCGGCTGAGGCCTCGGCCGAAGGTCTTCTCGATCTGGTTTTCGATCGGCAAGCCATGGCAATCCCAGCCGGGCGTGTAGCGCGCATCAAACCCGGCGAGTTGCCGCGCCTTGACGATCATGTCTTTGAGCAGCTTGTTGGCAGCGTGGCCCACGTGCAGCGCGCCGTTGGCATAGGGCGGGCCGTCGTGCAGCACAAAGAGCGGGCGGCCGTGGCGAGCGTCGCGCAGCTGGCGGTAGACGCCTTTCTCAGCCCACTCTTTCACCCAACCCGGCTCGCGCTTGGGCAGGTCGCCGCGCATCGGGAACGGCGTGTCGGGCAGATTCAGCGTGGCGCGGTAGTTGACGGCGGCGGCGGTGGTGTTGTCTTCGGACATGATGAGCTCGGGTGAAGTCTCGGTAGCGCGGTAGCGCGGTGGCAATGGGCCATCGGGCCGGGTGTGCTGGGGGCGACGCAGTCGGCGCGGGGTCGATGCGGCGGAGGTGAATTCGCAGACGAAGCGTGGTGCGGCAAGCGCCCCGGGGCGCGTTCGGCCGACCCCGTCAACTAATTCGGTCGCGCGAAGTCTGGCGGTGCTCGGCAGCGTGTGCCGGCGCGGTGGTGGGCCTGTGGGCAGACAACCAAGCGCGGGCGTTGTCGGTGTCGCGCTGTATCGCGGTCGTCAATGCGGCCAGCCCGTCATAGCGGGCTTCATCGCGAAGTTTGTGCAGCAGTTCCACCCGAACGAGTCTACCGTAGCCCCCCTCGCTGCCGAGCGGCTCGGGCCAGTCCAGGCAATAGACCTCGAGCAGCACACGGCCACTGTCATCGACCGTCGGCCGCCGGCCAAGACTTGCCACGCCGTCAACCGGCTGATCGGCCAAGCCGTGCGTGCGCACCGCGAAGATGCCCATGGCCGCCGGCCGCTGATAGGCGAATCGCAGGTTGAGCGTGCGAAAGCCGTCATTCGCTTCAGCGGTTGATGCGCCCAAGCTGCGCCCGAGCTTTTGGCCGTGGATCACATGGCCGCTGATGCTGTAAGGGCGGCCGAGCAAGGTGCCGACGCGCGCCATGTCGCCCGCGACAAGCGCCTCGCGAACGGCCGAGCTCGAAACGCGCAGGCCATGCACTTCATAGCTGTTCATGCGCGCCACATCGAAGCCTGCGTTCGGGCCGGCGGCGTCGAGCAAGGCGTAGTCACCGGCTCGCTTGGCGCCGAAGCGGAAGTCATCACCAACGAGCACGACCTTCGTGCCGAGCCCGGCCACGAGCACATCGTCGATGAAGGCCTGCGGCGATTGCTGGGCGAAGCGTTCGTCGAACCGCAAAACCACGGCTTGATCGATGCCGCAGCGGGCGAGCTCGCTGAGCTTGTCGCGCAGCGTTGCGATGCGGGCGGGCGCGGCATTCGGGTGGCCGGCGCGCATCGCAAAGTAGTCGCGCGGGTGCGGCTCGAAGGTCACGGCACACGACGGCAGCCGCCGGTGCTCGGCCTCAGAGCGAAGCAGCGCAAGCATGGCTTGGTGACCGCGGTGAACGCCGTCGAAATTGCCAATGGTCAGTGCGCAGGCCGGGGCGATGCCGGGGTGGTGAAAGCCGCGAAACACTTGCATGCGGCCGATTATCGGGCTGGGTGAATCAGGATGATGTGGCGCGTGTCAGGCTCTCAAATGGCGATAGATCAACCCGCGCGATACACCGAGCCGCCGCGCGGCCTTCGAGACATTGCCCTCGCAGGCTTGCAGCGTGGCCTCGATCAGGTGCTGTTCGGAGTCGCGCCAAGTGGCAGAGGCCGCATAGGCTGTGGCGCGAGCGGTTTTGGGGCCTTGATGGAGGCCAGGCTCAGTGGCCGCGCATTCAGATCCTTCAGCTCCTTCAGGGCAAGGTGCAGAGCGTGCTGGCAAAGCCGCCGCTGCCGCCGCCCGCGGCGGCGCGCAGCCGAGTTGGAAGACGGCGCCCTTCGCGCCGTCACGGGCCTGCATGCTGGCTTGGAGCCACACGTTGAGCCCGTTCGGCAGCCGGTGCAGTGCGGGCTCACGCCGGCGGGTCAGCGCTGCAAGTGCCGCCAAGTCGAGCTCGAACACGTTGTTGACCAGCAAGCCGATGGCGCTGCATGCGCCGCTGCCCAGAAGGCAGGCGGCAGCGCCATTGACCCAGGCGATCCGCCCATCGGCTTTCACGCCCACCAGGCCTTCGAGCGGCGTGCCAATCAGGCCGGGCGCCGTCTGCAGATGAATGACGACGTGCTCGGCCGATTGCGCCTGCAGCAGCCGGTTCTCGATGGCCGTGGCGTAGAGCCCCACGACGGCCGCAGCATCGAAGCCAAAGGGCCGGTGCTCGCTCGACACATCGAGCACACCGGCCACGCGGCCGTTGACATCGCGGATCGGCGCTGCCGCGCAGTGCATCAGTTGGATCGAACCGAAGAAGTGTTCGCCGCCGCGCACCAGGCTTGCTTGGCCGGTGTGGGCCGTCACGCCGGGTGCGTTGGTGCCGATCGCGCCTTCGGCCAGGCAGACGCCAATGCGGCGGGCCAGCGGCATGAGCGCTTCATCGGCGTTTTCGCCGGTGCGCGCCGAATGCACGACCACGCCTTGCGGATCGGTCAGCAGCACGGTGCAAGCTGTGCCGGCGAGCGTGGCTTGCAGCTGGTGAAGCTCGGTGGCGGCAGTTTCGAGCAACAAGCGGCTGCGCGACAAAGCCGAATGCGTGCGGCTCGCCGTGACCGGGTTGAACTGCACCGCTTCATCCGGATGCCGGCGTGCCTGCAAACAGCGCGACCAAGACTGCAGCACGCTCTCACTGACCACGCCCGATGGCCGCACGCCCTCTTCAAAGTAGCGCTGGCGCGCGAGCGCCAGGCGTTGCTCTGGCGTGGAGAAGAACGGCTGTGCCTGAAGTGGCGCGCGGGCCGCGACGAGCGGCGCGTGATGGGTGGAAGTCAATGCTGTCTCCGCATGAGCGAGGCAGCGACTCTGGCCGGCCTCGGCCGAATCTAGCCGAAGCGGGCTTGGCTTGGCCCTCGGGCTTTCCTACGGTCTGCGCCGTGAAATGAGACAACTGGCGCAGGTCGTCCTCGCCGTGCCTGAGCCCGATCGGCTTCATCAATCAAGCAGCAATTCAGTGAAGCGAGCGCGCTGCGCCTCCAAAGCTTGCCGACCGACGGGCCCGATGGGGTTGTTGCGCAGGTCGAGCGACGTGATGTTGGGATTGTTCGCCAGTGCCAACGCCCCTCGATCGCCAATATCGTTGTTCGCGAGATTGAGTGAGGTCAGCGTGCGGCTACAGGCCAGCAATTCCGCGCCGATGTCACCGATCTCGTCATTGCATGCCAAATTGAGGCGAGTGAGGCTGGGGCTCGCCGCCAGCGCATAGGCGCCGCGAAGGCCGATGTCGTTGTCATCGAGCTCAAGCGCAGTGAGCGTGGCGTTGGCCGCCAGAGCCTCGGCGCCGTCGTTGGAAATGTCGTTCTCACCGAGTCGCAAAGACGTGATCGTCGTGTTGCGGGCGATGATTGCTGCGCCTTGGTCGCCCAATTCGTTGCATTCCAGATTGAGTCGCTGCAAAGTGGTGTTCGTCGTGAGCACTTCAATGTGATGCGGGTGAAGGTCGCATCCGGCGATGGAAAGCGCCGTGATCCGCTTGTTGCTTGCCAGAGCGCGCAATGCCTCCATGTCGAGATCGATCTTGTCCAGGTTCAGCACGGTGAGGGCTATGTTGTTCCGGAGCAGCGCCACGACGGCATCACCGTCGAATTCGTTGTCGCTCAGATTGAGCGCTGTGATGGAAGTGCTGCGCCCCAGAATTTCTGTGTGGCGGCTGTCTAGGTTGTTGCGGCTCAGCTCGAGCCGTTGAATGGCGGTGTTGCTTGCGAGCGCCTCCACACCATCAAGGCCCGTTTCGCCGACTCGGTTGTCTTCGAGGAACAGCGCTGTGAGGTTGGGGTTGGTTGCCAGTACCCGCACCATCGCATCCGTGACCTGGCATCCATCCAAGCCGAGCCGGGTGATCGATGTGCTTGCTGCCAGCGCTGCCATGCAGTCCAGTCCAATCGTGTTGTACGAGATGTCCAACTCCGTGACGATGCCGCGATCGGCGATTGCCCGCGCCCCGGCGTCGCCAATGTCGTTGTGGCTCAGGTCGAGCTCGACGATCGAATTGCTCGCTGCGAGTGCGAGCGCGCCATCGCTGTCGATTTGGTTGTGACTCGCATAGAGCCTGGAGAGCCATGGGTGTGCCGCCAAGTTCTGCAAGTCACCGATCAGCGGCCCGATGGCATCGGCCGACACGGTGATCGGGCGATTGAAATGGAATGCTTCGAGTGCTGGCATCAAGTCTTCCCGTTTCCGAATGAGGAGTTTGTCGATCGCATACGAGGCAGTTGCTGAGAGAGCTTTGTTCACTGAGCGCAATTGAGTCAACTCGCGCCGATTCAAAAAGCCAGCGACGGCTGACCATTCATCAACGCTGAGAGTTGGCCGCCCTTGGCCGCGCACAGCGGCAACTGCAGAAGTTTCGGTCTCGGCGATGCGGGGCAACTCAGCGGGCTGAATCTCTGGCGCCTGCCCGGGAACATTGGCCGCATTGGCCACACCAACAACGTGAGCCCGCATGGCGCGTGGCGATGCGCCTTCATCGCCTTCAGGGGCTGATCGCTTTCGCCCCGGTGCGCGGCCGAGCGTGGGTGAATCGGCTGACGGCGCGAGGCGCGCTTCGGCTGGCGCAGTGCTTGCTAATACTGCTGATGAAGGTTCGGCCGCTGCGGGCGAAGTCGAGTTGCTGATTGAGCTGGAGCTTGGGATCGAGATGTTCTTCATTGGAGGCACCGATTCAACGGAACCCGAAAGACTAATCGCGCCAGCAAGGCCTTCGTATCGGAACGGCGAACTCTTACGTCAATTGACGAAGATCAGTGAACCGCTTGAAACCCCAACGCATGGGCGCGATTTCTCAAGACCGCAACCTATGATCGCGCCGGCTAATTGCTTTGCAGAATGACCTTTTGATGGACAGCAACAGACTCGCGCCGCCACGACCCTCGCCCCATTCGCAGCCTCGTCGCCACAGCGAAATGGATGGTGTTTCGCAGCAGCCAGAGTTGCCGCCACGGGATCACCCGCGAGGCATTCAGCTGAATGCCCAGCTCTCGGCGGCGCGGGCTCCCGCACGGCCTGAAACAGTCGTGCCACCCGATGCGAGCTCGGTTGCCAACGGTGTTTTTTCTGCACTTCCGGACGACCTGGTGCGTGAGGTTGCGGATTTCCTGAGCGTGCCCGACATGCATGCGGCGGCTCAAACCGAGGTCAGGTTGCGGGCTGTCATCAACCCACAGCTGGACGCTCTCTTTGCGCGGCAAGCTCAAGTCACCGAAGCTGTGGCCAACGTGCAAGACCTTGCGGGCTTTCTGCGGCTTCTCGGGCACAACGCAAGCGCCACGCACGGCCCAGAGGCCGCCCACGCCGGCCCGGTCATCAGCGGCCTGCGCGCAGACTTGCAATCGCAACCCTTGACCGAGTTGTTGGCAAGGCTCGAAATGCTCCCCCGCGCAGACTGGCAAGCCGCGGCCCGGGCCTTTCACGCGACCATCGGCGCCATGCAGCCGCACCATCTTTCTCATGCACTGCAAACCTTCGACCGCATCTCTCGTCACACAGGCGTTCATTCGGCACTGAGTGCAGGTGAGAACGTCCAACACATTGCGGCTTATTTTGGGTTCACCGCGCCGCCAGTGGTCGCCGCGATGGAGAGCGACGCGGTATTCGAACCCGGCTTGGCCGCCATGCGGGCCGGCGAAAACGTGCACGCCGTTGCCGAGCGCTTGGGCCTACGGACTGAAGCTGCCTTGCACGATTTGGAGCGACTCGCCGTGTCTGTGGGGCCAGCTCGGCCCGCCGTGGCAGCGGGCCAGAACCTGCTGGTTGTCGCCCGCGCATACGGCATCGAAACATTCGTCGGCATTCGCGCTTTGGAACGAGTGTCCATCGCGTTCGTGACCGGGCACGCGGTGCGCCGCGGTGAAAATATTCGCTTGCTTGCTCGGGCCCACGGGATCGTTACTCAGCCTGGGATCAGGTCGCTGGAGCTGATTGCGCTCTATGGCCACGCATTGCACAAAGTCAGTGAGGGTGCCAATGTTCGCGAGGTGGCCGATCGTTACGGCATCACGACGGACGAATCGATCGAGGTACTCGAGTCTTCCGCAGTCGCCAATCTCGGGTGGCGCAGATCGCCTGACTGGTGGCGCGGCAGAGATCCTGCAGCGGTTGCCCGCCAGCTTGGCATACGGTCGCCGGCCAACATCAACAACGTGATGGCGTTGGCGCGGCAAGCGCTACCAGCAGCGCGGCTGTAGCGCTGATCGCCAGACCGAGGCGCAGTGCGCCTGCGGCATTCCAACAAAGAAGGTTCCATGGGAAATAGCCTGACGCGGCTTTCGCCGCGCCATCACTGCCGGCCGCAAGCTGATTCGATCGACCTGCCTGCGAGCTCCACGCAGCGAGTTACCAAGTTGGCGGAGCCGCCGCACGTTGATCGCCCACCTGTGCGGCCGATGAAATCTCTGGTGTCGAATGCGGCCAGTCTGCCTGCTCGGCTGGACAAGATTGCGAAGAAAACAACGCCCTACAACGCCAAGCGTCTCAACGCGGAGACTCAACTCAATGGCGTTGTGAGGGTGCATCCTGAGGCTGGCCACACGCTGAAATCTGAAACGGTGTATTGCCGCCACTTCGTGAAAGCGTTTGTCGAGTACGCCGGCAGAAAGCGCAGCCTCATGCAGGAGTTCTTGACGAGCCAAAAAATCACCAGTCGATTCGAGCATCGATTGAGAGAGATGGATGTCGCCAGCCGGCGCGTCCGAAAGCTCGTCGGCGCTGACTCCAAGCATGTCGTGCGAGATGCGCAGCTGGGGCAATATCTTGCGGCAGTGGCGAGCGCGCTTGCCAAGCCGCCTGCGGGCGGGCGCTCGGAGGCCAATTGTTTGTTGGAGTCGAGTTGCCATGCCATGGCGCTTTATGTGTCGCGAAAGTCGCGTGATGGCACCGACTACTTCAGCGCCAAGCTCTACGACCCCAACAACACAGCCAGCTACAGGCGCGTGGAAGCGCTCAGCATCGATTCACTCCGCGAGCTGACACTGAAAGACATGTTGATCACCCCGGCACTGAGCGAAAAATACTCGGACTCGCACAAACACGCCGTGACCTTGCTGGCCATATGCCTGGACCCGCGACTGCACCCACGCATGGACAGAAGCCTCACGGAGGTTTCGCCCGATGCAATGCACCTCGCTCTGAGCGACGGTTCACTTGAAGATCAGCATGTGATGCTGGCGAGCCTGGACTCAAAAAATATTGGGTTGGCGCAGCACTCGCTCTTCGAGGTTTTGCGCGCCAAATCGGTCTACAGCGGATGGACTGGTCTCTTTGGCGCATTGGCCGGCGGCTATGCCGATTCAGCGAGTGCGTTCATTTCTTTCGTGCTGAGTGCATCGGATCTGACTGAGAGGCAAAAAACAGAGTTGATCGCAGCCAAAGACTCTCGCGGCATGCCGGGTTTGTTTGCGGCACTTTCGCTGGGGAAAACGCAGGCCGTGTCAGCCTATGCCGGCGCAGTGCTTGCGGACTCAGGAATCAGCAATGGTGACAAGTTCACATTGCTTGCGTCGAAAAATCGAGCTGGCAAGCCGGGCTTGTTCAAGGCATTCGAAAAAGGCGAGAGTGAAGCGGTGGCGGCTTATGCAGGCGCTGTGCTGGCAACTTCAGCGCTGACTGACCCGCAGAAAGTGGAACTGTTGACTGCCCACTGCGCAAGCGGCGGCACCGGCCTGGCTGCGGCCGTTGCCAACGGCGCGACAGACACCGTCGAGGCATTTCATCAGGCAGTCAACACATCGAATCTGAGTGCCGCCGACAAGCGGATGCTGCTGAACTCGCAGTGATTGCGATTGGAAGCGGCGCAGGTGTTTTCAGGCGATCGGCGATGAATCGCGCGCCATCGCTGGTCGTTCTTGCCGCTGCGCTTGACTTCGTACTGCGGTGGGTCGCGCGCCGGGCTCCACCACGCTGCTTGGCATCAGGTCGCTGAAACTGACTGCGCGATGTGGATATGCTTTGCGCGACAGTTACTGAGGGGGTCAACATTCGCCAGGTGGCCGATCGCGATGGCATTGCGACGGATTCGGTCTACCGAGTAATTCAAGTCTTCCGCCGTCCCGAGACTCCACATATGCATTTATCCCCTGAGTCAGGCGAAGCATAGATTCGGCGGCGATTGTCAGCCAGCTTGGCATACAGGCGCATGCCAACGTCCCCGCCATGAATCCGCATCATGATTGCGTTGGCGCCACCATTGCTTCCAGTGGCGCGGCCGGCATTTAGAATTCCTTTCACATCCGACGCTCAGTGTGTGCGCTCCAATGTGGAATTAGGGAAACTCTGCAAAACAGGCCCATGATTTGCATTCGTTGAGGCCATGAACGCCACTCTCAGCACCGCCATGAAGCAACTCGGCCTGGGCCTGAATCTGTCGACGAAGAAGACGCGCAAGGGCAAGTTCCTGGACGAAATGGAACGCGCGGTGCCGTGGTCAGCGCTGGTGGAAATCGTCGAGCCGCACTGCCCGCGGGCCAAGACGGGTCGCCCGCCGTTTGCGGTGGAGACAATGCTGCGCATCCACTACCTCCAGCAGTGGTTCAGTCTGTCGGACCCAGCGATGGAAGAGGCGCTGCACGATACGCCGCTGTTTCGCGAGTTCGCCAAGATTGGCCAGGGCGTCGAGCGTTTGCCCGACGAGACCACCATCTTGCGGTTCCGTCACTTGCTGGAGCGCCATGACCTGGCGCCGGACATGCTGCGCCTGGTCAACGACATCCTGGGCGCCAAGGGCCTGCTGCTGCGCACGGGAACCGTGGTCGACGCCACGCTGATCGCAGCGCCGAGTTCGACCAAGAACGCCGACGGGCAGCGCGACCCGGAGATGAAGCAGACCAAGAAGGGAAACCAGTGGTACTTCGGCATGAAGGCCCACATCGGCGTGGACGCGCACTCTGGGTTGGTGCACACCGTGGCCGGCACGGCGGCCAACGTCAGCGACCTGAACATCGCCGGCGAGTTGCTGCATGGAGACGAGGAAGCCGCCTTCGGGGATGCCGGCTACCAAGGCGTGCACAAGCGGCCCGAGGCCGAGGGCCCGACTTGGCATGTCGCCATGCGCCGGGGGCTGCGCAAGAAGCTCAACCCGTTCATTGAGCCGGACTTTGTCGCTGAGCGAGTCGAGAAGATGAAGGCCAGCATCCGCGCCAAGGTCGAGCACCCGTTCCGCGTCATCAAGCGGCAGTTCGGGTTCACGAAGGTGCGGTACCGAGGCCTGGCCAAGAACACGGCGCAGCTCGTCACGCTGTTCGCGCTGAGCAATTTGTGGATGGCGCGCAGGCATTTGATGGGGGCGCAGGGATGAGTGCGCCCGCGCGCAGCGCGGAGGGCCCCAAAGGCCCCGAAAACGCGGTGCTGACGCTATCAACTCAACGGCAAACCAGTTCGATTGAGCGCTTCAACGCTCCATCTTCTTTGGACAGATTCAAGTTGCGCCGCAGATCGCGTTGTGCAGAGCTTC
>JAYWGR010000058.1:0-29432 GCA_043778145.1 Rhizobacter sp.
GGCAAAGAAGAATTCGTCACCGCTAAAGGTCGAACTATAGCGCTGTTGCGCCAGGGTCGAGGTGTTGCGGTGCACCAGCGGATGCAGCATGGCCGGCGCTGAAGTAGCGGCCAGCGGTGATCCGAGCCGCCCTGCCCGGCCCAGCGCAACCGGTTCGGCCCAATAGCGCTCGCGCGCAAACGGGTAAGTCGGCAGGCTGAGCCGGCACGGCTTCACCGGACCGTGCAGCAGCGACCAGTCCAGCGCCAGCCCCTTGACCCACAGGTCCAGCAGCTTGTGCAGCTTACCGCGCTGGATCCACTTGGCGATGGCTTCTTGCAGCTCATCGTCGGCGCTGAAGGTTTCCAGGGCTTCCTTGTTGCGCTTGACTTCGCCGTGGTACAGGTCATCGATGCTGCGTTCGCCTGCGGCGTAGCGCCGCAGCTTGTCCTGCAGGTCCCCTAGCGTGACGGCGCTGCAGGCCAGGCGCACGCCGAGCGGCTCGCGCCCGACCTGCAAGGTGTAGGCGATGTCGGCCAGGTCTTCCTGTGCGTAGCGCCCCGATTCTAGGGCGGCCAGCAATTGCTGCACCTGCTCGCCGAGCCGCTCGTCATCCTTGGCCGACAGGACGATCACGGCAGGGCCGGACAATGGTGTCGGCGCGCGCGAAGGCGCCAGGTATTCCTCGAGAACCACGTGCGCATTGACGCCACCGAAACCGAACGAGCTGACGCCGCCGCGGCGCGGCAACGCCCTGCCCTGGGAATCATGCATCGTGTCCCATTCGCGCATCTCCCGCACCACGTAGAAAGGACTGCCTTCGAGCGCGATATAGGGATTGATCTGCTCGCTATGCAAGCTCTTGACCAGCGTCTTGTGCCGCAATTGCAGCAGCACCTTGATCACGCCGGCCACGCCAGCCGCCAGTTCCAGGTGCCCGATGTTGGTCTTAATGGAACCCAGGCCGCAATAGCCCGCCGGCAGCGCCTGTCTCTGGCGCTGCGCAAGTTCCGTGAACGCCGTCTTCAAGCCCTGCACTTCGATCGGATCGCCGAGCGGCGTACCGGTACCGTGCGCTTCGATGTAGCTGACGGTCGCCGGATCGACGCCGGCACTTTCAAGTGCTTCAATGATCAAGTCAGCCTGTGCGCGCGGATTGGGTGCGGTCAGCGAGCTGGTCTTGCCGCCATGATTCTCCGCGCTGCCGCGGATCAGTCCATAGATATGGTCGCCATCGCGCTCGGCCGCGCTCAAGCGCTTGAGCACCAGCATGCCGACGCCTTCGCCCCGCACATAGCCGTTGGCGTCTTTCGAGAACGTCTTGCAGCGGCCGTCTTCGCTCAGCATGCCGGCCTTGGCAAAGCTGATGTGCGCCAGCGGCGCGACGAGCGTATTGACGCCGCCCACCACGGCTTGCTCGCACAGGCCGGCCTGCAATGCCATCACCGCCCGGTGGATTGCCACTAGCGAACTGGAGCAGGCGGTGTCGATCGGTTCGCTCGGACCGTGCCAGTCCATCCAGTAGCTCATCCGGTTCGGGCCCATCGACGGCACCCGGGCCGCCGCACTGAAACCTTCGACTGCCATACCGGCGTCGGTCAGCAGTTCGCCGTAGCCGCTGCTGCCGGTGCCGACATACAGCGCGGTGCGGCTGCCCGCCATGCTCTGCGCCGAATAGCCGGCGTCTTCCAGTGCTTTCCACACATAGGTCATCAGGAGCCGCTGTTGCGGGTCCATTTCCTGGGCTTCGCGCGGCGAAATATTAAAGAACAACGGATCGAATTCATCCATGCCTTCCATCATCCCGGCTCGCTTCACCAGATTGAGCCCCAGTTGGGCGCCGAGCTGCTCGCTGTCCCAGCGGCTGTCGGGGATCTCGCCGATACAATCAGCCCCGGCCAGCAGGCGCTGCCACAGCTGATCGATGTCGGCCGCCTGCGGAAAGCGCCCGCTGACGCCAATGATCGCCACCGGGTCAAGCGCCGGCTGCGCGGTGTGCAGGGGCTGCACGGCGCTCATGCGCCGCATTGCCGGTTTCACCCGGCCGCCTGGCCGCTCGACTACTTCGGAGAGCGCTAGCTGCGGCGCCGCTACCGGCGCCGTATTCAGATGAAAACTGCGCAGCAGTACCGTGCGGTATTGTTGCACCAGGTATTGCGCCAGGCCACGCAGCGTGGGCGTCTCGAAGAACTGGGTTGGACTCAACTCCAGGCCGTACCTGGTGTTGAGTTCATTGCCGAACTGGGTCAGGGAAATCGACTCGAAACCGAATTCCTGCAGCGTCGCGTCAAGTTCCAGATCGGCGACCGGCACCTTGAGCAACTGGCTTACTTCGCGCATCAAGGCCACTTCCACCTTGTCGCGCAATTGGCCGTCGTCCGTATCGGTAGCCGGCGCCGCTTCAAGCTGCGGTGCGCGCACAAAATCGCCCTGCCGCAGCACTTGCCGCAACTGCCCGGGCGCGCCGTGCAGCACCACCCACTGCGCGCCGTCGCCGGCCAGCAGTTGTTCCAGCACCCGCAGTCCGGCCGCAGCCGGCAGCGGCACCATCCCGGTCAGCCGCTGCAAGCGCTGCTGCGCGTCGGCGTCAATCTGCATGCCGCCGTCGGCCCAAAGCGGCCAGTTGACCGTCAAGCTGCGGCCAGACGCTACACCTTGCCTGACCCTAGCCTCGCGCTGGCGAACGTACCCGTCCATGAAAGCGTTGGCGGCGGCATAATCGGCTTGTCCGACATTGCCAAACACGCCCGCAACCGACGAAAAAACGACGAAATAATCCAATGGCTGCGACTGCGTCGCCTGGTCAAGCACCTGCAGTGCGCGCACTTTCGGCGCCAGCACGTCGCGCAATTGCTCCGCCGTCTTGTTCACCACGAAGCTGTCGCGCAGCACGCCGGCGCTGTGCATCACACCGGCCAGGGTGCCGTATTGACCAGCCAATTCCGGCACCAGCGCCTGCATCGCGGCAGCGTCGCCGACGTCCACCGCCCGGTAATCGACCCGGGCGCCCAGATCGCGCAGCGCCAGCAGCCGCGGATCGTCCGAGGGCACGGCGCGCCGTCCGGTCAGGACCAGCGTCACGTCCTGCGCCTGTTCGGCGATCGCCCGCGCGGCCAGTAGTCCCAGCGCGCCCAGACCGCCGGTGATGAGGTACACGCCGCCGTCGCGTGCCAGACGCTGTCCGGCCGCCGCCGTTACCTGTTCCTGCTCGAATCGGAGTTCCAGCCGCTCCAGCAGGCCGCCGTGCTGTACCAGCATCTCAACCTGCAGGTGGCTGCTTTCCTGGCTTGCCGATTTCAGCAGTGCCCCAAGGCCGCGCAGCACGTCTGCGTCGCCGTCCGTGCCCACCACAAGTTGCAGCAGCACCGTGCCAGATGCCTGATTGCGGACCAGCTCCTGCACCTGCTGCAGTAACTGCTCGGCATAGTCGCCGTACCGGTCGGCCAGGCTGGCGCCCGCGTCGGCCTGCAGTGCCGTCACCTGCGCCGCTGCCCAGCCGGAACCGGCCAGCGAGCGCGCTTCGGCTTCATCGACTTCGCACAGCACGACGTGATGGCGCGCGAAGCGGCTGCCGTCGCACGGCGTGCCACCGGCGGCCCAGCGCGCTGCGGCCAGCATGGTGGCTGCAGCCGGTTCGACCTCATCGGCCACCATCCGGCTGCTAAAGCCGCTCAGGCGCGCGCATACCCGGCCAGTGTCGTCGGTGAGCGTCAAGTCGAATTTTTGCACCGGCCCAACCTGGCCCGGCACGCGCCGAATCACCACGGCGGCCCGGGCCGGCAGCGCCGACCAGATCTCCAGCCGCTCCAGCGCAAACGGCAGCCACGTGGCGCCGCCGTCCAACTGCTCATACAGTCCGACACAAGCCTGCAAGGCCGCGTCCAGCAGGCCCGGGTGCAGCAGGTAGTCATCCGCGCCCGCCAATGCCACTTGCGGCAAGGCCAGCCGCGCCACCAACAGTTCCCCCGCGGTGCGCAATGATTGCAAACCGCGGAAGGCGGGGCCGTAACTGAGGCCCATTCGTTCGAACATGGCATAACACTCGCCCGCATCGAGCACCCGGTCGCATTGCGCTTCCAGCTCCGTCAACGCCACCACCGGCGCCGGTTCGGCGGCCACCGCCATGGCCCGGCCGCGGCTGAACACCATGTCCTCGCCGCTCTCGTCCGGACCGTAGATCTCGTATTCCAGTTGTCCGTCGTCGCCGCTCTGCAAACCGATGTGCAGCTCGAGGCCGGACGCGTCGGCACATGCCGGACGCAGGAACACCACGCCTTGCAGCACCACGGCGGCCCCCTGCGCCGCTTCGCCCAGCGCCAGCAGCACCGCCGCCCGTGCCAGTTCCAGATGCGCCGCTCCCGGCAACACGCCGCGCCCGCGCACCACGTGATCCTTGAGCACGAAATGATCCGCCGCCAGGCGCGCGCTGAAGCGCTGCTCGGCAAGCGTCGATGTGTTGCGCTGCGCCAGCGGGTGCAGCATGCTCACCGCCGCCACGGCAGGCGACTTGGTCTCGATCCAGTAGCGTTCCCGCGCAAACGGGTAAGCCGGCAAATGGATCATCGGCGGCGGGCAAGCGCCGAACAGCACGTCCCAGTCGAGCTGGTAACCCTGGCAATACAGGTCGGCCAGCGCCAGCAATTGCTCCTGGTATGCCTCGGCGTCGTCCATCTCAGCGGCGCACTGCCCCAGCATTTGCCGGCCGTAGCGGCCAAGCGCCTTCTGCTCGGCGAAATCGTGGGCTACCTTGCCCTTGAACACGAACGGCAAGGCGTCGCGCGACCCCAGTTGCCCCAGGGCGTGCAGGGCATGCGCCCCATCCTGCACCACCACCGCGGCGCGATGGCTGAAATGCTGCCTGCCCGACAGCAGCGTGCGGCTCATCTGCCACAGTTGCACCGCTTCCCGGCCGCCCTCGCCCAGCACGGCGCAAAGCTCGCTCACCTTGCGCTGCAACGCCTCCGTCGTACGGGCCGACAGCGCCAGCAGGAAGACCGGCGGCGCCTTAGTCGCCGGCACTTCAGCCTGCCGATGGCTTTGCACCACCACGTGCGCATTGGTGCCGCTCATGCCGAACGAGCTTACCGCACCGAGGCGCGGCGCGTTGTGCGCCGGCCAGGCGCGCGCGCTCTTGTTCACGTAAAAGGGACTGCTATCCCAGGCGATGTAGTCGCTCTCCTGCTCGCAGTGCAGGCTAGGCGGAATCATCTCGTGCCGCAGCGCCTGCACCAGCGCCACCAGGTTCACCAGTCCCGAGGCGGCGAAGGTGTGGCCCAGGTTGGGCTTGACGGACGTCACCGCGCAGTGGCCGTTGGCCATACTGCCGGATTGGCGGAAAGCGTCGTTCAGCGCATTGATCTCGATCGGATCGCCCAGCCGGGTACCGGTGCCGTGCGCGATGACGTAATCGAGCTGCCCTGCATCGACCCCGAACCTGACGTAGGTGTCGCGTAGCAGATCGGTCTGGGCAGCGCCTCCCGGCGCCATGATGCCGTTGGTCTTGCCGTCGTAGTTGATGCCGCTGCCGCGAATGACCGCGTGGATCGGATCACCGTCGGCCTGTGCCTGCGACAAGCGCTTGAGCACTACCGCCACCACCGCCTCGCCCGGCACCAGGCCATTGGCGCGGCGGTCGAACGCGTAGCTGCGCCCGTCGGTCGAGAGCATGCCGGCCTGGCCCAGGCCGATGAAGACATTTGGCGCCAGCAGCAAATTGGCGGCGGCGGCAAGCGCCGTATCGCACTCGCCAAGGCGCAGGCCGGAGCAAGCCTGGTGCAGCGCCACCAGGCCGGACGAACAGGCGGTATTGATCGCCATCACCGGCCCGCTCAGGTTGAGCGCGTAGGCCAGCCGCGCGGCCAAAATGCCATCGTGGTTGGAGGTGACGTTGCCGGCACCGGGTGCCAGCAATTCCTGGTAGTCGCCCTTTTCGACACCGACGTACATGCCGACGCGGCTGCGGGCCAGCCGCTCGCCGCCGAGCGCCGCGTCTTCCAGCGCGCGCCAGGCTTCCTGCAGCAGCAGGCGCTGGCGCGGGTCCATCGCCAGCGCGTCGCGCGGCGACACTTCGAAGAACAGCGGATCGAATTCGTCAACGCCGGGCAAGGCGCCCAGCCACTTGCCGTTGGTCTTGCGCGCATCCTTGGCCGGATCGCCGAAGATCTCGCGCCAGTCGAAGCGCCCGGCGGGAATGTCCTGCACCACGTCGCTGCCATCCTTGAGGATTTGCCACAGCTCGCCGACCGTGCGCGCGCCGGGGAAACGGCCGCTCATGCCGATGATGGCGATGGGCTCGAGATCGTCCGCCGGCAAATGGGCGGACCCGGCGGCAACGGCGCCGGCCAGGAAATGCTCCCACTGCGCACTCACCGAATGCTGGGCGGCGGAGGGTTCGCCCGCCCGGTAGCAGGCCACCACGGCAGCGCCGTGACTGGCCGCCAGATGAGCGGCGATCCGGTTCATGCTCTGATGGGAATAGAACACGTCCGGCGTGATGGCTGTGCCATACAGATCGTTCACCGCGCCCGCAAGCTGAGTCAGGCTGATCGAATCGAAGCCGAACTCCGTGAGGTTTTCGTCGGCGTCGATATGCGAGCGCTGCAGCTTCAACAATTCTCCCGCCTTGGTCTTCAGGTCCCAGACGATGCATTCTTCAAGGCTCAAGCCTTTGAGTTCGGCGCGCTGCGACTGCCGGCCAGGCTGGCGCGAGGCGGCGCTTTGCGGCATCAAGCGTTGCGCGATGCGCTCGTGCGCACCGGCCATCACGATCGGATTCGCGCTGCCGGCGCCGAGCAACTCGGCGAACAGGGCGACGCCTTCGGCCGACGTCAGGGAGCGCAGGCCGCTGGCCTCCAGGTAGCGCGCGGTGTGCGCGGCCGATTGCTGCATGCCGCCCTCGGCCCAAACCGGCCAGGCGATCGCCAGCGAACGGCCACGCGCTTCGCCACGCTCGACGCGTTCTTGCCGCAAGCGCGCGTGCGCCAGCAGGAAACGGTTGGCAACGGCGTAATCGCAGGAGCCGAAATCGCCCAGCACTGCGGAAACGGACGAAAAATGGCAGAAAAAGTCAAGCGGCTGGTCTTCGGTAACCCGGTCGAGCACCACCGCGCCGGCCACCTTGGCGGCCAGCACGCTAGCCTGCTGGTCGGCATCGGCTTCGGCCAGAGCGCCGTGATGGATCTTGCCGGCCGCGTGGATCACGCCATTGAGGCCGCCGAAGCGCGCCTTAGCCTCGGCCACGACCTTGCGCATCGCCGCCTCGTCGGCGACGTCGGCCGAGTAGTACAGCGCCTCGCCGCCCAGGCCATGCAGCTGGTCGAGCTCGGCCTGGCGCGCCTGGTCCAGCGCACCGGTTCCGGTCAGGATCAAGCGTGCGCCAAAGGCCGATGCGAGGTAACGGCTGATCAGGCGGCCGATGCTGCCCAGGCCACCCGTGACGAGATAAGCGCCGCCCTGGCGCAGCACAGTTGCCCCGGCCTGGCGCGCAACCGGACGCACCGCGGCAATGTGGCGCTGGCCGCCGTTGTAGAGCACGCTGCGCGCACCGCCGTGGCAAAGCTCCGCCCAGATTTGTTCGAGATCGGCCGTGCCGACGCTAGTGACGCAGCGTACCTGCAGGCCCGGCAAGGTCTGCCGGCCCAGGGTGCGTTCATAGCCGACCCAGGATTCCAGCAGTGCCTGCTGATGGTCGTTGCTTGCGCAGCCGGCCAGCAGCAGCGTCTTGCAGGAAGCCGGCAGCTGGCGCAGCAGCCGGAAAATCGGCCCGCTGTCACCCGCGAACCCCGCCTCGTCCAGCGGCATCAGGTACAGCACGGCATCGGGCGCTGCCCCCGCCGCAATCTCGGGATCGGTTGCGAACACGAGTACCGTGCCCGGCGAGCGGTCGGCGGCGATGCGTTGCAACAACGCTTGTTGGGCCGGCGACGACACCAGGCACAGCACGTTTGCAGGCGCATCGTCGGCAAGCGCCGGCAATGGCTGCGCTTGCCAGGTTTCCTCGAATACCAGCGCGGGGTCCTGATCGGCTGCCGGGATCGGCAACGAATCGGCGGTCAAGCCAGATGGGACCCAGCAACGCACCTTGGCGAACGGATAGGTCGGCAGGCTGGTGCGCTGCAGCGGTGGGGTTCGTTGTTGATGCAGCAGCGCCCAGTCGACCCGGCCACCCTGCACCCACAGGCCGGCGAGGCCGGCGAGCATCTGCTTCGTTGGTTGGCCATCCAGCGCTTGCAACATGGCGCTTGCTTCGTCCGAGCGCGCTTCGCCCTCGCGAGCGCTGCGGCCGACGAACAACTGCGCGCAGCCGGTGCCGTTAGCAAAGGCCGCCAGGCCCTCACGCAATTCGTCCAGTGTCGACGCCAGCAGGGCCAGCCGCGCACGCATCGGTTCGCGCCCCACTTGCAACGTGTAGGCGATGCGTGGCAAGTCGGCGCCTTCGCGCAAGGTGTCGCGCAACTGTGCCGCATACACCTGCAAGCGTTCTTCGTCGCGCGCCGAGAGCACCACCAGCACCGGCCCCGCGGCCCCGCTCTGGTGCGCCTGCGGCGTCGCAGGCAGATACTCCTGCACGATCAAGTGCGCGTTGGAGCCGCCCGCGCCGAAGGAAGAGATGCCGGCAGCGCGCGGCAGCTCGCGGTACGCGCCTGCGACCAGCACTTTAGGCCGCTCCCATGCTTGCAGCTGCTGCTGCAACTTAAATGGCGTGTTCGCAAAGTCGATGCGCGGGTTGACGCGCGCGCTGTGCAGGCTGGGCGCCAGCTGGCCGGCCTGCATCTGCAGCAGCACCTTGGTCAAACCGGCAATACCGGCGGCGCTTTCGGCGTGGCCGATATTCGCCTTCACTGAGCCAATCGCACATGAACCGGCGCCGGCGTGGTCTTCGCCGAAGGCCAGGCCGAGGCCTGCGATCTCGATCGGATCGCCCAGCGAGGTGCCGGTGCCATGCGCCTCGACGTAGCTGATGTCGTGCGGCGTCATGCCGGCGCGCCGCAGGGCACTGCCGATCACTTCGGCGTGCGCCGCCGGATCGGGCACGGTGTAGCCATTGGTGCGCCCGCCATGGTTGATGGCGCTGCCGCGGATCAGCCCGTAAATGTGGTCGCCGTCGGCCACAGCCTGGTCCAGCGGCTTGAGCAGCACCGCGCCCACGCCCTCGGACGGCACGAAACCGTCGCCGTCTTCGCCGAAGCTGTGGCAGCGCCCGTCGCTGGACGACATCGTCATCAGCGCCTGGGAAATGTATTTGCTCGGGTGCAGGGACAGGTTCACTCCGCCCGCGATGGCCCAGGAGCAGTCGCCCGAGCGGATCGCATCCACCGCCAGGTGCAGCGCTGTCAGCGAGGACGAACACATGGTGTCCACCGCCAGGCTCGGGCCCTTCAAGTCCAGCGCGTACGAAACGCGGTTGGCAATAGCCGAGAACGAGCCGCTGAACGACACGGTTTCGCCTAGGCTTGGATAGAGCTGGTATTCGCCGTACATGACGCCGACGAACACACCGACCCGGCTCTCGCAGGCGCTGCGGATGGCGGCGCGATTGTAGCCGGCGTCTTCCACCGCGTGCCATGCCGTCTGCAGGAACAGCCGGGCCTGCGGATCGAGCAGCTCCGCCTCGCGCGGCGACAGGTTGAAGAACAGCGGGTCGAAGGCGTCGACATCGGTCAGGAAACCGCCCCACTTGCTGTATGTTTTACCGCTCTGGCCCGGCTTCGGATCGAAGTAGCGCGCATGGTCCCAGCGCCCGGACGGAATCTCTTCGATGCAATCGACGCCGCCGGCCAGCTTGGCCCAGAACTCGGCCAGCGTTTCGGCCTGTGGATAGCGCCCGCTCAGGCCGACAATGGCGATCGGCGCCCGGCTGTCGCCAACCGGCGCCGGCGGAGGGGCGGGTGCGCGCACGCCCTGGCTGCGTGCCAGCCGCGCCGCCACCTCGGCCAGGCTGCGGCATTCGAAGAACAATGTCTTGGGCACCGCACCGAAGCGCTGCGCCAGACGCACGTTCAAACCCTCGATCATCATCGAGTTCAGGCCCAGCGCCTCCAGCGGGGCGCCGAGTTCGATGATGGATTCTGGAATTTCGGTCGCGGTCGCGACTAACTGGATTAGTTCGACGCCGATTTCCTGCTGCAGGCGCGAATTTGCCTGCTCCGCCGGCGCGGCCAGGTTGCGGCCGATCCAGTGGCGGACCGGTTCAAATGGATACGTCGGCAGCGACAAACGGCGGCGGTCCGCAGGATTGGCGCCGGCCGGCCAGTCGACCTGCTCGCCGGCCACCCAGGCACGGGCCAGCGTTGGCAAATCCTGCGCCGCGCAGCGCGCCGGATTTGCCGCAAGTGCCCGCGCGCGCTCAAGCGAGAAGCCCGGCCCTTGCCGGACGTCGCCATCGCGCATCCAGGCCGCCAGAGCGATTTGCAGGCCGGCCGTGGACTCGGCCACGATGGCCAGCCGCTCGGGCAGCGCGGCGCGCCCTGTTTGCAGCGTAAACGCAAAGTCGGCCAGATCGGTGTCGGCGCATTCGGCCAGGCGGTCGTGCAGGCGTTGCGCCAGTTCACGCAGCCGCTCGGAATTGGCTGCGCTGAGCGGAACCAGGGCTGGCGCCGCAACGCTGCAGCGCGCTTCAAGCGCCCCGGCTTCGGCCAGCACCAGTTGCCCGCCCGAACCGGCCGCGCCCTGCACGTTGATCAGCGCAATGCGCCGCGCGCCATCGGCGTGCCACGGTTGCGCCGTGTTGACGACGGCAAGCCGGCCGCTGGCGAAGTCGATCAGCGGATTGGGCGGTTCGCTGTGCAAAGTCGGCAGCAAAGTACGCCGGCCGAACTGCGCCACCACCTTGAACAACTGCGAAATCAGCGACGCCGATTCAAGGTGGCCGACATTGGCCTTGACGCTGCCGACCAGGCAGGGCGAGGGCCGCTGCGAGGTGCCGAAGACAGCCTGCAGGGCCGCCATTTCGGCGGCATCGGCCAGGCTGGCGCCGGGCGCCGCCGCCTCAATGTAGCTGACCTGCGCCGGGAGCACACCCGCGTTGTCCAGGGCTTGACGCATGCAGTGTTCCTGCTGGGCCGAACTGGGGACGCCGTAACGCTGGGTACGGCCGCTGTGGCCGATCGCACTGCCTAGAATCGCAGCGTGGACATGGTCGCCGTCCGCGCGCGCGCGCAGCAGTGGCTTGAGCAGCACCGCACCCACGCCCTCGCCCAGCACCCAGCCACTGGCGTCGGCCGAAAATGGCCGGCAAACGCCGTCCTTGGCGAGATAGTCGATCTCGGACAACATGCTGGCGTGGTAGGCGTGGCCCACCAGATTGACGCCGGCCACCAGCGCCACGTCGCACTCGCCGCGCCGCAAGCTCTCGCAGGCAAAGTGCATCGCCGTCATCGCCGACGAACAGGAAGTATTGATCGCCACGCTCGGCCCGGAGAAGTCGAACACGTGCGAGATGCGGTTGGCCAGCGAGGCGTGGTGCGACGTTTCGCCCACCCGGCCATCGGCCTGCCATGCCTGCACGCCGTGGCTCTGGTAGTCGTTCCACATGGCGCCGACGAACACGCCGACCCGCGGATGCTGGCCGCGCAGTGTCTCGGCGCTGTAGCCTGCCTCTTCGAGCGTGGCCCACGCGGTTTCCAGCAGCAGCCGTTCCTGCGGGTCGAGCCGGCGCGCTTCCGCCGGCGCGATGCCGAACAGCAGGCTGTCGAAGCAATCGATATCGGGCAGATAGCCGCCTGCGGGCATGCCCTCGGGCGCCACTCCCTGGCGCGCCAGCAAGGCGCCGCGCGCGTCAGGCAGCGCCGTGATGGCGCTGACGCCGTCACGCAACAGGTCGGCGTAGTGGTCCAGCGAATCGGCGCCCGGCAGGCGGCCGGACAGGCCGATGATCGCAATGCCCTCCCCACTTCCGGCCGCGGCGGCCGGTTGCAGCAGCAGCGGGCGCAAGTGGCCCACAGCGTCGAGGTGGGTGCCGCCGACGAAACTGTGCACCGGCGTGCAGCCGACCGGCAGGCCAAACACTTCGGCCACCGAGTCGAACAGCAAGCCGCCGATCGGGCACAAGCCCACACCAAAGTCGGCCTGGTAGCGCATCATCGCCTGCCCAAGCGCACCCGCCTCGATCATGCAAAGCTGCGCCCATTGTTCGTCGTCCAGCCCTTGCGGCCGGGCCGCAGGGGACACCAGCACGATCACAAAGGCAGCAGCCTTGAAATGCTTGCGATTGGAGGGCAGGTAGGCCAGCGCCATGCGTTCGGCCGCAAGCCCGGCGCTGCGCGTCAACGCGTGCTGTACCGGGTCATAGACGTAGACGCCTTCGGCCAGTGACTCCACGCCGCCTTCGCGCACCCACAGGTAAATTCCCTGGGCACTTGTTCCCAGCGCATCCTGACGCAGCGCCAGTTCGCGCCCCTCGCTGTCGCGTTGCCGGGCCAGGCCGAGCAAGCCGGCGAGCGCGGCCAGCGACACCACGCCGGGGCCGAAGCGCCGCTGACTGGCGCGCAGCCGGTGCTCCGCCCAGTCGAAGGCGGGGCCCGCCAGTTGAACGCGGTCGGCGTTGGCAGGCATGCGGCGCAGGTGGCGCCGTTGGGCGCGGATGTCGCTGCCTTCCATCTTGTTGGCCAGTACACTACCCCATTGCGCGTGAGCGCCGTGGCGCACACGCCGGTCAGGCTGCGCTGTGCCCTGCGGCGCAGCCGGCAGGTAGCCGCCTGCGCTCAGGTAGGCGCTCAGCGCGCCGCGTGCCGGCAGCCGGCCGACGACGCCGCCCAACAGGCAACTGACGAGTTGTTCGTCGTCGCTCAAGCCCAGCCGGGCGTGGAGACGCTCTGCGTCGAACCCGGCCGCAGGCTCGGCCTGGATGTCGCCGGCCGAACGCGGATCGCGCAGCAATTGCTGCATGTAGCCGGCTTCGACCGTGAGCAGCAGCGCGCTGGCCGCCCCGTACAGGGGTGCAATGGCCGGCATCGCGGCAACGAAGAACACGGCGACGCCGGCCGCGCCGCTCAGCGCGCCGTCATAGGCGCTGAAATTGGCTGCGTCCAGGATGGCAGACTCGGCGCCGCTCGGCAGGCCGGCGCTGATCAGCTGGTGCTGCATCGGATCATAGTAAAACACGCCGGCCGGCACGTCCTGCACCGCCCCCCCGCGCACCACCACGTAGGTGCGCAAGGCATTCAGGCCGCCGGTGGACGGGTACAGGTACTTCACCGATTCCAGGCTGGCGTCGCCGCCGGGCACGCCCGCGCGCAGCAGGCCAAGCCAGGCGCCGAATTGCCCTGAAGCGATCTTTTTACCCGCTTGCGGCGGGCGCGCACCCGCCGCCCATGCTTGCAGCGCGGGTTCCGGCAATGCCACGGCCTGCGCACGGCCTGGCGATGGCGCCGCAGGCTTCCGGGCGGGGGGGACGGCTTGCGCCAGCAGGTGGCCGGCCAGGCCATTCAAGGTTGGCGCATTGAGCAGCAGCTCCACCGACACGCTGATGCCATACGCCTCGCGCAGGGCCTGCGCGAGCTTGACCAGCGTGAGCGAGGTCGCGCCAAGGTCGAAAAGATCGTCGTCGAGTCCGATCGCGTCGCGCTGCATCAGGCGGCACACCATATTGTGCAGGTCTGCCATCGCCGGCCCGCCTTCCGCAGCGGCGGCAGGGGCGGCGTCACCGCCGACGTGCCGGATAAGATGCCCGAGCGTGGGGCTGTTCAGCAGCACGTCCACCGGCACCGTCATCCCGGTCAGCTCGCGCACCGCGCCGACGATGCGCACTAGCGTCAGCGACGTGGCACCGAGATCGAAAAGATCGGCGTCGTCGTCCACCCGCTTGACACCGAGCAGTTTTTGCACTAGCTCGCGCAGTTGCGCCGTCAGCGCGCGCGTCGCCGGCGGCGTGACGACTTGCGCCGGAACGCCAGCCGCTTGCGGCACCGGCCAGGGCAAGGCACCGCGATCGAGCTTGCCATGCGCGCTCACCGGCAGCGCCGGGAGCACGACGACCTGATTGGGCACCATGTAGTCCGGCAGGTATTGAGCAACAAAGCTGCGAATCTCCTTGGCGTGTCCCGTACCGACTGGCGCCTCGCCCATGTCAAGATATGCCACTAGGCGCGCGTCGCCCTCCTCCTCGCCACGCACCATCACCGCCGCTTCGCGCACACCCGGAAAGCGGCGCAGCGTGGCCTCGATTTCGCCCAGTTCCAGCCGCTGGCCACGCAGCTTTACCTGAAAGTCGATCCGGCCCAGATAGTCGAGGTTGCCGTCGGCAAGTTCGCGCACCCGGTCGCCGGTGCGGTACAGGCACGCGCCCGGCTGCCCGGGATCGGGCACGAAGCTGCTGTCGGTCAGGTCCGGCCGGTTCAGGTAACCGCGCGCCAGCGCCACGCCGCCGATGTAAAGTTCGCCCTCCTCGCCCGGCGCCACTGGCCGACGTTGCGGGTCGAGCACCTTGAGCAGCACGTTGCTGATGGCGCGCCCAATCGGCACGATGCCGTCGGCGCGCGCTTCGCACGTCCAGTGGCTGACGTCAACGGCCGCTTCAGTCGGTCCGTACAGATTGTGCAGCCGGACCGGCAGCACCTCGAAAAAGCGCTGCATGACCGGCAGCGTCAACGCTTCGCCGCTGACGAACACGTCGCGCAGGCCGGTGCAGGCCGCCGCCGCCGGCTCTTCTAGGAAAAAGCGCAGCATCGACGGCACGAAGTGGCACAGCCCGATGCGTTGTTCCCGCACGATGGTTGCCAGATAGTGATTGTCCTTGTGCGCGCCCGGCGCTGCCATCACCACGGTGGCGCCCACCAGCAGCGGCCAGAACAACTCCCAGACCGAGACGTCGAAGGTGATTGGTGTCTTTTGCAGCACCCGCTCACTAGCCTGCAGGGCATAGCGTTCCTGCATCCAGACCAGGCGGTTGGCGATCGCTCCGTGCGCCAACATGCAGCCCTTCGGCTGGCCGGTGGAGCCGGAGGTGTACAACACGTAGGCCAGATCTGTCGGCGACGAGCGCGGGGCGACCGGCGTTGCCGGGTAGCCGCCGAGGAAGTGCGCCTCGCTGTCCAGGCACAACACCGTGTCGGCCCCGCCTTGACCGGCCCATAACGCGGCGTGCGACTGCTGCGTCAGCACCACCGACACTGCGGCATCTTCGGCCATGAACGAGCGGCGCGCCTGCGGCAGCGCGGCGTCGAGCGGCAGGTAGGCGCCGCCCGCTTTCAGGATCGCCAGCAAGGCCACCATCAGATGCACGCTGCGTTCGAGCGTGACGCCGACCACCACATCCGGTCCGACGCCCATTTCGCGCAGAAAATGCGCACACCGATTAGCCCTGGCGTCCAGTTCGGCATAGCTGAACGCCTGCTGCGCGTCCCAGACCGCCTCCAGCTCGGGCGTGCGCACAACTTGCGCCTCGATCAACTCGTGCAGGCACACTTCCCACGCCGCTTTACCGCCAAGCCATTGTCCCGAACCGGATACGTCGATCATGTCGCTAACCTTCTTTTTCATTATTGGTGTGAATTAAGTTGTTGCCAATGCGCGGACCCGGCAGCGGCCAGCGTGTCCAGCAGTTGCAGATAGGCCCGGAACATCGGCTCGATCAGTTGCTGCGGATAGATCGACGGCTGGTAGTCCCAGGCGCAATGCAGCGCGCCATCGCGCTCGGCACTGATGTTGTCGAGATGCACGCCGGGCGTCTTGCTCTGCGCTACCGTCACCGACCAGCGCCCTTCGGCGGGCAGCGCCACGCTCGGCATTTCTGCGGTGAACACCACCGGGAAGCGCAGCGCCGGCGCGCCCTGCTGCTGCGCGCGCCGGCGCAGCGCCGTCAAGCCGCTGACCGGGCGCTGGGCGAGGTCGGCGTTCAACTGCACGGCGACGTCGAGTACCCGTTCGCGCAGCGGGAGCCGGGCGCCGTCGTGCGCGACCCAGGCCAGGGCAGTGAAATCGCCGATGACCTGGTCGACGTCGGGATGCACCGGCAGGCGGTCCCAGTTCGGCACCACCACGGCAAGCGGTACCCGGCTGCTCCATTCGGACAGAATTTCCAGATAGGCGGCCAGCAGCACCACGTCGGGCGCCACGCCAAGCGCGCGCGCGCGGTCGCGCAAGGCTGGCCACGAGGCGAGCATGCCTTCCACGCGCGCGTGGCCAGCCGCCCCTTGCTGGTCCGTGCCAGGCAGGCGCGGGCCGCCCGGCAGTCGGGCGAACTTGGCGCTCCAGTACGCCAGGCTGTCGCGCTGGGCTGTACTGCCTTTGAACTCTTGCAGCGCCATCTGGTAGTCGCGGAAACTCAACGCCGGCACGGCGGCGGTGCGCTCCGGATACTGGTAAGCGGCGAGCAATTCGTTCAATACCTGCACGATGCTGTTGCCATCGGCAACGAGCATGTCCAGCGTCAGGTGGATGCGGCAGCTCAACGCCGACAGGCGCGACACGCGCAGTTCGAAGAAGGGCCAGTTGTCCAGCGGTGCGTTGCGTTCCACCATCTGTTGCCGGGTGGCGTCAAGTGCGTGCTCGCGTGCCGATGCGTCGAGCGCGCTCAAGTCGGCGTTGACTAGCTGCCAGGCCAGCGCCTGTTGCAACACGTGTTGCGTACCGTCCGAGCCCACGACCGCGCGCAGCATCGGGTGCCGCGCCATCAGGCCGGCCCAGGCACGCGAGAGCCGATCGATATCCAGTGCGCCAGTGTCGATTTCCTGGTAGTACTGACAACTAAGCTGACCCGGTGCGTCGCCCGCTTGTGCGGCGCGCCCTAAGGCATATGCATTCTGCTGGTCGGTCAATGGAAACGGCTCGAAACCGGCGTCGGGCAGGCTGCGCACGGTCAAGCCGCGCAAACTGCCATGCGCGCCTTTCATCCCTGCTTTCTCACCGAACAAATCGCGCTCCCAATCGCGCCGGCCTGCTGCCAAGTCGTCCAGGCAGCGGCGGTAGGCATCGAACATTCGCTCCACCATCCCCGGCGCGTAGTAGCCATCGGCCACGTCCCAACTGAGCTGCAGTGCGCCATCCTGATCCAGCACCTGATGGTCCAGAAACACCTGCGGCGTCTGATTGACGGTGTAGGAAATCGGCCAGCCGTGCGCCGCAGCGCTGTTGAGCATGGACGTAAACACCACCGGAAAGCTGGCGCCGACCGGCACACGCTTGCGTGCCTTCAGTTCGCGCAGCACGCGCACACCGCTGACCCGCATATGATCAAGACCCTGCCACAGCGCTTGCTGGTAGGCCAGGGTCAGCTCATCGAAGCTGGCGTCGGGAGCGGCATCGGCCACGAAGAAGGCCGTGGAGATGGCCGGGCCGACGATCTCGGGCACCTGCGGATGCAGCGGCAGGCGATTGGCATAGGTCAGCACCAGCGTGAAGTCCGAATTGGCGCTCCAGTTCCGCAGCAATTCACTGAACAAGCTGAGTAACAGGACGGTCAGCGACACACCAGTAGCGTGCGCCTTCTCTTCAAGCACCGCGCGCTGCCGCTGCGACATGTGGTGAACCAGGCGCACGGGCCGATGGCCCGCGGTCGGCGCTGTGTGCACGGGCAGCGCCGGGGCCGCAGGGAGCCGCTCCAGGCGCGCTATCCAGTAGGCCAGGTCGGCGGCGGCGCCCGGTTGATCTTCTTGCTCCTTCAGCGCAAAGACGTAATCGCGGAAAGTTGCCTCCAGCGGCGCCGGAACCAGCTCCGGCATGCGGTAGGCCTGCGCCCATTCGCGCATCAACTGGTAGGCCGACGGTCCGTCGGCAATCAATTCGTCGATACTCACGTGCAGTACCTGGCGCTCACCGTCGTGCAGCGAAACACGGATATCGAAGCGCGGCCAGGCGGCAACGTCGGTCGCCAGGCGTTCCATTCTGCTGCGCAACGCGATATGGCTCTCCTCACGCCGGCGCTGATCCATGCGGCGCAAATCGGCGACCCGGATGCGATAGCCTGGGACCTGCTCCAGAATCCGCTGCGAGCCATCCGAATCGATCACCGCGCGCAGCATGTCGTGGCGCGCGACCAGGCGATCCCAACTGTTCGACAAGGCGGCATGATCCACGCCGCCGCCAAGCTCCAGCTCGAAGTAGATGGTGGCGCCCTCGCCCGGCGCGCCCAGCGCACGGCCGACGTAGAAGGCTTCCTGGACGTCGGTGAGCGGGAACGGCTGGTAGCGCTGCTCGGGCCGCGACGTCATTTGCCGCGTGGCGGCCGCTGCCGGGTCGGTCCCGGCCTGCGGCAGAGCCGTCAGCGGCCCCACCAGCGCCTCGACGGCAGTGGCCAACTGGCCGGCGCTCTGGCGCGGATCGGCCAGCGCAGCGACCGGAATGTCGCGCCCGAAGCTTCTTTCGAGCGTGTGTTTCAGCGTTAGCGCATGGATCGAATTGAAACCCAGCTGGCGCAGGGTGTGGTAAGACGAAATCCCATCGGGCGCCAGGCCCAGCACGTCGCCCAGAGCGGCCAGCACGGCTTGCGCGGTGTCGGCCGCGTACGGCAACGCCAGGGCTGCCGGCGCCTGCGAGGCGCTTTGCCCTTCCAACAGCAGCGGCACCCAGTGGCGCTGGCGCTCAAACGGATACGTCGGCAGCGCAATCGGGCGCGCTCCAAGGCCTGCACTGAGCCGCTCCCACGGTATTGTGCCGCCCTGCGTCCAATACAGCGCTAGGGCGTCGAGGTCGCGCCTCGCGAGCAGTTGGTCCACCACCGCCTCGGCCACGCCGCCGCCCAGCAGGCGTCCAAACGCCTCGGGCACCTGATCAACGTCGGCGTAATGCAACATCGACGCGCCCAGTTGGCCGCCATCGGCGACGAACGCGCGCAATCCGGCCAGCAACCCGTCGCGATCGGAGGCCACCCACGCCAGACGCATCCGCATCGGCTGGCGCGCCGTCTGCAAGGTGCATGCGATGTCGGCCAGCGCCAGTTCCGGATGCTCTTCGACGTGTTGCAGTAGACGCTGCGCATGGGCCAGCAAGGGTTGACGGGCCAGGGCCGACAAAACCACAACCTGCGGCCCGTCCGCTGCCACGGCGCTCGCCGCAACGTATTCCTCAACCACCATGCTGACGCAGGTTCCGCCTGCGCCGAAGGAGTTGACCAGCGCCCGGCGCGCCGGCGGCGCGCCGGGGCCGGTGGCCGGCAGCTCCCAGTCCGCCAGTTCGGTCTGCAGGTGGAACGGACTGTTTTCCAAGTCGATGTTCGGATTGGGCCTGCCCGGCACGATGGTCGGCACCAGTTTGCGATGCCGCAGCTGGAACACCAGCTTGGTGAGCTGGGAAATGCCGGAAGCGGCCTCGCAGTGGCCGATGCCCGACTTGACGGACCCGAGCGGCAAGCGCTGCGTCCGCTGGGCAAACACCTTTTTCAGAGCCAGCACCTCGATGGCGTCGCCGATCGCTCCGCCATTGGCAGCCGCTTCGACGTATCCGATGTCGCCGGCGCCAAGGCTGGCTTGCGCCAGCGCGGCCGCCATCACCCCGGCCTGGGTCTGCAAATTGGGTTGCATGTAGCTGCTGCTGTGCCCGCTGTGGCGGGTGGCTGTGCCCTTGATCACGGCCAGAATGGTGTCGCCGTCGCGCTGCGCGTCGGCCAGCGGCTTGAGCAGCACGGCCCCGGCGCCTTCTGCCGGCAGGTAGCCGTCGCCGTCGCTGAAACTGCGCGAAGCCGCGTGACTGCCCAACAGTTGCCACTGGCTCAGGCCAACGTACTTGTAGGGATGGATCGACAGATTGACGCCGCCGGCGACCGCCACCGCGCACTCGCCGCTGGCCAGCGCCTGGCATGCCATATGAATTGCCATCGCCGACGACGAGCACATGGTGTCGAGCGCCACGCTGGGCCCCTCGAAGCCGAAGTAGGAAGACACCCGGTTGGCGATCGCGCTAAACGACGTGATCTGCATCGCCGGATTGAACGACGTTTCCGGATACGACGAGCGGTACTGCTGGTACATCGAGCCGACGTACAGGCCGACGCGGCCCGGATGGCGGGTGCGCAGGGCATCGTGCGTATAGCCGCCGTTCTCCAGCAGCTCCCAGGTGAGTTCCAGGAAAATCCGGCACTGCGGATCGAGCGCGGCGGCATCGCGCGGCGCCAGATTGAACAGCGCGGCGTCGAAGCGCTCGACCGCGTCGATGAAACCGCCCCACTTGCAATAGCTCTTGCCCGGCACGCCTTTGCGGGGATCGAAATAGTCGCTACTGTCCCAGCGCTCGGGTGGCACTTCGGTGATGCAATCGCGCCCTGCCAGCAGATTGGCCCAAAATTGCTCTAGGTCGGCTGCCTGTGGGTAGCGCCCGCTGATGCCGATGATGGCGATGTCGGACGACTGTTGCACGCTATGCACTTGCCGTGCGCCGGCAGCTGCTGCAAGCGGCGCCATGGCCAGGCCCGAAGGGATGGCCGACGCCAAGGGAGCGGCTTCGATGCCCAGCAAGCCGGTCAGCCGTTCGAAGTGATTACCAGCAAAATAGTCGACCAGCGCGTCGACCGTCGAATGCTCGAAAAACAAGGTTTTAGGCAAGGCGCCCAAGCTGTGCTCGAACTGGTCGACCAACTCCGTCATCATGATCGAGTCGATGCCGTAGCGTTCGACCGGGGCGCTGGCGTCGATCCGCGCCAGCGGCAGCTTCAGGCGCCGCGCCAGCACTTCACTGACCCAGCGGCGGGCCTTGTCGCGCAAGCCGTCGGCCAGCGCTGCATTGACCGGGGCCGGGGCCATGGCCGGCACGGCTTGCTGCGACGTGAGCGAGCCAGCGCCCGGCGTGCGCAGCAGGCTTCCCGCCAGCTGCACCGGTTCGCCATACAGCACCACATACTGCGCGTCGTCGCTGGACAGCAGCGCGCGCAAAGCCTGCAATGCGGCTGCCGCAGGCAGCGGCGCCATACCGGTGCTGCGCTGCATGCGCTGCAAGGTCGCCGCGTCGATTTGCATGCCGCCGTCCGCCCACAGGGGCCAATTCACAGACAGCGTGCGGCCGGTCGCCACGCCTTGCCTGACGCGCGCCGCGCGTTGAAGCATGTAGCCGTCCATAAAGGCATTGGCCGCGGCATAGTCGGCTTGCCCGACGTTGCCGAACACGCCGGCCACTGACGAAAACGCGATGAAATAATCCAGCGGCTGCGCACGGGTCGCGTCATCGAGCAGTTGCAGCGCCCGCACCTTGGGCGCGAGCACCTGCCGCAGTTGCTCCACGCTCTTGTGCAGCAGGAAGCCGTCGCGCAGCACGCCGGCGTTATGCACCACCCCTGTCAGCACGCCGTGGTGGGCAGCGACGTGCTGCATCAATTCTTGTACGGCGGCCCCGTCGCTGACGTCGATGGCAAGGTAGTCGACCCTCGCGCCCAAGATGCGCAAGCTCTGCAAGCGCGCATCGTCGGCAGTGACGGCGCGCCGGCCGATCAGCACCAGCGTCAGCACTTTGGCCTGGACGGCCATTGCCTGCGCCAACAGCATGCCTACCCCGCCCAGGCCGCCGGTGATCAGGTAGACGCCGCCGTCGCGCGCCAGGAGCGGCCCCAAACGTCGGTCTTGCTCGGTAACGGTCTGGTCCCGGATGTGTTCCGGAGCGAAGCCCTGCACCAGCGACTGCAGGCCGCCGCTGCTCGGGGCCAATAGCTGCACCCGCAGCCGCGGGTTCTCGTGGGCAGCGCTTTTCAGCAATGCGCCCAGGCCGCGCAGCACTTCGCCGTCGCCATGCTGTTCGACCACCAGTTGCAGCAGCACCGCACCCTGGCCGCGCACGACCTCCTGCGTCAGTTGCAAAAGTTGCTCGGCATAAGACTCATACCGTTCCGCCAGCGCCTCCGCCGGATTTGCCTGCAGACGCTTGACGGTCGCGCCGACCCAGCGGGCACCGGCCTGCGCGCGCGCCTCGGCTTCGTCGACTTCGCACAGGATGACAACATGGCCCTCATGCGCGGCGCCGTCGGCCAGCGCCGCGCTACTCATCCAGCGCGGCGCCGCCAGCAAGCAGCGCAGCGCGGGCATGACTGGCTGTGGCGGGGTTGCGACCTCACCCTGCAGTTCGCGGCAGCTGAGCCCTGTCAGCCGGGCGCAAACACGACCAGCCTGATCGGTCAGCGTCAAGTCCAGTTTGAACACCGGGCCCTCCTGGCCCGCACTGCGCCGCACCACCACCGCGCCCTGCGCAGGCAGGGCCGCCCATATTTCCAGCTGTTCCAGCGCGAACGGCAGCAGCGTTCCCGGCCGGCTCTGGCCAAGCATGGCCGCCAGGCCGGCCTGGATTGCCGCATCGACCAGGCTCGGGTGCAGCAGGTAAGATGGCTGCGCGGGCAGCGCGGCCGGCAGCGCCAGCCGGGCCAAGGCCAGTTCGCCATGGGCGTCGCGCCCGGTGCGCAAGGCCGCCAGGGCGCGGAAACCCGGGCCGTAACTGAGCCCCGAGCGTTCGAACGCGGCATAACGTTCGGACACTTCCCAGCTCCAGTCGCAGTGCGCCTCCAGCGCCGCTAGGTCCAGCAATTCTGCGGGCGGCGGCGTCAGGATCCGTGCGCGGCCGCGCGAATACACCACAGGCGCGTCATCGCCACTTGCACCGGAAATTTCATAGTCCGCTTCCCCGTTCGCACCAGGGCGCAAGGCGATGTGCAGATCCAGGCCAGCCTCGCTTGCGGCAGCCGGGCGCAGGAACACCACGTCGTGCAGCACCACCTGCATGGCCTCGACGGCGCCATCTTGCGCCAGCGCCACAGCCGCTCGCGCAAGCTCCAGGTGCGCCGCGCCGGGCAACACCTTGCGTCCAAACACCACGTGATCGCGCAGCACAAAGTCATGCCCATCGAGGTGCGTGCTGTAGCGCAGCCCGGCCAGAGTGGAGATATTGCGGTGCACCAGCGGATGTAGGGCCGCCGGCACCACGGCCGCCGTCGTCGGCTGCAACCAGTGGTGTTCACGGGCGAATGGATAGGTTGGCAGGCTGATGCGTGCAGGCGCCGCGTCGCCATGCAGCGCCTGCCAATCCACGTCCGCGCCCTGCACCCATGCCAGGCAGGCCCGGCTCAGTTCCTTGGCGCTGGCGCTTTCGCTCAAGCCCACGTGGATCAGCGAACCCGAGGCCAGCATGTCGGGCGCTTCTATCACGCCTTCGATCGATGTTTGGCCAGCCGCATAGGCGTCGAGCTGGCGCAGCAATGTGTCCGGCTGCGGGGCCAGGAACACGACGCGCGAACGCATCGGCGTGCGGCCCACCTGCATCGTGTGGCACAGTAGCGCGAGGTCCGGGCTGCTTGCGCGGATGAAGGCAGCCATGCTGGCAGCGTACTGGCGAACCTGGTCGCGCGTTGCCGCCGACAGCGGCAGCAGCATGTCCGTCCGTCCGGCCGGCCCGCGCGCGGACGGCGGCGCTTCCTCGAGCACGATATGGGCATTGGTGCCGCCGGAGCCGAAACTACTGACGCCGGCCAGCAGGGGGCCGTCGCCATCGTGGCTTTGCCAGGCCCGCGCATGGTCCAGCACGAATAGCGCGCTGTCGCCAAGATCGATCTTCGGATTGAGGCTCTGGAAATGGGCATTCGCCGGCAATATCCGGTGCCGCATGCCGAGCACGACCTTCAGCATGCCGGCCATGCCGGCGGCCGCTTCCAGATGGCCCAGATTGGTCTTGACCGATCCCACGGCGCAGACTTGGGGGGCGCTATGCGCTCCCCCCATGCGCCGCAGCGCTTCCTTGATGCCCTGCACTTCCACCGGGTCGCCCAGCGGGGTGCCGGTCCCGTGGGCTTCAATATAGTTCAGCCGCTGCGGCTCAACGGCGGCATCTGCGTAGGCCTCGACCAGCAGTTCGGCCTGGCGGATCGGGTGCGGCACGGTCAGGCCGCCGGCGCGTCCGCCGTGGTTCACCGCGCCGCCGCGGATCAGCGCGTAGACGTGGTCGCCGTCCAGGCGCGCCTGCGCCAGCGGCTTGAGCAGCATCGCAACCGCCCCCTCCGACCTGACGTAGCCATCGGCGCCGGCGTCGAAGGTGCGGCACAGCCCGTCTTTCGACAGCATCCCGGCCTTGTAGTAGGCAATCGTGGTCGACGGGTCGGCCATCAGGTTGATGCCCGCCACCAGCGCGTGCGTGCAAGTGCCGTCGCGCAAGGCGTGCACCGCTTGATGGATTGCCACCAGCGAGCTCGAACAAGCGGTGTCGATCTGCAGGCTGGGACCCTGGAAATCGAAGAAATACGAGATGCGGTTGGCCAGGATCGCCATCGACTTGGCCAAGCCATACTGCGCCGCGACCTCGGGTTGTTGCTGCAGCAGATACTGGTAGTCGGAGCCGCTGGCGCCGACATAGACGCCGGTAGCGCCGCCGGCGAGCTCGCTGGCCTGGTAGCCGGCATCCTCGACGCACTCCCACGCAAGTTCCAGCAGGATGCGTTGCTGCGGGTCCATCAGCTCCGCTTCGCGCGGCGACAAGCGGAAAAATTCCGCATCGAAATGCCCGACATCGCGCATGATGCCGCAACGGTCGATGCCCTGGTGGCTCGAGGCCGGGTCGATCCCTGCGGGCCAGTTCCAGCGCTCGCGCGGCAGCGTGCCGATCGCGTCGCGTCCTTCGATCAGCAGCGACCAGAGGCCGTCGAGGTCGCGCACGCCGCCGGGAAGGCGCAAGGCGATGCCGACAATGGCCACCGAGTCGTGGCCGTCCGTTGCCGGCGGAGCCGATGGCGCCGCCCGCTCGTCGTCGACGCGCTGGCCGAGCCGAGCCGCCAGTTCCTGCACAACGTCGGCGCAAGTATTGAACTCGAAGAAGAAAGCGCTGCCCAGCTTGATGCCGTAGCGGTGCGACAGCGCTTCGGTCAGCTGCAGCAGGTCCGCCGAATCGAGCCCCATTTCGATCAAAGGCCGGGACACGGCAAAGCTGTCCGGCTCGGCCAGCAGCGACAGGATATGCTGCGCGACGTCGCGCTCGATGGCGGCCGGTTCAGTGCGCCCGGCGTCGTGCCCATCGCCCTGCGCCTGCTCGGAAACGGTGACCTCGTCGCGGGCCCGGTGCCGGATGTCATAGGCAACCAGTACGCCATTGCCCAGGTTGATGCTGTCTTTCGGTCGGTAGCGCGGCACCAATTGCTCGATACTGGCGCCGTGCAGTTCATGGAAGCGCAGCACCGAATCGACCAGGCTGCCCCGCTCGTTGCGCAGGCGCAGGTAACTGGCCGCGTCGACGTCGCGATGTTGCGGATAATCCTTGCAGCGGGTGACGGCCAGCACGGTGCGTACGCCGTCCATCACCGCGCAGCGGTGCAGCATGAATTCGAGCAACTGGTCGCCCAGGCTGCGGTTCTGCAGTTCCGGCTGCACGTTGACGGCCAGCAACTGGACCATGAGGCCATCGGGCGCGTGCCGCTTGATGGCGGTGCGCGCGGTGGCCGACACCACGTCGTCGCGGCTGTGAACCCGCTGCGAATACATGGCGCCGCCCAGGTGCCCGTCGATTTCCAGGGCCATCTGGCCGTCCGGATGACGGCGCATCCGCTCGCACAAGATCGCCTCGGGGGCGGCCAGCTCGCTGCCCCAGCACAGCTGCTCCAGCGCCAGCAGCGCCGGCAGGTCCGATACTTGGGCACGGCGAATCCGGTAGTCGCGCGGCTCGAAGCGATGCATGCTCCAGCGGGTCAGGGGCAGCCCGCCCGGGCAGCTGACGCCGGCGCCGGCCATCGGAAACAGGCCGCAGCCGGCCGCGGCCATGAGCCAGTCGTCGGCGCTGTGCAGATCCAGCTGCTCGAACCCCTGCAGGCTTTCCAGGGCGCGGTCGAGCTGGGCCGTCGCGGCGTCGTGCGGCAGCGCGATCGCGTGCCGTTCGCTCGCATGTTCCTCGATCAGCACGCAGCCATGGTGCGAGGCCACGGCCATCCATCCGGCCAGCAGTTGCGCCTGGTCGATGTGCGGACGGTCGGCCAGCATGCGCCGACCCGGCAGGTTCACCAGATGCAGCCCGCCATCGGTTGCGCCGACCTCGGCTGTACTGTGCAGCGTCGCTTCCGGGCTCAGGCAATCGCCCTCCACGACCCGGATCTGAATGCCTTCCGTTGCTGCAGCGGCGTCGGTGTCCGGCGCGGCGTTGCTTTGCACCGCAAGCAGCACCAGCGGATGCGCGTCCAGCATGACGCCGCGCCGGGTCCGGTTGCGAATGGCGGCGGCCAGCCGCACGATCCGTTGAGGATCTCCGACATGCCAGCAGGCCAGGTATTTCGGCTGCGCCGAGACGGGCAGCTGATCGAACGCCGCCAGCACGCACTGTTCGATTTCCGGCCACATGGCGTCAATCCGAGGGTCGTCAATGGCCGCCGTTGCAGGGTGCGCCGCAACGTGGTCCACCGCCAACACGCGCTCCAGGCCGGCCAACAATGGCGCATGGTGCAGCAGCAGAGAAGCGTCCCCTGCCGCACGCCAACCCTGCTCACCGGCGGGAGTGAGCACCAGAGCGGCACCGACCCGCTCCAGCCACCGCAGTCCGACAAAAAAAGCTTCCAGCTCGCTTGCCGTGGCAGGCTGCAAATGCTGCAGCACATCGACCAGGCAGTCCCGGTTCGCGCCTGCCGCAGCCTGCCGCAATCCGTGCAGCAATGGCAGCAACAGCAGGCCGTCGATCAACCCGGCAAAGGCCGGATCGCGCACATCCCAGCGCCGCTGGTACAGCGCCAGGCACTCGCTGAGCAAGGGGGACGGGGCGCCGGCCCAGAACGCCACCAGCAGCCCAAGCCCCTGGGGCGGCACTTGCTGGACCGATCCGGCCGCAGCGGTCAGGCGCCAGTGGCCCGCATCAATTGCTTCGGCCCAGCCGATCGACTCGAGCACGCGCAAGGCGCGCTCCAGGCCGTCGGCATTCAGGAGCAGCTGCGCCGCCAGCGCATCGACGGCAAACCGCTTGCCCGGCCGCATGCGGCCAAACAACCCTGCTGCTCTGCAAACCTCGATCACGGGTACCGCAACAAAGCCCTTGATGTGTTCCGCCAGTTCTGTGACCAATTACGCCCCCAAAGTATTTGCTGCGTTGACCAGTTCTGTTGCCTGCCTCCCCGCTATCAGGCCGGGGGCCGCCATCGATTGCCCCACTTCGTTCGCCAGCTTGGTAAGCACCCGCCCGGGCCCCATCTCGGCGAATTCCGACTGCCCCGCCCGGATCAGCCAGGAAACCGATTCGCTCCACAGCACCGGACGGGTGATCTGCGCGACCAGGAATGCCGGGATCACCTTGGACGGATCACCTGCCGGATAAGGCCGCGCGGTGACGTTGGCTACGACCGGCACGCGCAATGGCTGAAAGACGAAATCCGCCAAAAACCGTGCAAATTGCTGCGCCGCGTCGGCCATGTAGCGGGAATGGAAAGCGGCACTGACCTGCAGCGGCACGTATAGCCTCGCTCCCGCATCGGTGAAATGGGCGCCCGCCCGCTTGATGTCCGCACTCGGGCCCGAAATGACGACCTGGGTCGGGGAGTTGAAATTGGCGACGTCGATCGACGCCAGGCCATGCTCGCTCATCACGCGCGCGACCCCGGCTGCCGATAACCCAAGCACGGCCGCCATTGCGCCCTGGCGCGCCTGCGCCATCAATTCCCCGCGCCGCTTGACCAGGCGCAGCCCATCGACAAGGCCGAAAGCGCCTGCGGCCGACAGTGCGGAGTATTCGCCGAGACTATGCCCCGCAAAATAGGCCGGACCCCGTCCAGCAGCAATCGCCTGGAAGTAGTGCAGGCAATTGACGACATACAGGCAAGGCTGCGTGTACTGCGTCTGCTGCATCAGGTTGTCACGGTTATCCAGGCAAAGTTCGCGCAGCGAATAGCCTAGGATGTCGTTGATGTCGTTTTCCGCGTCCATGAACTGCTGCACGCTGTCAAACAACTCCCGCCCCATTCCCTTGATCTGAGAGCCTTGACCTGGAAACACAAAGACTGACATTACGAATCCTCGAGTACGACGCGCACGCGCAAGTGTTGATCTAGTTACCACAAAGGGACGAGGGTGCAGCAGCGTTACACCGCAGGCGGACACAGGCAAGCTGTTATTAGTTCCCACAGGGAATTTAGGGTGGCATCGTTATGCATAAAAAGCTAAATTCTTGAAAGGATTATATAGATGTATTCACCATGTTAAGAAAGCGCTAATTAAATCGCCGTAAATTCAAAGCAGACAATCGGCGTGATGAATTTTGACTCAACGTGTTTGATTTCTGAGTTGTTGATCTTATTTTTCATAATTTGAGCCTTTATTCCTATGTTTTTCATGCTCTTGCAGCTTTCGAGACGTAGTTATGCCCTTGACTCAGCAGCGCTTTTTTAACAATCACCAAGTTCGCCAATGCAAACAGCATCGTGTGACGTGCTGCGTTCTTGGCAATGCCTTTGTAGCTAACTTTTTTGTACTTGAATAAATTCTTGATGATGTGAAATGGGTGTTCCACCTTGGCGCGTATGCTGGCTTTGAGCTTTTCGATTTGTTCTATCGTTTGTGCGATTTGACCTGTTGCACCGTCTTGTGTCTTGGCTACTTTGATGGCTTTTCTCTTAGCTGGAGTCATAGCGATGTGCCATTGCACATCAAGGTCTTGAGCTTCTTCTCGCTTGTCTATGCCTCGGTAGCCAGAATCACCGTAGACGTGGATTTCTTGACCATGCGACAAATTCGTCGCTTGGGTGATATCGTGTGCATTGGCTGCGGTGTTGGTGACTGTATGAACCACGCCTGATTCAGCATCCACGCCGATATGCGCTTTCATACCAAAGTAGTGGTTGTTGCCCTTTTTGGTGCTGTGCATGTCAGGATCGCGTTGCCCACTTTTGTTCTTTGTTGAGCTCGGCGCGGCTATCAAGGTCGCATCGACAATGCTGCCAGCTCGCATTAGCAGCCCACGCCGCTCTAGGTCGGCATTGATCGCTTGCAGCATCTTGGCAGTTAAGTTGGACTTCCCACGCAACGGTTGACACATCTGGCCTCAAATTGAGGCACGTTCAAATGCATCAGGACTGATGCCGCCCAGATGACTATGGCGACGACTGCGATTGTAAAACCCTTCAATGTAGTCAAAGACATCCGCACGGGCTAGGTCACGGGTTTTGTAGATGCGTTTGCGGATGCGTTCTTTCTTCAAACTGCTAAAGAAAGATTCAGCTACTGCATTGTCCCAGCAATTACCACGCCGGCTCATACTGGGCTCCAGGTTGTTAGCATCACAGAAACGTTTCCAGTCATCGCTACCGTACTGGCTGCCCTGATCTGAGTGGACGAGAACACTTTGCGTAGGTCGCCGCCTCCAAACGGCCATCATCAACGCATCCAGAACGATTTCTCGGGCGATGGTGGGCTTCATTGACCATCCTACGATCTTTCGCGCACGCAAGTCCATGACCACGGCCAGGTAAAGCCATCCCTGCCAAGTGCGAATTTACGTGATGTCTGTCACCCATACCCGATCAGGTGCATCCACCGTAAATTGCCGGTTCAGCTTGTTGGGCGAGAGGATGGATGGACGCCCACTGACCGAGCGCGGTGACTTGT
>JAYWGR010000059.1:0-29381 GCA_043778145.1 Rhizobacter sp.
GGCCGAAAGCCATTGACCACGCGCGGATCGGCCATGTGCGGCCGGTGCTCGACCGTGTAGGCCTTGCTCTTGGCGGTGCGTTCGACGTACCGGCGCAAGAAGGTGTCGAGCCGCAAACGCTGGCGCTCGCTGAGCTCGCCGGAGGTGGTGTGGATGCGCGCGATGGCTCCGAAGGCCTTCTTGACGTCGTAGCGCATCACTGCCGGCTCTGCGGCGGCGGCTGGGGCGGTAGTGGCTGCGGGCGTTGCGGTTGGCGCTGCTTGTGGAGTTGGTGTTGCCAGTGCCGCTGGTGCCACTGGTGCCACTGGTGGCATCGCAGCGACTGCGCTGGGGAGCATGGCCGCAGGCGTTTGCACACCTGCGCCACCGAGCAACGCCAGCTGCTGCGACATCAACTGCATCTGCTGTTGGATCAGCTGCTGCAGCATGCTGCCGGCCGGCGCCGACGATGGATCGAACGCGGGCAGCGCGGCGACCGCCATCTGGCTGAAGGCCATTGGCGCGGATGAGGCGACCTGCGCCGCGGCTGCCACTGGTATCGCTGCGGCGAGCGGCGCGCTCGGTGGCGCCTCGGCGGGCAGTTGATGATCGAAGTACTCGGCCAGGCTGTCGAAATTTCGGTACTGCTCCATCAGCTGGCGGAACGTGATGCCAACCTTGAACTTGCGCTTGAGCTGCACGGCCGCTTGCGTCAGCGTCAGCGAGTCGAGGCCGAGTTCGATGAAGCTGGTGGCCGTGTCTGACGCATCAAAGTCGCGGCCGGCAACGTCTTCAATGATCGTGCGCAGCTCGGCGACGAGCCTCGGGCGGCGACTCAGGGCAGGTTCCGAAGAGGAGGTCATGGTGGTTTGCTCTGGCGGTGAAGTGAGAAGGTTCGGTGCGGCAGCAGTTGAGGCGGCAGTTGAGATAGCGCCAACGGTATCAGCGGCAAGCGCGCCCGCGGTCGGCCCGGCGGCGCTGGTGACCGGCGGCACAGCCGCATCGATCCAGTGGCGCTGCCGTTCGAAGGGGTAGGTCGGCAGTCGAACGCGGCGGCGGCCTTGCGCTGGCCGGGCGGCCGCTGATGAGAGCTCGATGCCGAGCGCCCAGAGTTGCGCTTGCGCCAGCGCCAGCGCCGCGGGTTCGTCGCTCGGCGACCGTGTCAGGCAAGGCACGGCCACGGGTGCCGGGTGCCCGTCGATCGCGTGTTGCCGCACCAGCGTTGATAAGCTGCCGCGTGGGCCGACCTCAACGAAAGCCGCTTGCGGATGCCGCACCATCGCGCTGCGAACAGCGGTGGAAAAGCGCACCGGCTCGCGCATGTGGCGCGCCCAGTAATTCGGGTCGGTGGCTTCAGCCTCGGTGAGCCACGTGCCAGTCAAGGTCGACGCAATCGGGATGCGCGGCGCTGACAGCCTCATCCGCGAGACAGCGGCCTCAAAGCTCGGCACCGCCTCATCCATCATCCACGAATGAAACGCATGCGAGGTGGGCAGGCGCCGGGCGACGATGTCATCGGCTTCCAGTGCAGCCTGAAGAGCATCGATCTCAGACGCTGGCCCAGCGACCACACAGGCGGACGGGCCGTTCTCCGCGGCGAGCGACAAGCCAGCCGGCAAGCGCGCCAACACTCGCTCAGCTGCCAATCGAACCGAAAGCATGCCGCCGCCGGGCAAGGCCTGCATCATCGCGCCGCGCGCTGCGACCAATTTGGCGGCGTCTTCCAGGCGCATCGCCCCGGCCAGTGCCGCGGCAACGAATTCGCCGACGCTGTGGCCAATAAGCGCCACGGGCTGCGCGCCGCGCGAGAGCATCGATTGCGCCAATGCATATTGCAGGCAGAACAGCGCTGGCTGCGTGACCTCGGTGTTGACGAGCAACGCGGGGTCGTCGCCGAACATGCGCTCGGCGAGGTCGAATGCGAGCGTGGGGCGCAAGGCGTCGAGGCAGGCCTCGAATGCGGTGCGAAAGGCTTCATCGCGGCGGAACAGCTCACGGCCCATGCCGGCGTATTGCGTGCCTTGCCCGGGGAATATCCACACCAGCCCCGGTTCGCCCGCCGCGCTTAGAACCCGCCCGCTGCGCCAAGGCGAGTCGCCAGAGGTGAGTGCAGCTGCGGCTGCAGCGGGCGTGTCGGCCACCACAACGAGGCGGTGCGCGAAGCGGCTGCGCCCCACTTGGAGCGTGTGCGCCACATCGGCGAGATTGGTTTCGGGCGCATCGCGCAAGTGATTGGCCAGGCGCAGCGCCATCGCGTCGAGTGCTGCGGCCGATTTGGCGGAGAGCAGCAGCTGTTGCGGGCCCTCGGCGGCGGATGAAGGCGCGGTGAGCGGCGCCTCTTCCAGCAAGGCGTGGGCATTCGTGCCGCCAACGCCGAAGCTGCTGACGCCGGCACGCCGCGGCGCATCACCGCGCGGCCAAGGCGTCAACTGGTCGCAGACGACGAACGGGCTGGCGGCAAAGTCGATTTGCGGGTTCGGCGAGTCGAAGTTGATGGTCGGCGGCAAGCGTTCTTCTGACAAAGCCAGCGCCGTCTTGATCACGCCTGCAGCGCCGGCGGCAATCACCAGATGCCCGACGTTGCTTTTGACGGATCCGATGCGGCAGAACGCGCGGTCGCCCGTGCCGCGGCGAAAGGCTTGGGTGAGCGCGGCAACTTCGATCGGGTCGCCAAGTGGCGTGGCTGTGCCGTGGGCCTCAACGTAGGAGATGCTGCGCGGATCGATGCCGGCGGCGTCGTGTGCGGCGGCGATCACCGCGGCTTGGCCATCGACGCTGGGCGCGGTGAAGCTGGCTTTGTCGCGCCCGTCGTTGTTGACCGCAACTTCGCGGATCAGCGCATAGACCGTGTCGCCATCGGCAACGGCATCGCTGTAGCGCTTGAGCAGCAAGACGGCTGCGCCATCGTTGAACGAGGTGCCGGCGGCGTTGGCGTCGAAGCTGCGGGTTTGCGCATCGGGCGACAGCATCGAGCCCTCTTGGTAGAGGTGGCCGCTGTTCGGCGGGCACTGGATCGACACGCCGCCTGCCAGCGCCATATCGCACTGGCGCGCGCGCAGGAAAACGAGCGCTTGCGCAATCGCCACGAGCGAGGTCGAGCACGCCGTGTTGACGCTGATGGCCGGGCCGGTGAGGTTGAGCCGGTGCGCAACCCGGGTGGCAACGTAGTCCTTCTCGTTGCCCAGCATCACCTGAAACTCGCCGATCTTGTCGATCAAGTCGGGCCGGTGGCGCACGTGGTGCTCGTAGTAGGTGGCGCGGTGCATGCCGCCGAACACGCCAACCGGGCCGGCGCTTCGGTCGGGCGCGTGGCCGCCACGCTCCAGGCACTCCCAGCAAAGCTCAAGGAACACGCGCTGCTGCGGGTCGATCAGCGCGGCCTCGCCGGGCGAGATGCCGAAGAAGGTGGCGTCGAACAGGTCGATGCCGTCTACGACGCCGCGGGCCTTCACGTAGGCCGGATCGGCCGTGAGCTCGGGCGGCAGGCTGGGGTCGAGCGTCGTGGCATCGAAGACGGTGATGCCGTCGCGGCCGGCGCAGAGGTTGGCCCAGAACGCCTCAATGTCAGCGGCCCCAGGGAATCGCCCGGCCATCGCGATGACGGCGATCGGCTCGTGATCCGACGAGGCGCTGCCAGCGCTGCGCCGCGAGCGGCGGCGAGCTGCCTCGGCCGAGTCGCCGGCAGAAGCTGACGCGGTACTCGCCAGGCGGCCGGCCAATGCTTGTGGCGTTGGGAGTTGGAAGAACTGAGGCGCCGTCAGCTCGAGGCCGGCGTCGCGCTTGAGCATCGACAGCACGCGCAGCGCGAGGAGCGAGTTGCCGCCGAGATCGAAGAAGTTGTCGCTGCGGCCGACGCGGTCGAGGCCGAGCGTGTTGGCGAAAGCCGCGCACAAATGCGCTTCGACCGTGCCTTGCGGCGCCTGGTAGGCGCCCAACATGTCCGGGCGCTGCCGCGTGGGTGCTGGCAAGGCGCGCCGGTCGAGCTTGCCGTTGGCCGTGATCGGCAAACGCTCGAGCGGCACGAAGATCGATGGCACCATGAAGTCCGGCAGCTGCGCGGCAAGCTCTTGGCGCAGCGCGGCCTCAGGCGGTGGGCCCTCGCTGCCGACGATGTAGGCCACGAGCATTTGGTTGCCGGCCGCATCCTTGACTGGCACGACGGCACAAGCCTTGATGCCGCGCGCCGCCGCGATCGCCACTTCAACCTCGTGCAACTCGATGCGGAAACCGCGCACCTTGACCTGGCCATCAGCGCGGCCAATGAAGTCGAGATCGCCGCTGGGCAACACGCACACGAGATCGCCCGTTCGGTAGAGGCGGCTTGCGCCACCGTCAAATGGGTTCGGCACGAAGCGCTCGGCGGTCAGGTCAGGCCGGTTCAGGTAACCGCGCGCCAGGCCCCGCCCGCCGACGTAGAGCTCACCGACCAAACCCGCCGGCAACGGGTGGCGCGACGGGCTAAGAACAAAAAGCTCCGTCGCGGTGATGGCTTGGCCGATCGGTATGGCGCGCAGGTCGGCCGGCAAATCGGCTGGGATTCGGTAGGTCGCGGTGAAGGTCGTGCACTCTGTCGGGCCGTAGCCGTTGACAAGCGTCATGCCGGCAACTGCCGCCTGCGCTCTGCGCACGTGCGGTACCGACAAAGCCTCGCCGCCGATCAGAAGCTCCTTCAGGCCGGTGAGATGGGTCGGGTCGTCGTCGACCACCGCGTTGAAAAGCGCGGCGGTCAGCCAAGCGGTGGAGACGCCGAGGCTTTGGATGGTGCGAGCCAGGCCGGCGGGTGTCGGCATGTCTTCGTCGTGCAGAACGCAGCAGCCGCCGTTGAGCAAGGCGCCCCAGATCTCGAACGTGGACGCATCGAACCCCAAAGGCGCGGCGTGCAGCAGCCTCGTGTTGGTGGTCAAACTCGCATACGCCGCGTCGACCACCAATCGCATGACTGCCGAGTGCGGAATCTCGATGCCCTTTGGCACGCCGGTTGAGCCGGATGTGAACATCACATAGGCCAATGCCTGCTCGTCGACCGGCGGGCGGTTGGCTTGGGGCGCGCTTGGGGTTGCAGCCAACTCGTCGAGTGTTGTGGTCTGCACATCCGCGGGGTACGCCGGCGCACTGCCCGCAGGCGCGATCAGCAGCTTCACGCCGGCCTCGCGCAGCATGAACGCCAAGCGCTCAGGCGGGTGATGCGCATCGACGGGAAGGTAAGCGGCGCCGGCCTTCAGCGCCGCCAAGAGCAGCACGATCGATGACGGCCCGCGTGGAATGGCCACGCCGATCGTTGAACCCGCGCTCACGCCCAAGGCCGCGAGTTGCCCGGCCATGCGGTCGGATGCGAGGGCGAGTGCTTCGTAAGACATCACGCCACCGTGCCAGGCGAGCGCTGGCGCGCCAGGATGCTGCGCAGCGATCTGGTCGAGGCGTGCGGAAATGGTCATGTGGGTGTCAACTGCGGCGCTTTGCGATGGTGTCGTCGCAAGCCGGCTGTCATCGTCAGTTTGGATGTCTTGCATGCGGGAGGTTTGGTTGGCATGCAGCGCCTCGGCAACGCGGGCGATGCTGGCGAGAACCGCGATGACTTGGTCCGCCTGAGCCATCTCCGCGGCGAAAGTGGCGCGCAGTTCGACGGTTTCGTCGAATGAAACTTCGATGGCCATTGGCGCGTCGCACGCTGCCGAGGTGGCGCCGGCCTCGGAGCGCAGCCAAACAATCTTTGAATGCTCATCGTCCGGCGCGGAGGGCAACTCGACCGCCTGGCGGCGGGACAGATCGAGACGCGCGATCCAGTCCACCACAAGCTCGTCATCAGCGAAGCGCTGCTCGCTGCGACGGACGAGCGATCCTGGTGAGGCGCTTTGTTCCGTCAGCAGCAGATCACGCGATCCAAGCCAGCGATGCTGCAACAGAAGCCATGCGGCGACAAAAAAACTATCTGGCAAAGCGCCAAGCTGCGAGACCGTTTGGGCCACGCCAGCGGCAACCGGGCCTTTGACAGCCACGCTCGCTTGGAGCCGATCTGCTGCACTCTTTGACGCGCTGGGCACGAAGAGCCCCAACGCAGACAACTGCTCGCTGCCGCTGGGAAAGGGCGCACTGGGGGGCACTGTTGGTGAGTTCATCAAGTGGCCTTCAGGATGCTGCACAGCATTGAGCCACTCGACCAGTCAAGCCCAGGCGCAAAGACGTTTGCCGCAATGCGTGTCGCTTTGATCCCGTACATGAAACCCGACTCCCCCGTAGCAAGTAACAAAAGTTATCACGAACTATTGGCATCTTTTGGCATACGCGCGGTGTGCGTTGTTAGGGCCCCCTGTTCGCGGGGATGCGTGTGTCAATGTCTTTCGTCGACGATCACCAGCGACTCGCGTGGCCCTTACCGGCGAGCGTCGTGGAAAAGCACACATTCATTCTGGTTCAGTTTTCTGTCTGATCAGTCATCAGAAGGCATCAATGCAGTCTTGAGTGCGACAGATCGGTACATTTTTTGGATGACGACACGCTGTTGGCGGAGTCTCGAGAGCCGATTGGCGGCGCGCCCAGCAGAATGCTTTGTGTCGTCATCTGTCTGGTCATGCAAGTAGCAAAGGTCGGTGTGGGGTTCAACCTGCAGGTACGTGTTTTGGAACACGCTCTTGCAAAGGCGAGCGTGATGAAGTTCGGTAATTTGACGTATGCACGCATTGCGCCTTGAAGGCCGGGCGCTAGAATTATTTTCAAAAGTTACCGCTCGTAAGCTGGCGGTCTTGCTTATGGCGAATGGGGCAAATCGGTGAAGATCCTTGTGTACTCTGCGAACTACGCGCCCGAACAGACTGGCATCGGGAAGTACTCTGGGGAGATGGCCACTTGGCTCGTGCGCAACGGGCACGAGGTTCGAGTCATTGCTGCGCCACCGTATTACCCGCATTGGGAAGTAGCCGCCAACTACAAAGGCAAGGGCTACCAGCACGAAGTCATCGATGGTGTGTCGGTGTACCGTGCGCCGCTATGGGTTCCCAAAAAGCCAAGCGGCTTGACACGGCTCGTGCACTTGATGAGCTTCGCTGTCAGCTCCTTGCCACTGGCGCTTTCACAGGTTTTTTGGAAGCCCGACGTTGTCTTCACTGTCGCGCCAGCGTTCGTCTGTGCGCCAACTGCCTGGCTGACCGCTCGCCTTTGCAATGCGGTCGCATGGTTGCATGTGCAGGATTTCGAAGTCGATGTGGCATTCCGACTCGGCTTGCTCAAAAGCGCGTGGATGCGGCGCTCCATCACTCTCCTCGAATCCTGGATCTTCCGTCGCTTTGACCGCGTGTCATCAATCTCGAACCGCATGCTGGCGCAGGCCAGACGCAAGGGTGTCCGCCAAAGTTCTCTGGTGTTCTTTCCGAACTGGGTAGACATTGACCACATCAAACCATCTGCACGCGGTGAAACATATCGCGAAGAGCTCGGGCTGACATCCGAGCAGGTGGTCTTTTTGTACTCCGGCTCTCTTGGAGCCAAGCAGGGACTGCAAATGATCCCGGAGGCCGCGAAGAGGCTGAAGTCGTCACAGATCGCGGTCGTGATTTGTGGCGATGGCGTCATGAAGGAGCAACTGCAGGAAGCTTGCGCCAACATGAGCAACGTTCGCTTTCTTCCGCTGCAGCCGGTGGCCAGGCTTGGCGAACTGCTTGCCATGGCCGATGTCCACCTGTTGCCGCAAAGTGCCAGCGCTGAAGATCTGGTCTTGCCTTCGAAGTTGTCAGGCATGTTGGCCAGCGGTCGGCCAGTGATCGCCACCTGCCACGAAGGTACCGAGCTGTCGGATGTGGTGAGCAAGTGCGGCGTTGTCGTCGAGCCTGAAAATGTCGATGCGCTTGCGGCCGCGATGGATCAGCTTGCTGCTTCGGCTGAAGATCGCGCTACTTTGGGTGCCCGTGGGCGGGCTTACGCCGAGCAATACCTCGCCACCGACTCCATTCTCACGCGGTTCGTGATTGACTTGCTTTCGCTGCCAGGCGAGAGGGTCGTTCCATGTGCGCCACCGTTGGCGAGCCGCGTCGATCCTTGAGCTTCGGGGGCAAGCGGCCGTTCGAAGCGCACAGCCTGCACTCAGCTCTGCGGTGAGATGGCCGGCGCGCGGCTTACGCGCGTGCGGCCGCCTGTCGTCACCAGGATCACGGGATCTCCAGCGACCAGCGTTTCCTTACCGACTGCTTGGACGATTGAGCGACGCTCCCCATTTCGCAGCTGCACCAGGATTTCGATGGCGTTTTCGCGCGTAACGTCTCGTTCCACCGCGTTGCCAATAACGCCGCCAACCACGGCGCCGATCACGCCGATGACCAAACCCTCGCGTCGGCCGCCAACACTTGACCCGGCGACCGCGCCCGCTACACCCCCAGCCGCCGTCCCAATTCCGCTTTGTCGGCCGTCAACTGTCACTGGCCGTACTGACAGCACAGTCGCATCCAACACCTGAGACATCCGCTGCGCGTCGTAGCGCTGGACCACATCCGGGCTCGTGGTGGTGCAAGCAGCAAAGGCGATCGTCGACAGAGCAATCAGTACGCGTTTCATTGGTTTCTCCTCAGTCTGCGGCAGCGAAGGCGTGAAGCAACTTCAGGCTACAGCAACATGTGAAGACCGCGAATCGCGAAAGGGGTTCCGCAGTCCGTGCAAAAACGGGCCGGCCGCTTAGCCGTGCAAGCGGCTGTGTCGGGGCACACTGGCCAGCAAGAATTCCATTTGGTCAACGAGTATGCGCCGCCCGCGCAAGATCATGTCCTCGTGCAAATTGGGAACGTAGGGCAAAAAGAGCAGCGCCATGCTCACTTCTTCCGGAAGTCGATTTCCCTTGTGGCCGTTGCACGCACGGCAGGCCGTGATGCAGTTCATCCAGCTGTCAGCGCCGCCTCGCGAGGTCGGAATGATGTGCTCTCGCGTCAGGTCGTCAATGTGGAAGCGATGACCACAGTAGGCGCAGATTTGGCGGTCGCGCGCAAAGAGCTTCGGGTTGCTCAGTGCGGGAGCCTGGCGCCAAGCGCGGCTCGGTACAGAACCGCGCACCGCGATGATCGGATGCACTTCGATGCGCGATTGCAATCCTGTGCGGCGTTGTGTCCCGCCGCGCAGCACGTAGAAAGCCTCGCCGAGTGTCCAGGCGATGCCGTCGCTCGCATAAATCACAGCAGCTTCTTTGGCCGAGATCCACGCTTGGGGGCGGCCCGATACATCGAGTTGCAGCACTTCCATGGTGCTTTGAGCGTAACGTAAGAAAGGGTGTTCGCGAAAGACCCTGCCCAATCAGCCTTGGCGAGTCTCAAGCAGTTGCGCCACAGTGTGCTTCGCGTCATGGCTTTGACATGCGCATTCGCTATCAGTAGACCGGGTAGAGGCGGGCCGGCAAGCGCATCGCCAGATTGCAAAAAAAGTTTGCCCAACCTGAGCACTTTTCTGCAAAATAGCACGATCGTTCTATTTCTCTGAATGTTCTCAACCTGGCCGTGACCGCTCCGTGATCGACTACACCGACGCCATCGACGAACCCTCGCCCGACGCGACGCCATCGCCGAAGCCGCTGATGAAGGGGCGGCAGACCCGCGCGACGATTCTGGATGCTGCCCTCGCACTCGCCTCCCACATGGGCCTCGAAGGCCTGTCGATCGGCGCACTTGCCGAGGTCACGCAAATGAGCAAGTCGGGCGTGTTCGCGCACTTTGGCTCGCGCGAGGAGTTGCAAATATCGGTCGTGCGCGAGTACCACCGTAAGTTTGAAGCCGAGGTGTTTCGCCCATCGATGCGCACCGGGCGCGGCTTGCCAAGGCTTCGCGTTCTGTTCGAACGGTGGGTCAAGCGCGTGTCGGTCGAGATCGATTCGGGCTGCATCTACATCAGCGGCGCCGTCGAGTTTGACGACCGGCCCGGCCCGGTGCGCGATGCCTTGCTCGCGATGGTCCAAGCCTGGCACGAGGCCCTTGAGCGCGCCATCCTCATTGCGATGGAAGAAGGTCACTTGCGGGCCGACACCGATCCGCAGCAGATGCTCTTCGAGGTGCACGGTCTGATCCTCGCGTTGCATCACGACGCACGATTTCTGCGCCGCCTCGGCGCGCTCGAGCGTGCGCGCGCCGCCTTCGAGCGATTGCTCGCCTTCTATACCGCGCCTTTACCCGAGGTGCCGCCAGCACCAATACTCCCGCCTGCGCGCCGCAAGCGTGCTTCGTCGTCCACTCCCTGAAACACCCAACAGGAGCTCTCATGCCCCAATACACGCCGCCCCTTCGCGACATGCAATTCGTCATGCACGAGGTTCTGTCGGTTGCCGACGAACTCAAGCTGCTTCCGGCACACGCCGACATTGATGAAGAGACGATCAACGCCATCCTCGAAGAGGGCGGCAAGTTCGCGGCCAGCGTCGTCGCGCCTTTGAATCAAATCGGCGACGAGCAAGGCTGCACGCTCGATCAGAAAACGCACGAGGTCAAGTCACCTGACGGCTTCAAGGCCGCCTATGCGCAGTACGTTGAAGGCGGTTGGCCGGCGCTGAGCTGCGATCCAGCATTTGGCGGCCAGGGCCTGCCGCATGTGCTGAACCAGTGCATGTACGAGATGCTGAACTCCGCAAACCAAGCCTGGACGATGTACCCCGGCTTGTCGCACGGCGCCTATGAAGCGCTGCTTGCGCACGGCTCGGATGCGCAGAAGAAGATGTATTTGCCCAAGCTCGTGAGCGGCCACTGGACCGGCACGATGTGCTTGACCGAATCGCACTGCGGCACCGACCTCGGCATGCTGCGCAGCAAGGCCGAGCCGCAGGCGGACGGCACCTACCGCATCACCGGCAACAAGATCTTCATTTCGGCCGGCGAACACGACATGGCCGAGAACATCGTCCACTTGGTGCTCGCCCGCTTGCCCGACGCGCCGGCGGGCTCCAAAGGCATTTCGCTGTTCGTCGTGCCGAAGTTCATCGTCAATGACGACGGCTCGCTCGGGAGCCGCAATTCGCTCTACTGCGGTGGCCTCGAGCACAAGATGGGCATCCACGGCAACTCGACCGCACAGATCGTGCTCGAAGCCGCGGTGGGCACCTTGGTCGGCGCGCCGCACAAGGGCTTGGCGGCGATGTTCGTGATGATGAATGCGGCGCGCTTAGGCGTCGGCATGCAGTCGCTCGGCTTGACTGAAGTGGCCTACCAAAACGCTGTGGCCTACGCCAAAGACCGCATCCAAATGCGCTCGCTGTCTGGGCCGAAGGCGCCGAATCAAGCTGCTGACCCGATCATCGTCCACCCCGACGTGCGCAAGATGCTGCTCACCGCCCGCGCCTATGCCGAAGGCGGCCGCGCACTCGCCATGTGGGTGACCTTGCAGCTCGACAAAGAGCTGGCGAGCGACGACGAAGATGAGCGCGCGCAAGCGGGCGACATGGTCGCGCTGCTCACGCCCATCATCAAAGCCTTCCTCACCGACAACGCCTGGCTCGCCACCTCGCATTGCATGCAGGTCTTCGGTGGCCACGGCTTCATTCGCGAATGGGGCATGGAGCAATACGTGCGCGACTCGCGCATCAACATGATCTACGAGGGCACCAACACGATTCAGTCGCTCGACTTGCTCGGCCGCAAGGTGCTCGGTGACAACGGCGCGAAGCTCAAGAAGTTCGGCAAGATCGTTGCCGAATTCATCGAGGAAGAAGGCACGAACGAGGCGATGCAGGAGTTCATCAACCCGCTTGCCGACATTGGTGACAAGGTCACCAAGCTCACCACCGAAATCGGCATGAAGGCCTTCAAAAACCCAGACGAAGTGGGCGCCGCTGCGGTCGACTATTTGCGCGTTTGCGGGCATTTGGTGTTCGCCTACTTCTGGGCGCGCATGGCCAAGGTGGCGCTCGAGAAAGTCGACAGTGGTGACCCCTTCTATCGCGCCAAACTCCTCACTGCCCGTTTTTACTTCGCCAAGCTGCTGCCCGAAACTGCCACGCTCATCCGCACCGCGCGCGCTGGCGCCGTGCCGCTGATGGACATGGAAGTGGCGTTGTTCTGAGCATGGGCACCACGCTCAAGCTCGCACTGATCGGCGCTGTGCTGATGGCCCACGCGGCAGCGCAGGCCCAAGCCACGCCGATCGGCCTGTGGAAGACGACCGACGATGACAGCAAGGTCGAGAAGTCTTTGATCCGCATCACTGACCAAGCCGGCGTGCTGAATGGCCGCATTGAAAAGCTGCTCGACCCCACCGTTGCGCCCAACGCCGTCTGTGACAAATGCACCGACGAACGTAAAGGCGTGGCCCTGCTCGGGCTGACGATCCTGCGCAACTTAAAACAAAGCGCAGACGACCCGCAGCTCTGGGAGGGCGGTGACATCGTCGACCCGAAGAACGGCAAGGTCTACAAGGCGCGCCTCAAGCCGATCGACGGCGGGCAAAAGCTCGAGATGCGCGGCTACATCGGCCCGTTCTACCGCACGCAAACTTGGCTTCGTGTCGAGTGAGCGCGCGCCTCCGATTTCATTGAAAGGATTCCCATGACTCGATTCCCCGTGCGAAAGGTGGCCGTGCTCGGCGCTGGCGTGATGGGCGCGCAGATCGCCGCTCACCTTGTCAATTGCAATGTGCCGGTCGTGCTGTTCGATCTGGCGGCCAAAGAAGGCCCGAAGAACGGCGTGGTGACCAAGGCCGTCGAAGGCTTGAAGAAGCTCAAACCCGCGCCGCTCGGCGTGCCGGGCAGCGCCGTGCTGATCCAGCAGGCCAACTACGACGATCACCTCGATGTGCTGGGGGAATGCGATCTGGTGATCGAAGCCATCGCCGAGCGCATGGACTGGAAGCTCGCGCTTTACCAGCGCATTGCGCCGGCCTTGGCGCCGCATGCCATCGTTGCATCAAACACCTCGGGCTTGTCGATCACCAAGCTCTCCGAGGTGTTGCCCGAGGAGATCAAGCCGCGCTTTTGCGGCATCCACTTCTTCAACCCGCCGCGCTACATGGCGCTGGTCGAGTTGATCGCCACTTCGACGACCAACCCCGAAGTCGTTGACCAGCTCGAAGCATTCGTGACCACTTCTCTCGGCAAGTCGGTCGTGCGCGCAAAGGACACGCCCAACTTCATCGCCAACCGCGTCGGCATTGCCGGCATGCTGGCAACGATGAAGGAGGCCGAGACCTACGGCCTGAGCTACGACGTGGTTGACGATCTCACTGGCAAGAAGCTCGGCCGCGCGAGCTCGGGCACCTTCCGCACGGCGGATGTGGTGGGGCTCGACACGATGGCGCACGTCATCAAGACGCTGCAAGACAACCTGCAATCCGACCCGTTCTACGCGAGCTATGCCACGCCGCCGGTGCTGGCCAAGTTGATCGAGCAGGGCGCGCTTGGCCAGAAATCTGGCGCCGGCTTCTTCAAAAAAGTCGGCAAGGACATCCTTCGCCTCGACCCCGCCGCGGGCGACTACGTGCCCGCAGGCGGCAAGGCCGATGACATCGTTGCGCGCATCCTGAAAAAGCCGCCGGCTGAGCGGCTGAAGCTGCTGCGCGAATCGAAGAATCCGCAAGCGCAGTTCCTGTGGGCGATCCTGCGTGATGGTTTCCACTACGCCGCCGTTCACCTGGCCGAGGTCGCCGAAAGCGCCCGCGACATCGACTTCGCGATGCGCTGGGGCTTTGGCGTGCAGCAAGGCCCCTTCGAGCTTTGGCAGGCCGCAGGCTGGACGCAGGTGGCGCAGTGGGTCAAGGAAGACATCGATGCCGGCAAGGCACTCAGCACCGCACCTTTGCCGGCCTGGGTGTTTGATGGCTCGGTTGCCATGCACGGCGGCGTCCACCAGCCCGAAGGGTCGTGGAGCGCTGCTCATGCGCGCTTCGTCGCGCCAAGCACCTTGCCCGTCTACGGGCGCCAGCACTTCCGCGAGAGCGTGTTCGGCGCGGGCGCAGAGCCAGCGCTGAAGTCGGGCACCGAGGTCTACAAAAACGATGAAGTTCGCGTGTGGACGCTCGACGGCGAAGTGCTGATTGCCAGCATCACCGCGAAGCTGCACCTCATCAGCCCGACGGTGACCGAAGGCTTGGTCAAGGCGGTCGAGTTGGCCGAGGCGAGCTACCAGGGTCTCGTGATCTGGTCGCCGGACGACATGTTTTCAGCAGGTGCCAACCTTGAGGCGCTGATGCCCGTATTCATGAAGAGTGGCGCCAAGGGCATCGCCCCCGAAGAGAAGAAGCTGCAAGACGCGATGCTGCGCATCCGCTATGCCAGCGTGCCGGTGGTCTCGGCGATTCGCGGCATCGCGCTCGGCGGCGGCTGCGAGTTGGCCGTGTACTCGGCGCGGCGCGTTGCGGCGATGGAGAGCTACATGGGCTTGGTGGAAGTCGGCGTCGGCTTGATCCCGGGCGGTGGCGGGCTGACGTTCATTGCGCGCCGTGCGGCCGAGATGGCGGCTGCTGGAAACGCCAATGCCGACATCTTCCAGTTCGTCCGCGACGGCTTCACCAACGCCGCGATGGCCAAGGTCGGCACGAGCGCCATTGAAAGCCGCCAGCTCGGTTATCTGATCGATGGCGACGTGATCGTGCCGCACAAAGATGAGCTCCTTCACGTGGCGATCACGCAGGCCAAGGCGTTGGCCGAGAGCGGCTACCGCGCCCCCGCGAAGACCTTGTTCCCGGTGGCGGGGCGCAATGCGATCGCCACCATCAAAGGCCAGCTCGCCAACATGCGCGACGGCGCGTTCATCAGCGCCCACGACTTCCACATCTCATCGCTGATTGCCGATGTGGTGTGCGGAGGCGATGTCGATGCGGGCTCGATGGTCAGCGAGGAGTATTTGATGGCGCTCGAACGCAAGCACTTCTGTTCGCTGCTTGAACACGAGAAGAGCCAAGCGCGGATCATGGGCATGCTGCAAACGGGCAAGCCGGTTCGGAATTGAGCGGCACATGAGCGCTCCATTCGACGCGTCAGGTCCCCTCTCCCGCGTGCGGGAGAGGGTTAGGGTGAGGGCGCGCGGACTGCGCCTGTCCTCGCCCGATGCCGAACGTGCTCTGTGGAGCGCATTGCGCAATCGCCAACTCGGCGGGCACAAGTTCAGACGACAGCATCCTGTTGGCTTTTACTTCGCGGACTTTGCTTGTCTGGAAGCGATGCTGATCGTCGAAATCGACGGCGGCCAACACTTCGAACCTGATGCGATGGTCGCTGATGCCAAGCGAACCGCGGCCTTGAATCGCGCCGGCTTTCGGGTCGTGCGCTTCAGTAGTCGAGACGTGCTCACCGAACGCGAAGGCGTGCTGACGCGAGTTCTCGGATCGTTGGCTGCCAACCACCACCCTCACCCCAGCCCTCTCCCGCCAGCGGGAGAGGGAGAACACAGGAGCGCTCCATGAAACAACTTCAAGACGCCTACATCGTCGCCGCCACTCGCACGCCAATCGGCAAATCCGGCCGTGGCTATTTCAAAAACACGCGGTCGGATGATCTGTTGATCCTGGCCATCCAAAGCGCCCTGCGCCAAGTGCCCACACTGGATCCCGCGGCGATTCAAGATGCCGTCATCGGCTGCTCTTTCCCCGAAGGAGAGCAGGGCATGAACATGGCGCGGATCGCGGTCGCCCTGGCTGGCTTGCCCAACTCGGTCGGCGGCATCACCGTGAACCGCTTCTGCGCCTCTGGCCTTTCGGCCATTCAAATGGCGGCTGACCGCATCCGCGTGGGCGAGGCCGATGTGATGATCGCTGGCGGCGCCGAATCGATGAGCCTCGTGCCGATGGGCGGCGGCAAACCATCGTTCAACCCGCGCGTGTTCGAGCGCGACGAGAACATCGGCATCGCCTACGGCATGGGCATCACGGCCGAGAACGTGGCCAAGCAATGGAAGGTCTCGCGCGAGGCGCAAGACGAGTTTGCACTTCAATCCCACCTCAAGGCGCTGAAGGCGCAACAGGCCGGTGAGTTCGCAGATGAGATGACGCCGGTCGACGTGGTCGACCGCTTCCCGAACCTGCTGACGGGCGAGGCCGGCACGAAAACCCGCACCGTGAGCCTCGATGAAGGCCCACGCGCTGACACCTCGCTCGAAGGCTTGGCCAAGCTGCGCCCGGTCTTCAACGCCAAAGGCTCGGTCACGGCAGGCAACAGCTCGCAGACGAGCGACGGCGCCGGCGCGCTCATCCTCGCCAGCGAGAAAGCCATCAAGCAGCATGGCCTCACGCCGCTCGCCCGCTTCGTCAGCTTTGCCAGCCGCGGCGTGCCGCCAGAGATCATGGGCATCGGCCCGATCGAGGCGATCCCTGCAGCGCTTGGCTACGCGGGCCTCAAAACCGGCGACATGGACTGGATCGAGCTCAACGAAGCCTTTGCAGCGCAAGCGCTTGCCGTGCTCAACACCATCGATCTCGACCGCAGCAAGGTCAACCCGATGGGCGGCGCCATCGCGCTTGGCCACCCGCTGGGTGCGACCGGCGCAATCCGCGCCGCAACCGTGGTTCACGCGCTGCGCCGCCACAATTTGAAGTACGGCATGGTGACGATGTGCGTAGGCACCGGCCAAGGCGCAGCAGGCATTTTCGAGCGCGTCTGAGCGCGCTTACTCAGCCAACACGAGACACCACCATGACCATCAAAACCGCCATTCTGAACGGCGTCGCCACGATCGAGATCGCCAGGCCGGAGCGCAAGAACGCGATTACCGGAGTGATGTATGCGGCGATGGCCGACGCCCTCAACGCCGCAACAGCTGACGCCGCCGTGCGCGCTGTGTTGATCACCGGGCAGCCCGGCATCTTCACGTCCGGCAACGACATCGATGACTTCATGCAGCGCTCGGCAGGCACGACTGAGTCGCCCGCCGTTGTCTTCATGAAGGCCTTGATCGCGTGCGACAAGCCCGTGATTGCCGCCGTGACGGGTGCTGCCATCGGCATCGGCACGACGCTGTTGCTCCACTGCGATTTCGTCTACGTCTCTGACGAAGCGCGCCTTGCGATGCCCTTCGTGAGCCTGGGCCTGGTGCCCGAATTTGCCTCCAGCCTGATCGTGCCGCAGCTGATGGGCAACGTGCGTGCGGCAGAAAAGCTGCTGCTCGGTGACCCTTTCACCGGCGCCGATGCGGTGGAGTTCGGCATCGCCAATGCCGTCTTGCCGGCGGCTGAGGTGGCGCCGCACGCGCGGCGCATTGCGGAGCGATTCAACGCGCTGCCGCCGGGTGCCGTGCGCGAGAGCAAGCGGCTGATGCGCCTGCCCCGGGCCGCCGCCGTGCTGGACGCCATTGCAGCCGAGAACGTTGTCTTCGCCCAGCGCCTGCGCAGCCCGGATGCGCAAGAGGCCTTTGCCGCCTTCTTTCAAAAGCGCAAACCGGACTTCACGAAGTTCTAGCCGGCGATCGACGATCGAAGATCAACGATCAACGATCAACGATCAACGCGCAGAGATGAGCGATCAACGAGCGCCGCGAATGTAGCGCTTGGTGAGCGCCCCGTCGGGTTTTGGTTTGAGGTCGACGACCGGGGCAGCTGCGGGTCTGGTTGCCGCAGCGCTCGGGACTGACGCTCTGGCAGCGGCCGCCACACTGGCCTTGTTCTCGTACATGTCGAGCAGGTGATCGAGCTCCTGCGCGCCAAGTGCCCGCCACGCGATGATCTGTGCCGCGGCCGATGCCGGCTCGGCCAATGCGGCGTCAACGTCAACCAGGGCACCCGTCGCACGACGCAGTGCCAGCCGAAGGCGCGCGGCCAACACCGCGCGTGAGGAGTCAGATGGCGCGCCCACTATTCGATCCGCTCGCCGTGTTGCGAGCGGTCCAGGCCCAGCGCCTCTTCAGCGGGTGAAACGCGCGCCTTCATGACGGCGTCAAGCAACTTCATGATCAACCAACTCGCCACGAAGCTGTAGACGAAAACGCCAGCGGTGACGCCCATTTCAGCGCCCAGCGCGCTGTCAACGCCGGTTAACTCGCGCCGGCTGAACAGCGGCGTCATGACCGAGCCAGCAATGCCGACGAGGCCGTGGATCGCAAACACATCGAGCGAGTCGTCAATGTTCAACCACGGCTTCAGCCAATGCAGGCCGATGAACGAGACCACGCCGCCAGCGAGGCCGAACCAGGCGCTGCTGTCGAGCGTCACGAAGCCGGCTGCCGGCGTGATGGCCACGAGCCCTGCCACTGCACCGGTCGAGATGCCGACGAGCGTTGGCTTGCCGCCCATCACCCACTCCAGCGAAATGAACACCAGCGCGGCCAGCGCTGCCGACACGAGCGTGTTGACGCTTGCAAGCCCAGCTTGCGCGTTGGCGCCGAGCGCCGAGCCGCCGTTGAAGCCGAACCAGCCAATCCAAAGCAAGCCCGCACCAATCAACATGTAGGCCAGGTTGGCGGGGGTCAGCGGCTCGGAGCCGAAGCCTTTGCGCGGGCCGACGGCGAGGGCACAGGCTAAGGCTGCAGCGCCCGCGTTGACGTGGACGACGATGCCTCCGGCAAAGTCACGCACGCCCATGAGGTAGGCCCAACCTTCCGGGTGCCAAACCCAATGTGCGACGGGCGCGTAGACCAGTACCAGCCACAACGAGCAGAAGATCACCGCCACGCTGAACTTCACCCGCTCGGCAAAAGCACCGACGATCAATGCGCAGGTGACGATCGCAAAGCCGCATTGAAAGAGCGCGAACACCGTCTCGGGCACATGCGGCGCGAGTGAATCGACGCCCACCCCTTGCAGCACGCCGCCGAACTGGCCGCCGGCCATCTTCGACAGACCGCCCAACCATGATGAGCCGTGCGAGAACGCGATCGAGTAGCCGACGGCGAACCAGAGCACGCTGACGGCGCAAGCCGTGCCGAAAATTTGCGTCATCGTGCCGATGATGTTGCGCTTGCGAACCAGCCCGCCGTAGAAGAAGGCGAGGCCGGGGAGCGTCATCAGCATGACGAGCACGGCGCTTGTTAGAAGCCAGGCGGTGTCGCCCGCCGAAATCGCGTCGGCGCTGACCACATAGGTGATTCCAGGTGTCTGCGCGGCGGGCGCTGCGTCGGCAGCGAAGGCCGAACCGCTGATGGCCAGAGCCGCGATGAGCGGGGCTCGAAAAACAAGGTGAACCACGTCGCGATCGACACGATCGGGAGGAGTTTGCATTGGAACCTCTCACCGGCAAAGCCGTTGTTCTTTGTAGGACGCGGTCGTGGCACCTTGGATGTCGGCAGATTGAGGCCCGGCCTGAAATGCGCGGGCGGGCAAAAGTGCCCGGGTATTGCCGCGCGTGTGCAAGCGCACAGCTCCCGAAGGCGTGTCGCCTGGAGCCTCAGTGGGTTCAGTCGTCTCGGGCTGGGCTCGTGAACAAGGGAACTGTCGGGCGGTGATCGGCACACAAGGTCATGACAACTGCAAACAGACCAAGTCGCATCGCCGTCCCCACGCTCGCTGCCGCGCTGCTCGTGATTGCCGGTGATGTGGCAAGCGCGCAGGCGCCGCTTCAACCTGCCACTGTTGCCGCCGCGCAAGGCACGTCAACCACGGAAGACGACCGCTGGCGCCCGAGCTTCGATGCCTTCACCGCAGCCGACAAACTGCATGCCCCTCGTGCCGGCGGCGTGCTTTTTGTGGGCAGCTCATCGATCCGGCTCTGGAACGATCTGGAGCACGAGTTCGAAACCGCAGCCGTCATCAAACGCGGCTTTGGCGGCTCGCGCATGGCTGATTGCGCGCGCTATGTCGATCAACTTGTGCTGCCCTACAGGCCTCGCCTGGTGATCGTCTATGCCGGCGACAACGACCTCGCCGAAGGCCGCTCCCCGCAGCAGGTTTTGCAAAGCTTCACCGAGTTCGTGCAGCGCGTTCGGCATGCGTTGCCCGAGACACGCATTGCCTATCTGTCGATCAAGCCCAGCCCACTGCGCGTGGAGTTGATGCCGAGCATGATCCAGACGAACGCGCTGATTGCGGGTTATGCCGCGCGCACGCCAAACCTCGACTACATCGACGTCTACTCGAAGATGCTCGACTCACAAGGCCTGCCACGCGCCGACCTCTTTCTCGCCGATTCGCTGCATCTCAATGCCGCGGGCTATGCGATCTGGAAGGCCGTCATTTCCGAGCATCTCGGAGGCGCTGCGCCGCAGCTTGCGATGCCGTCCGGCGCGAAGTCAGCTTCGCCATCCGCGTCGCTGCCCTTGTCGCCCGCCGGGCCTGGACCTTCGCCGCAACCGACGCCTTGACCTTCGCAGCCTGGCGGTCGATGTGGCCGCTGATCACGGCGACGACGCAAAGCGCCGCCATGCTGCCGAAGAACACGACGATGTCGATCCACCAAGAGCGCGCGTCAGTCGGCTCGCCCGCAATCGCCAGCGCGAGCAAGGCGAGCACGAGGTGGGCGCAAAACACCGGCAACGATGCCGCGCCGAGGGTCTCCAGCATGCGAATGCGCGGCAGCCGAGCGCTCAGCCACGGCGCAAAGTGCATGGCGAGCACGAGCAGCGCAAAGAGGTTGATCAGCCGCATCGGCGCGAGCTGCCATTTGTCAAACAGCAATTCGACCGCCTGCACATGCGGGAATGGTGATTGCCCGACCACGTGTCGCCATACAAAGAACGTCAGCCCAACTGCGATGGCCGCGCGCACCATCCAGCGCGGGAAGTCGACCGCTGCTTCGCCAGCGGCTCGCGTTGAGCCCATCCACAAGCCCATGACCCAAAGGAACTGCCACGCGAGTATCTGGAACGAGCCGGTCTCTTGAAACGGCACGGGCAACCCCGTCAGCGCCACCGCCTCGTCGTACAGCGCATGCCCGAGCCCGAACTGCGCCGCCAGCCAGAGCGCCACGCTCGCGCCCAAGATCAGCCGCCAACCCGAGTGAATGCCGTGCACGAGCAGCACCGGGCTCGCCAGCATGAACAGGATGTACATCGGCAGGATGTCGAGCAGCGGCGGGTTGTAGATCAGCAGCAAGCCGCCGAAGAGCGCCGCCAGCGGCTTCTCCATGTAGAAGCTCAACAGGCCAGTGACTGCCGCCTGGTCTGTGGCGATGCCGATCAAGGTGATGACCGAAAACAGGAACAGCAGCAGCGCCGCCTGGCAAAGGTAGATCTTCAGCACGCGCTTGAAGAATGCGCTGCGCATTTCCGGGTCACCGGCGCGTTGCTGCCGCTTCGTGTAGACGAGCCCCGCCATGAAGCCCGACAGCAACACAAAGCCTTCCGCAGCCGAGACATAGCCAAAGGGCTGGCCGAGAGGTGCGGAAAAGCGCGTCGGCAGATGCGTGGCTGTCATCAACAGCAGCATCAGGCCGCGCAGCGCATCGACCTGCCAGAGTCGGTCAGCGCCTTTCACCATCGTGAAAGGGCGACCGGTTCACCATCTCAGCGACCGGGGTTTCGGTTGATGTGATCCATGGCAGTTTGCATGGATTCATGCAAAGACTTGAGTGCGAAAGCTTCGCGGTGAATTTCATTGTTGCTGGAGTGTTCGTCAGTGTCGAATTTCGGTCCCTTGACCTTCTTCAAATCCTCAGACTCAGCAATCATATTGGCGTAGTTGGAGAGCCGCTTGAGCGGCTGCACAACCCCTTGAACAGCCATGCCAAAGGTGAACAGCATCACCCCGAGCACCCCGGCAATTGACAGCCAAAAGCCAGTTGATTGGCTCGCAAGCATTTGCAGCGGAGTGACGTGGGGAACCGTCACCGAGGTGACGCCGACGATGGAACCTTCTTCGTAACCATATCCGCCGCCATGGTCGGAAGCGGCCGGCGCACGGTATTGGGCTTGCACGACTTTGGGCGCTGCCTCTGGCTTGCCGTGGCATGCCAGGCATGCGCGGTCGGCACGCAAAGCGCGCGCATAGCGCATGTTGCCGTCGACAACGCTCCATGACTCGGTGACGCTCGTCTCGCGCATTTCTTTGAGCGCGACCGTATCAAAAGCGTCAGGTTGATTGTTTGGATTGAAGTTGTTATCCGATGTGATTCGGAATTTTGCAGAGGTCGGCGAGGCCTGAACTGCGGCTGAATAGTCGCCAATCGCCAAGAATGGATTCTTCTGGTGGAAAACATACTGTTTTCCTTCGTCGGTTTTGACGGCGTTAAATTGGGCTAAGAATCGCCCGACCTTTTCCACATCATCGCTTGCTTCTCTGCGAACGTAGAAGCCGCCATGTTTGGCGGCGACAGTTCGGAACGAATCGGCCATGTCGGCGACGGTCCGCGAGTGGGACAGCTCGGCGCGAATGGCGCTGTCGCTTGCCCAGAAAAAGAATGCGCTGACAGTGCTGAAAAGCATTAATGTCAGCATCATTGCGGCCTGACTCGCAATGGATAAGCGTTTGAATTTGCGGTACATGGAGTTTCCTCAAAAAGCGTATTGGCTTGCGGTTCAGCCGAAGAGCTGAGATTTTTTCAAGTCACTCAGGAATTCGGCTTGCCGCGAGGGATCATTAAGCTTTTGTGCGAGGAAACTTACGTAAAAGTACCGATCTTTGTTCTGGGATCGCTCCACGGCTTCAATCGCCTGTGAAATCAACAGCTTTGCGCCCAGCGCACCGGCGTAGGATTTGAATATCCGGTTCACGGCGTCTTGCCATGGGTCGCCGGCCACGCTGACGGCATCAGGCGGAGTATTTTTCCCGCCGACGATTTCTTGCGCGATTTTTCGAAACGAATCCCTTCGCTCGGGCAGTGATAACTTGGAGGTCAACTCATCAATATAGCCTTGATCGCTTGGCTCGATATAACCGAGTTCAAGGGATTGGCGAGCTTCTTGAATGTGAACGTTCCGCATCGGGCCAGCAAAGCGCCCAAAGGCTTCTTCAAGGGCCAATAAGTTCTGTTGCTGCGCGGCAGGCGCCGCCGGTTTGGGTGCCTCCAAAAGAATATGCTTGGCAAGGACATCTGCGGAACGGCGCACATAGCCCATGGCGCCGGACTTCACAATCCATGCCTCTTGGTGCGGCTCCCAGCGCTCCGCCGTTAAGTAGACTTTGACCGCCTGTAACTGAGGCTGCGCGCGAATATGCTTTAGAAAGCGTTGGCCGGTCCAGAGATCATCGAGCTGGCGGAAGTCGGCGAAAAACAATTCGAGCTTCCCGCCAAGCTGGTCGATTAATTGAATAGCCTCTTTTCCGTTGTTGACGACAAAGACGGATTTGCCAAGATGCTCAGAGAAGCACGATTCAAATTCGCCTTTATCTTTGGTTGCGATGATTGCAATCTTGGAGGCGGCTGCGCTGCTGTCCTCGTCGACATTTGAGGAACTTACCAGTTTGAGATTGGCTGATCGAGTCATGCGACCTCCGAGATAACGGTAGTTTCAAGCCTGGGGATCGGCAGGTTTGAGTCAATGGATTGACGGGTTTGAAAAATTGGCGAATTCGAGTGCATGAGCGCAGACGGCCCGCGCGGCGCTAAAACCTCGTCGCTCGAGTCTTTGATTGCGCCGCCCGCTGCCACGAACAAACGGCGCCATTTGCCCGGCCATCCGAGGATTGGCGTGATATTCGTCTCGTTCGAGATGCCGGCGGTGAGGTCGTTGGTAAACACTCGCTTGAGCGTAGTGCAACCAGAAGTTTCAAACTTGCCGAGCTCGAATCGGTGTGTCGATTTCGTCTCGGTTTGGTCGGCTTTGAGCGAAGAATTCCACAGGAAGCGATGTCACCGCTCCTGATGAAGGCCGCTTGACGGTTCGGCGTTTGCGCCTTGCGCTACCCGCCCACCAGAATGACGCCGGGGTTCACTCCCTCGGCATCTTGCGCGGCCTGCCTTCGTGGTCGGTCGCCACATAGGTGAGTGTGGCTTCCGTCACTTTCACCACCTCGACGCGTGGCCGCAAACGCTGCGCATAGACCTCGACATACACCGTGGCCGATGTGTTGCCGATGCGCTGAATCTCGGAATAAAAACTCAGCAGATCGCCCACATGCACCGGTTGCTTGAAGACGAACTGATTGACCGCAACCGTCGCCACCCGGCCCTGCGCCAGCCGGGCCGGAAGCACCGAGCCCGCCAGGTCGACATGCGCCATCACCCAGCCGCCGAAGATGTCGCCATTGGCGTTCACATCGGCCGGCATCGGGATCACGCGCAGCACCAGTTCCTTGTCGGTCGGCAATTGGAGCGGGCTGGCCGATGGGCTGGGGTGACCAGCCTCGATTGAAATCTCGGGCATATTGCGGCACCTGCGGATGAACGTCTGCTGCATTCTTTCACCGATCCCGATGCGCTCCCTCTCCACGCCAATCGCCCCCATTCCCGCTGCGACCACCGCAAGCCAGCCCCGCTCCGACTGGGCCACGCTGAAGAAACTGCTGCCCTATGTTTGGCAATGGCGCTGGCGCGTGCTCGTGGCCTTGTCATGCCTGGTGGCGGCCAAGCTTGCCAACATTGGTGTGCCGCTGGTGCTCAAGCAGTTGGTCGATGCGCTGTCGCTCAAAGCCGGTGATCCACGCACGGCGCTGGTCGTGCCGGTGGCGCTGCTGATTGGTTATGGCGCGTTGCGGCTTTCGATCACGCTCTTCACCGAGCTGCGCGAGTTTTTGTTCTATCCAGTCGCAGCCCGCATTGCGCGGCGCGTGTCGCTCGAAGCCTTCGAGCACTTGCTGGCCTTGAGCCTGCGTTTTCACCTCGAGCGCCAGACCGGCGGCGTCTCGCGCGACATGGAGCGCGGCTCGCGTTCGATCCAGTCGCTGCTCAACTACACGATCTACAACATCTTGCCGACGCTGGTGGAGATCACCCTCGTCATCAGCCTGCTCTCGGCCAAGTTCGACGGCTGGTTTGCGGCCATCACCTTCGGTGCGCTCGTGCTCTACATCGTCTTCACGATCACCGTGACCGAGTGGCGCACCGGCTTTCGCCGCGCGATGAATGAACAAGACTCCAAGGCCAACACCCGTGCGGTCGATGCGCTCATCAACTTCGAGACAGTCAAGTACTTCTCGAATGAACGATTCGAACAAGACCGCTACGACGACAACCTGCGCCGCCTGGAAAAGGCCTCGATCAAATCGCAGACCTCGCTCTCGGTGCTCAACCTCGGCCAGAGCTTGATCATCGCCAGCGCCGTCACCTTGCTGGTGTGGCGCGCAACCGTCGGCGTGGTCGAAGGCACGCTCACCTTGGGCGATCTCGTGCTGGTCAACGCGCTGATGATCCAGCTCTACATCCCGCTCAATTTCCTCGGTGTGATCTACCGCGAAATCAAGCAGTCGATGATCGACATGGAGAAGATGTTTGCGCTGCTCGGCGAGAACCGCGAGATCGCCGATGCGCCCGATGCCAAGCCGCTGCAGATCGCTCAAAACGCAGCCGGCGGCCGAGTCCGCTTCGAGAACGTGCGCTTCGGCTACGACCCGAACCGCACCATCTTGCACGACATCAGTTTCGACATTCCGGCCGGCAAGACAGTCGCGGTGGTCGGGCCATCGGGCTCGGGCAAGAGCACGCTGGCGCGGCTCATGTTCCGCTTCTATGACGTGAGCGGTGGCCGCATCACGATCGATGGGCAAGACATTCGCGCCGTCACGCAGCTGAGCTTGCGGCAGGCGATCGGCATCGTCCCGCAAGACACGGTGCTCTTTAACGACACGGTCGAATACAACATCGCCTATGGCCGTGCAGGTGCGGCCCGGCCCGAGGTCGAGACGGCCGCAAAAGCGGCGCACATCCATGCGTTCATCACGTCCACGCCGAAGGGCTACGACACGATGGTTGGCGAGCGCGGCCTGAAGCTCTCGGGTGGCGAGAAGCAGCGCGTTGCGATTGCGCGCACCTTGCTCAAGAACCCGCCAGTGTTGATTTTTGATGAGGCCACTTCTGCGCTTGATTCAGCCAATGAGCGCGCCATTCAAGCCGAGTTGCAAAGCGCGGCACGCAACAAGACGGCGCTGGTCATCGCGCACCGGCTCTCTACCGTCGTCGATGCGCACCAGATTTTGGTGATGGAGCTTGGCCGCATCTTGGAACGCGGTACGCATGCAGAGTTGCTCGCGATGAATGGCCGCTATGCCGACATGTGGCGGCTGCAGCAAAGCAGCGCTGAAGAAGTGAGCGTGTAGCGGCGGAGTGTTTGAGTGCGCCAAGCCAGCGTGCCGATGGCATGAGGGTTGCGTAGAGAATCTCGACCGCCAGACCAAGCCATGGAGACCTTCGGGTTATCCCAGGCTGGCCCGTGAGGCGGCGTGCCGAGAATCCCGCCGTTGTCGTTCCAACTTCCTGCAGGAGCTGCTATGAAAAAAACGTCGATGTCGGCCCGAGTCATTGCTCAAACAACCCTCCAAGCCGCGACATTCGCTGCTGTGCTGGCTTTCGCGAGCCTGGCCCAAGCGCAAGACACGCTCAAGAAAATCAAAGACAGCGGCAGCGTCACGATGGGGGTGCGCGAGTCGTCTGGTGCACTCTCTTTCACACTCGGTGACGGCAAGTACACCGGCTTTCATTACGACATTTGCCAGCGCGTGTTGTCTGACATTCAAAAGCAGCTCGGCCTGGCCACACTGCAAGTGAAGTACCAGCCGGTGACATCGCAAAACCGCATTCCGCTGGTGCAAAACGGCACGGTCGACATCGAATGCGGCTCAACCACCAACAACGCCACGCGCCAGAAAGACGTGGCTTTCGCGCCGACGCTCTATGTCGAAGAAGTGCGCATCGCCGTCAAAGCGAGTTCCGGCATCAAAGACATTGCCGGTTTGAACGGCAAGACGGTGGCCACCACCACCGGAACAACCTCGGTGCAGACCCTGCGCAAGAACAAGAAGGCCTCGGGCATGGACTTCAAAGAGGCTTTCGGCAAAGACCACGCCGACAGCTTCTTGTTGCTCGAATCCGGCCGTGCCGATGCCTTCGTGATGGATGGGCAAATCTTGGCGGGTCTCATCTCCAAGTCGAAGAACCCGGCCGATTTCAAAATCGTGGGCGATGTGCTCTCGGTCGAGCCGATCGCGATCATGTTCCGCAAAGACGATCCAGCCTTCAAGAAGGCTGTGGATGAGAGCATCAAAGGCTTGTTGCGCCGCGGTGAAGTGGCGGGCATGTATGACCGCTGGTTCGTGCAGCCCATTCCGCCGGCCAATACCAAAGTGGGTCTGCCAGCCAGCGCCGCCACGAAGGCGGCCTGGGCCAACCCGAATGACAAGCCGATGGAAGACTACGCAGCGAAGTAATTCACTTCGCTTCGCCGCGCCCTCGTGGCGCGGCCACCCGCCAATCGAGAACATCCAGCTGAAGGAGCGTGCGCATTGGGCAGCACATGGGACTGGCAGGTCTTTCTGAAGGACACCGGGGGCGATCAAACCTACCTGCAATGGTTGATCTCGGCTTGGGGCTGGACCTTGTCGGTCTCGGGGCTCGCGTTGATCGTGGCACTCGTGCTCGGCTCCTTGATGGGCATCTTGCGCACGACGCCGAGCAAGCTGCTCGTCTTCATCGGCAATGCCTGGACCGAGCTCTTTCGCAACATCCCGCTCTTGGTCCAGCTCTTTCTTTGGTATCACGTGCTGCCGTCGATCTTTCTCGGGCTGCGCGCGGTGCCAAGCTTCATCTTGGTCGTGTTTGCGCTGGGCTTCTTCACGTCATCGCGCGTGTCAGAGCAGGTCAAGGCCGGCATTCAAGCCTTGCCCAAGGGCCAGCGCTATGCGGGCCTCGCCATGGGCCTGACCTTGCCGCAGACCTACCGCTATGTGCTGCTGCCGATGGCGTTTCGCATCGTCATTCCGCCGCTGACGAGCGAGTCAATGAACATTGTCAAAAACTCGTCGGTCGCATTCGCGGTGAGCGTGGCCGAGCTGACGATGTTTGCGTTGCAGGCCTCTGAAGAAACCTCCCGCGGCATTGAGATTTATCTGGCAGTGACGGCGCTCTACTTTGTCTCGGCATTCGCCATCAACCGAGTCGCTCTGTTCATTGAACACCGTGTGCAGATTCCCGGAATGATCGGCGGTGGGCGATGAACTCGCTGAACCTCGACTTCGCTTTCCTGGACGCGGGCGTTGTCTCGGGCTTCATCCTCAAGGGCTTGATCTTCTCGGTGCAACTCACGCTGATCGCGATGATCGGCGGCATTGCCATCGGCACCATGCTCGCGCTGATGCGGCTCTCGGGTAAGAAGTGGTTGGCAGCGCCTGCCGCCTTCTATGTCAACACGCTGCGCTCTATTCCGCTGGTGATGGTGATCTTGTGGTTCTTCTTGCTGATTCCGCTTTTGATCGGCCGGCCAATGGGTGCGGAGCTCTCGGCCATCATCACGTTCACGATCTTCGAGGCGGCCTATTACTCCGAGATCATGCGTGCCGGCATTCAGTCGGTGCCGCGAGGCCAAGTGCAAGCGGGCTATGCGGTCGGCATGACTTACGCGCAGTGCATGAAGCTGATCGTGCTGCCGCAAGCCTTCAGAAACATGGTGCCCATTTTGCTGACGCAGACGATTATTTTGTTTCAGGATACCTCGCTGGTTTACGCGATTGGCGCGTACGACTTGCTTAAAGGCTTCACCACCGCAGGCAAGATTTATGGCCGAACCGAGGAGGCGTATTTGCTGGCAGCAGTGGTCTATTTTGTGATGTGCTTTGGCCTGTCGTATCTGGTTAAACGGCTGCAGAGCAAAATCGCCATCATTCGCTGAGCACACCCATCAGCGGTCAAGAATTAGCAAAAAACATTGGAGAAGTAAATGGCAATGATTGAAATGAAACAGGTGTCCAAGTGGTATGGCACTGTGCAGGTTTTAAATGAGTGCACCACCAGCATCAACAAGGGTGAAGTTGTGGTGGTGTGCGGGCCGTCCGGCTCGGGCAAGTCGACGCTGATTAAAACCATTAACGCGCTTGAGCCGTTTCAAAAAGGTCAGATTTTTGTAGACGGCCAAGCAGTGCATGACCCTAAAACTGACTTGCCCAAGCTGCGTAGCCGGGTGGGCATGGTGTTTCAAAACTTCGAGCTGTTTCCTCACTTGAATGTGACTGAAAACCTGACCCTGGCGCAAATGAAGGTGCTGGGCCGCAAGCCTGATGAAGCCAAAGCGCACGGCCTGAAATACTTGGAGCGCGTCGGCCTGATGCTGCACAAAGATAAATTCCCCGGTCAGCTTTCCGGCGGCCAGCAGCAGCGCGTGGCCATTGCCCGTGCGCTCAGCATGGACCCGATTGCCATGCTTTTTGACGAGCCCACTTCTGCACTGGACCCCGAAATGGTCGGCGAAGTGCTGGACTGCATGATGGACCTCGCCAAAGACGGCATGACCATGATGGTGGTCACGCACGAAATGGGCTTTGCCAAAAAAGTGGGTAGCCGAGTGATTTTTATGGACGTAGGCGGCAAGATTCTTGAAGACTGCTCAACCAACGAATTTTTCATGCACCCTGAAAACCGCCAGGCTCGAACCAAGGATTTTTTGAACAAGATTTTGTCGCATTGATACCAATAGGTTGGCTGGTAGCCGACAAAAAAGCCCGCAGTTTGCGGGCTTTTT
>JAYWGR010000060.1:0-3148 GCA_043778145.1 Rhizobacter sp.
ATTTCAGCGGCTGCGGATGCCGCCACGCGCACGTTTCAGGTCAAGGCCAACATTGGCAATGCGCCAGGCGTGCGCATCGGCCAGACGGCGACCGTGGTCGTCGACCTGCCCAAGCTCGCTGGCATCACCAAGCTGCCGCTTTCGGCGCTGCGTGAGGAGCAGGGCAAGACGCACGTTTGGGTCGTCGATCAAGCGAGCATGACGGTCAAGTCGCTGCCGGTTCAGCTCGCGGGTGCCGAAGGGAATGATGCGGTCATCACCGCCGGGTTGGCGCCTGGCCAAGTGGTGGTCACGGCGGGCGTTCATGTGTTGACGCCAGGGCAGAAGGTCAAGTTCTACGTCGATCCAGGCGCTGCACCCGCTGCTGCTGCCCAGGCCGCATCCGAGACCCAGGTGACCGTGCGATGAGCGGCGCTCCGCTGACCGACCACGAGGCGCCAGCCCAGTCGACAACGCCCTTGGCGCCAAAGCCGCCTGGCCACTTCAACATCTCGAAGTGGGCACTCGACCATCCGGCGCTCACGCGCTATTTGCTCATCGTGCTGCTCGTGCTGGGCGCGGCTGCCTACTTCCAGCTGGGGCAGGATGAAGACCCGCCGTTCACGTTCCGCGCCATGGCATTGCGCGTGTTCTGGCCAGGCGCGACTGCGCAGCAGGTCGCCGAGCAAGTCACCGACAAGCTCGAAAAGACCCTCCAGGAAGTGCCTTACGCCGACAAGATCCGCAGCTACTCCAAGCCCGGCGAGGCGCTCATCATCTTCCAGGTACGCGACTCCTCACCGCCCAAGGAGATGCCGCAGATTTGGTACACGGTGCGCAAGAAGATCGGCGACATCCGCGCCACCCTGCCGGCCGGCGTGCAAGGCCCGTACTTCAACGACGAGTTCGGCGATGTCTATGGCTCGATTTACGCACTCTCTGCCGATGGTTTCAACTACCAAGAACTGAAGGACCAGGCCGACCGTGTGCGCCAGCGGCTGCTCAAGGTCAAGGACGTCAACAAGGTGGCGATCTTCGGCGCGCAAGACGAGAAGGTCTTCGTCGAGATCTCGCAGCAGCGCCTCTCGCAACTCGGCCTTGACTTCAATCAAGTGCTCACGCAAATCGGTCAGCAAAACGCGGTTGAATCAGCCGGCGTGATGAACGCGCCAACCGACTTTTTGCAAGTGCGGGTTGCCGGGCAATTCAATTCGATCGAGCAACTGCAGCGCTTTCCGATTCGCGCCGGTGGCGCGACCTTTCAACTCGGCGACATCGCGCAGATCAAGCGGGCGTACGTCGATCCGCCGCAAGTCAAGCTTTGGCATCAGGGCAAAGAAGTGATTGCGCTCGGCATTTCAATGGGGCGCGGCGGCGACATCATCGCGCTCGGCAAGTCGCTCGAATCGGCCGCTGCGGGCATCCGCGCTGATCTGCCTGTCGGCATGGAATTGAGCCAGTTTCAGAACCAGGCCAAGGTGGTGTCAACGTCGGTCAATGAGTTCGTTGGCACGCTGATCGAAGCGGTGGTGATCGTCTTGGTGGTGAGCTTTGTGAGCCTGGGCCTGCACTTCAAGCCGGGCACATGGCGCTTCACGCTCGATTGGCGGCCGGGGCTGGTGGTGGGCATCACGATCCCGCTGGTGCTTGCGATCACGTTCGTGGTGATGTTTTATGCCGGCGTGGGGCTGCACAAAATCTCGCTCGGCTCGTTGATCATCGCCCTCGGTTTGCTGGTCGACGACGCGATCATTGCGGTTGAGATGATGGTTCGCAAACTCGAAGAGGGCTTCGACAAGGTGCGGGCCGCGACCTTCGCCTATGAGGCCACGGCCATGCCGATGCTCACCGGCACATTGATCACTGCAGTCGGCTTCTTGCCCATCGGATTGGCGCAGTCGACGGTGGGCGAATACACATTCGCAATTTTTGCGGTCACGGCTGCGGCCTTGCTGATCTCTTGGTTGGTGTCGGTGTACTTTGTTCCCTATCTCGGCACCTTGTTGCTGAAGGTGCCCAAGCATGCAGTCGATGCTGCCAATGGCGAGCCGCACGAGCTCTTCGACACGCCGTTTTACACGCGCTTTCGCCGCACGGTGAACTGGTGCGTTCAGCACCGTTGGATCACGATCGGATTGACGATCGCGTCGCTTGCGCTGGGCATCGTCGGCATGGGCAAAGTCCAAAACCAGTTTTTTCCGGATTCGAGCCGGCTCGAAGTGCTGGTCGACATGTGGTACCCGGAAGGCACGTCTTACGCAGCCAATGAAGCGGTGACCAAGCGCATTGAGTCGCGGCTGATGAAGCTCGAGGGTGTCGACAACGTGACTACTTGGGTTGGCAGCGGCGCAGAGCGGTTCGTGCTCGTGCTTGACCAGGTTTTCCCGCAAAGCAATGTGAGTCAAATGATCCTGATGCCGAAGGATCTGCATGCGCGCGATCGGCTCATGAAGCAACTGCCGGAGCTGCTGGCGACCGAGTTTCCTGAGGCTCGCGGCCGCGCCAAGTTGCTGCCCAACGGGCCGCCGGTGGCGTATCCGGTGCAGTTTCGGGTCGTGGGTGTCGATCCAGCGAAGGTCCGCGCCTATGCGGATGAGGTCAAGGCGATCATGCGCGCCAACCCCAACATGCGCGGCATCAACGACAACTGGAACGAATCGGTCAAGACGGTGCGGCTCGAGGTTGATCAAGCCAAAGCGCGGGCAGTTGGCGTCTCGAGTCAGCAGATCGCGCAAGCGGCGCGCACGATCAACAACGGCACCACGATCGGTCAATACCGCGATGGTGACAAGCTGATCGACATGGTGCTGCGCCAGCCATTGGCGGAGCGCAACGAGATCACTGATTTGTCGAATGTCTATGTGCCGACGACGAGCGGCAAGAGCATTCCGCTGGGTCAGATTGCGAAGGCCAACTTCAGCTGGGAGCCGGGCGTGTTGTGGCGGGAGGGGCGCGACTATGCTGCCACCGTGCAAGGCGACATCGTCGATGGCTTGCAGGGCGCGACCGTGACCGCCCAGCTCGACCCGCTGTTCGCGCCCATTCGCGCGAAGATGCTGCCGGGCTATCGCATTGAGGTCGCAGGTGCGGTGGAAGAGAGCGCCAAAGGCCAGGGCTCGATCGCAGCCGGCGCGCCGCTGATGCTTTTCATCATGTTCACGCTGCTGAT
>JAYWGR010000061.1:0-3129 GCA_043778145.1 Rhizobacter sp.
ACCGTGACTCAACGCCGAGCGCCATGACACCGATCGTGATCATTGGCTCATCGGGCCACGCCAAGGTGGTGATCGAGATCGTCGAGCGCTTGGGCCGCCACCGCATCGTTGGGCTGATCGACCGCTTTCGCGCGGCTGGCGAGAAGACATCAGGCCACGCGGTGTTGGGCTGCGAAGCCGATCTGCCGCAGCTTGCCGATCAGCACAGCTTGCAAGGCTTCATCGTCGCGATTGGCGATAACTTCATGCGCGGTCAAGTGGCCGATTCAGTTCAAGCGCTCTTGCCGGGGTTGAGCTTCTGCAGTGCTGTGCATCCGAGTGCGGTGTTGGCGCGAGATGTGGCGATTGGTGCCGGCAGCGTGGTCATGGCGGGCGCCTTGATCGGGCCGGGTTGCGTGATCGGCCGCGGCTGCATCGTCAACACCCGCGCGTCACTCGATCACGACGGCGAGCTGGCTGATTTTGCGAGCCTCGCGCCGGGGGTCACGACGGGTGGGCATTGCGCCATCGGCGCGTTCACGGCGATCGGCATTGGCGCCACGCTCGCGCACCGCATTCGTGTGGGTGAGCACAGCGTCATCGGTGCCGGCGCGACCGTGCTGCGGCCGATCGAGGATCACTGCATTGCCTACGGCACCCCGGCCAAGTTCGTGCGGCCGCGCGGGGAGGGTGATCGCTATCTGTAGCGGCGTCTTTGCGCCACATCGACAAGCGACCACCTTCAGCGTCTCCTCTTCTGCGCCATCTCTAGAACGACATCCACCCCATGCGAAGCCGCCTCCGCTTCAACCGCCGCCTCGCCCTGCCGCTCGCAGCCGCTGCCGCGCTGGCAGCTTGCTCCAGCACCGAGCCACTCGTGCAGCCCGACCCGACGCTGCCCGCAGCCTGGGCGCAGCCACTCGCGGGCGAAGGCCGCATCGACGCCGCGCGCGTGCAGTGGTCTGACTACTTCACTGACCCGCGGCTCAAAGCGCTCATCGGCTTGGCGCTCGCCAACAACCGCGATCTGCGCATCGCTGCAGCCAAGGTCGAGCAAAGCCGTGCCGAGGTGCGAGGCGCGCGCGCTGAGCAGCTGCCGGCGATCAACGGGCAGATGTCTGCGTCGCGCACGCGCACGCCCTCCACGCTGGACAGCGGCGCCTCCAGCCAACGGCTCGATTTGCAAGCGCTCGGGTCGTACGAGATTGACTTCTGGGGCCGCGTGGCGGCACTCAACGACTCGGCGCGGGCAAGCTTCCTCGCCACAGACGATGCGCGCCGCGAAGTGCAGCTCACGCTGATCTCCGAGGTGGCCAGCGCCTACTTTGCGGTGATCGAGAAAGAAGAGTTGATCGAGTTGGCGCGGGCCACGGTGGAGTCTCGCGAGCAGTCGCTTGAGATTGCAGCGCGGGCCGTGAACGTCGGCGGCGCTGATGCAGACGAACTCGCGCAATTGCAAGCCGTGCTCGAATCAGCCCGCGGCGCGCTTGCGCAAATCGAGCACCAGCGCACCGTGAGCGCGAACCAGCTCGACTTTCTCGTGGGCCGCGTGCCGACCGATCTGCCCCCAGGCCGGCGGCTCGCCGAGCAGCAACCCGGCGTGGTGCTGATGCCGGGCTTGCCGAGCGAAGTGCTGCTGCGCCGCCCCGATGTGATGGCCGCCGAGCAGCGGCTCGCCGCCGCCAGTGCCGACATTCGCGCAGCCCGTGCCGCCTACTTGCCCAAGGTCATGTTGACCGCCGCACTCGGTTTGGCGAGCCCCGCGCTCGCTGGGCTGTTCAGTGGCGGCACGTGGTCTTACCAGCCGCTTTTGTCGCTGCCGATCTTTGATGGTGGCCGCACCGCGGCGAGCGTTGACTCCGCTCAGGCGCGCCGCACCTTGCTCATTGCCGACTACGAGAAAACGGTGCAGCGCGCCTTTCGCGAGGTGGCCGATCAGCTGTCATCGCGCCGAGCGCTCAAGCTGCAGCTGGATGCCGCGCTCGCTGGCCAGCGTGCCGAGGCGACCCGCTTGGTCATCGCACGCGGCCGCTATCAAGCCGGCGTCAGCAGCCTGCGCGATGTGCTCGATGCGCAACGCGCGTTGCTCGCCACCCGCCAAACCGCCATCAGCCTGCGCCGCGCCGAGCAAGATGCGGCCGCATCGCTCTACAAAGCGCTCGGCGGCGGCGCCGATGTTGACGCTGTGCCAGTCGCGCTGGCTTCCTTCACGCCCCCGGCCACGCTGCCAATTCCCAAGGAGCGCCCCTGATCGGGCCGCCACCGCCATGTCAATTCAAGACACGCTCATCCGCGCCATCGACATGCAAAACCGGCGCCGCCACGACGAAGCCGTTCGCCTCTTCGATGAGGTGCTCGCGGTCGACCCGGCCAATGCGGCGGCTCTCTATTCGCTCGGCGTGATTGCACTCAACCAGGGCGACCCGGACCACGCGTTTGATTTGGCCGAGCGCGGTGTGGCGGGCGCTCCGAACTTTGCGCCGCTGCACTTTCTGCACGGCACTTGCCTGCAAAAGCGAGACCGCCGCATCGATGCGCTGGCCGCGTTCGACAGGGCGATTGCCTTGCAGCCCAGCTTCATCGAGCCGCTCGTCAACAGCGGCGTGTTGCTGCGCGCGATGTTTCGGCATTTGGAAGCGCTGCAACGCTTCAACCGCGTGCTCGAAATCGATCCGAACCACGCCATCGCGCTTGCCAACTGCGGCGTGATCCTCACCGAGTTCAAGCAAAGCCGCGAGGCCATTGCGATGTTCGAGCGCTTGATCACCATCGATCCGGGCTATGACTACGCACTCGGCTTGCTCTACTACGAGCGCGCCCACGTGTGCGATTGGCCTAGGCTCGATGCACTCGGCGAACGCATCATGCAGGCCGTGCCGAAAGGCGAGCGCGCCATCAAGTCGCTCGCGTTCATGGCGCTTTCCGATCGTGCCAGCGAGCACCTCATCGCCACCCAAACATTCGCGCGCCAGTACTGCCCCACGCAGCCCGTTGCCCTCTGGAAGGGCGAGCCGTATCGGCACGAGAAGATCCGCTTGGCCTATGTGTCGCCCGATTTGCGCGAGCACCCGGTCGGGCACTTGATGGCCGGCATCTTCGAGGCGCATGACAAGAGCAAGTTCGAGACGATCGCCATCTCCATCGGCATTG
>JAYWGR010000062.1:0-169237 GCA_043778145.1 Rhizobacter sp.
CAACTGCCACACCGATCAGGATGAACAGAATAACGGGCAGGTACGGTTCCAGATTCATGGTGTGCGAGGTCGCTGCGCTGCGCTTGGCTTGAGGCGAACGATGCAGGCATCCGGCGGACGCATCGCTCCAAAGAATGGTGCCGACGGCGAGACTCGAACTCGCACAGCTTTCGCCACTACCCCCTCAAGATAGCGTGTCTACCAATTTCACCACGTCGGCGGTGCACCAAATATCGTTCGAATGGCATGAGGACTAGCGCTTCGAACAGCCTGAAATTCTACCCTGAAAGTGAGGGTTTTCGCCAAGACCGCACAGTTTGGCGGCGTCTTTTACCTATCGCCGTCACTTGGCAGGCACGGCGCCCGCGCCCGAGGCAGGCGAAACGGGCGAAGCAGGCACGAGTGTGGCGCTTGATGCTGGCACGGAGCCAGCAGCAGCTGGAATCATGGCCGCACCTGTCGCTGGAGCACTTGCAGCGGGAGCACTTACCGAGGGGCGATCGAGCACACTGCCGGTCGATGGCCGAGCGCGATCGTTCGAGAAATAGGCCAGAGCCAACGTGCAGCAAAAAAACAGCGCCGCACACACTGCCGTGGAGCGCGACAGAAAGTTCGCGCTGCCAGTCGCACCGAACAAGCTGCCCGAAGCTCCACTGCCGAAAGAGGCGCCCATGTCTGCGCCCTTGCCGTGCTGTATGAGCACCAATCCGATCATGCCGATCGCCGCGGCGATCTGTACCACCACCACCAAATTCAATAACCAGTTCATTGTCGAGACTCCGAATACGTTTTTATCAACCTGCCGCACGGCAGATGGCGGCGAAATCAGTAGCCTTCAATGCGGCACCGCCAATCAAGCCACCATCGATATCAACTTGTGCAAACAACACCGCGGCGTTGTCCGGCTTGACGCTTCCGCCGTAGAGGATGCGGATGCCATCCGCGTGTTCGCTGGCGGCCCGCAACTGGGCTCGCAGTACAGCGTGCACCGCTTGCGCTTGATCGGGCGATGCGGTGCGGCCGGTGCCAATCGCCCAGACCGGCTCATACGCGACTACGACTTGCGAGATGCAATGGCCTAACGTGTGGATCACCGCCGACAACTGCCGCTTGACGATCTCGTTGGTGTGTCCGGCATCGCGCTCGGCCAGCGTCTCGCCGACGCAGACGATTGGCGTGAGCCGATGCGCCAACGCCGCTTTGGCCTTGTCGGCGACGAGTTGGTCGCTTTCGGCGTGATACGCCCGCCGCTCCGAATGGCCGACGATGACGTAACGGCAGCCAAACTCTACGAGCATTGACGCTGAGACCTCGCCGGTGTAGGCCCCCGATTCGAACGCTGAGCAGTCTTGCGCACCCCAAGCAATCGCCTCACCTTGCAACGAGAGAGCAACTTCGCCGACGTATGGGAATGGGGCACAAACCGCCACGCTAGCAACCCAAGGCCCAGCGGACTTCAGGCCAGCGAGAAGTTCGGCATTGGCCGCTCGGCTGCCGTTCATTTTCCAATTGCCCACCACCAGCTTGCGCGCCATGTGCGGGACCTGTTGAATCGGCATCACCACGTCAGTACCAGCTTGCCAATGTGTTGGTTCGATTCCATCAGCGCGTGCGCATGGGCAGCATCGGCGGCAGGAAACGTCTTGTAGATGACGGGTTTGACGCGACCTGCTTCGAGCCAACCCCAGACCGTACGACGCAACGAACCAGCGATTGCAGCCTTGAAGGCCACCGACCGCGGCCGCAATGTCGAGCCGGTGATGACCAACCGGCGGCGCAATACCAAGCCCGCGTCAATCTGAGATTCCACCCCGCCTTGCACCGCGATGATGACAAGGCGACCATCTTCGGCCAGGCAGGTCAATTCGCGCGCCACGTAATCGCCCGCGACCATGTCTAGGATGACGTCGACGCCCTGCCCGCTTGTGATTCGCCTGACCTCATCCGCAAAGTCTCGGCTGCGATAGTTGATCGCGTGATCCGCGCCGAGTGCAAGGCATGCCGCGCACTTGTCATCGCTGCCCGCAGTCGCAATGACGACCGCTCCAGCCGCCTTCGCAAGCTGGATGGCGGCCACGCCGATTCCGCTGGTGCCGCCCTGAATGAGCAATGTTTCACCTGACTTCAGCTGCGCGCGATCGAAAACGTTGGACCAAACGGTGAAGAAGGTCTCGGGCAGGCTCGCCGCCTCCACGTCGCTGAAGCCACTTGGCACCGGCAGACATTGGCCGATCGGCGCCACGCAATACTCGGCGTATCCGCCTCCAGCAACCAACGCGCAAACACGGTCGCCAAGGCTGAACCCTGCCTGCGCCATCGCCGTCGCATCGCCTTGTTCGATGACGCCGGCAATCTCGAGTCCGGGCAAGTCCGAAGCGCCAGCGGGCACCGGATACATGCCCTTGCGTTGCAGCACATCGGGACGGTTGACCCCGGCAGCTGCCACGCGCACCAACACCTCGCCGGGCCCAGCCACAGGCGCCTGGCGCTCAGCCAGCCGCAGCACCTCGGGCGCGCCGTGTGCGGTGATCTCGATGGCCTTTATCAGCACGACAGGTCAGTCGTGGTTGACCGGTTGCGCGTCGCGATCGATCAAAGCTTTCATCGACAGCTTCACGCGACCTTTTTCGTCAGTCTCGAGCACCTTGACCTTGACGATCTGGCCCTCTTTCAGGAAGTCGGTCACTTTCTCGACGCGCTGGTGCGCGATCTGGCTGATGTGCAGCAGACCATCTTTGCCAGGCATCAGGTTCACGAGTGCACCGAAATCCAACAACTTGGTGATCGGGCCTTCGTAGATCTTCCCAACTTCGACCTCAGCCGTGATTTCAGTGATGCGGCGCTTGGCGTGCTCAGCCTTGTCGGCATCCGTCGACGCGATCGTGATCGTGCCGTCTTCGCCGATGTCGATCGTTGTTCCGGTTTCTTCGGTCAGGGCGCGGATCGTCGCGCCGCCTTTGCCGATGATGTCGCGGATTTTCTCCGGGTTGATCTTCATCGTGTAGAGGCGCGGGGCGAACTGCGAAACCTCGGTGTTGGCCGTACCCATGGCCTCAACCATCTTGCCGAGAATATGGAGGCGCGCTTCCTTGGCCTGCGCCAACGCGACCTGCATGATTTCCTTCGTGATGCCCTGGATCTTGATGTCCATTTGCAGCGCGGTCACGCCAGCGGTCGTGCCTGCGACTTTGAAATCCATGTCGCCCAAGTGATCTTCGTCACCGAGGATGTCGGTGAGCACGGCAAATCTGTTGCCGTCTTTGATCAGGCCCATCGCGATGCCAGCGACGTGAGCCTTCAACGGCACGCCAGCGTCCATCAGCGCGAGGCAACCACCGCACACCGAAGCCATTGAGGATGAGCCGTTCGACTCGGTGATCTCCGAGACGACTCGCATCGAATACGGGAAGTCTGCGCGATCTGGCAGCACAGCCACCAACGCGCGCTTGGCCAAGCGGCCATGACCGATTTCGCGGCGCTTTGGCGTACCGACTCGGCCGGTTTCACCGGTTGCGAACGGCGGCATGTTGTAGTGGAGCATGAAGTGCTCGGTGTACTCGCCAGCGAGTGCGTCGATCTTCTGTGAGTCACGGTCGGTGCCGAGCGTTGCAGCGACGAGCGCCTGCGTCTCGCCGCGCGTGAACAGCGACGACCCGTGGACGCGCGGCAGCACGCCGTTGCGAATTTCGATCTGACGCACGGTGCGCGTGTCGCGACCGTCGATGCGCGGTTCGCCCGAGAGGATTTGGCTGCGAACGATGCGGGCTTCGATGTCAAACAGCACGTTGTCGAGCTTGACCTTGTCGAATTCCACACCTTCGCCTTGCAACGAGGCGATCGTCGCCGCGGTCACGGCACGTGTCGCCTGTGTGCGGGCTTGCTTCGAACGGATTTGATAGGCCTCGCGCATCGGGCCATCGGCCAGACCTGAGACCTTGGCAATGAAAAGATCGTCCTTGGCAGGAGCGGCCCAATCCCAAGCCGGCTTTCCAGCGTCGCGCACCAGCTCGTGGATCGCGTTGATGGCGATGTTGCTCTGCTGCTGACCGAAGACGATGCCGCCCAGCATGATTTCTTCGGACAGCTGCTGCGCTTCCGACTCAACCATCAGCACGGCGGATTCGGTACCGGCAACGATCAAGTCCATCTGCGAAGCAAGCAGTTGCGTCTTGCCAGGATTCAAAACGTACTCGCCGTTGATGTAACCAACGCGAGCAGCGCCAATCGGGCCGTTGAATGGGATGCCGGAGATGGCGAGCGCAGCGCTCGAGCCGATCAGTGCGGCGATGTCGGCCGAGACTTCCGGGTTCAACGACAGCACGTGCACCACGACCTGAACTTCGTTGTAGAAGCCTTCAGGGAACAGCGGTCGCAGCGGGCGATCGATCAAGCGTGAGGTCAGCGTTTCGAGCTCGCTGGGGCGGCCTTCGCGCTTGAAGAAGCTGCCGGGAATTTTGCCGGCGGCGTAGGTCTTCTCGATGTAGTCGACGGTCAGCGGGAAGAAATCTTGACCCGGCTTCGGGTTCTTCGCGCCGACGACAGTCGCCAGCACGACAGTGTCTTCCATGCTGACGATCACGGCGCCGCCGGCTTGGCGAGCGATCTCGCCAGTCTCGAGCGTGACCGAGTGCTGGCCCCATTGGAAGGTTTTGGTGACTTTGTTGAACATGCTCATTCGGGTGTCTCCGGTGGGTGTCGTCGGATCAGAGACCTGTCGGCGAGATGCCATTCCATCGTGGCTCCGAGCTGAGCATCGATGGAATGACAAGGCGAGACCGGCGGGCCGAGCTCCGAGATGGATTGAATTACGCGAGTAGAAAAAGAAGAGCCTGTGCTGGCGGTTTCCAGACAGGCTCCTTTGATGCAACCGCGCTTACTTGCGCAGGCCGAGTTTCTGGATCAGCGAGGTGTAACGAACCGCGTCGCGGTCTTTCAGGTAGGCCAACAGGCTCTTGCGCTGGTTGACCATCTTCAGCAGGCCACGACGACCATGGTGGTCCTTCATGTGGGCCTTGAAGTGCGGCGTGAGATCGTTGATGCGCGCCGTAAGGATCGCGACTTGAACTTCCGGCGATCCGGTGTCGTGCGGAGTGCGGGCGTGCGCTTCGACGATCGCGGATTTATCGATGGTTGCGTTGGACATTTCTCTCGTTTCCTGATGAATGAAACCGAGGTGCCCACGCCCAAAGTTTTGGGCGCTTGGTGAAGACAAACCACGGTTTCGATTGTTCGCCTCATTGCTTTTCAGCATCTCGGCACTTGCGGACACCGGTGAAACCGACCTGTGCCGTGCTTTTGTGTCGAAGCTGGTAGCTGCGCCGACACAACTTGTGGATTATAGCGCGGCCCTTGGAAACTACTGACCGACCGCGCTGCGGGCGCTTCCTGCACTCCGGGCGAGGTTGAGCGGCACCGGTTTGGCTCACTCCGGCCGCTCCATCTTGCAGGACGTGGGCAGCTCGGTCTGCGAGGGCGCAAGCGCACGCACAGTGCGAAAGCCGTAGCCCGAGCCTTCGTTGTCGTGCGCCACGCCTTGGCTTCCAACCTTGGCCATCATGCTCACGTAAAGCGGCTGAATAAACTGATGGTCGGATGCGCGCATCACGCCCTCATGAAAGCCGCCGAGCGGCTTCGGGTCAAACCGCATGCCTTCGAGCGCCTTTGCGACCGACGCGGCATCGGCCGCACCAGCCTTCTCGATGGCAGCGACCAGCATCTCGACCATCACTTGCATGCGCGCATGAACGTAGTCGTCCTCCGGCTTCGGAAAGCGCTGACGAAAGCTGGCGTAGAAAGCCTCCGATCCAGGCACAGCCGCATTCGGGTGCCATTCAGCGACAGCCAAAACGCGGTCGACGCCCGCTTCGCCGATGGCCGCGGGCGCGCCGAGTGCGTTGCCGTAGAACGTATAGAAACGCGCGTCGACTCCGGCTTCGCGCGCCGCTTTGATGAACAAGGTGAGGTCGTTGCCCCAATTGCCAGTGATCACGGCTTGCGCGCCACTCGCCTTGATCTTTGCGGCGTACGGGAGAAAGTCTTTAACGCGGCCGAGCGGGTGAAGCTCATCGCCGACGATTTGAATGTCCGGCCGCAACGCCGCGATGCTTGCGCGCGCTTGGCGCAGCACCTGCTGACCAAAGCTGTAGTCCTGGCCGATCAGGTAGACCTGCTTGACACTTTTGTCGTCACGCAGCACATCGAGCAGAGCAGCCAGGCGCATGTCAGCATGGGCGTCGAATCGAAAGTGCCAGAAGCTGCACTTTGCGTTCGTCAGCGCCGGGTCGACGGCGGAGTAGTTGAGCAGCAACGCGCGCTGCTGCGGCTCGCGGGCGTTGTTCTTGGCAATCGCATCGACCAGCACCGCAGCCGTTGACGAGCTGTTGCCTTGCAGCATGAAGACGATCTGCTTGTCCAGCGCGGAGCGCAGCATCGCAAGCGCTTCGTCGTTGCTGCCTTTGCTGTCGAAGCGCACAAGCTCGAGCGGCCGCGCGCCGCTGGTCAAGCGAACGCCGCCGCGCTGGTTGACCCGCTCGACGGCCACCACCAAGTTGCGATTGACGGCTTCGCCAGCATTGGCAAACGGGCCCGACAAACCTTCGATCAACGCGAGCCGAATCGGCTCAGCCGGCGCGGCCACTGAGGCGTTGGAAAGCACCATTCCGACTGCGGACAACATGGTCGCAACGCATCTGTAGATCGACAATTTCAAGTCCCTTGAAAACAAAAATGCCGCTCCAAATTCAGCGGCATGGTTGCTGCGCGGTGCAGCGGCGAAACTGAATTGTAGGAGCCACCCATGTTTGTTTTGACCCCCTCCCGCGCTGCCCATCGACTGGCCCAACCCAGCAGCGTGGACCGCCTTTTCGATGAGTCGTTGAGCCGCTTGTTCGGCACGGCCCGCGTCGACACCCGCACCCCGGCGATGGACGTGAGCGAGACCGACACCGCTTACACCGTGGCGTTCGATGTGCCCGGCGTCACGCGTGAACAGCTCAAGGTCAGCGTGCTCGGCCGGCGCGTGACGCTGGAGACAGTCGATGCTCCGAAAGCCGATGGCGCCCAGCCTGCGGCAGCGCCGGCCGCGGTTGCGGCTGCGGTTGCGCCGAAGCTGCTCTACAGCGAGCGCAGCACGGCAAACTACGCCCGCACGGTGAGCTTGCCGGCCGAGGTTGACGCGGCCAGCGCGCAAGCCCGGTTCGACAGCGGCGTGTTGACGCTCACATTGGCCAAGAAAGTTTCAACCGGCGCAACCCAAATTGCGGTCGCTTGACTGCCCGAACGACGCGCCTCCTCAAGCTGCAGCGAGTGGCCAGCGCGGCAGCACATTGAACGCGTAGTTGCTGGCTTCATCGGCCAGCCCGCGTTGCCAACGCATCGCAGCGGCCAGTGCAATCATCGCGCCGTTGTCGGTGCACAGCGCCAGCTCGGGGTAATGCACCCTCGCCTGGCGCTTTCTGCATTCAACGCCCAAACGCTCCCGCAGTGCGCGGTTGGCGCCGACGCCACCTGCAATGACGATGCGGTCCAGCCCGGTGTCACTCAGGGCCTGCATCGACTTTCTCGCGAGCACATCAACGATGGCCTGCTGCGTTGACGCGGCCAAGTCAGCGCGGCTTTGCTCGCTCGCATCAGGGCCAAGTTTCATCACTTGTGTCCGCACCGCGGTCTTGAGGCCAGCGAACGAAAAGTCGAGATTGCCGCTGTGTTGAAGCGGCCTCGGCAACGCGAACGCTGCTGGATTGCCCGACTCGGCAAGGCGCGCCAGCGCTGGCCCTCCGGGGTAGCCCAGGCCCAGCAGCTTGGCCGACTTGTCGAAAGCCTCGCCAGCCGCATCGTCGATCGTCTCGCCCAGCAACTGATAGGCACCCACGTCATCCACCCGCATCAGCTGCGTGTGGCCACCCGATACGAGCAACGCAACGAACGGAAAAGCCGGCGGGTCGGCCGACAAAAAAGGCGACAGCAGATGCCCTTCGAGGTGATGCACGCCAAGCGCCGGCTTGCCCAAGCCCGCCGCCAGCGCCGAAGCCACGCCAGCACCAACGAGCAAGGCGCCAGCCAAACCCGGGCCGCGCGTGAAGGCGATCAGGTCGATCTCTTCGCGATCAGCGCCTGCTTCGTTCAACACTTGCTGCAGCAAGGGCAGCACACGCCGAATGTGGTCACGCGACGCAAGCTCCGGCACCACGCCGCCATAGGCCTCATGCATCTCGACCTGGCTGTGCAGCGCCTGGGCGCGCAGGCTCGGTACGCCGGTTCTTTCAGCGCGAATGAGCGCCACGCCGGTTTCGTCGCAGGAGGATTCGATGCCCAGGATATTCATCCCGGCAGTGTAGGCGGCGCCTTTTTCCCGGCGCGCCTCAGCGGGCCTGGCTTGCTGCTGGAACGCTGCGGAAATCCTGCGCGACGTGGCCTTCGCTGAGCACGATCACGCGCTGCGCCGATGCGATCGTCTCGGGCCGGTGGGCAACGATGATGCGCGTCAGTTCCAGCTGCTTGATGGCGTGGTTGACTTCGCGCTCGCGGTCGACATCGAGCGCGCTGGTGGCCTCGTCAAGGAAGAGAATTTTTGGGCGCTTGTAGAGTGCGCGCGCCAGCAATACGCGTTGCTTTTGGCCCCCTGAGATGCTTGCGCCCATGTCGCCGATGAGCGTCTCATAGCCCATCGGCATGGCCTGGATCTCCTCATGCATCGCGGCACATTGCGCGCACTGCACGATCCACGCGGCATCGGGCTCGGCATCGAAGAACGAGATGTTGTCGGCGATCGAACCGGCAAACAACTGGTCGTCTTGCATCACCGTGCCGATCATCTCGCGCCATGCACGCAGCCCGAGTTTGGTGAGCGCCACGCCGCCGACCTTGATCTCGCCCGACTGCGGCGAATGAATGCCCAGCATGAGCTTGAGCAAGGTCGTTTTGCCGCAGCCCGAAGGGCCGACGATCGCGACCGATTCGCCCGGCTCGATGGCCAGGCTCAAGCTGCGCAGCACCGGCGCCTCCGCGTCGGAGTACGCAAAGCTCACGTCGATCAGCTCGATCCGAGCGGGCAGATCGGCCGGAGGGCTTGCGAGCAAAGCCTGCGGCTCGGGGGCAGTCAACACGATGTCAGCGAGGCGCTCGCCTTGCAGCCGCAACATCTTGAGCTCCACCCACTTGTCAATCAACGCACTCACGCGCTGCACGAACTGTTCTTTGTAGGCAATGAAGGCGAACAACATGCCCACCGAGAAGCTGCGGTCCAGCACCAGCAGCGCGCCGATCCACACGATCGCGACGCGCTCCAGGCCGAAGAGCAGCTTGTGCAGCACATGGAGCACGAGATCGAGCTGGTGCGTTGCGATCGTTGCGTTCATCGCATCGACCACGTGATTCATGAACCGCGCTTGGCGGTCTTCTTGGCGGTTGAAGAGCTTGATCGACTGCACGCCACGCAACGATTCGAGAAAGTGGCTCGAGCGTTTGGCCTCGAAGATGATGGACTCTTCCGTCGCGTCGCGCAGCGGGCGAAAGAAAGCGGCTCGCAGCACGGCGTAGACCGCAACGCTCGACAACGCGATCGCGCTCAGCGTCAGGCTGTAGACGGCCATCATCGCGAGCGTCACGATGACAAGCAGGCCGTCGAGCACAGCCTCGATGAAGCTGGTGGTGAGCGTCTGCTGGATCTTTTGAATCGCGCCGAAACGCGACATCACATCGCCCGTGTGCCGCTTCTCGAACCACGCAACCGGCAGCTGCATCAGGTGCGCAAAGACATTGGCGAGCCATTGCAGATTGAGCGTGGCCGACAGGTGAAGCACCGCCCATGAGCGAATAGCGCTGGTGGCCACCTGGATCAAAACGAGCAGGCCGAACCCAATCCCGAGCGTGACGAGCAAATCGCGGTCAGCGCTGACCAGCACACCATCGACCACCCATTGCAAGTAGAACGGGGCGAGCAGCATGAAGCCTTCAAGCGCGAGCGCGAGCGTGAAGATCTGCAGCAGCGAGCGCTTGAGGCCACTGACGCCGCCGATCAACTGCCGAATCGACACCGTTTGCACCTCAACGCGCGGCACAAAGTCGGCCCGCGGCGTGAGCTCGATCGCAATGCCAGTGAAGTGCCGCGAGACCTCCGCCATCGGCATGCGCCGAACGCCGCGCGCCGGATCGTGGATCACCGCAACGCCGCGCTTGACCTCGCGCAGCACGACGAAGTGGTTCAAATCCCAGTGCAGGATGCAGGGCGCAACCAACTGCGGCAGGTGCGAGAGCTCTGCGCGCAGCGCTCGCGGTGCGAGCATCAACTGGCCCGCCATGCGCACCAGATCAGCCGCAGTCAAACCTTTGAGCGACAGCGAAAAGCGCTTGCGCATCACAGCCAAATCAGTCACCAGGCCGTGGTGGCTTGCCACCATGCCGAGGCAGGCGAGGCCACATTCAGCGGCCTCGGTCTGCATGATCATTGGCATGCGCCGGCCGCCAAAGCCCCAATTCAGCCTTCGATTCATGGCCGCCGCGTCAAACCCGGCCAGCGATGCCGAGCACCGGTTCGAAGATCCACTCGATCAGGCGACGGCGGTCGAGCAACACGTCCGCCTCGAGCTGCATGCCCGGCGAAAGCGCCTGCGGCTGACCATAGGCATCGACGCTTTGTTTATCGAGTGCCACGGTGATTCGGTAGAGCGGCTCGACGCCCGGGCCTGCCGCGGGCAGCGACAAAGCGGCCATCTCGGACGCTTGCAATGGCGAGCGCGACACTTCCGTCACATGACCAGTTTGATGGCCGAACTTCTGGTATGGAAAGGCCTGGTATCGCAACGAGACCGCTTGATCGCTGCGCAAAAACCCGACCGCGCTAGAAGGCGCATAGAGGTGCGCCTCGAGGCGGGCATCCGCCGGCAAGAGGCTCGCCAGTGCCACGGTCGGTGTGGCGCTTTGTCCAACATCTGTCATCACCGCAGTGAGCACACCGTCTTGCGGCGCGCGGATCACGATGCGACGGCGCGCCTCGTTTTCGGCCGCTTGCTCAGCGAGCTTGGCCATGTCGCGATCGATTTCGCCTTGTTGCGCGAGCGTGCGCATCGGCAGCTCACGCCGTTGCGATTCGAGCGCGCCGATCTGGCGCAATTGCGCGCTGCGCTGTCTCTCGATGCCCTGCAACTGCGCTTGAATGGCGAGGACTTCCTCAGCCTTGGTTCGCACCTGCGCGAAGGAAACAAAGTTGTCGGACCGAAGCGATTCGAATTGCCGCTGCGCCTCTTGCGCCAAGGCAAGGCGCTTCGATTGGAGCTCGCCTTCGACGGCCATGGCCGCGAGCTCACGGCGCATCTCCGCAATCTGCTGATCGATGGCTGCAGTCTGAACTTGGCCCAGCAGCAGCTGTTGCTGCGATGCAGCCTCCAGACTGCGCGATCTGGTCGCGATGCTTGCTTGGACTGCGGCTTGCGTGTCGCCATCGGGCGTGGCTTGGCCGACGGCAAGCACGAAGAGGATGTCGCCTCGTCGAACCGCCCGCCCCTCGGCGCCATGCTTTTCGATGACGACTGCCGCTTGCGGCGATACCAGCCGAATCACGCCACGGTCGGGCACCAAGAAGCCAGAAACGCGAGCCTTGCGGGTGTACTGACCAAAGCACACAAACGCGGCGATGGCCAGGGCCGCAATGACGACCCCGACCGTGAGGATGACCAGGCTAGGTGGCTGCAGGATTTGGATGCGCCCCAGGCTTGCGTCGCTGCGGAATGCCAGCGATTCAGTCCTGAAGAGCTTGGTCATCCACGCCCTTTTGGCTTATTTCCAACCGCCATTTGGGCCCGAAGGCGTGACAGCGTGGACTGGATTGGCGGCAGTCCAGCCGCCGTTCGGACCTTGCGCCGTCCAGCCACCATTGGGACCTTGAGCAGTCCAGCCGCCGTTCGGGCCGCCACCGGCGATGTGGCTCAGCACGGCAGCATCCAGCACCATCGGCTGGGCGAGAACTTCTTGCGCGCTGGAGGAGGAGACTTCGATGGCGGTGTTGCGTTGTTGCATGGGTGACTCCGGTTTTGATTCACGTGCTCGGACTCGAGCATCTGTGTGAATTGAAGCAGACCCAAACGGCAGCCGAAACTGTCAAGTCTTACAGGGTGGGGATGGACGGGTGATCGCCCGCCGGCCGGGAGATGCGCACGCCGCAAAAAACGGCGGCGCCGGTTCAGCGAATCAGGCCCAGCCTCAGCGCCTTGAGCACAGCCTGGTGCTTATTGACGCAGCCGAGCTTGTGGGTGGCGTTGTTGACGTGCAGTGCCGCGGTTCTCTCGGTGATGCCGAGCAGCGATCCCACTTCCCAGGCTGTCTTGCCTTCCATCGTCCAACGCAGGGTTTCGAGCTCGCGCGGCGTCAGGTTCGGGGCGCCGGGCGCATGGGCCGGCGGAACGAGCAAGCGCAAGGCCGCGTCTTGGGCATGAACCGCGAAAAGCTGGAGGTCGGCAACGACGCGGGTCAGCTCCATCGAATCGGAAGGCATCGGCTGGTCGCGATCCACGCCGAGAAAGAAGTGCCGGCCCTCTGGCATGTGCAGTGCCATGGCGATGCCGTTGCGGTAGCCAAACTTGGCCTGTTCCTCCCATTTCTCACCGGCACCTTCGCGCACATAGGTGAGCTGATTCCAGATGATCGGGACGGTGGCGCGCTTGCAGTGCTGCATCACCGGATCGCGCCGGGAATTCTCACGGCTCTCGAACGCATCTTTGTAGGCTTGCGGCGTGTTGTCGACGGTGATGAATTCAGCCTCGCCGAGCAGGTGATCAATGACGACGGTTGCCGACACCGTTTCGAACCCCAGCCACTTCGTGAAGGCGATGACTTCACCCTGGAACTCGTCACGGTTCCGGGAACTGAGCACCGATGTGAACCCTCCCTGAAGCATGCAACTCCTTACCACCGCCAATCGCCAAACCTCACCAGCATCCCGTTTTGCCGAGAGTACCTGGCAAGGTTGACAGATGCCAATTCCTCAAACGTTCGACACACTCAGTGTCCTGCATTGGCTCCCGGGGAAGCATCATCAATACGACGACTTTGACACCCCCATGGATTGTTTATTCATGGCCGGCGGTATTGTGGCAGGCCAGTTCGGCACCTGCCTTGCACCTCGTCCACCTTGGCACAAGAGTGCTCAACTTTCGTGATGAAGATTCGCGCTGCTGCGGGCAAACACTCTGGGGTGCCGGGCCGGAGGATCGCTCCGCCGGCGTGGCCTGGGATTGGGTCGAGATCGTTGAGGGTGTGGTGGCAATGGCCGATCCCATGAGCGTCGTCACCAATCTGCGCCTGATCAATGCCAATGGCGAGGCACTCGGCGCGCAAGAGTTGGCGGTTCAGCTGCACCAAATGGTCTATGCCCTGCCCTGGCAAACGGAGGTCCACCGGGTGCTGCACCCGAACGCATAGCTCCCCCAGGCGTCAGTGATTTTCTTTGGCGTGGTTGATCGAGTACTTCGGAATTTCAATAACAACGTCTTGCTGCGCAAGGATTGCCTGACACGACAACCGTGAGGTCGACTCAAGCCCCCAAGCTCGATCGAGCAGGTCTTCTTCGCTCTCGTCGAGCTCACCCAGCGAGGCGAACCCCGCGCGCACCACCACGTGGCAGGTCGTGCAGGCGCAGCTGAGCTCGCAGGCATGTTCGATGTTGATGTGGTGATCGAGCAGCGCCTCGCAGATCGAGGTGCCGGCAGGTGCACTGAGTTCAGCGCCAGCAGGGCAGTACTCGGGATGCGGCAATACTTTGATGACAGGCATGGTCAAACTTCCTCGACGCGGCGGCCAGCGAGTGCTTGGCGGATGCTGCGGTTCATTCGTTCGGCGGCGAAGCTTTCGGTGCCCTCTGCGAGCGCCTCCACTGCCGCGGTGATCACGTGGGGGTCGCTGCTTTGGCGGCTCGCGTCGAGCGCCGCAAGCAGAAGCTCCACGGCATCGCGCTGCGCGGCGCTGAGCAGATCGCCGTCGCCCTGCAGCGCAGCCCTGGTGGCGAGCAACATTCGTTCGGCATCGACCCGGGCTTCGCGCAGGCTGCGTTCGTTCATGTCGTCTTCAGCGCGGCTGAAGCCCTCGCTCAGCATGCGAGCGATTTCATCATCGATGAGGCCATAGCTCGGCTTGACGGTGATCGCCGCACTCACGCCAGAAATTTGTTCACGCGCACTCACGCTCAACAGGCCGTCTGCATCGACCTCGAAACTCACCCGCACCCGCGCCGCCCCAGCCACCATCGGCGGAATGCCGCGCAGCTCGAAGCGCGCCAGCGAGCGGCAATCGGCAACCAGCTCGCGCTCGCCTTGCAGCACATGAATCGCAATCGCCGTCTGACCATCTTTGAAAGTGGTGAACTCCTGAGCGCGCGCCGTCGGGATCGTGCTGTTGCGCTCAATCACACGCTCGACCAGGCCGCCCATCGTCTCGAGGCCGAGCGACAGCGGGATCACGTCAAGCAGCAGCAACTCATCGGCACCGGCGTTTCCAGCCAATGCATGCGCCTGGATTGCAGCGCCGAGTGCAACGACTTCGTCGGGGTTCAGATTCACGAGCGGAGGTTTGCCGAAATACGCAGCCACTGCCGCCTGCACCATCGGCATCCGCGTCGACCCGCCGACCATCACAACGCCGTTGACGTCGCTCTTGTCGGTTTTGGCATCGCGCAAGACTTTGCGCACGGCAGCCATCGTTCGAGCCAGCAGCGGCTCGGCCACCGCCTCGAACGCAGCACGCGTGAGGCGCACTGAAAGATCGCCGGAGGCAAGTGGGCAAGCGATCGTCGTGTGGTCGGCGTGCGAGAGCCGTTCTTTGGCGGCGCGCGCTGCGACCTGCACGGCGCGCTTGTCCTGCGGCGTCTCGGCGGTGAGTCCTGCCTGCGCCAGCGCCCACGCAGCCAGCGCGGCATCGAAATCATCGCCGCCGAGTGCCGAATCGCCGCCAGTCGCGATGACCTCGAAGACACCTTGGGTCAGCCGCAGCAGCGAAATGTCGAAGGTGCCCCCGCCGAGGTCATAGACCGCGTAGAGCCCTTCTGAGCCGTTCTCCAAACCGTAGGCAATTGCCGCAGCCGTCGGCTCGCTGATCAGGCGGAGCACGTTGAGGCCAGCAAGCTGCGCGGCGTCTTTCGTGGCCTGGCGCTGGGCTTCATCGAAGTAGGCGGGCACGGTGATGACGGCACCGAAGATATCGTCATCAAAGCTGTCTTCGGCGCGAAACCTCAAGGTCGCCAAAATCTCGGCCGACACCTCAACCGGCGACTTCGGCCCGTCCACGGTGTCGATCCGAACCATGCCCGGCACATCGGCAAAGTCATACGGCAAAGCGTTTCGGCCTGCGATGTCAGCCAGCCCGCGGCCCATCAGCCGCTTGACCGAGACGATGGTGTTGCGCGGATCGACTGCGGCTTCAGCCAGCGCGCCAAACCCGATCTCGCGGCGCCCGCCAGGCAGGTAACGCACAGCAGACGGCAAAATCACCCGGCCATCAGCAGCGGGCAAACATTCGGCGACGCCATGGCGCACCGCAGCCACGAGCGAATGCGTGGTGCCGAGGTCGATGCCGACGGCGATTCGGCGTTGGTGCGGATCGGGCGCGCCGCCGGGTTCAGAGATTTGGAGCAATGCCATGGCGATTCAGGTTTCCAGCGATTCAAGGCGCCGATCGACGTCGACCGCAAAACGCTCGACGAACATCAGCGCACGGACTTCTTCGGCAGCGGCAGCTAAGTTGTGATCGCGGTCCAGCGTGATCTCGATCTGCCGCAGTGCGGCGGCGCGATGGTCGGCCACCGCGTCGGCCAGCGCTTGGACTTGCTCCGCTGACTCAGCCTCACTCAAGGCCTCGCGCCACGCCATCTGCTGCATCAGAAAAGCTGTGGGCATCGCGGTGTTCTTCTCAGCGTTGATCGGTGCGCCTTCGATTTCACAGAGATAGGCGGCGCGACGAAGCGGATCTTTGAGGCGCTGATAGGCTTCGTTGACGCGCACGGCCCACTGCATCGCGACACGCTGTGCGGCTGCGCCCTCCACCGCGAATCGATCCGGGTGAACTTGCGCCTGAAGCTCACGCCAACGCACGTCGAGCGCCGCGCGGTCTTGCACAAAACGGCGCGGTACGTTGAAAAGTTCGAAGTCGTCGCTGTCGAGTTTCATGGGACCAAAATGAAAAGAGCGCGACTCGCGCCGCGCCCGTTCTTCCTCGGCGAAGGGCGCTAGACGCGGAACGATTCACCGCAACCGCAGCGATCTTTCTCGCGCGGGTTGTGGAACTTGAAGCCCTCGTTCAAGCCTTCGCGAACGAAGTCGAGTTCAGTGCCGTCGATGTAGGGCAGGCTTTTGGGATCGACCAGCACCTTCACGCCATGGCCTTCGAATACGACGTCTTCGGGCGCAAACTCATCGGCGTATTCGAGCTTGTAGGCCAAGCCGGAGCAACCGGTTGTCTTGACGCCCAAGCGCACGCCAACGCCTTTGCCGCGCTTGCCGATGTAGCGGTTCACGTGGCGCGCCGCCGCTTCTGTGAGGGTCACTGCCATGGAATCAATGCGCGGTAGGGGCAGCCGTTTTGGCTTTGTAGTCACTCACGGCGGCCTTGATCGCGTCTTCAGCGAGGATCGAGCAGTGAATTTTGACGGGAGGCAACGCGAGCTCTTCGGCGATGTGCGTGTTCTTGATCGCCAAAGCTTCATCGAGCGATTTGCCCTTGACCCATTCGGTCACGAGTGAGCTCGACGCAATCGCCGAACCGCATCCGTAGGTCTTGAACTTCGCATCTTCGATCAGCCCGGTCGTCGGGTTGACCTTGATCTGCAGTTTCATCACGTCGCCGCAAGCCGGTGCGCCGACCATGCCGGTGCCGACCGTGTCATCGCCCTTGTCAAAGGAGCCGACGTTGCGGGGGTTCTCGTAGTGCTCTACGACTTTTTCGCTGTATGCCATGTGAATCTCCTCGAATGTGGAATCAGTGGGCCGACCACTGGATCGTGCTGATGTCGATGCCGTCTTTGTACATGTCCCAGAGCGGCGACAACTCGCGCAGCTTGGCGACACGGTCCTGCAGCGTGGCGATCACGTAGTCGATTTCTGCTTCCGTGGTGTAGCGGCCGATCGTCATGCGCAGGCTCGAGTGCGCAAGCTCATCGCTGCGGCCGAGTGCCCGCAACACATAGCTCGGCTCCAAGCTCGCAGACGTGCACGCAGACCCCGACGACACTGCAATGCCCTTGACGCCCATGATCAACGACTCGCCTTCAACAAAGTTGAACGACATGTTGACGTTGTGCGGCACCCGCTTCTCCGGATGACCGTTCAAGAAGGTCTGCTCGATGTCAGACAGGCCTCGGATCAAGCGCTGTTGCAACATGCGGATGCGCTCGATTTCGGTGCCCATCTCAAGGCGCGCGATGCGGAACGCTTCGCCCATGCCGGCGATCTGGTGTGTGGGCAAGGTGCCCGAGCGCATGCCGCGCTCATGGCCACCGCCGTGCATTTGCGCTTCGATGCGCACACGCGGCTTGCGGCGAACGTATAGCGCGCCAATGCCCTTCGGGCCATAGGTTTTGTGCGATGCCAGGCTCATCAGATCGACGGGCAGCGTGGCCAGATCGATGGCGACTTTGCCAGTGGCCTGCGCCGCATCAACGTGAAAAATGATCCCGCGCTCACGGCAAATCGCACCGATGGCCGGGATGTCTTGAATCACGCCGATTTCGTTGTTCACGAACATGACCGACGCCAAGATCGTGTCGGGCCGCAGCGCGGATTTGAAGACATCGAGGTCGAGCAAGCCGTCTTGCTGCACATCGAGGTAAGTCACCTCGAAGCCTTGACGCTCCAACTCGCGCATCGTGTCGAGCACGGCCTTGTGCTCGGTCTTGACGGTGATCAGGTGCTTGCCGCGTGTCTTGTAGAACTGCGCGGCGCCCTTGATCGCCAAGTTGTTCGACTCGGTCGCGCCTGAAGTCCAGACGATCTCGCGCGGGTCGGCACCAATCAGCAACGCGACTTCTTCGCGCGATTTCTCGACCATCGCCTCAGCTTCCCAACCCCAAGCATGGCTGCGTGAAGCGGGGTTGCCGAAGTGCTCGCGCAGCCAAGGAATCATCACGTCAACGACGCGTTGATCAACCGGGTTGGTGGCGGCGTAATCGATGTAGATCGGGAAGTGCGGGGTCGTGTCCATCGTAGGTAGAAACCAGAGAATTGGAGTTACTTCGAGAATGCAGCGCCGAGCGCGAATACCGAGTTCGGCGCGGTGATCTTGATCGGCTTGACGACGGGCTGCGTCGAGATGGCGCGCTTGACCGGGTGCTCTTCGATCGAGACGCCTTTGGCGATCTGCTCATCGACCAGCTTGCGCAGCGAAACCGAATCAAGAAACTCGATCATTTTGGAGTTCAGGCTCGCCCAGAGGTCGTGCGTCATACAGCGACCGGCGTCTTCGCCCATGCAGTTTTCTTTGCCAGCGCAACCGGTAGCGTCAATCGGTTCATCGACGGCGACGATGATGTCGGCGACGGTGATTTCTTCAGCTTTGCGGCCGAGCGAATAGCCGCCACCGGGGCCGCGCGTGCTCTCAACCAGCTCATGCCGGCGCAGCTTGCCAAAGAGTTGCTCGAGGTAGGAGAGCGAAATTTGCTGGCGCCCACTGATGGCAGCCAGCGCCACGGGCCCGGTGTGCTCGCGCAGAGCGAGGTCGATCATGGCGGTCACGGCGAAACGGCCTTTAGTGGTCAGACGCATTTAAATCTCCTGATAGCGCGTGTCAGCGCGGCAGATTGAAAACCAGAATGGCAGCTTGACTAACACGACCAGCCCGAACGCCTGGAGCGAACCCCAGTCTTATCCCGAGTAGATTGGTCGAGTTTAGCGGAAGCCGACCATTTCGGTCGAGATTGGCCCTGGAAGTTCCGTGGGTGTTCAGACCGTAACGTCTGCAAACACGTTTTCACAGACTCATGCTTTGGTGGACACGGCCTGAATCGGCACCACGTTGTCCGAGCCGGGTGCGCCAAAGGCTTGCTCGCGGAGCAAAGCCAGCTGGTCGCGCACTCGCGCCGCTTTCTCGAACTCGAGGTTGCGCGCGTGGTCGAGCATCTGCTTTTCGAGCGTTTTGATGCGTTTGCCAAGGTCTTTCTCACTCAAGGCTTCGACGGCCACGCCGCCCGTCGTGCGCTTCAAGTCGTCCTTTGCGCCCTTGTCGCCCTTTTCGCCGTAGACGCCGTCGATCAAATCGCGCACTTTCTTGCTGACGCCGCGCGGCGTGATGCCGTGCGCCAAGTTGTGGGCGATCTGCTTGGTGCGGCGGCGATCGGTCTCATCCATCGCCTTCTTCATCGAGTCGGTGATCTTGTCGGCGTAGAGGATCGCCCGGCCATTGAGGTTGCGCGCGGCGCGGCCGATCGTCTGGATCAGGCTGCGCTCTGAGCGCAAGAATCCTTCCTTGTCGGCATCCAAGATGGCGACGAGCGACACCTCGGGAATATCGAGCCCTTCGCGCAGCAGGTTGATGCCAACGAGCACATCGAATGTGCCCAAGCGCAAATCACGCAGGATCTCGACGCGCTCGACCGTGTCGACATCGCTGTGCAAATAGCGCACCTTGACGCCGTTGTCGCTCAGATAGTCGGTCAGCTGCTCGGCCATGCGTTTGGTGAGCGTTGTGATCAGCACGCGCTCATTGATCTCGACGCGCTCGCGAATCTCTTGCAAAACATCATCAACCTGGTGCGTGGCCGGCCTCACCTCAACCGGCGGGTCGATCAGCCCGGTTGGCCGCACGAGTTGCTCGACGACCTGGCCGCCCTCGGCCGTCTTGGCGTTTTCGTAGTTCGCGGGCGTGGCCGACACAAACGTCACCTGCCGCATCTTGCCTTCGAACTCTTCAAACTTCAGCGGCCGGTTGTCGAGCGCCGAGGGCAGCCGAAAGCCGTAGTCGACGAGCGTCGATTTGCGTGCGCGGTCACCGTTGTACATGCCGCCGAGCTGGCCGATCATCACGTGGCTCTCGTCGAGGAACATCACGGCGTCGTTCGGCAAATAGTCAATCAGCGTGGCTGGCGGGCTGCCCGGCACGGCGCCCGACAGGTGCCGCGTGTAGTTCTCGATGCCCTTGCAGTGGCCGAGCTCTTGCAGCATTTCGAGATCGAATCGCGTGCGCTGCTCGAGCCGCTGCGCCTCCACCAATTTGCCCGCCGCCACGAACTCCGCCAGCCGCGTGCGCAGCTCTTCTTTGATCGACTCGATCGCGGCCACCACGCGGCCACGCGGCGTCACGTAATGGTTGGCCGGGTAGATGACGAAGCGCGGGATCTTCTGGCGAATCTGGCCCGTGAGCGGGTCGAAGAGTTGCAGCGATTCAAGCTCGTCGTCGAAGAGTTCGAGCCGAATCGCGAGCTCGCTGTGCTCAGCCGGGAACACATCGATCGTGTCGCCGCGAACGCGGAAGGTGCCACGCGAAAAATCGGTTTCGTTGCGGCTGTACTGCATGCGAATCAGGTGGGCGATGGCGTCGCGCTGGCCGAGCTTGTCGCCCACGCGCATGATCATCCGCATCTCGGTGTAATCCTCGGGCGCGCCGATGCCGTAGATCGCGCTGACCGAGGCCACGATCACCACATCTTGCCGCTCCAGCACGCTCTTCGTGGCCGAGAGCCGCATTTGCTCGATGTGCTCGTTGATCGCGCTGTCTTTCTCGATGAAGAGATCGCGCTGAGGCACATAGGCCTCGGGTTGGTAGTAGTCGTAGTAGCTGACGAAATATTCGACTGCGTTCTTCGGAAAGAACTCGCGAAACTCGGCATAGAGCTGCGCCGCGAGCGTTTTGTTGGGCGCAAACACGATCGCAGGCCGGCCGATCTGCGCGATCACGTTGGCCATCGTGAAGGTCTTGCCGGAGCCGGTGACGCCAAGCAGCGTCTGAAAACTGAGGCCATCGCGAATGCCTTCGACCAATTCGGCGATCGCCGTTGGCTGATCGCCGGCAGGCGGATAGGGCTGGAACAGCTGGAACGGCGAATTAGGGTAGCTGATGAACTGCCCTTCATGGGCAGCCTCGGAGGCGGCATCAGGCAGCAGGTCAGCGGCAACGACTTCGTTCAACTTGGACATGGCAGATAAACTCGCAAAGCAACCAGTTAGGTTAGCCGATTCGACCTTTCGCTCCCATTTCAAGGAACATCCATGGCCTCGCTCTTCGCCGCCACGCCACTCGCGCCCCGTGACCCCATCCTCGGGCTGAACGAACAGTTCAACGCCGATCCGAACCCGGCGAAGGTCAATCTCGGCGTGGGGGTTTACTTCGACGAGAACGGCAAGCTGCCGCTGCTCAAGTGCGTTCAGCAGGCCGAAGAGATGATGATGGAAACGCCGAAGGCAAGGGGTTACCTGCCGATCGACGGCATCGCCAGCTACGACTCAGCGGTTCAGCAACTCGTGTTCGGTGCCGAGAGCCAAGCCGTTCGCGATGGCCGCATCGCCACCGTGCAGGCCTTGGGCGGCACCGGCGGTTTGAAGCTCGGCGCCGACTTCCTGAAGCGCATGAGCCCAGACGCGCAGGTGCTCATCAGCGACCCGAGCTGGGAAAACCACCGGGCGTTGTTCGAAGGCGCCGGGTTTCAAGTTGCCGCTTACCCGTACTACGACGCCGAGCGCCGTGGCGCCGATGTCGACGCGATGCTGACTGCGCTCGATGCCGCCCTGCCCGGCAGCATTGTCGTCTTGCATGCCTGCTGCCACAACCCGACAGGCTGCGACATCACGCTCGATCAATGGTCGAAGGTGATCTCGACCGTGGCATCGCGCGGCCTCGTGCCTTTCCTTGACATGGCCTACCAAGGCTTTGGCGAAGGGATTGCTGAAGATGGCGCTGTGGTGGGCATGTTCCTCGCGGCGGGGCTCGACTTCTTCGTCGCCAGCAGCTTCTCGAAGAGCTTTTCGCTCTACGGCGAACGCGTGGGCGCGCTGAGCGTGGTGTGCGAGTCGAAAGACGAAGCCACCCGTGTGTTGAGTCAGCTGAAGCGCGTGATCCGCACCAACTATTCCAACCCACCGACGCACGGCGCACAAATCGTTGCGAATGTGCTGAGCACGCCGGCCCTGCGCGCGCTGTGGGAAGAAGAGCTCGCGGGCATGCGCGTGCGCATCAAAGCAATGCGCACTGCTTTGCAGCAGAAGCTTGCTGCTGCCGGCATGGGCGGCGACCTCGACTTCATCACGCGCCAAAAAGGCATGTTCAGCTACTCCGGGCTGAGCGCAGAGCAAATGCAGCGCCTGCGCAGCGAATTTGGCGTCTACGGCGTCGACACCGGGCGGATTTGCGTGGCCGCGCTGAACCAACGCAACATCGACGCGGTGGTGAGCGCGATGGTGGCCGTCAGCCGCTGACGACCCCGGCCGCGCACGCTCGCGGCCGGCTTTACCCCCGATTCAAGGCCTTACTCCGGGTTTCACTGGGATGCATTGCACTGCACAATTTTTGGGCTCGCCCTAGAATGTTGCAGTGCAACATAACCACGCACCGGCATTTTCCGGCGTGGAGCCACCCCGAAATCACCGGAAGAAGGCCAACCTATGCTGTATCAGCTTTATGAATCGCAGCGCGCCTTGTTGAGCCCGTTTGCCGAGTTCGCCAGCGCGGCTTCCAAGCTCTACAACCACCCGCTATCGCCTTTCTCACACACCCCTGGGGCGCAGCGCGTTTCAGCCGGGCTTGATCTGATGCATCGGCTCTCGAAGGAATACGAGAAGCCGCCGTTCAACATCAATTCGGTCAGCGTCGACGGCGTTGATGTGGCGGTGCAGGAACAAGTGGCGCTCGAGAAGCCGTTTTGCCGGCTGCTGCGCTTCAAGCGCTTTACCGATGACTTGCCCGTGCTCACGCGCATCAAGAGCCAGCCGACGGTGCTTGTGGTTGCGCCACTCTCGGGCCACCACTCGACGCTGCTGCGCGAAACGGTGCGTGCGCTGCTCAAAGACCACAAGGTCTACATCACCGACTGGACCGACGCGCGCATGGTGCCGCTCGCGGCAGGCCCGTTCCACCTCGACGATTACGTGGCCTATGTGCAGGAGTTCATCCGCCACATCGGGCCAGAGGTCAATGTGATTTCGGTCTGCCAGCCCACGGTGCCGGTGCTCGCTGCCATCTCGCTGATGGCAAGCAATGGCGAGGTCACGCCGCGCACCATGACGATGATGGGCGGCCCGATCGACGCCCGCAAGAGCCCGACCGCCGTCAACAACCTCGCGACGACCAAGAGCCACGACTGGTTCAAGTCCAACGTGATCTACCGCGTGCCGGTCAACTACCCCGGCGCTGGCCGTTCGGTGTACCCGGGCTTCCTGCAGCACAGCGGGTTCATCGCGATGAACCCAGATCGCCACCTCAACGCGCACTACGACTACTTCCTCGATCTGATGCGCGGTGACGACGGCCAAGGCAGCGCCGAGTTTCACCGCGACTTCTATGACGAGTACAACGCCGTGCTCGACATGCCGGCCGAGTACTACCTCGACACCATCAAAACGGTGTTCCAAGATTTCTCGCTCGTCGCTGGCGACTGGGAGGTCAACGGCCAACTGGTGCGGCCGCAAGACATCAAGACGACTTCGCTGCTGACGATCGAAGGCGAGCTTGACGACATCTCCGGCGCAGGCCAAACCCGCGCCGCGCACGACCTCTGCACTGGCATTCCGAAAGAGCGCCAGTTCCACTACGACGCAATCGGCGCGGGCCACTACGGCATCTTCTCGGGCCGGCGCTGGCGCGAGAACGTCTACCCGCAGGTGCGCGACTTCATCGCCCAGCACCAGGCGGCAAAAGCCAAGCCGATGCTGGTGGCCGCAAGCCGCAAAACCGTGACGGCGAGCGCCACGGCGACGGCTCCAGCGAAGCGAACGCGCAAGCCTGCGTCGCGATAATCATGCGGTGATCCCGACCGCTGCCACCCCTGCCGCCCCCGCCACTGCTGCCAATCTCGCCGATGCGCTGAACGACGCACTGCCCCAAACGCAGTGCACGCGCTGCGGTTATCCCGATTGCCGCAGCTACGCCGAGGCGATTGCCGAAGGTACAGCCGACATCGATCAATGCCCGCCCGGCGGCGCAGCCGGCATTCAACGGCTCGCTGCCATCACCGGCCGCGCGCCCAAGCCGCTGAACCCGGCTCACGGCGCCGAAGGCCCACGCCAGCTGGCGTTGATCGACGAGCCGGCATGCATCGGCTGCACCTTGTGCATCAAAGCGTGCCCGGTCGATTGCATCGTCGGCGCGCCGAAGCGCATGCATACCGTGATCGCCGAGCTCTGCACCGGATGCGAGTTGTGCCTGCCGGTCTGCCCGGTGGATTGCATCGCGCTGATACCGGCCAGCGGCGAGCAAACGGGCTGGGCCGCCTGGAGCAACCAGCAAGCCGCTGAGGCGCGCGCGCGCTATGCCTTTCACCAGTTTCGGCTCGCGCGCGAACAACGCGAGCAAGACGAGCGCCTTTCGCGCGCGGCCCGCGCACGCCCTGGCCGCGCCCAGCCCGCCGAATGAAACCTGCCGCCATCGAGAGCTTCTTCGCGACGCTCCAAGCCGCCAATCCGCAGCCCGAGACTGAGCTCGAATACACCAATGTGTTCGAGCTGCTGGCCGCCGTGCTGCTGTCAGCTCAAGCGACCGACGTGAGCGTCAACAAGGCCACGCGCGGGCTCTTCGCCGTTGCCAATTCACCGCAGAAGATGCTTGCGCTGGGGCTCGACGCGGTCACCCAGCACATCCGCACGATCGGCCTCTACCGCACCAAAGCGAAGAACCTGCTCGCGACCTGCCAAATCCTTGTCGACCAGCACGGCGGCCACGTGCCGCGAACGCGCGAAGCGCTGGAAGCACTGCCGGGCGTTGGCCGCAAGACCGCCAACGTGGTGCTCAACGTGGCCTTCGGCGAGGCGACGATGGCTGTTGACACGCACATCTTCCGAGTCAGCAACCGCACCGGTTTGGCGCCGGGCAAGACGCCGCTGGAGGTGGAGCTGAAGCTGCTCAAGCGCATCCCCGTGAACTACATGGTCCACGCGCACCATTGGCTGATCTTGCACGGCCGCTACGTGTGCCAGGCACGGCGCCCGCTGTGCGAGCAGTGCGCCGTCACCGCGGCGTGCGATGCGTTCGCACGCGGCGTGCTGCGGTGATCAGCACACGTTAACGCGCGCCAGCCGTGTTCGCCAGGATGAGCGCGGCGAGCTTGTCGTAATCGCCGCCGAAGTGGTGATCGCCCTTGAGCGCGAGCACGCGGGTTGTGGCGGGTGAGAGCCGCGGGCAGAGCGAATCTTTCTCGTTGCTGCCATAGACGCACAAGGTCGTGGCGGCACGCAGGCGCGCGGCTTCGGGCGCGATGGGTTTGTCACCGCTCGGGCCAATCCAGTTGCTCACGTGAAACTCGAACGACGCTTTCTGGCCGGGGCCGAGCAACACGGTGGATTGGATCTTTGCGCGCGTCAAAGGCGGCAGGCGGTTGATCGCAAAGGGCATCACGTCTGCGCCTTGCGAGTAGCCGATCAACATCACCTCGCGGCGGTTCCAGCGGGCGGCGTAGTAGCGAATCGTGCGGTCGAGGTCGTCGGCCAGGCCTTGCGGCGTGCGGGCCGACCAGAAGTAGCGCAGCGAGTCGAAGCCGGCCACCGGCACGCCGGCGGCGGCGAGCGCTTTGGCCACGCCTTTGTCGATGCCGGCCCAGCCGCCATCGCCCGAGAGCAGCACGGCGAAGCGGTCACCGGCCACACTGCTCGGCACCTCCACGATGGGCAGATCAGACAAGCTCGCTGGCAGCGGCAACACCACTGGCGCCGCCACGGTGAGATTGGCGTATGCGGATTTGAAGGCGGGCAACCAAGCGGCGAGGTCGGCATCGCCTGCGGTCGGCGCCGGCGTGCTGATGAGTTGGGATGGCGGCGCGCCGGTCCCGAAGGGCTGCGCTGCCTGGGGGCCGCAGGTCGCGTCGCCTTCCGCTTGCAGCGCGGTCCATGGCGCACCGAGGCGCGAGCCGGGCAAGAGCTCGATGCCCGGCGGATCGGTGCGCGCCGCAGCCTTCAATCCTTTGCCGGGGCAAAGCGGCAATTTGACATCGAGCACGGGGCAAAAGCCGATCGAGAGCGCGCCTGAGAACGTGCCCACAGCCGCCTGCGCCTGCACCGCGTAGGCGAGCGCCGCGCCATCGCCGAGGCCCACGAGCACCGGCGCCATGTAGGTCGGCAGCTTTTGTACCGCCTCCAAATGATGGGCGAGGTTTTCGAGCGCGCCATCAGCAAACGAGCATGCGCCGCCCTCGCCCGCGAGCCGGGTAAGGAACGACGGCGCATCGATGCGCGCCACCATCGCGCCCGACGCGACCATGCTTTTGGCGAGCGCCGCGCCACTGGTTGCGGTGGCTTGGCCCTCACCGAGCAACAGCACGACGCGGTTGACCTCACCCGCCGGGCGCGTGAGCTCGATGTCTTTGAAGAGGCCGTGCGACAAGGTTTCGGCGCGGGCTGCGGGCACCGCCCACAACATCGCCAAGGCTGACATGCAAGCTGCAGCCCGGGCCGCACCAACGAGCGATCGGAACGTCATTTCGCAATCACTCCTCGCGGCCCGCCGCCAATCAGCGATGCCACGTTACTCAAGGCCAGAAAAGGTGCGGCGCCACCCGGCGCGGCGAGGTAACGAGCTTCCCACACGGGCTCGAATTTGTCTTTGAAGCTGCGCAGGCCGCGGAAGTTGTAGAAGCGCTCGCCGTGCTCGAACAAGAGCCGCCCAAAGCGCTGCCAGCGCGGCGCACTCCGCCGCTCCGACATGCCCGACATCGGCGCCATGCCCAAGCCGAAACGCTGGAAGCCTTCGGCTTGCAAGTAGAGGATCACGCTGGCGAACAAAAAGTCCATCGTGCCGGGCGGGGCATCGGGCGCATAGCGCATGAGGTCGACGCAGGCATCTTCGCGGGCATCGGTGACCATGAGGTTCGCGAACGCGACGAGCTCGCCGTTCCTGCGCACGGTGGCCACCGGCAAGCGCACGAGGTAGTCGGGATCGAAAGCGCCGACGGAGAAACTCTTCTCGCGCGCCTTCTGCTCGCCGAGCCAAGCATCTGACACGCGGCGCAACTCATCCATCACGCCGGCCACGCGGTAAGGCGGCAGCACTTCGAAGGCCATGCCCTCGCGTTCGGCGCGGTTCACGCCGTGGCGCAAGTTGGCGCGCTTCGCACCCTTCAACGTGAAATCGGGCAACGGCACATGCGCGTATTCGCCCAGCTTGAAGGCCTGCAAGCCGCAGTCGAGGTAGAGCCCCAAGGTTTCCGGGCGCACTTGGTAGAACGCCGCGCGGCCACCGTGCTCGCCCGCCAGCTCGATGAAGCGCCAGACGAGCTCGGGCCACTCGCTCTCATCACCAATCGGCCCGTAGAGCGAGACCCATGAGCGGCCGAGCTTGCCGTACATCACGAAGCTCTTGCCCGAGGGCGAGAAGAGCAGGTGCTTGTCGCCCATCAGCGCGGCGCAGGCGTCGGTGGATTCGCTCTTCCAGACGATTTGCGCGGCGCGTTCGATGTCAGCCGGCGTGGGCGCAGGCACATCGCCTTGCGGGGCTTGGAACAAGTGGCGCAAGGCGATGGCGCCGCCAATCAATGCGACGGCGGTGATCGCGCGCAGCGAGCGCGGCGCTTGGCCATCGAACTCAAACTGCCACCACAGCCGATTGGCGTAATGCACCTCTTGGTACGCAAAGAAGAGCACCCAGACGCAAGCCGCAATCACGCAGCCCACAGCGAGCAGCCACTCCGGCTCGAGCCGCTGCGCAAAGAGCGACGAGCGCCGATCAAACTGCTTGCGCGAGATCACGAGCAGCAGCGCGAGCGTGCTCAGCAGCGCCGCCTCTGACAACGCAATGCCCTTCGGCAGCGCCAGCACCGCGGCCAGCAGCGAGAGGCCAAGCGCCGCCCACCACGCGGCATCGAGCCGGTGCAGCAAGCCGCGCGCGAGCAGCAGCAGGCCGAGCCCCGCCACACTGCCGATGAAGTGCGAGGCCTCAACGATCGGCAGCGGCACCTTCATCGCGAGCAGTTGCTGCGCTTCATCGCTCTGCGGCGTGACGCCCGAGAGCAGCAACCAGCCGCCCGCCACCATCGCAAGCGCCGCCATCAGCTTGGGCGACACATGCTCGGCCATCCGGCCCACAGGTGCGGCCACGCCAACGCGCAGCTCGTGCACGATGAGCAAGGCCGAGGCAATCACCAAGGGCAGCACAAAGTAGATGCCGCGGTAGAGCACCAAGGCCGCGAGCACGGCCTCGGCATGGGCATGCTTGCCGCAAGCCAGCAAGATGATCGCCTCGAACACGCCCAGCCCGCCCGGCACATGGCTGATCAAGCTGACAACCACCGCGAGCGCATAAAACGCAACGAACGTGGGCAAACCGACCACGCCATGCGGCAGCAAGAACCACAGCGCCGCGGCCGAGGCAGCGAGGTCGGCGGCCGAGATCGCCAGCTGCCGCCACGCGAGCGCAGCCGGCGGCAGGCGCAGCGTCCAGCGGCCCAGCACGTTGACGTGGTCCTGCCGCCCACAAAGCCACAGCACCGCACCCAGCCCCGCGAGCAGCACGGCAGCGATGACGCGCAGCAGCACCACCGGCGCCGACAAGATCGACGCCACCTCCGGTGCGCCCCACAGCAAGGCGAGCGCGCCGAAAGCCGTCATGCCCAGGCTGAAAGCAGCGGCGTTGAATGCAATGGCCTGCGCCACCTGCGCCGGCGGCAAGCCGGCCTCGGTGTAGAGCCGCATGCGCACGGCGCCACCCGTGAGCACGCCCAGGCCCACCGAATTGCCGAGCGCGTAAGCCACATAAGACGTGAGCAACACGGTCGAGCGTTTGACGGTGGCGCCGGCGTACTTGAGCGAAGAGGCGTCGTAGCCCGTCAACGCCAAGTAGCTGAGTGCGGTGGCGATCAGCGCCAAGGCGAGGTTGGCCGACGGCGTGGCGTAGAGCGCCGCGATCACCGCCGTGTAGCGCACGCTTTGCAGCAGGTTGTGCAGCGCCAGGCCCACCACGCCCGCCAGCGCAATGCCCGCAATCGCCAGCAGCCACGGCCTCGCCATCAACCAAAGCATGCGGCGCGAAGAGGGTGTGGCGGAAGGGGCGGTTACTGCGGACATGGGGGAAAGTCTAGGGGCCGATTCTCCAGGCCCATCGTCAGAAGCGACTCAATCAGGTTTTCAGCAACGGGCTTGGAGCAACAGCGCATGCGCATACGGCAAAGCGGCTGGCCATTCCGAGGCGGCAGGCGCGCGAGACTCGCCTCGCGCAAGCCACTGCGCCGCGCTGATCCAGCCTGCATGGCCGACCACACACGTGACAGGCGTATCGGCGCCCGCCGCGAGAAACTGAGCGCAGCGGCGCAGCACATCCGCCACCGATTCACCGCCACCGGCGCGGTGCTGGCCGAAATCACGGCACCAGGCATCGACAGCCGGCTCGCCGATGTCGCCCCACGGGCGGCCATCCCACTCGCCGAAGCTCATCTCCGACAGGCGCGGATCGATGTGGTGGCGCCAGCCCCAGCGGGCGAGTTGGCGGCCGACCTCGGCACAGCGCCGCAAAGGCGAGGTGTGGATGACTCGCGCCAGGCTTTCTCGCCGCGCGCGAGTGCGAATGCGGTGCGCGAGGCGCTTGATCTTGCGGCGGTCGACGGCCACGTCAGTCCATCCAATGCAGCGGCCTTTGACGGCCGCGGGCTTCGGGTGCCGCCAGACGAGAAGCGTGGCCATCAGTTCCAAGCCCATCCTTTCGAAGCTGATCCCTGCCACGCCAGCATGCCAAGCAAGGCGATGAGCTCGGTGATTTGCTGCGTGGCGCCGAGCGTGTCGCCGGTGTAGCCGCCGAGCCGGGCGCGCAGCCAGCGCGCACAGGCCCACGTGCCGCTCGCGACGAAAAGCGCAGCCACGCCGAGCGGCGCCAACCATCGCGGCTCGGCGAGCGCCAAGGCCGCGAGCAAGCCAGCGACCCACGCCCAAGCCACGCACAGGCCCGCTGCAGAAATGCGCTGTGCGAGCGGCTTGGCTTTGGCGTGTTCGATGTCGCCGGCATACGGCAACCAGCGGATCAAGCTGGCGGCTGCGGCGCGGCTTGCGGTGTGGGAGAAGAGCATGGCCGCGATGATCAACGGCGCTTGCATTGCCGCGAGCGTGGTCGCTTTGAGCCCGAGCATCAGCGCGAGGCCGATGGCACCGTAAGCGCCGATGCGCGAATCTTTCATGATCGCCAACGCGCGCTCGCGGCTCACGGCGCCGCCGAGGCCATCGCAGGTGTCAGCGAAGCCGTCTTCGTGGAAGGCGCCGGTCAGGTACACCGTGGCCGCCATCGACAAGCCCACCGCCAAACCCGAAGGAAAAACGCGCGACGCGGCCCACCACACCGCCACCGCCACCGCGCCCACAACCGCGCCGACCGCCGGGAAGTGGCGCGCACTCTGATTCAGCCACTCGGGCTCAAAGCCCACCGCGCGAGGCACCGGCACGCGGGTGAAGAACTGCAGCGCGATGAAAAACAGCCGCAGTTCGTGCGCCACCAAGCGGATCAAGTGCGCGCCGCTCACAACCGCTCAGACACGCCCGCCGACTCGAAGCTCGCCATCTCTGCCAGCAAGCGAACGGCGCTGTCGATCAGCGGCCAGGCGAGTGCGGCGCCAGAGCCTTCACCGAGGCGCAAACCCAGATCGAGCAGCGGCGCTGCATTCAGATGCGCGAGCAGCGCGCCATGGCCTGCATCGGCCGAGCGGTGAGCGAACACGCAGGCTTCGAGCACGGCCGGCTCGAGCTGTGATGCGACGAGGATGGCCGCGCTGGTGATGAAGCCATCCACCACGACGAGCCGGCGTTCGGCTGCAGCCTGCAAGGCGGCGCCTGCAAGCATCGCGATCTCAAAGCCGCCGAACGCGGCCAGCGCTTGCAGTGGCTCGCGCGCCGCTTCGTGCCGCTCAAGCACGGCGCCGAGCACGCTCACTTTGCGTGCAAGGCCTGCATCATCCAGCCCGGTGCCGCGGCCCACGCAGGCCGCAATCGGCAAGCCGCACAAGCGCGCCATCAACATCGACGCGGCCGAGGTGTTGGCAATGCCCATCTCACCGAGCAGCACCGCGTTGCCGGGCAGCCCGGCAACGACCTCGCGCCCTGCGGCCAGCGCCGCGCTGCACTGCGCCTCGCTCATCGCCGGGCCGATGAACGAATCGGCCGTGCCGGGGGCGATCTTGCGGTTGATCAAATGCGCGCGGGGCGCGAAGTCGTGGCGCACGCCGGCATCGATCACGTGGAGCGCCATGCCGTGTTGCCGCGCGAGCACGCTCACAGCCGCGCCACCGGCGAGAAAGTTCTCGACCATTTGCCAAGTCACGTCACTCGGGTAGGCCGACACGCCGCGCGACGCGAGGCCGTGATCGGCCGCAAAAACGAGCAATTGCGGCGCGGTCAGCTGCGGGTGATCGCTCTGCTGGAGCAAGCCGATTTGCAGCGCCAGGGCTTCGAGCCGGCCGAGCGCGCCTTGCGGTTTGGTCTGGCGGTCGAGGCGTGTTTGCAGGCGGGCGTGCAGGCGCGCTTGCAAGTCGGATTGAGAACGATCAGCGAGGGCGTGGTCAGCAGTCGACATGGCTCAAGACTCCAGGTTGGGCAAAGTGATCCAGTGCGCGCCGTGCCGCACGATGCGGATGGCGCCGTCAAAGACCTCGATCAAAGCGCGATGCACTTCAGGCTCATCGCGTGAGCCAGCGGCACGAATGCGGCCAGTCTGCATCACGACGAGGTGATCGGCGAGCAAAGCCAGCGTCAAATCGTGCAGCACGCAAGCCACTGCGACACCGGCGCGCACCTGCCGCTGCAGCAAGCGCACGAGAGCGACTTGGTGCGGCGGGTCGAGGTGCGTGGTGGGCTCGTCGAGCAGGAGCCAGGGCGCATCAGTGGCGATGGCGCGCGCGAGCAGCACGCGCTGGCGCTCGCCGCCCGAGAGCTCGGCAAGCCGCCGGTCTTGCCACGGCGTGGCCTCGGTATCGGCCAGCGCTTGCTGCACGCGCAGGTCATCGGCCGCGCTCATGGCCGCGAATAGGCCGAGGTGCGGCAAGCGGCCAAGCGCCACGGTCTCGCGCACGGTCAGCTCGCCGCTGGTCTCGCTTTGCTGCGCGAGCCATGCGATCTGCTGGCCGCGCTCTCGCGGTGGCAACTCGGCGAGCAAGCGGGTGCCCAAGCGCACCTCGCCAGCGTCGGCGGTTTGCAAGCCGGCAAGCACCCGGAGCAGGGTCGACTTGCCGGCGCCATTCGGGCCGACGATCGCCGTCCAGCCCGCAGCCAACCGAAGGGTGACATCGGCCAGCGCCTGCGTGCTGCCCAGCGCCAAGCGCAGGCCGCGTGCTTCGAGCGCGAGTGTCATGCCGCGCGCCGGTGCAGCAGCCACAGCAAGTAGCTGCCGCCGAGGATGGCCGTGAGCACGCCGACCGGCAGCTCTTGCGGCGCGATCAGCGTGCGCGCCAGCACGTCGGCCATCAGCAGCAAGCTGCCGCCGATGGCTGCGCTGGCGACGATGGTGAAGCCGTGCGGCGCCGGTGCAAATCGGCGCACGATGTGCGGCGCAACGAGGCCGACGAATGCGACCAGCCCGGCTTGCGATACCGCCAAGCCCGTTGCCAAAGCAAGCACGATGACGAGCGCCAAGCGCAGGCGCGGCAACGCGAGGCCGAGGCTCTTGGCGCTGTCTTCGCCGAGGGTCAGCGCATCGAGCACGCGCGCCAGGCGCCAAGCGGGTGGCAGCGTGATGACCAAGCCGATCGCGAGCAGCGCGCAGCTCGCCCAACCGAGGTAGCCGGTGCTGCCGAGCAAGAACACTTGCCGCGCGCGCAGGGCCTCGGGCGCCACGCTGGTGATCAAGTCACCAACCGCCGACAACAGCACGCCGACGATCACGCCAGCGAGCAGCAAACGCGCCGTTTGATGCGCGCCTCTGGCGAGCGCAAGCGTCAGCATCACGCCGAGCAAGGCGCCGAAGAAAGCGGCGGCAACGAGGCCGGTGCGCGCGAGCAAGTCCGCAGTCGCCAGGCCAATGCCGTGGCCGGCCAACGCACTGCCAGCCAGCACCACGACCACACCAAGCGCCGCGCCCGAGGCCGAACCGAGCAGGTAGGGATCAGCCAGCGGGTTGCGAAAGAGGCCTTGCGCCACCGCGCCAGCCAAGCCGAGCAAGGCGCCGGTAAGCCACGCGCCGAGGGTGCGCGGCACGCGGATGCGGCCGACGATGAGGCCGCCATCCGGGCCTTGCAGCGTGGCGCCGAGCGCTGAGATTGACCAGCCTTCACTGCCCGCAGCCAGCCCGGCCGCGAGCAGCAGCACGGTGATCGCGATCAGCCCCAGCACGAGGCGGCGGCGACGCTGAAGATCGGCGTTAGACATCACTTGCTCGCTGCCGCGGAGATCGCCGCCAGGCAATCGGCCAGCAAGCCCGCCGCCTCGCCCATGCCGGGGCCGGGGCGGATCAAACGCTCATAGGGCGCAGGCTCGAAGGCACAGACGCGGTGCTGTTGCAAAGCACGCAAGCTCGCCCAGCCAGGGCGGCGCGGCATCTCGCTCAAGCTGCGCTGAACCGCCATCACGATGTCGGGCTGCGCGCGAACGACGAACTCCGGGTTGAGCTTGGGAAACGGCCCCAGCTCTGCCGGCACCGCGTTGCCGAGGCCAAGGCGCGACAGCGTCTCGCCGATGAAGGAGCTGGCGCCAGCGGCATACGGCGTCGGGTCGACTTCGAAGTAGACGCGCTGGCCACGCAGCCCGCTCGGCACGCGCGCGGCAGCGCTGCGCATTTGCGCGTCGATGCGCTGCCACACGGCATCGGCGGCTTTGGGTACGGCGAGCAATTGCCCGAGGAGCCCCAGCGTGCGCCTCACGTCGTCATGGTTGCGCGATTCGAGCACCACCACGGGCACGCCGAGGGCTTCGAGCCGGTCGATGATGCGGGCCGATGGTGCCGCCAGCACCACGCCGGGCTTGAGGGCCACGATGCGCTCGACCTGCGCGTCATCGAGCCCGCCGAGCTTGGGCAGCGCGCGCACGCTTGCCGGTTCATTCGAGAAGTTGTCAGTGCCGACGAGCCGTGAGCAGGCGCCCAGCGCGCAGACGCTCTCCGTCAACGACGGCAGCAAACTGACGATGCGTTGCGGGCTCGCGGCGAAGCTGAGCGCCGCGCCACGGTCGTCTCGCACGGTGATTTGCGCTTGAGCGTTGAGGTGGCCGTTGAGCAGCAACGCCAGCCAAACAAGACGGAGAAGTCCAGTCACAACGCCTCCCGTTTCACGGCCATGGCAATGCCCGCCACCATCAGCGTGACCCGGCCGCATCGCTGCGCGAGCAACTGATGCAGCCGGCCGAGCTCGTCAACGAAGCGGCGTGCCTCGGGCGACATCGGCGCCAAGCCGAGGCCGATCTCGTTGGAGACCAGCACCACTGGCCCGGGCGCAGACTGCAATGCGCGATCGAGCGCAGTGATCTCGGCGGCACAGGCTTCTGCGGTGAGCGCAGCGCCGCTGATCGGCATCAGCAGGTTGGTGAGCCAGAGCGTGAGGCAGTCGACCAGCACCAAGCGCTGCGGTGCGCTGTGGCGCGCAATCGCTTGCGCCAGCGCGCGTGGCACTTCGTCAGTTGCCAGGCCCGGTGCGCGCGCGGCGCGGTCGATGCGGTGGCGGGCGATGCGGGCTTGCATTTCAGCGTCGCCCGGCAACGCGGTGGCGATCAACACCGCGTCGCTGCCCGGCGCAGCCAGCCACGCCGCCGCACGCAACTCGGCCGCACGCGACTTGCCGCTGCGCTGGCCGCCGAGGATCAGCTCATGGTTCATCTGTGCCTCTGAGCCTGAGCGCTTTTCGGAGCAAACGCCACTCGGGCTCTCAGAGCCCTTGCCCGTCGAAGCGAATGCCGAGCCAAGCCTGTCGACCCAAGCCTTGGTAGTAGCGGGCTGGTTCGATGTTCCGATCGGTGGCGTTGAGCAGCTTGGCTTCGAGTTGCCACTGCGCAGCAAAGCGCCAGCGGGCTTTCAAATCGAGCGTGGCATAGCCGCCCAATCGGGCGCCGCTGTCAGGGCGCGAGCCGAGCCCGAGCAGCGCGGCGCCGAACGACCAGGCGCCGAACTCATAGTCGGCAGCCACGCTCTCTTGATGCGCAGCGCGGCGCTGGAGGCGCTGGCCGGTGTCGGTGTTCTTGGCATCGAGAAAGTCGATCGACGCATCGACGCTGAGGCCGCCCCAGCGCCGACCGCCGCTGAGCGTGGCGCCCTGCAGCCGCGCGTGTCCCACGTTGCCTGCGCAGCCGTAGGGGTAGGGGTGGTCGGGGCTGACGGGGCAGAAAGCGCGGTCGGACTGGTAGCTGATCAGCTCGCGAACGGTGTTGCGGTAGATGGTGGCGGAGGCGCGGCTGTCACCCGACTCCCAATTCACGCCGAGTTCGATGCTCTTGCCCTTCTCGGGGCGAACCGTCGCGACGCCGTAGCTGGGGTAGTACAAATCGTTGAAGCTCGGCGCTCGGAAGCTTGTGCCAGCAACTGCGCGCACACGCAGGCCGGGCAACAGATCGAGCGCCCAGCCCAGCCGGCCGGTGGTGACACCGCCGTAGACGGAGTTGTCGTCATGGCGCAAATCAGCCTGCAGCGAGTGCGTGGCGACGGTGCCCGCGTAGCCGAGCACGAAGCCGTTGTTGTGGCGGCGCTGGTCGAATCCGCCGGTTTGCGCATGCTCGTTGAGCCGCTCGTAGGCGGCGACGAGCTGGTGCCCCGGCGCGAGCGTCAACGCGTTCTGCCAGGTGAATTGGTCGCGGCGGGTTTCGTAAGCCGCGATCACGCTGGCGCCGGCCTTGAGCTCGTCGTCGTTGCGCGCGAGTTGCACGGTGGTGCGCCAGAGGTCGCTGATGCGGCCGCGGTAATCGAGCGAGGCGACTTGCGAGTCGAGGTGGCTGCGAAAGTCGGGCGTCGCGTCGGGGTTGAAGTCGGGTGCCAAATATTGGGCGCCGTCGTACTGGGCGTTCAGCTGGCTCTTGACGAAGTTCAGGCCGATGCGGTGATCCGCCACCGGTGTGTAGCCCAAACGCAGCTGGCCCGTGGTGCGGCCGTAGCCATCGCGGTCGGGGTTGTAGTTGCCGTAGGGGTCGCCGGGCAGCAGCGACGAGACACCGCGGCTGCGCTCGCGGCCGATGCCGGCGGCATAGTCGACACCAACGGCCGAGCCGCTCAGGTTCACATCGCCTTCGCTGGAGCCATAGCCGCCCACGGCAACATGCGCCGAGACTCGCGGGCTGCCGCGGCCTTGCCGCGTGAAGATCTGGACCACGCCGCCGATGGCGTCAGCACCGTAGAGGCTGGAGCCGGGGCCACGAAGAATCTCGATGTGATCGATCTGCGACAAGCCGATCGATTCGAACTCGACTTGCCCGAGCGTTGCCGAACCCACGCGAACGCCGTCGATCAACACCACAGTGCTGCTGGCGCCAGTGCCGCGAATGAAGATGCCAGCACTTTGCCCCGGCCCGCCAGTGCGCGAGAGCTGCACGCCGGCAGCGCGGCGCAAGAGATCTTCGATCGAATCAGCGCTGCTGCGCTCGATGGCCTCACGGTCGATGACGACAACATCCGCCGTGACCCGCGCAAGCGATTGCGGCTCGCGTGTGGCGGTGACGACAACGGCGTCGAGCGCAGTTTGAGCCGAAGCCGGATTGACGGAAGACGCCGCGGCAGCGCAAACAACGCCGACGCGGACCCACGGCGCATGGCGCACGAGTCTGGAATGAAACATGGTGATGAGAGAACCTGAACAATGTGCCAACGACCTGCTTCCCCGCAGGCGCTTGACGGATTGGCTGACGCAATGCGAAAGCCGCTCGTTGGCCGGTATCCGGGCTGACGGAGCAACCCTTGCGACCTTCCCGAAAGCGAATGCTTGCAGTGGTGTGTGCGCAAGAGCGGAAGCGTGGAGTCGAGTGCGACTTTGCGGCTTCGTCCGCCGTACCGTTGCGGGGGCAGCGCAGATTCGGATTTGCCGCGCGCAAACAGCACGCGCCAGTGATCCTTCTGCTTCCCGTTTAACTGTGCCGGCAAGAACACCGACACGGGCACCAACGCCAAAGATTGTAGGGGGGCCACCTACAATCGATTCACTCCCTAGCAAGGCGGGCTGCCATGTCGAAGATCGAAGAACTTGCGGATCGTGTCGAGCGCCTTTTGCTGCGGCACGGCGAGCTTCAACGCACCAACCTGCTGCTCAAAGAACAGCTGTCGAACGTGACGCATGAGCGCGACAACCTGCGCTCTCGCCTGAACGCCGCGCGCAGCCGCATAGATACCTTGCTCGAGCGCCTGCCCGCAGACGCGGCCGCAGCCACGAACGACAGCGCCAAAACCACGCCATGAAGCAAATCGAAGTCACGATCCTCGGCCAAAGTTATTTGCTCGGCTGCCCTGAAGGTGGCGACGCCTCACTGCTCGACGCCGTGGCCCGGGTCGACAGCGAAATGAGCGCAATTCGCGATGCCGGCAAGGTCAAAGCGCGCGAGCGCATCGCGGTGCTGGCGGCACTCAACCTCGCCTTTGCGCTTGCCCAGCGGCCTGCGCCCAAAGCGGTGCCGCAAGCGCCGTTGGCGGCTGGCGAAGTCGATGTCGAGAACCTGATCAAGCGGCTCGATGAAGCCTTAGAAGCCGATGGTCAATTGCTCTGACGCGGCGGCGCGAGCGGCATAGAATGATTCCGTCCGCCGCATTCACGTGAGCTCTATATTTCCTTGAACCGATGCTCTTACGAGCAGGGCTTGGAATATCGCTCGGTTGGTGTGATCGTCTCGCGTCAGATGAACCCGAAGCCGAGCTGACCTCGCCCACCTGAACTCCCTGGGTTCAGGAATGCGGCTCACGGTTCGCGGCGGACACCTCTTCTCACTCCATCGCGATGCAGACACGACATTGGTTGATGAAGAGCGAGCCATCCGAGTGCTCGATCGATGACCTCGCCGCCGCGCCAAATCAAACCGTTGCCTGGGTGGGTGTTCGCAACTACCAAGCCCGCAACTTCATGCGTGATGAGATGACCGTTGGCGACGGCGTTTTGTTCTATCACTCATCTTGCCCAGAGCCCGGCATCGCGGGCCTGGCTGTCGTGGCGAGCCGCGCATACCCTGACGCGACGCAGTTCGACCCGCAAAGCCACTACTTCGATGCAAAGGCCTCGCCGGCTGAGCCGCGCTGGTTGCACGTCGACGTGAAGCTTGAGCGCAAGACGCGCCTGCTCTCGCTGGCCGAGATGCGCGCGGCGCCGGCATTGGCAACGATGGCGCTGCTGAAGCGCGGGAACCGGCTCTCGATCACGCCGGTCGAACCAGCCGAATGGCACGCGGTGCTGGCCTTGCTCGGCAAGACCTGATCACCGCGCCAAATCAGGCGCCCAGCTCGAACCGAATGCTCGCGAGCGTGACGTGATTGCCACCACGCTTGCGCGCCTCGGCCATCGCTTGCTCGGCAGCACGCATCAGATCGTCTTCGGTGTGAGCGGTGTGCGGGAAGCTCGCCACACCCATCGACACGGTGAAGCCAATGTCGCGCCCATCAAGCACGACGATCTGTGTTGCGCATTGCCGGCGCAAGCCTTCCATGCGGGAATGCGCAGTCGCCAGGCCAACGCCCGAGAGCAGGATCGCAAAACGGTCTTCGTCGAGCCGGCATGAGGCATCCATCGCCCGGGTATTGCTGCGCAACAAGCGGCCCAAGGCCTCAAAAATGCGGGTGCGCGCACCCTCCCCCATGGCCTTGACGGCCTCGCTGGCCGGATCGAGTGCAATCGCGACGAGCGCGAACTCGCGGTGTTCACGCGATGAAAGATCAACCTCGCGGCGCAGCTGATCTTCGAAATGCAACTGCTGATAGAGGCCAGTCACGCCGTCGCGCAAGGCTTGGTCTTGTGTCTCGCGGCGCAGCGCCTCGGCGGCGATCTGCTGTTGTTCGAGCTGGGTCAATGCTTGCTGAAGTTGTGCTTCTCGGCGGTTATCAGCCGTGACTTCAACCCAGGCACTCAACACATAACGGGGGTTCGTGCCGTCGGCCGTCGGCACCGCGAAGCGGGTAACGCGGAACTCACGCCGGTCTCCATCGCGCTCAAACTTTTGATCACTGAGCGTGGGCAGCGATTGGCCGAGAGCGGCTTGTTCGGCGGTGCGAATCGCAGCGGACTGAGCCGGCTGCATGAGGTCGGCATCGGTGTGGTCAACAACGTCGGCCACGCTGCGTCCGAACAAATTCGCCATCGCGGCGTTCGCATGAACGTAGCGACCGCTCGCCACTTCCTTGATGGACCAAAGCACGCCGGTTCGATCGAGCATCTCGAGCGCCAGGCTCGCAAGCTGAGCCTCGCTGGCGCCGAGCGCGCCGGCAATCGACCTTGCGGGTTCGGCATTGGCCGGCATCGAAGGCAGATCTGTGTCATTCATCTACGGGCTTCCTGGAGACGGCGAACTGCACGCGCCACATGGCGCCGATTTATCTTGGTCGAGGGGAGCGCGCTTGGCAAGCATGCACGTTCGCAAAGCAGTGTCGCCCCCTAGATTGATGATATCCGTCGCCCTTAATCATCGGTTTTAGCGCACGCTTTTGCGCCACGCCGATGTGGTCGGTGGGCCTGAAAATTGCGGATGGAGGCCAAGGAGAAAAACATGAGCATCGCCAGCTACATCAAAGAAATTGGCCGGGGCAAAGAGGGCGCGCGTTCGCTTACGCAGTTGCAGGCCCACGATCTGATGTGCCAAGTGCTGGATGGCGCGGTGACCGATCTCGAGATCGGCGCCTTCGCCTTGGCGATGCGCATCAAAGGCGAATCGGTGGCCGAGCTTGCGGGCTTTCTCGAGGCCGTGCACGAGCGCTGCATCACCATCAGCACGAAGCGGCCGACCATTGTGCTGCCGTCCTACAACGGCGCGCGAAAGCTGCCCAACTTGACGCCGTTGCTCGCATTGCTGCTTGCCCAAGAAGGCGCGCAAGTGCTGGTACACGGCCCGCTCGCCGACCCCAACCGCGTGACGAGCGCAGCGATTTTTCGCGATCTGGGTTTGCCCTGCGTCAAAGACGCGGCGGAGATCGAACACGCATGGGCGCGCCGCGAGCCGGTGTTCGTCCGCACCGATGTGCTCTGCCCGCCGCTGGCGAAACTGCTTGACGTGCGCCGGGTGGTCGGCCTGCGCAATTCAGGCCACACGGTTGCTAAGCTTTTGGCGCCTTGCGGCGTGGCGGCTTCGCTGCGTGTCGTCAACCACACGCATCCGGAATACTCAAGCTTGCTGAGCGACTTTCTTGCCCACACGCAAGCCCACGCCGTGCTGATGCGCGGCACCGAGGGCGAGCCGGTGGCAGACGCACGCCGTTCACCGAAGCTCGATGTTTTCCTTGACGGACTGCCCCGCCCTGACCTCTCGCGGCCGGCGCACGAAGGCGTGTTGACCGAGTTGCCGGTGCTGCCCCGCGGTATCGATGCTGCGACCACAGCGATCTATATCCAGTCGGTCGTCAGCGGCGAGAAGCCGGCGCCCGCGCCCATCACGCGTCAAGTCGAGTGCTTGATGCAGGCCCTCGCTGCGGTCGAGTCACAATCGCCGCACGAGAGATCAGCCTGACCATGACGATTCACCACGCCCTATCTTTGCTTCTCGCGCAGCCTTCCTTTCTGCGCCAGTGACGACCCCACAAAGCGTGTTCGACGCGGTCGTGATCGGCGCGGGCGCCGCTGGCCTGCACTGCGCCGGAATGGCCGGCCAGCTGGGGATGAAAGTGCTGCTGATCGACCACGCGGCAAAGGTTGCCGAGAAGATCCGCATCTCGGGCGGCGGGCGCTGCAACTTCACGAATCGCGACACATCGCCGGCCAACTTCCTGTCGGCCAACCCTGATTTTTGCCGCTCAGCGCTGGCGCGCTACACACCGCAAGACTTCATCGACCTGCTGGCCCGCCACCACATCGGCTGGCACGAAAAGCACAAGGGGCAACTCTTCTGCGATGAGTCGAGCGAAGCCATCGTGGGCATGCTGCTGCGCGAATGCGATGCTGGCGGCGTGACACGCTGGCAGCCATGCGCGGTCGAAGCGGTTCGCCGTGCTGGTGATGAGCTGAGTTTCGAGCTCGACACTTCCCGCGGCACGGTTCGCGCGCGGCGAGTCGTCGTCGCCACGGGCGGCCTGTCGATCCCGCAGATCGGCGCCAGCGACCTCGGCTACCGACTCGCGCGTCAATTCGGCCACCGCATCGTTGACACACGCCCGGCGCTGGTGCCGTTGACGTTCGACGCGGCTGCATGGGCGCCGCTCGTCACGCTTGCCGGGCTCTCGCTCCCCGTGCGCGTCGAGACCGGCCAAGGCAAGCGACACGGAGCGTTCTCGGAAGACTTGCTGTTCACGCACCGCGGTCTCAGCGGCCCGGCGATCCTGCAAATTTCGAGCTTTTGGGCGCCCGGCACACCGCTTCGGATCGACCTCGCACCAGAAAGCGATGTACCCACGTCGCTGGCCGAGGCCAAACGCAGCTCGCGGCGCCTGCTCGGCAACGAGCTGGCCGACATGATCCCCAAACGCCTGGCCGACGCATGGCTCGCACCGCTGCACGACGCTGCAGAAAGCCCGATTGCGCATGCACGCGACCGCGACCTCGCCCTCCTTGCCGAGCGCTTGCAGCGCTGGGAATTGACGCCCAACGGCACCGAGGGCTACCGCAAGGCGGAGGTCACGTCAGGCGGCGTCGACACGCGCGAACTGAGTTCGCAAACGCTGGAAAGCCGGCGCATCCCGGGCTTGCATTTCATCGGTGAAGTGGTTGACGTGACCGGCTGGCTGGGCGGCTACAACTTCCAATGGGCGTGGGCCAGCGCAGCTGCCTGCGCGCGCGCTTTAGCCGCCGCCTGAAACGCTCGGGCTTGCGCACTTCAAGACGCGGGCTATAATCCGACGTTTCGCGCGCCCAACATTGGGCCTGCGAAGAGCCCAACTCAACACCCAGACCAGACACCCAACCCAATAACCGCTACATGACTACGATTCGCGTCAAAGAAAACGAGCCCTTCGACGTGGCGCTGCGCCGCTTCAAGCGCACCATTGAGAAACTCGGCCTGCTGACCGATCTCCGCGCCCGTGAGTTCTACGAAAAGCCCACCGCCGAGCGCAAGCGCAAGAAGGCCGCCGCCGTCAAGCGCCACTTCAAGCGCGTTCGCAGCATGCAGCTGCCGAAAAAGCTGTTCTGACGACAGGCCTGGAACCCTCGCGGTTCTGGCAAAAGTTCAGAAGCAAGCCCGCAGTTCGCGGGCTTCGTTGTTTTTAGCATCCCCTTTTTTGATGAGCCGAGCATGAGCCTCAAAGACCGCATCACCGACGACATGAAAATTGCCATGCGCGCGAAAGACGCTGCGCGCCTTTTGACGATCCGCGGCTTGCTTGCCGCCTGCAAACAGCGAGAAGTCGACGAGCGCATCGAACTTGACGATGCTGCCGTCGTCGCGATCGTCGACAAGCTGGTGAAGCAGCGCAAAGATTCGATCGCCCAGTTCACCGCCGGCAACCGGCCAGACCTCGTCGAGAAGGAAGCTGCTGAGCTGGTCGTGCTGGAAACCTACTTGCCGCAGCGGCTCGACGCCGCTGCCGTTGCCGCCGAAGTCGCAGCGATCGTTGCCGAACTGGGCGCAAGTGGCCCTGGCGACATGGGCAAGGTGATGGCCGCCGTGAAAGCCAAGCTCGCCGGGCAAGCGGACATGGGCTTGGTTTCGGCTGCCGTCAAACAAGCCCTGGCGCGCTGAAGCGCCGCTGCCCTGAATCCGTCGCCAGGAAAAGCACCATGAGCAATCTCACCTTGACCCAAATCAGCGCCAACGTGAGCGTGTCACCGCAGCTCGAACCGTCCGCCATGGCCGATGTGGCCGCGGCCGGCTTCAAGACGGTGATCAACAATCGCCCCGACCTGGAAGGCGGCGCCGCGCAGCCAACCAGCGCCGCCATCGAGGCCGCAGCGCGTGCCGCAGGCCTCGCCTACGTGCACCTGCCGGTACACCCCGCGGTGCACTCGCCGGAAGACATTGCGCGTTTCAAGGAACTGCTCGCGAGCAGCCCGAAGCCGATCCTCGCGTTTTGCCGATCAGGCGCCCGATCGACCAAGCTGTTCAACGCCGCGCAAGCCGCTTGATCGAACCCCGCAACAGCGTTCAGCCGCCCATGTAGGCGGCGAGCACTTTGGGGTCATCGAGCAGGCTGGCGCCAGCGCCTTGCAGGACGATGCGGCCACTCTCGATCACGTAGCCATACCGCGCGATTTTCAAAGCCTGCCGCACGTTTTGCTCGACGAGAAAGATCGTCAGCCCGCTCTGGTTGATCTCGCGCAGTATGCGGAAGATGTCCTGCACGATGATGGGCGCCAAGCCCATCGAAGGCTCATCGAGCAACAGAAGCCGCGGCTTGGCCAGCAGCGCACGGCCGATCGCGAGCATCTGCTGCTCTCCGCCCGAAAGATTGCCAGCGAGCCCATCGATGCGCTCGTTCAGCCGCGGAAACATCGCCAACACGCGTTCGAGGTCAGACTTGATCGCCGCACGATCGTTGCGGCGATAGGCGCCGAGTTCGAGGTTTTCGCGCACCGAAAGCGTGGTCAAGATCGCGCGCCCCTCAGCCACTTGCACCAGCCCGCGCTCGACGATTTGGTGCGGCTTCAAACGCGCCAAGTCTTCACCTTCGAAGCGAATCGATCCCGCCTTGGGCCGAAGCAGACCAGAGAGCGCCAGCAAGGTCGTCGACTTGCCCGCGCCATTGGCGCCAACCAAGGTTCGGATCTCGCCTGCATGAACCTCGAAATCGAGGCCTTGCACGGCCTCGATGTGGCCATACGCCACCTCCAGGCCTTTGACTTCCAGCATGGCGTTCATTGACGTCCCTTCGTGCTGCGCGATGGGCTATTCACCGGGGTGTCTCACGCCTCTTCACGCCCTAAATACGCCTCGATGACATCGGCGTTGCTCTTGATCTCGTCAGGCGAGCCTTCGGCGATGATTCGGCCGAAGTTGAGCACGGCGATGCGCTGGCACAGGCCCATCACGAAACGCATGTCGTGCTCGATCATGAAGATCGTGTAGCCGCGAGCCGAGATCTGGCGAATGCGCTCCATCAGCTCGACCTTTTCTCCGGTGTTCATGCCGGCAACCGGCTCATCGAGCAGCAAGAGTTTCGGCTCAGTCGCAAGCGCCCGGGCGAGCTCAAGCTTGCGCTGATCGCCGTAGGAGAGCTGCTCGGCGCTCTCTTCTGCCTGCGCCTCCAAGCCGACCCAAGACAGCAACTCATGCGCCTTCTCACGTGCCTGCCGCTCCTTGGCACGAAAGCCCGGCAGCGAGAGCAACCAGCCGGGCACGCCGTAATCCAGGTGCGCGTGCATGCCGACGACCACATTCTCGAGCAGGCTCATCTCTTTGAAGACCCGAATGTTCTGGAAGGTGCGCCCAAGGCCAAGCCGCGTGATGCGGTGCGGCGGCACGCCGATCAAGCTGGCGCCATTCAGCACGATCTCGCCACCGCTGGGCGCGAGCAAGCCGGTGATCAGGTTGAAGACGGTCGTCTTGCCGGCGCCGTTGGGCCCGATCAAGCCGAAGACGCTGCCTGCTGGCACATCAAAGCTCACGTCTTGCAAGACCGCGAGGCCGCCAAAGCGCTTGGACACATTCGTCAGCTGCAGCATCAGCGCATCCAACTCTTGAAACGCTGCGGGTCCCACAAGCCTTTGGGCAGAAAGAGCACGATGACCACGAGGATCGCGCCATTGAGCATGGTGCGGAAGTCCTTGAAGCTGCGCAGCAACTCGGGCAGCAAGGTGATGATCAGCGCACCGAGCACCGGGCCGGTCAAGCCGCTGGTGCCACCGAGGATGGCCATCGTCAGAATGTCGACCCCGCGGTCGAAGCCGAACTCGCTCGGGCCGATGAAGAAGGTGAGGTGCGCATTGAGCGCCCCGGCAAGGCCGGCAATGGCTGCGCCGAGCGCGAAGGCGAGCATCTTGTGACCCATGACGCCGATGCCCATCAACGAGGCGGCAACAGCGTCTTCCTTGATCGCCTCAAACGCGCGCCCGATGCGCGAGCGGCGCATCCGCCACAAAAAGGCAAGCACCAGCGCGATGGCGAGCGCGACGTGCCAAGCCTGTGTTTGCTGCGGAATGCCGTTCAAGCCGAGCGCGCCGCCGGTCAGCGATTCGGCATTGATGATCAGCACGCGAACCACCTCGCCGAAGCCGAGCGTGGCCATGGCGAGATAGACACCCGAAAGCCTCAACGTGGGCCCACCGATGACGAGCGCGACCAAGGTGGGTGCGGCAATGCCGCCCAGCAGCGCCACCGGGAATGGCGCGCCCGCGTTCATCGTCAAGAGTGACGCGGTGTACGCGCCGATGCCCATGAACGCGGCATTGGCCATCGCCAGCAGCCCGCAAGACAACGTGAGCCAGATCGAGAGTGCCAGCAGCGCATTGATGCCGATCGTCAGCACCAGGTTGCTGTAGATCGACCAAAAGGTATCGAACGATTCCATGCCGCCAGGTTCAGGCTTTGCGCTCAAGCACTTTGCCGAACATGCCTTGAGGGCGGATCAGCAGCACGAGAAACAAGAGGCCGAAGGCGACTGCGTCGCGCATCGTCGAGCCGATGTAGGCGACGGACATCACTTCAGCAAAGCCGAGGAACAGCCCGCCAAGCAACGCGCCCCGAATGTCGCCCATGCCGCCAAGAATGATGACGGCGATGCCCTTGTGCAGCATCGGCTGGCCCATCAGTGGGAACACCGCATTCGAATAGAGCGCAATCAGCACGCCGCTTGCGCCGCCGAGCGCCGCAGCCACCGTCGAGGTCAAATAGAACAGGCCTTCGACGTTGATGCCGAGCAAAGCCGCGGCCTTCGGCGATTCGGCGATGGCGCGAAGCGCGCGGCCGAGCTGCGTTTTGCGCATCACCAGCAACAAGCCAGCCATCAATGCAAACGAGAGCGCGATGATCGCCACTTCGAGCGCGCTGATTTGCACACCGAGAAAGTGCAGTTGGGCGTCGGGCAACAGGTCGCTCGGAAACCGCAGGTTCTCGGCACCAAAGACGCCTTGCGACGCGCTGTTCAAAAAGATGCCAATGCCGATCGTGGCGATCATCGGGATCAAGTGCGGCGCGTTGCGGCGCCGCAGCGGCTTGAGCACCAGCCAATCGATGACGAACCCAAGCGCGCCGCTGATGACGAAGGCGGCAATGAGCGCAGCCCAGAGCGGCATCGCCAGACGCGTCACTGTCTGCAAGGCCGCATAAGCGCCGACCATGAACACCGCGCCATGCGCCAGATTGATGACGCCGAGCACGCCGAACACGAGCGTGAAACCGAGCGCAAATAGCGCGTAGACGCAGCCCAGCGACAGCGCGTTGACGAGTTGCTGCTCAAGCATTGGCGATCAAGCTCGGACGGCGCGTTGTAGACAGAGCGCGGTAGCGCTCCATCGCGAAACCGACTGCGGTACGCCGCAGACGAGGTGCACCATCACGGCTCGATCAGGTACTTGCCGTCTTTGGTGACGCTGACGATCGCGGCTTGCTGCGCGTCGTAGCCGGCGGGCGAGCCGTCTTTCGCTTTGGCTTGGCGGAACTTGAACGCACCGGTTGCGCCGGTGTGCGTCACGGCGGGCAAGGCGTCGCGCAGGGCTTTACGGTCGGCGGCGAGGTCGCCACTGAGTTTGATCTTGCTGAGGGCGGTGGCGACGATGTTCAAAGCGTCGTAGGCCTGGGCGCTGAACTGGTCGGGCGCGGCCTTGTACTTCTGCGTGTAGGCGACCACGAAATGCTGATTGGCCGGCGTCTGGTTGCTCAACGACCAAGGGCTGCCGACCCAAAGGTTGTCGCTCTTGTCCTTGGCGAGATCAAACACCTTCACCGAGTTCATGCCGTTGCCGCCAATGAACGGCAGGTTGATGCCAAGTTGGCGCGCCTGCACCATGACCGGCGCGCCTTCGGCGATCAACGCCGACAACACGATGGCATCGGGGTTGCTGGCCTTGATCTTGGTCAGCTGTGCTTTGAAGTCGACATCGCCTTTGGCGAACGTCTCGGTTGTCGTGACTGGGATGTTGGCGGCTTCGAGTGCGCGCTTGAACGCGTCGTAGCCGCTCTTCGTGAAGACGTCGTCGTTGCCGTAGAGCACAGCGACCTTCTTCAGCCCGGTCTTCTTCGCAGCAATGCGCAAGGTCTCGGGCAACACATCGGCCTCGGTCACCGAGTTGCGAAACACATGGTCGCCGATCGAGGTGATGCCGTCTGCGGTGTTCGAGGTGCCGAAGACGACGACCTTCGCCGCTTGCGCAATCGGGTCGGCGGCTTGCGCGGAGTTGGAGAGCGTCGGGCCGAACAGCATCAGCACCTTGTCTTGGAAGATCAGCTTCTTGAAGACATCGATGGCTTGCTCTTTCTTGCCTTGTTCGTCTTCGAACTGCAACGAGATTTTGTTGCCTTTGACGCCGCCAGCCGCGTTGATTTCGTCGGCCGCGAGTTGGAAGCCGTTCTTGATCGACTGGCCGTACTGCCCGGCGGGGCCCGACAAAGCCTCTGCAGCGCCGATTTTGATGTCGGCCGCCGCAGCGCCGAAAGTGACACCGAGCGCTGCCAATGCAGCCATCCAACGGAAGGTCATGTCATGTCTCCAAATGAGGTTGGCGCAAGGCCTGATCGGCTGTCTCGCCGCGGTTCTGGGGCGCGATTATGGTCAACGCAATCGTGGCCGATCAGCTGCCAGCGATCTTCATGCGCTCGATCAACACAGAGCCGATGGTCTTGCTGCCGCTGTTGTAGGCATCGGCACCCACGGCCACGATTCCTTTGAACATGTCGGCCAGGTTGCCGGCCACTGTGATCTCATGGACCGGGTATTTGATGCGCCCGCCTTCAACCCAAAAGCCGGCGGCGCCGCGCGAGTAGTCGCCCGTCACGTAGTTCACGCCCTGCCCCATCAGCTCGATCACGAAGAGGCCGCGGCCGAGCTTCTTGAGCATCGCATCGAGGTCGTCAGCCGGATTTGTCAAGCGGCTGGTGAAGGTGAGGTTCTGCGAGCCACCGGCGTGGCCAGTTGTGCGGAGCCCCAGCTTGCGCGCCGAGTAGGACGACAAAAAGTAGCCCTGCACAACGCCGCCACTCACCACATCGCGCCGGCGCGTCAACACGCCTTCGTCATCGAATGGCGCGCTGCCCTTGGCGCGCGGGATGTGCGGGTCTTCGCGAATGTCGATGTGCGCGGGCAGCACTTGGCGGCCAATGCTCTCTTCCAGGAAGGTCGACTTGCGGTAGATCGCGCCGCCGCTCGTCGCCTGCACGTAGGCACCGAGTAAACCAGCCGCAAGTGAAGACTCGAACAGCACCGGCACTTCGCAGGTTTTGATCTTGCGCGACTTCAAACGCGACAAGGCGCGCGCCGCGGCATAGCGGCCCACGGCTTCTGGCGCAGCCATGTCGAGGTGCGAGCGCATTGACGTATACCAAGCGTCGCGTTGCATGTCGTCGCCGCCGCGGCCGGGCAGTGAGGCAATCGGTGCGACCGACAGCGAATGCCGCGACGTGGCGTAGCCGCCGCGAAAGCCGCGCGTGTTGCCAGCGAAGAAGTGCGACTGCTGCGCCGAGACGCCCGCGCCTTCGGAGTTGGTGATGCGCGGATCGAGCTCGAGCGCGGCGGCTTCGCAGCGCATCGCGATCTGCATCGCGCCTTCCGCGTCGATCGACCACGGGTGGAAGAGATCGAGGTCGCGTTCGGCATCGGCACCGAGCGCGATGTCTTGCGCATCGGGCAGACCTGCGGCCGGGTCTTCGGCGGTGAAGCGGGCGATGTCGTGCGCGGCGCGCACGGTTTGCTCGAGCGCGGCACGGGAGAAATCTGACGTGCTCGCGTTGCCGCGGCGCTGGCCCATATAGACCGTCACGCCCATCGTCTTATCGCGGTTGCGCTCGACGTTCTCGACCTCACCCTTGCGCACTGAGATCGACAGCCCAACGCCCTCTGAGACCTCGGCTGCGGCATCACTTGCGCCGAGCGATTTCGCGAAAGTCAGCGCGTCTTCGACGCTTTGCTGGAACTGCGCGCGCGAGTAGGCAAAGCCGGGCGGCGGCGTGGGAACGGGCTTGGCGGGACGGGGCATGGAGGGGAAATATCGCGGTGATGACCCGGGCGGGATGCCCTGGATGAGGGTAGCCAAAAGAGGCGTCGGTATCATAGCGATGCCCCTATGAGCTCGACCCGATCGCATTCCATGACCATGCCAGACACGCCGGAAGACGCCGCCCACCTCGAGGCGCTGCTGCGACCGAGCAAGACCCGCCTGAAGCAGGCGTCGCACGACTTGCAAGCCCTCGGTGAGGCGCTGGTGGCGCTGCCTGACGACCGGCTCGACGCCATCGCCATGCCCGAGCAGCTGCTCGACGCCATCCGCGAATACAAACGCACGCGCTCGCACGAAGGCAAGCGCCGGCAGATGCAATACATCGGCAAGCTGATGCGGCGCGCCGATCCGGAGCCGATGCAGCAAGCCGTGGACGACATGCGCCTCGGCCGCGCCAAAGATGCGTTGGCCTTGCACCAAGCCGAGCACTGGCGCGCCGAGCTGATTGCCGATGACGACGCGATCACGCGTTGGGCCGCCGACCACGCCGACGCTGATCTGCAGCAGCTGCGCACGCTGATTCGCAATGCGCGCAAAGACGCGTCGCTCGTGCCCGAGAAGCGCAGTGGGCGTGCATTCCGCGAGCTGTTTCAGTTCCTGCGCCAACAGCAAGCGCCGGCTGACGATGAGTGATTCGCAGGTGAGCGCAACGCGCGACGCCGTGACGATCGGCGTGGTGTCGGTCAGCGACCGTGCTTCGGCCGGCGTGTATGTCGATCAAGGCATCCCGGCATTGCAAGCTTGGCTTGGCCGCGCGGTGCTGAACCCGATCAGCTGGCAAACGCGGCTGATCCCCGATGAGCAAGAGCTGATCAGCGCCGCCTTGCGCGAGCTGGTGGACGAAGCACATTGCGATCTCGTCTTCACCACCGGCGGCACCGGCCCCGCGCTGCGCGACGTGACGCCCGAAGCCACGCTCGCCGTGGCGACGAAAGTGATGCCCGGCTTTGGCGAGCAAATGCGGGCCATCAGTTTGAATTTCGTGCCGACGGCGATCTTGTCGCGCCAGGTGGCGGTGATCCGCGGCAAGGCCTTGATCGTCAACCTGCCCGGCCAGCCGAAATCGATCGCCGAGACGCTTACCGGCTTGCTCGATGCGTCACCGCCAGTGCCGGGCATCTTCGCAGCCGTGCCCTATTGCATCGACCTCATCGGCGGGCCGTTCATCGAGACCGATGTGACGGTGTGCAGAGCGTTCCGCCCGAAGTCGGCGCTGCGGCCCGCGGCATCTGGCGACACGGCCAAGCCGCTCACTTGACGAGTTGGGTCATGCGGGCGGCGTCGAACCGCTCCGTGACTTGCGCATCTTTCGGCACGCAGTCGGCCACCGGCAATTCACGCGAACGCACTGAGAGCTTTTCGATCGCATGCCAGAGCAGCGCAATCTGGTGCTCCTGGCCCGAGGCGTTGTCGATCAAGCCCTTCATCGCGAGTGCAACCGGGTCATCGCCTTGCGTGATGCCGTAGGCCGAAAAACCCATCTTGGCCGCCGCTTCCTCGCGCGCCGCGTCGCTCTCGGCATGCAGCACGCGCGCCGGGTTGCCGACTGCCGTGGCGCCCGGCGGCACGGGCTTGAGCACGACGGCGTTCGAGCCGATCCGTGCACCATCCCCCACGGTGAAGCCACCGAGCACTTGCGAATTGGCGCCGACGATCACATTGCGGCCCAGCGTCGGGTGGCGCTTGGTGCCTTTGGCGAGCGAGGTGCCGCCGAGCGTGACGCCTTGGTAGATCGTGCAGCCGTCGCCGATCTCGGCCGTTTCACCGACGACTACGCCCATGCCGTGGTCGATGAACACACGCCGGCCGATGGTGGCGCCCGGGTGAATTTCGATGCCGGTGGCGAAGCGAGCCACATGTGACGTGAACCGTGCGAGCCAGTGCCAGCCGCGAGCGCGGAACCAGGCCGCGCGGCGGTGCAGCACGATCGCATGCAGGCCTGGATAACAGGTGAGCACTTCGAAGGCACTGCGCGCAGCGGGGTCGCGCTCGAGGATGCAATCGATGTCTTCGCGAAGGCGCTTGAACATGGTCGGGCCCGGTGGTGGCGATTCAGTTTAGCGGCCGGTCTATCAACTCGCTTTGGGCATCTCGCTGGGCGCATCTCGCTTTCGTTTTTCGATCGCCCGGGCGATGCCGCGCAAGATGTTGAGCTCATCGGTGGTGAGCTCGAGCCGGTTGGCAAGTTGGTGGAGGCGCGGCATCAGCTTGCGCGGCGTGGCGGGGTCAAGGTAGTCGAGCGCGATCAAGGCGTGCTGCCAGTGATCGAGCAGGCCTTGCACGGCGGCGGCGTCGGCAAGCGCGGGCGAAGTCTCTCGCGCGCGCAACGGAAAGCCGCCTTGCGCCATGCGCCAGTCATAGGCGATCAGCTGCACGGCTTGGGCGAGGTTCAGCGAGCCGTAGCCGGGCGGCGTGGGAATGCTCAGGCAAACGTGGCAGCGGTAGACATCGTCGTTGCGCATGCCGTAGCGCTCAGAACCGAACACGAAGGCGACGCGGTGTTGCGAAGCCGCAAGCGAGTCGAACAACGCCCGAGGCGCAGCCGTGGGCGGGCCGAAGTCGCGCGGCGTCATGGCGGTGGCGCAGGCATAGGTGACGCCGTCGAGCGCGGTGGTCAGGTCGGGTGCGATGCGCGCCGCTGCGAGCACATCGGTCGCGCCACTGGCCATGGCCACGGCATCTGCGTGGGTCAGCACATCGGCGAAGCGCGGCGCAACGAGCACCAGATCATGGAAACCCATGACTTTCATCGCGCGCGCCACCGCGCCCACATTGCCGGGGTGGCTGGGCTCGACGAGCACAAAGCGCGTTAGATCGGGGGCGACCACGGGGTCGTTGGAGCTGGTCTGCATGGGTCGCCGGGTAAAATTCAGATTATGTGCAGCGCCTCGCGCGCACCGGGTTGCCGAGCTCTTTGGCCCACCCGCTCTTTGATCCCGCCAAGCCCCTTTCTCACCGCCCACAGGTCGCACCATGTCGCAAGCGCTTCATCCCATGCTCAACATCGCCATCAAGGCGGCTCGCAGCGCGGGAGCGATCATCAACCGGGCCTCGATGGACCTCGACTTGGTGAAGATCAGCACCAAGTCGCCAAACGACTTCGTCACCGAGGTCGATCACATGGCCGAAGAAGCCATCATCGACATCTTGCTCGGCGCCTACCCGGGCCACGGCATCCTCGCCGAAGAATCGGGCCGTGCGCGTGGCGCGCCTGACAGCGAATACGTCTGGATCATCGATCCGCTCGACGGCACGACCAATTTCATCCACGGCTTTCCGGTCTACTCCGTATCGATCGCCCTCGCCTACAAGGGGCAGATTCAGCAAGCCGTGGTGTATGACCCGACGCGCAACGACCTCTTCTACGCCTCCAAAGGCCGCGGCGCCTATCTGAACGACAAGCGCCTTCGCGTCTCCAAACGCGTGCGCCTCGCCGATTGCCTGATCGGCACCGGCTTTCCTTTCCGCAAAGGCGACAACTTCAAGCGCTACATGCAGATGTTCGAGGCGGTGATGCAGAGCTGCGCCGGCTTGCGCCGCCCGGGCTCGGCCGCGCTCGACCTCTGCTACGTGGCCGCGGGCTACACCGATGGCTTCTTTGAAACTGGCTTGTCGCCATGGGATCTGGCGGCGGGCTCGTTGCTTATCACCGAGGCGGGCGGCTTGATCGGCAACTTCACTGGCGAGGCCGACTACCTCTATCAACGAGAACTCGTTGCCGGCAATCCGCGGGTCTATGGCCAGTTGGTTGCGATGCTCTCGCCCTACAGCCGAGTCATCAAAGACGAGCCCGCAGCACTTGGTGATGGGTCGCCCACATCGGCGGCGCCGGAGTTGACGCCTGAAGATGCATTCGCTGGCATGGCCGCTCCGGCAATCGAGGCGACTCCCGCCCCGGCCGCTCCGAAGAAGGCGCCCACCCGCATCCGCAAGGCCGACGCTGCACGCGACATCGGTTGAGCGCGAGCTGCGCGACCACCTCATGAAGGAGCGCGAGGTTTCGGCCGAGCCGCTGGCACGTTCGCCCGCGCCTCCTGTCCATACGCCGATGATGCAGCAGTACCTGCGCATCAAGGCCGAGTTCCCCGAGACGCTCGTGTTCTATCGCATGGGCGACTTCTACGAGCTCTTCTATGACGATGCGCGCCTCGCGAATCGCCTGCTCGACATCACACTGACCTCCCGCGGCATGAGCGGTGGTGAGCCTGTGGCGATGGCTGGCGTGCCGGCGCACTCGGTCGAGGCCTACCTGGCCAAGCTCATCAAGCTCGGCCAAGCGGTGGCGATCTGCGAACAGGTTGGTGATGTCGCGACGTCAAAAGGCCCGGTCGAACGCAAGGTGGTTCGCGTCGTCACGCCTGGCACGGTCACTGACACCGAGCTGCTGGCCGACAAGCGCGATGCGCGGCTCGTGGCGCTGCACGCGCATCGCGGGCGCTTCGGCCTCGCGTGGCTGGCGCTGAGCAGCGGCGAACTCGGCGTGACCGAATGCGCTGAAGCCGAACTCGGCGGCTGGCTTGCCCGCTTGTCGGCGGCAGAGGTTTTGGTGGCGGCCGACAACGCACCGGCCGCGTTGCAGCAGGCGCGCCTCACCATCACGCCCCGGCCAGCATGGCAGTTCGACAGCGCACTCGGCCTGCGCAAGCTGTGCGCGCAGCTGCGTGTCGCAAGCCTCGGCGGCTTCGATGCGCAAGACCTGCCGCTCGCGCACGCCGCGGCTGCCGCGTTGTTGAGTTATGCCGAGCACACCTCCGGCCGCGGCCCGGAGGGCGAGCCAGGCCAAGCGCTCGCCCACGTCAGAACGCTCACCGTGCAGCGCGCGAGCGACCTGCTCCTGCTGCCGCCGATGACGCACCGCAACCTCGAGCTCACGCAAACACTGCGGGGCGACGACGGCCCGACGCTGCTCGGCCTGCTCGACACCTGCCGCACCGGCATGGGCTCGCGCGCGTTGCGGCATTGGCTCACGCACCCGCTGCGCGAGCGCCGCGTCGCAACGCAGCGGCATGACGCCATCGATGCATTGCACGCCCACGGCATCGACGCATTGCAGAGCGCTCTGCGCGGCATCAGCGATGTCGAGCGCATCACCGCTCGCATTGCGCTCAGGCAAGTGCGGCCGCGCGAGTTGGCGGGGTTGCGGTCGAGCTTGGCTGCGCTGCCGGCGCTGCGGGCTGAAGTTCCTGCTGCTGCCGCCACCCTACTCGACATGCTGGCCAACGCCTTGACGCCGCCCGAGAGCATTGCCCAGCTGCTCACAGCAGCCATCGCTGCCGAGCCAGCGGTGCTGCTGCGCGATGGCGGCGTGATTGCCACGGGGTTTGACGCCGCGCTCGACGAGCTGCGCGCGATCAGCCAGAACTGCGATGCTTTTCTGCTCGACCTCGAAGCCCGTGAGCGCGACCGTACCGGCATTGCCAACCTGCGGGTGCAGTTCAACAAGGTCCACGGCTTCTACATCGAAGTCACGCAGGGCCAGGCGAGCAAAGTGCCGGGCGACTACCAACGCAGGCAAACGCTGAAGAACGCCGAGCGCTTCATCACGCCCGAGCTGAAAGCCTTCGAAGACAAAGCCTTGTCGGCGCAAGAGCGTGCGATGGCGCGCGAGAAGTTGCTTTACGAGCAACTCATTGACGCCCTGCAGGCGCACCTCGAGCCGCTGGGCGCGTTGGCTCGCGCGCTGAGCAGCATCGATGCGCTCGCGGCGTTGGCCGAGCGCGCGTCCACGCTGAACTGGTGCCGGCCGCTGTTTGCTCGCGAGCCTTGTCTTCAGATCGAGGCCGGGCGGCATCCGGTGGTCGAAGCGCGCTTGGCCGAAACCGGCGCCGGCAACTTCATGGCCAACGATTGCCGGCTCGATGCAGCGCGCCGCATGCTCGTCATCACCGGCCCCAACATGGGCGGCAAGAGCACCTTCATGCGCCAAGTGGCGCTGATCACACTGCTCGCGTCGATTGGCTCCTTCGTGCCGGCAAAGGCCTGCCGACTCGGGCCGATTGATGCGATTCACACACGCATCGGCGCGGCCGACGATCTGGCGAATGCACAGTCGACCTTCATGGTGGAGATGACCGAAGCGGCCGCCATCATCCACGGCGCGACCGAGCATTCACTCGTGTTGATGGACGAGATCGGCCGCGGCACCTCCACGTTCGACGGCCTCGCGCTGGCGAGCGCCATCGCCACCCACCTGCACGACCGCAACCGCGCGTTCACGCTGTTCGCGACGCACTACTTCGAGCTGACCGAGCTGCCCGCCAAGCACGAGCGCGCGGTCAACGTGCATGTGTCGGCGGCCGAAAGCGGTGACGACATCGTCTTCCTGCACGACATCCAGCCCGGCCCGGCAAGCCGCAGCTACGGCGTCCAGGTCGCCCGCCTCGCTGGCATGCCCGCAGCTCTGTTGCGCCAAGCACGTGCCACGCTCGAAGCACTCGAGGCACAAAAGCACGCCGCCGATGCCCAGATCGATTTGTTCGCGCCGGCGCCTGTGCCGACGAGCGCAGAGCCCTCGCCCACCGACCGCGCACTGGCCGCAATCGACCCCGATATGCTGAGCCCGAAAGAAGCGCTCGATGCCCTTTACCGGCTCAAAGCCTTAGGAAAATCATGAACGCCAAGCTCACTTCATTCGCCGCCACCTGCGGGGACACGGGTTTCCGTTGGAGCCACCGCGCAAGGGACATCACATGACTTACTGCATCGGCATCAAGCTCGACGCCGGCCTCGTGTTTCTCTCAGACTCGCGCACCAATGCGGGCCTGGATCAAATCAGCACCTTCCGCAAAATGATGGTCTACGAGAAGCCGGGCGACCGCTTCATGGTGATGCTGTCGGCGGGCAACCTGTCAATCTCGCAGCAGGTGCGCGAGATTTTGCAAGTCGAGCGGCTCGACAACGGCGACGCAGAACCCATCACCATCTGGAACGCAACCAGCATGTTCGATGCCGCTCGCGTGCTCGGCTCGGCCATGCGCCGCATCTATGACCAAGACGGCGCGGCACTCAAAAAAGCCGGCGTCGACTTCAACGCCTCGATGATCTTTGGCGGCCAAATTGCCGGCGAGGCCATGCGGCTCTTCCTCGTCTACTCGGCCGGCAACTTCATCGAAGCCACGCGCGAAACTTGCTACTTCCAGATCGGCGAATCGAAGTATGGCAAGCCTGTGCTCGACCGCATGATCTCGCCGACCTCCGCGCTCGATGAAGCGGCCAAGTGCGCCTTGGTGTCGATGGACTCCACGCTCAAGTCCAACCTCTCGGTGGGCTTGCCGCTCGATTTGCTGGTGTACGAACGCGACCGGTTCGCGAGCGACCAGCTCATCTGCATCGACGACGCGAACCCGTATTTCCAGATGATCCGCGGCAGCTGGGGTCAAAAGCTGCGGCAAGTCTTCGAATCGATCGAAGCGCCGAGGTGGAAAGGCGAAGAGACCGACACGCCGCTGTGCGTGAGCTCGCCGCGCTATGAGCCGATGAAGAAGATCACCCATCCGGGCGAGAAAATTGTCTGATCTGCCGGGCCGGAAGACGATCGTCTTCTCGCACGGCAACGGCTTTCCAGCGGGCACGTACCGCACGCTCTTCGAAGCATGGCGCGCTGCCGGTTTTGACGTGCAGGCGGTCGAAAAATTCGGCCACGACCCGTGCTTTGCCGTCACCAACAACTGGCCAAAGCTGCGCGATCAGCTGATCGCATTCGTTGACGACATCGGCAGGCCCGTGTGGTTGGTCGGCCATTCGCTCGGCGGCCTCTTGAGCCTGCTGGCCGCATCGAAGCGGCCTGACATCGCCTCCGGTCTCGTGCTGCTCGACTCACCCGTCATCACAGGATGGCGCGCGCACAGCGTGCAAGTGGCCAAGACTTCCAGGCTGATCCAGCGCGTTGGCCCCGGCCGCATCTCGCAGCGGCGGCGCCACACGTGGCCTTCGCGCGAAGCCGTGTTGGCGCATTTCGCCGCCAAGCACGTGTTCGCCCGCTGGGACAAGCGCGTGCTGGCCGACTACGTGGCCGCCGGCTTCGAAGAACATGCCGGCCAAACGCGACTTGCTTTCGACCGCGACGTCGAGACGCGCATCTACAACACCTTGCCACATCACCTCGGCAGCGTGCTGCGGCGTCACGCCATCCACTGCCCGTTCGGCTTCATCGCTGGCACGCAATCGGAAGAGATGCGGCGCGGCGGAATTGAGTTGTCGCGGCGGCTGGCCGGAGAGCGCTTTACCTGGATTGAAGGCACGCACCTCTACCCAATGGAACGGCCGGATGAGACGGCGGCGAAAGTGCTGGAGTTGATCGCTGGAATGGGCTCGCACTGACGCCTGCAGACTGCCACGCGAGTGCCTGTTTTCGCACACCCCCCACCTATAATCGCGTTTTACCACCAGAGCATTTGCGTCAAGCGAGTGCTGCATGCAATGACCAAGTACGTCTTTGTCACCGGCGGTGTGGTGTCCTCGCTGGGTAAGGGCATTGCGGCTGCGTCTTTGGGTGCCATTCTCGAATCGCGCGGTTTGAAGGTCACGTTGATCAAGCTTGATCCGTACCTCAATGTCGATCCGGGCACGATGAGCCCCTTCCAACACGGTGAAGTTTTCGTCACCGACGATGGCGCCGAAACCGATCTCGACCTCGGCCACTACGAGCGCTTCATCAGCACGCGCATGAAGCGCACCAACAACTTCACGGCCGGCCAAATCTACAAGTCGGTGCTGGAGAAAGAACGCCGCGGTGATTACCTCGGCAAGACGGTGCAGGTCATCCCGCACGTCACCAATGAGATTCAAGACTTCGTCAAGCGCGGCGCGGCCGACTTCGATGTGGCCATCGTCGAAATCGGCGGAACGGTGGGTGACATCGAATCACTCCCCTTTCTCGAAGCCGTGCGGCAGATGGCATTGCGCGCCGGCCCCAACAACTCGGCATTCGTCCATTTGACTTACGTGCCCTTCATCGCCGCAGCCGGCGAGTTGAAGACCAAGCCGACCCAGCACACAGTGCAGAAGATGCGCGAGATTGGCATTCAGCCTGATGTGCTCCTCTGCCGCGCCGACCGCGAAATACCTGACGACGAGCGCGACAAGATCTCGCTCTTCACCAACGTCGTCCTCCCCGGAGTGATTTCGATGTGGGACGTCGACACGATCTACAAAGTCCCGCGCATGCTGCATGAGCAGCGCCTCGACGAGATCATCTGCATGAAGCTGCAGTTGCTCACCAAGTCGGCTGATCTGAAGCGCTGGGATCGCCTGGTGCATGAAGTCGCGCACCCGAAGCACGAAGTGCGCATTGCGATGTGCGGCAAATACACCGACCTGTCGGACTCGTACAAGTCGCTCAATGAAGCCTTGCGCCATGCGGGCATTCACCACCATGCGCGGATTGCCATCGAGTACGTTGACTCCGAGTTCCTCGCGGAAGACAACGTCGACCAGCTCGCGAAATTCGATGCCATCCTCGTTCCTGGCGGCTTCGGTAAACGCGGCGTCGAGGGCAAAATTTTGGCGGCGAAGTACGCGCGAGAAAACCGCGTGCCCTATCTCGGCATCTGCCTCGGCATGCAAGTGGCCACGATCGAGGTGGCTCGCCATCTTGCCGGGCTGACTGGCGCCAACAGCACCGAATTCGAGCCGGGCACACCGCACCCGGTGATCGCCCTGATCGACGAGTGGCAAGACGAAGACGGCACGATTCAAAAGCGCGATGCGAACTCCGACCTCGGCGGCACGATGCGCCTCGGCGCGCAAAGCTCTGACGTGAAGCCGGGCACCTTGGCCTATCAGATCTACGGCAGCGTCGTCACTGAACGGCATCGCCACCGCTATGAGGCCAACGAGCACTACCTCGACCGCCTGCGTGACGCTGGCTTGGTAATTTCCGCCATCACACAGCGCGAGAAGCTGACCGAGATCGTCGAGCTGCCGCAAGCCGTGCATCCATGGTTCGTTGGCGTGCAGTTCCACCCCGAATTCAAGAGCACACCGTGGGATGGGCACCCGCTGTTCATCGGCTATGTGGGCGCGGCTCTCGCGCATCAGGCGGCCCAGGTCAAGCTGAAGGCGGTCGCTTGAGGCAGCGGCGGAACGTTGTCATCTGTGGTACCGCTTTGGCGGCATCCCTTGCAAGCAAGGACTCGACGTGAAACTCTGCAATTTCGACATCGGCCTCGACCGCCCGTTTTTCCTCATCGCCGGGCCCTGCGTGATCGAGTCAGAGCAATTGCAGATGGATGTGGCCGGGCAGCTCAAGGAGATGACTGCGGCGCTCGGCATCCCGTTCATCTTCAAATCGAGCTTCGACAAGGCCAACCGCTCTAGCGGCAGCACCTTCCGCGGCCCGGGCATCGACCGCGGGCTCGACATCCTCGCGAAGGTCAAACGCGAACTCAACGTGCCCGTGCTGACTGACGTTCACAGCGAAGAGCAAATCGAACAGGTCGCCTCCGTCGTCGATGTGCTGCAGACACCTGCCTTCTTGTGCCGGCAAACCGATTTCATCCGCGCCGTGGCGCAGTCCGGCAAGCCGGTCAACATCAAGAAGGGGCAGTTTCTCGCGCCCCACGACATGAAAAACGTCATCGACAAAGCCCGCGCCGCCGCGCGTGAGAAGGGCTTGCCCGAAGACAGCTTCATGGCCTGCGAGCGCGGCGCAAGCTTCGGCTACAACAACCTCGTGTCCGACATGCGCTCGCTCGCGATCATGCGCGAGACAAACGCACCGGTCGTCTTTGATGCGACCCACTCGGTGCAGCTCCCCGGCGGTCAGGGCACGAGCTCGGGCGGGCAACGAGAATTCGTGCCGGTGCTCGCGCGGGCGGCAATCGCAGTCGGCGTGGCGGGTGTGTTCATGGAGACTCACCCTGACCCGGCCAAAGCGATGAGCGACGGCCCGAATGCGGTGCCACTCAAACACATGAAGGCGCTGCTCGAACAACTCGCAGCGCTCGACCATGTCATCAAATCTCAGCCGCTGCTCGAGAACGATTTTTCTTGCTAGACGCCCCAATTCTCAACACTTTCAAATACGCGGAGAACCTGCATGAGCGCCATTGTTGACATCGTCGGCCGAGAGATCCTCGACAGCCGCGGCAATCCGACCGTCGAATGCGACGTGCTGCTCGAGTCCGGCACCATGGGCCGAGCGGCTGTGCCATCGGGCGCATCGACCGGCTCGCGCGAGGCGATCGAGCTGCGCGATGGCGACAAGTCGCGCTACCTCGGCAAGGGCGTGCTCAAAGCGGTTGAGCACGTCAACACCGAAATCAGCGAAGCCGTGCTCGGATTGGATGCGAGCGAGCAAGCCTTCCTTGACCGCACGTTGATCGACCTCGACGGCACCGACAACAAGAGCCGGCTCGGCGCCAATGCCACGCTGGCAGTGAGCATGGCCGTGGCCCGCGCTGCAGCCGAAGAAAGCGGCCTGCCGCTCTACCGCTACTTCGGTGGTTCGGGGGCGATGCAGTTACCCGTGCCGATGATGAATGTCATCAACGGCGGCGCGCACGCCAACAACAACCTCGATCTGCAAGAGTTCATGATCATCCCGGTAGGCGCGCCGAGCTTTCGCGAAGCGGTGCGCTACGGCGCCGAGGTGTTTCATGCGCTGAAGAAGATCCTGGGCGACAAGGGCATCAGCACCGCCGTGGGCGATGAAGGCGGTTTTGCACCGAGCGTCGCGAGCCACGAAGCCGCCATCCAGATGATCTTGGAGGCGATCGACAAAGCCGGCTACACCGCCGGCACGCAAATCGCGATCGGCCTTGATTGCGCGGCAAGCGAGTTCTACAGAGACGGCAAGTACCACCTCGAAGGCGAAGGCCTGACACTCTCCGCACCCGAGTGGACCGACATCCTCGCGACCTGGGTCGACAAGTACCCGATCATCAGCATCGAAGACGGCATGCACGAGGGCGACTGGGATGGCTGGAAGCACCTCAACGAGCGCTTGGGTTCCAAGGTGCAATTGGTCGGCGACGATCTTTTCGTCACCAACACCAAGATCCTCAAAGAAGGCATCGACAAACGCGTTGCCAACTCGATCCTGATCAAGATCAATCAGATCGGCACACTGACCGAAACCTTCGCCGCGATCGAAATGGCCAAGCGCGCCGGCTGGACAGCCGTGATCAGCCACCGCTCTGGCGAAACCGAAGACTCCACCATCGCTGACATCGCTGTGGGCACCAACGCCGGCCAGATCAAAACCGGCTCGATGTCGCGCTCCGACCGCACCGCCAAGTACAACCAGTTGCTGCGCATCGAAGAAGACTTGGGCGACGTGGCCTCCTATCCCGGCCGCTCGGCGTTCTACAACCTGCGTTGAGCGCACGGTAGGAACGCGCTGCGATGCGATTCGTCAGCTACGCGCTCGCAGCGCTGCTGCTGCTCGTGCATGCCGAGCTTTGGTTCGGCAAAGGCGGTGTGCCGCGCACGATGGACTTGCGCGCCAAGCTCGCGGCGCAGCAAGGCGCGAACGATGCGGCGCGGCACCGCAACGCGCAGCTGATGGCCGAAGTGCGTGACCTGAAAGAAGGCCTCGAGATGGTCGAAGAAAAGGCGCGCTACGAGCTCGGCATGGTCAAGCCGAACGAAATTTACGTGCAGATCACGTCATCGCGGCGTTGAACGCGCCGATGGCGCCACTGCTCGAAGCGGCCTTCGCAACGGCCTTCACCCTTTGGGGCTCGCCAACCACCTGGTTGGAAATCGTCGCCTGCGTTTTGTCGCTGGCGATGGTCGTCTGCAACATTCGCGTCAATCCGCTGGGCTGGCCGCTGGCGATTGCGAGCTCGATGCTTTACGTGGCGCTGTTTTGGCGCAGCAAGCTGTACGGCGACGCGTCACTTCAGGTCTTCTTCGTCGCCGTCTCGTTCTGGGGCTGGTGGCAGTGGAAGCGCGGCACGGGAGACGACGGCGCCACCTTGCGGCCACGCGCGCTTCCGTTTCGAAGCCGCTGGCTCGCCATCCTCGCGATGGCGGTGGCCTGGCCCGCCACAGGCGCGCTGCTGAAAGCCACGACCGACACCGACGTGCCCTGGTGGGACGCCTTCCCCACCGCCGGCAGCCTCATCGGCCAATGGCTGCTCGGCCGCAAATACATCGAGAACTGGGTGGCTTGGGTTCTCGTGAATGCCGTTGGCGTCGCGCTCTTCGCCTACAAGGGCTTGTGGCTCACGGTGCTGCTGTACGGCGTTTTCATCGTGATGTCGTTCGTGGGCTGGCGAGCTTGGCGCAAGCGCGGCGCCGGTTTGGCGCAAGCCGCCTGATACGCCTGTGACACGCGCCTTCGTGATCGCGCTTCTTGGCGCTGAAAGCACCGGCAAGACAAGCTTGGCCGCGGCGCTGTGCACAGCACTCGCGCGGCCCGGACGGCGCGTCGCGCTTGTCTCCGAATACCTCCGCGAGTTTTGCGACGCCCATCGCCGCACACCGCGGCAAGACGAGCAAGCCGCCATTGCCGCGGAGCAAACCCGGCGCATCGCAACCGCTGCCGCCGACCACGATGTGGTGCTGGCCGACACCACGGCGCTGATGATCGCCGTCTACAGCGATCACGTGTTCGGTGATACGGCGCTCTACGCGGCCGCAGAGCGCGATCACGCCCAGGCGTGCAGCCTCACCTTGCTCACCGCACTCGATCTGCCCTGGCAAGCTGACGGCCTGCAGCGCGACGGCCCACACGTGCGCGAGCCAGTCGACACGCTCGTGCGCTTGGCACTGCAGCGCGCTGGTTGCGGCTACGCGGTGGTGGCCGGCACGGGAGCGGCGCGGCTCCAAGCCGCACTCGCAAGTGTCGAGCGGGCATTGAGCCCGCCGGCTGCGAGCGATGCGTCGCCGCGCTGGCAGTGGCATTGCGATCGCTGCGGTGACGCCGGCTGCGAGGCCCGCGAGCGCCGCACCTTGCTGCCCCGCAACTTCAGTTGATCACGCTCGAACCGGGCGGCTGGTCGCGCGCCGCGGTGAAGAGCTCGCCCACGTCAACCGGATCAAAGTGGTATTTCAGGCCACAGAACTCGCAAGCGATTTCGACGCGGCCTTGCTCGCTCAGGATGCCGTCGATCTCGTCGCGGCCCAAGCCTTTGAGCATGCCGCCAACGCGCGCGCGCGAGCACGAACACGCGAAGCGCGGCCAGGCCTTGTCGGCAGGCACGGTGAAGCGGCGCAGGGGCTCTTGCCAGAACAGACGGCGCAACACACTGGTGACGTCGAGCGTCAACAGCTCTTCACGCGTGAGCGTGCCGGCGAGCAGCGCAATGCGGTTGTAGTCCTCGTTGCGACCGATGTCGTCCTCGTCGCGCAGCGCCAGGCCGGCGCCAGCTGACGGCAAGCGCTGGATCAACAGACCAGCCGCCACCTCATCGTTGGCAGCCAAGATCAACCGCGTATCGAGCTGCTCCGACTGCAGCATGTAGTGCTCAAGCACCTCGCTCAAGTTCTGCAGTGGCTCACGCTGATCGCCATGCAGCGAGACGACGCCCTGGTACGGCTGCTGCCCAGGCAGTTTGTCTTTCGGGTCGAGCGTGATCGCACAGCGCCCTTGGCCATGGACGTTGAGCATCGCCTCCAGCCGAGCCGAATCAAACACCTCGCCGACGACCTTGGCGGTCACGCGAAAGGCCAAATCCGGCTGGATCTCCGCAACCGCAAGCTTCACCGGCCCGTCGCCCCAGGTCTGCAAGATCAAGCTGCCGTTGAACTTGATGTTGGCCTGCATCAGCACACCGGCCGCCGCCATTTCGCCGAGCAGCGCGCGCACTGGCGCGGGGAAGACCTCGCTGGCCGCAGCGCGGCGCTGCAGCACCTCACGCCAGCTGTCGGTCAAGCGAACGAGCATGCCGCGAACCGGCAAGCCGTCGAACAAGAACTTCTGAAGTTCGCTCATGTCAATTTCTTCAACCCGGTTTTGAATCGCCGGGCGTTTTCAACGTAGTGCGCCGCACTGCCTTTGAGCCGCTCGATTTGCTCCGGCGTCAGTTGCCGCACCACCTTGGCAGGTGCGCCGATGATCATCGAGCCATCGGGAAACTCTTTGCCTTCGGTGACGAGCGCACCGGCGCCAACGAGGCAATGCTTGCCGATGCGTGCGCCGTTCAAGATCACAGCTTGAATGCCGATCAGCGAGCCATCGCCGATGCTGCAACCATGCAACATGACTTGGTGGCCGATCGTGACGCCCTCGCCCACCGTGACTGGAAAGCCCGCGTCGGCGTGGATGATCGTGCCGTCTTGGACATTGCTGCCGCGGCCGATGCGCAGCGGCTCGGTGTCGCCACGCAGGATCGCGCCGAACCAGACGCTGCTGTCATCGGCCAGCTCGACGTTGCCGATCACCTGAGCGCTGTCAGCAACCCAAGCCGAATCTGCGATGTGCGGCGCGTTGCCTTCGAGTTGGTAGGTGCTCATGCTGGCGGATTCTAGAAGTCGGCCATCGCTTCGCCGAGGCGAACCGGCTGGTCGTCTGACCACGCGCCATTGAAGTGCAGCTCACGTTCTGGGAACAACATCACGACGGTTGAGCCGAGCAAGAAGCGACCCATCTCCTCGCCCTGCTTCAGGGCAATCTCACGATCAGCGTAGTGCCATTCGCGTGGTGCTCGCCGGCGCGGTGGGTTGACAACGCCGTGCCACGCCGTTGCCATGCTGCCGACGATGGTCGCACCCACCAACACCATCACGAAGGGCCCACGCGCCGATTCAAAGACACAGACGACGCGTTCATTTCTCGCAAAGAGCCCGGGCACGCCGCGCGCGGTCACCGGGTTGACGGAGAACAAGTCGCCGGGCACATGAATCATGCGCATCAGGCGACCATCACATGGCATGTGGATGCGGTGGTAATCCTTCGGGCTCAAATACACATTCGCAAAGGAGCCGCTCTCATAAGGCGCGGCCAAGGCCGCATCACCGCCAACGAGTGCCGTGGCCGAGTAGTGATGGCCCTTGGCCTGGAAGATTTGACCGCGCGCGATCACTCCGAACTGACTCACCGCACCGTCGACCGGGCAAATCAAATCAGCGTCAGCCAACGGCCGGGCATCGGGCCGAAGCGCGCGGGTGAAGAAGTCGTTGAAGCTCGCATAGCTGGCGACATCGGGGTTCGCCGCCTCGGCCATGTTGACGCCGTAGCGGCCAATGAACCAGTTGATGATCGCCGTGGTCACGCGGCCCCAGCGGCCCGAGGCGACGATGCCGCCGAAGGCAGTGATGGCCTGCTTGGGCAACGCGTATTGCAGCAAGACGGCAAGGCGATCGGGCACGGGTGGCGGGCGAGTGGCGAAGGGCGCGGATTGTATCGACGGCCTTTTGCAGTTCCGCCCTGCACTGATGATCGCCTGAGAGCCCAGCACGTTCCTTCACAGGGCAGCGCTATGCTTGTGCGTCATTCACTCGGCGAAGCCTCATCACATGACCAAGCCACACGACGCTCGCCCGCCCGCGCGCAATGAAGAGCGGATTCTTGTGCTGCAAGGCGGCGGCGCGTTAGGCTCTTACCAGGCGGGGGTTTTTGAAGCGCTGAGTCACACGGCCGAAGAGCCGGACTGGGTTGCAGGCATTTCGATCGGCGCCATCAACGCCGCGATCATCGCGGGCAACCCACCCGAGCTGCGCGTGCCGCGACTGCGCGCGTTCTGGGAGCAAGTCTCGGGCGCGGCACCGTTGCCGCACGTGGTGCCTTCACCCAGCGTGCGCGAACTCGCCAACGAAGCGAGCGCCACGCAAGCGATGCTGTTCGGCGTACCCGGGTTTTTCAAGCCGCGCTTTCCGGCTGCGCCGTTCCAGCCCAAAGGCAGCATCGGTGCAATCAGCTATTACGACACGGCGCCGCTGCGCGAAACGCTCGAGCGGTTGATCGATTTCAAGCGGCTCAATGAAGGGCCAATGCGCTTCTCGGTCGGCGCGGTCGATGTGCAGAGCGGTAACTTCGCTTACTTCGACACCGCGCGCCAACACATCGACGTGCGCCACGTCATGGCAAGCGGGGCCTTGCCGCCGGGCTTTCCGCCGGTCGAGATCGATGGCCGGTTCTACTGGGACGGCGGCATCGTCTCGAACACGCCGCTGCAATACGTGCTCGATCAGCCAGGCAGGCGTGCGCGGCTGGTGCTGCAAGTCGACCTGTTCGCCGCGCGTGGCGATTTGCCGAAGACGATGGGCGAGGTGACCGAGCGCGAGAAGGACATCCGCTTTTCCAGCCGCACGCGCCTGAACACCACGAACGAGATGGATCGCCAAGTGATCGCTCAAGCCGCGAGCCGCCTGATGGCCAAGCTGCCACCGGAGTGGCGCAATGATCCTGATCTGAAGGCCCTCGCTGCAGTGCGCTGCGAAAGCGCGGTCACGGTCGTGCACCTCATCTATCGCAGCAAACACTACGAGAGCCAGTCCAAAGATTACGAGTTCTCGCGACTCTCGATGCTCGAACATTGGGCTGCGGGCGAGGCCGATGTGCGCCGGACACTGGCTGACCCGCGCTGGCAAGACCGCGAGAAGAACGGCCACGGCGTCCACGTCTATGACTTGACGCCGGGCGGCCCGCAGGCGCTTTCCAAGCCAGAGGCGAGCAACGAATCAGCCGTAGCCGCCTCCAGACCCTGACGCACTTGGCTTCTCACCCCACTCTCCTCACGCAACGGCAGGAAATACCACCATGAAACTTCAGGACAAAGTTTGCTTCGTCACCGGCGCGGCCAGCGGCATCGGCAAGGAAATCGCGATCACTTACGCCCGCGAAGGTGGCAAGGTGGTGATCGCCGACATGAACAAAGCCGCTGCACAAGCCACGGCCGATGGGCTCGTCAAGGAAGGTCTGGCGGCAATGGCCGTGGCGATGGACGTGACCGACGAAGGCCAGGTGAACGCGGCCGTCGCCGAGGTGGTGGCGGCTTGGGGCGGTGTTGATGTGCTGGTGAGCAACGCCGGGATTCAGATCGTGCATCCGGCCGAAGAATTTCCGTTTGCGGACTGGAAAAAGATGCTCGCCATCCACCTCGACGGCGCCTTTCTCACGACCAAAGCTTGCCTGCCGCACATGTATGCATCGGGTCGCGGCGGCAGCATCATCTACATGGGTTCGGTGCACTCGAAAGAAGCCTCGGTGCTGAAATCGGCTTACGTCACGGCCAAGCACGGGCTGATTGGTTTGGCCAAGACCATTGCGAAAGAAGGCGGCAAAAAAGGCGTGCGCGCCAACGTGATCTGCCCGGGCTTCGTTCGCACGCCGCTCGTTGACAAGCAAATCCCGGAGCAAGCCAAAGCCCTCGGCATCAGCGAAGACGACGTGATCAAAAAAGTGATGCTGAAGGAAACGGTCGACGGTGAATTCACCACCGTGGCCGATGTGGCTGAAGTCGCGTTGCTGTTCGCGAGCTTCCCCTCAAACGCGCTGACGGGCCAATCGCTGGTGGTCAGCCACGGCTGGTTCATGCAGTAGGCGCTCAACACGTGCCGCAGTCGAAACACGCGCCCCCGTGATCGCCTGGCTGCGCCAGCCGAGCGACCTGCTGCCCGACACCGCTCGCGCGCTGCCGCCGGGAAGTGACGCACCCGGCCTGCTCGCAGCCGGCGGCGAACTCAGCCTGGAGCGCCTCAACGAGGCCTATTCGAAAGGCGTATTCCCCTGGTACAGCAGCGGCCAACCTGTGCTGTGGTGGTCACCCGACCCGCGCATGGTGTTGCTCACAGACGAGTTCAAACTTCAGCGCTCGCTGCGTAAAACGATCGCGAAGTTCGTCCGTACGCCGGGCTGCGAAGTGCGCATCGACAGCGCGTTCCGGCAAGTCATCACTGCCTGCGCGATGACATTGCGCGACGGCCAGCCCGGCACATGGATCGTGCCCGAGATGATCGAGGCCTACTGCAACTGGCATGCACTCGGCCGCACCCACAGCATCGAGACCTGGGTTGACGGTGAACTCGTTGGCGGCCTCTACGGCGTCAGCCTCGGCCGCATGTTCTTTGGGGAGTCGATGTTTTCGCTCCGCACGGATGCCTCGAAGATTGCACTCGCCGCACTCGTGTGCTTTTGCCGCGAACACGGCGTGCCCATGATCGACTGCCAGCAGCGCACTGGCCACCTCGCCTCGCTGGGCGGCCGCGAGCTGCCACGCAGCGAGTTCGAACGTCGATTGCTCCCGCGCCTGCAAGAACCGGCCATCGCCGATTGGTCCTATGATTTACGGATGTGGCGGCGGCTCGAATCCAGTGGCGCCACGCACCAGGACGACGGCCCGTGACTCATCCGAAAGAACTCCCGCTCGCTTCGCTGCAGTTCTATGCCACGGCCCCGTACCCGTGCAGCTACCTCGACGGCCGCATGGCCCGCTCGCAGGTCGCCACGCCCAGCCACCTGATCCACGCAGACGCGTATTCCGGCCTCGTCGCCAACGGCTTTCGCCGCAGCGGCATGTTCACCTACCGGCCTTATTGCGACGGTTGCAAAGCCTGCCTGCCGCTGCGCGTACCGGTGGCCACTTTCGAACCCACGCGCAGCCAAAAGCGCGCTTGGCGGGCCCACGGCAACCTCGAGGCGCGGGTGTTGCGCTTGTGCTTCGTGCCCGAGCACTACCAGCTCTATCTGCGCTACCAAGCCGGCCGCCATGTTGGCGGCGGCATGGACCACGACAGCATTGACCAGTACACCCAGTTTTTGCTGCAAAGCCGTGTCAACTCGCGGCTCGTCGAGTTCCGCGAGCCTTCGGCCGATGGGCTTGGCAAGCTGAAGATGGTGTCCATTCTCGACATCCTGAACGACGGCCTCTCGGCGGTCTACACCTTCTACGAACCCGAGCCGCGCAAGAGCTACGGCACCTACAACGTCGTCTGGCAGATCGAGCAGACGCGACTCTTGAAGCTGCCAAACCTCTACCTCGGCTACTGGATTGGTCAGAGCGGCAAGATGGCCTACAAGGCGCAATTCGGGCCGCACGAGTTGCTTGTCAACGGGCAATGGCAGCGGGCAGAGCCCACGCTCAATTCAGCAGCAGCCGACTCGGAAGGCTGAGCACGTCGTCAGCTACCCGGTCGGCCAGCGCACCGCTGGCAGTCAAACGAAGCAACTCGACGCCACTTGACCATCTGGGCCAGCAATTGCGAGTGGCCGGGATGACGACACGTCTGCGCGTGTACTTGGTGGGCGGTGAGGGTTTCGAACCCCCGACCCCGACAGTGTGAATGTCGTGCTCTACCCCTGAGCTAACCGCCCGAATTTCTGGCGAATCCGTTGCAGACCCGCCCGCCGGATGGGTGCCGGCGAGTCGCGCATTATGCCAGCCTTCAGGCCGCCTCTTCCAGAGTTCGCCGCCAAACGGTCTTGCCGGCGCTGGCCTTGTCGAGCTCGAGCAACATCAAAGCGTGCGCTGAGGCTTCGTCGGCGTCGGCCAAAACGATGGGCAAATCGAGCCGGCTGAAATCGACGGCTTCGAGCGCGAACTCGGCCGCAGTCGGCTCGCTCACATCAATGCCGAGCGCGTTTTGCCCACGCGTCAGCCGGATGTAGACCTCGGCCAGCAGGCCCGCATCGAGCAAGGCGCCGTGGAGGCTGCGGTTGGAGTTGTCGACCTCGAGGCGTTTGCACAACGCATCGAGCGAATTCGACTTGCCCGGAAACATCTCGCGCGCCATCAACAGGCTGTCGGTGATCTTCACGACTCGTTCCGGAAACGGCGGCTGACCAAGGCGCCGCAATTCGGCGTTGAGAAAGCCCACATCGAAGCTGGCGTTGTGGATGACGATCTCAGCGCCGGCCACGAACTGCAGCATCTCGTCGGCGACGGCCGCAAAGAGCGGCTTGTCGGCGAGGAAGGCATCGGTCAGGCCGTGAACCTTGACCGCGTCTTCGTGGTTGGGGCGCTCGGGGTTGAGGTAGCAATGAAACGTGCGCCCCGTGTGGCGCCGATTGATCATCTCGACGCAGCCGATCTCGATGATGCGGTCGCCCGCGTCGGGGCTCAGGCCTGTGGTTTCGGTATCGAGAAAAACTTGCCTCATGTCGCCTTCCCCGACTTGCCCGAGTTGAACGCTGGGCTCGGCGCACGGTTGGCGCCCCACATCCAAATTGCGGCGCCGGCCACGATCATCGGCACGCACAGCCATTGGCCCATGCTCAGATTCAGCGCGAGCAAGCCGAGAAACTCATCTGGCTCACGGAAGTGCTCGGCAATGAATCGGAACACGCCGTAGCCGATCAAGAACATGCCCGACACTTGCCCGAGCCCGCGCGGCTTCTTCGCGTAGAACCAAAGCAGAAAGAAGAGCAGCACGCCTTCCATCGCGAATTGATACAGCGGCGAAGGATGCCTCGGCAAGCTCATGCCGGATTGCGGATAGACCATCGCCCACGGCAACGATGGGTCGGCCAGCCGCCCCCACAACTCGCCGTTGATGAAGTTGCCGATGCGGCCCGATGCCAGGCCAAGCGGCACGCAGGGCGCCACCAGATCGGCGACGTCAAAGAAGTGCCGCTTGCGCACTTTCGCGAAGAGCGCCAACGCCACGATCACGCCGAGCAAGCCGCCGTGAAAGGCCATGCCGCCCTTCCACACCGAAAAGATTTCGAGCGGATGCGCAGCATAAAAACCCGGCTTGTAAAAAAGCACATAACCGAGCCGCCCACCGATCACGACACCGAGCACGCCGTAGAAAAGCAGGTCCTCGATGTCCCTCCGAACCCAGCCGCGCTGGGCAAACTGAGGCTGCTGCGTGCGTTTGCCGCCGAGCCACAAAAAGAAGCCAAAAGCGGCGAGGTAAGTCAGGCCGTACCAATGAATTGCGAGCGGCCCGAGCTGCAGCGCGACCGGGTTGAACTGGGGGTGTACAAGCATGGCGAGATGATACGGTGGCACTCTTTGGGTGCCCGCTATAGTGCGGGCCGCCCTGCACCGTCAATGTCCAGAAGACCCCCGAGGAACGCCATGTCGATCAACCGCCGCTCGAAGAACATCACCGAGGGCGTGGCGCGCGCGCCGAACCGCTCGATGTATTACGCACTCGGCTATCAAGAAGCCGACTTCAAGAAGCCGATGATCGGCGTGGCCAACGGCCACTCGACGATCACGCCGTGCAACGCCGGTCTGCAGAAGCTGGCCGATGCAGCAGTTGCCGGCATCGAAGCTGCGGGCGGCAATGCGCAAATCTTCGGCACACCGACGATCAGCGACGGCATGGCCATGGGCACCGAAGGCATGAAGTACAGCCTCGTCTCGCGCGAGGTGATTGCCGATTGCATCGAGACCTGCGTGGGCGGCCAGTGGATGGACGGCGTGCTCGTCGTTGGCGGCTGCGACAAAAACATGCCCGGCGGCATGATGGGCATCCTGCGCGCCAACGTGCCGGCGATCTACGTCTATGGCGGCACGATCCTGCCCGGCAGCTACCAAGGCAAGGATCTCAACATCGTCAGCGTCTTCGAGGCCGTGGGCCAGTTCAGCGCCGGCAACATGAGCGAAAAGGACTTCAACGAGATCGAGCGCCGCGCTATTCCCGGCACCGGCTCGTGTGGCGGCATGTACACCGCCAACACGATGAGCTCGGCCTTTGAGGCGCTCGGCATGAGCTTGCCGTATTCATCGACGATGGCGAATCCGCACGACGAAATCTCGGTCTCCGCGACGGAAGCCGCGCGCGTGCTGGTCGAAGCCGTCAAGGCCGATCTGAAGCCGCGCGACATCGTTACACGCGAGTCGATCGAAAACGCTGTGGCTGTGGTGATGGCCACGGGCGGCTCGACCAACGCGGTGCTGCACTTCCTCGCGATCGCGCATGCCGCAGAAGTCGAGTGGAGCATCGACGACTTCGAACGCGTGCGCCAAAAGGTGCCGGTGCTTTGCGATTTGAAGCCCTCCGGCCAGTACCTCGCGGTCGACTTGCACCGCGCAGGCGGGATACCGCAAGTGATGAAGACGCTGCTCGCCGCCGGCTTGCTGCACGGCGACTGCATCACGATCACCGGCAAGACCATCGCCGAGAACCTCGCCGACGTGCCAGCCGTGCCGCGCGCCGATCAAAACGTGATCCGCCCGATCGACAACCCGATGTATTCGCACGGGCATCTCGCCATCCTCAAGGGCAATCTCTCGCCTGAAGGTTGCGTTGCCAAGATCACCGGCCTGAAGAACCCGGCCATGACTGGCCCGGCGCGCGTGTTCGATGACGAGCAATCGGCGCTCGCCGCCATCATGGCCAAGCGCATCGTCGCTGGTGACGTGATGGTGCTGCGCTACCTCGGCCCCAAGGGCGCACCCGGCATGCCGGAGATGCTCGCACCGACCGGCGCGCTCATCGGCCAAGGCCTCGGCGACTCGGTCGGGCTGATCACCGACGGCCGCTTTTCGGGCGGCACATGGGGCATGGTGGTCGGCCACGTGGCACCTGAGGCCTATGCGGGCGGCAACATCGCGCTGATCGAGGAAGGCGACTCGATCACGATCGATTCACACACCGCGACCTTGCAGCTCAATGTGTCCGATGCCGAATTGGCCAAGCGCCGCGCCGCATGGACGGCGCCCGCACCGCGCTACACGCGCGGCGTGCTCGCCAAGTTCGCGCGCAATGCGTCGAGTGCGAGTGTTGGCGCAGTGCTCGATAAATAGGGGTCACGCCCCGTTCGGGGTGGCTGCCAAGTGGTCTCGCCGCACATAACCCGTCAGCTCGCAAGCAGCTTGACGGTCGTGGCAAGTTTCAGCGCTTGGTCAGCGCTTGCCGCCTTTGCGGCGATTGCCGACATCTTGCCCGAGGCTGGAGATATTTTCTTTGCGGCGGTTGGCCTTCTTCAATTCCATCTTCGCGACTTCGCGGCGCCTGTTGAGGCCTGACAAGTCTGAATAGACCCACCAGACGATGGCAAGCGCGAAGGGCACGCAGAACCGCCAGAGGTCGCCGGTGATCTTCCAGTTCCAGCTGGCCGTGGGGCCGATTTCAGCCACATTGAGCAACATCATGGCGATGCCGACGAGGACGAACAACATGATGAGAACTCCTTGTGCAGACTGAGGCACCAAGGCCCGAAGAGGTCAACGCGTTGTGATGCGCTGCGTTATTCTGAATGTAGCCGAGCGGCATAGAAGCAACGAAAGAATGACATGAGACTGCTGCCCCTGATCACCGTTCTGACTGCAAGCTTGTGCACGCTGCCAGCTTGGGCCAACCCAGAACTCGCGCACAGAAAAAATTGCACGGCCTGCCATGCGGTTGACAAGAAACTCGTCGGCCCGGCCTTCAAAGACATCGCCGCCAAATACGCGGGTCAACCTGACGCCGTGGGCGGGTTGGCGCAGAAGGTCGTCAAAGGGGGCGCGGGCGTTTGGGGGCCGGTGCCCATGCCTGCGAACACTCAGGTCAGCGAGGCCGATGCCAAGCAGCTCGTGCAGTGGATCATGACGCTGAAGCAGTGACCTGCCCGATCGCGTCAATCACTGGCTGAGACAGCGCAAAGCCCGCGCCGTGGCGCGCCGCCAACTCGGCTGCGCGTTGAATAAAGCGCTCTCGGCCCACCGCCGCGATGAACTGCAAAGCCCCGCCGGTCCAGGCCGGAAAGCCGATGCCGAAGATTGAGCCGATGTTGGCTTCCGCCGCGCTGCCGAGCACGCCTTCTTGCAAGCAACGCGCGGTCTCGATCGCTTGCCGATAGAGCAGCCGATCCTTGAGTTCGGCCATGTCGGCATCGGCCGCATCGGCCCGTTCGAAAAGCGTTTTCAGCTCTGGCCACAGGTGCTTCGGTGCGTTCGGCGGATAGTCGTAGAAGCCACCACCGCCTGCGCGGCCTGGGCGGCCAAGCTGCTTGACCATGCGCTCGACCAGCAATTCGCCGGCGCCGGCGGCGTAGGTTTTATCTTCGGCAGCAAAGTCGGCGCGGGTTTGGTCAAGCACGTCAACTGACAACGCCAGCGAGGTTTCATCCATCACGGCCAGCGGCCCGATCGGCATGCCCACGGCAAGCGCCGCGTGCTCGATCAATGGCGCCGCAATGCCTTCGGCCAGCATCGCTGCAGCCTCCATCACATAGGTGCAGAAGACGCGGCTCGTGAAGAAGCCGCGACCATCGTTGACGACGATCGCCGTCTTGCCGAGCGCGGTGACGAAGTCGAACGCGCGGGCCACGGTTTCATCATTCGTCTCGCGCCCGCGAATGATCTCGACCAGCTTCATCTTCATCACGGGCGAGAAAAAGTGCAGGCCGATGAAGCGTTGCGGCGCAGCGCTTGCCGCGGCCAAGCCACTGATCGGCAAGGTAGACGTATTGCTTGCGAACACGCCGCCCGACACGAGCCAAGGCTCGGCCTCGCGCGTCACGGCCGCCTTCAACGCGCGCTGCTCGAACACGGCCTCGATGATCAAGTCGCAGCCGGCCAGATCAGCCGCGCGCTCCGTGGGCATGACGAGGTTGAGCAGCCGTGCCTGCTGCGTCTCATCCATCGCGCCTTTGGCAACCAGCGCCGCCGTGCGAGCGCGGATCGTCTCGTGGCCGGCGCGCGCTTTGGCGATGGTCTCGTCTTTCAACACGACGGCCATGCCGCGCGAGGCCGCCGCATTCGCGATGCCGGCACCCATCATCCCGGCACCGAGGATGCCGACCTTGCCTGGCGTCCAGCGCGCACAGCCTGCCGGCCGAGATTGACCCGACTTGATCGCGTTGAGGTGATAGAAAAACGCGGTCACCATGTTCTTCGTCGTCTGCCCGACCATCAAGGCCGCGAGCTTGCGGCTCTCGATGCGCGTGGCGGTGTCGTAGTCGACCATCGCGCCTTCGACCATCGCCTCCAGCGCCGCGTTGACGGCCGGATAAAGCCCGCGCGTCTTCTGCGCCAACACCGCAGGCGCCACGACGAGTGCTGCCGCGATCTTTGGGTTGAGTGGTGTGCCGCCGGGCATCTTGTAGTCGTTGCGGTCCCAGGGCTGAATGGCATTGGGGTTCGCATCGATCCAAGCCAAGGCTTGCGCACGCAAGGCCTCAACACTGTCGCCAAGCCCTTGAATCAACCCCAAGCCGAGCGCCTCTTGCGGCCCGAACAACCGACCTTCCATCAGATACGGTTGCGCCGCCATTAACCCGAGCAAACGCACCGTCTTCGTGATGCCGGTTGCGCCGGGAATCAAGCCGAGCGATACCTCCGGCGTGCCGAATCGAACCCGCTCGTCGGCCAGCGCAAATCGCGCATGCGCGGCGAGTGCCACTTCCCAACCGCCGCCGAGCGCCGCGCCGGCGAGCAAAGCGGCCACTGGCCGGCCCAGCGTTTCAATGCGCCGAAAGTTCTTCTTCATCGCCTCGATGCGCGCGAAGCTCGGCGCTGCGTCATCGGCAGTCAGCTTGAGCAGGCTGTCGAGTTGTGCGCCGGCGAAGAATGTTGACTTGGCCGACACGAGCAGCACGCCTTTGATCTGCGGCTGATCGCGCACAAGGTGGTCAACGGCCTCGGTCAGATCGTCTTGCCACTGCGCCGTCATGGTGTTGACGGCCGAGTGCGGCGCGTCGAAGGTCAGCGTGGCGATGCCATCAGCGCCAACTTCATAGCGGATCGTCTCCACCGTCACACCCGCTCGATGATCGTCGCGATGCCCATGCCGCCACCCACACACAGCGTGACGAGCCCGCGCTTGAGCTGGCGGCGCTCCAGCTCGTCAAGCAAAGTGCCGACGAGCATCGCCCCGGTGGCACCCAGCGGGTGGCCGAGTGCAATGGCGCCGCCGTTGACGTTGACCTTCTCGTGCGGCACGCCCATCTCCCGCATGAAGCGCATTGGCACCGCGGCAAAGGCCTCGTTGACTTCGAAGAGATCGATGTCATCGATCTGCAATCCGGCCTTGGCCAGCACCTTGCGCGTGGCCGGCATCGGGCCGGTGAGCATGATGGTCGGGTCAGCACCTGACAACGCCGTGGCAACGACGCGGCCGCGCGGCTGCAAGCCCATCTCGCGGCCCTTCGCTGCGCTGCCGATCAACACCGCGGCCGCCCCATCGACGATGCCCGATGAGTTGCCCGCCGTGTGCACATGGCGAATGCGCTCGACTTGCGGATAGCGCGCCAGCGCCACCGCGTCAAACCCCATCGCGCCGAGCTCGGCAAAGGCGAGCTTGAGCGAGCCCAGGCCTTCGAGCGTGGTGCGCGGCTTGATGAACTCATCGCGCTCAAGCACGGCCAGGCCGATCGCATCGTCAACCGACAAAACCGAGCGATCGAAGTAGCCCGCGGCCTGCGCTGCGGCAGCGCGCTGCTGCGAGGTGAGCGCAAAGCGATCAACGTCGTCACGCTCCCAGCCGGCCAGCGTGGCGATCAAATCGGCGCCAATGCCTTGCGGCACAAAGCCAGTCGCAAAGTTCGTGGCCGGGTCTTGTGCCCACGCACCGCCATCAGCGCCGATCGGCACGCGCGACATGCTCTCCACACCACCGGCAACCACCATGTCTTCCCAGCCGCTCGCAACCTTTTGCGCGGCGATGTTGACGGCCTCCAGGCCCGATGCGCAAAAGCGGTTGATCTGCATGCCAGCCACGCGGCAATCCCAGCCGGCTTTGAGCGCTGCGGTCTTGGCGATCACCGCGCCTTGCTCGCCAACGGGCGAGACCACGCCCATCACCACATCGTCAAGTTGCGCCGGGTCGAAGCCATGGCGTTGCTGCAGCTTGATGAGCAAGCCGGCGAGCAGGTCGATCGGCTTGACCTCGTGCAAGCTGCCGTCCTTCTTGCCTTTGCCGCGCGGGGTGCGCACGGCGTCGAAGATCATCGCGTCGGTCATAAATGCGCTAACGGCAGTTGAACGCTCCGGGACATGGGGAGTATCGAGGTGGCAGCGCGCGTGGGGAACAAGTACAAACGACGACTACCGGAGACCGCCGTGCAATTCACCCATGAACATGAAGAGCTCCGGCGCACCGTTGAGCGCTTCGTCACCAACGAGGTCGACCCGCACGTTGACGAGTGGGAAGCCGAGGAAATGTTCCCCGCGCACCTGCTCTTCAAGAAGCTCGGCAACCTCGGCCTGCTCGGGCTGACCAAGCCCGAAGCCTATGGCGGCTTGGGGCTCGATTACTCCTACGCCATCGTGATGGCCGAGGCACTCGGCAAGGCCGCGTGCGGCGCCATCCCGATGGCCATTGGTATCCAGACTGACATGGCAACCCCGGCACTCGCCCGTTTCGGCAGCGCAGCGCTCTGCCGCGAGTTCTTGGCACCGGCGATTCGCGGCGACGTGGTCAGCTGCGTGGGCGTGTCAGAGCCTGGCGCTGGCTCGGATGTATCAGCCATCAAAACCACGGCGCGCAAAGACGGCGGTGACTACATCATCAACGGCGCCAAGCTCTGGATCACCAACAGCCTGCAAGCCGACTGGATGTGCCTGCTCGCCAACACGTCTGATGCATCGGCCGGTGCGGGCGGCGCGCACAAAAACAAGAGCCTGATCATCGTGCCGATGAAAGCCAACGGCGTGACGCGCGCGAAGAAGATCAAGAAGATCGGCATGATGGCCAGCGACACCGGCCTCATTCACTTCGACAACGTGCGCGTGCCGCAGCATCACCGCATTGGCGAAGAAGGCATGGGCTTCACCTACCAGATGCTGCAGTTACAAGAGGAGCGCTTGTGGGCCGCGGCCAACGCGATCGAGACGCTGCTTGGCTGCATCGACATCACCGCCAACTACGCGCGCGACCGCCATGCCTTCGGCAAAGCCATTCTCGACAACCAGATCGTGCACTACACCTTGGCAGAGTTGAAGACCGAGGTAGAGGCGCTGCGCGGCCTGACCTACATGGCCACCGAGCACTACCTCGCCGGCCGCGACGTGACCGAGTGGGCCTCGATGGCCAAGCTCAAAGCCGGCCGCCTGTTGCGCAGCGTGCCCGACACCTGCTTGCAGTTCTGGGGCGGCATGGGCTTCACCTGGGACAACCGCGTCTCGCGCCTCTACCGCGATGGCCGCCTCGGCTCGATTGGCGGCGGTGCCGATGAGGTGATGCTGGGGATCATCAGCAAGGCGATGAACACGCTGCCCGAGCGACGCTGAAGTCGGTGCTTGAGTCGGTGCCTGAGTCGGTGTTTGAGTCGGCGCTGAACTCGGCGCTGAAATGGGCTTGAGGGCGGCTCAGCGACGTGTCCGAAAACGGCGAGTCGCCCAGCGTTGGCTCAACATAATGCAGCCATGACCTTCGACCCCGATGCCGCCTACCAAGCGCTCACCGCACGCGATGCGCGCTTCGATGGCCGGCTCTTCGTCGGCGTCACTTCCACCCACATCTACTGCCGGCCGATATGCCGCGTGCGCACGCCGCTGCGCAAGAACTGCCGCTTCTTCGAGACACCCGCACAGGCCGAAGCCGCAGCGTTCCGGCCGTGCCTCAAGTGCCGGCCCGAGATAGCGCCCGGCCACAACCCAGCCTGGACGGTGATGGACGCATCAGCCACGCTCGCGCGGCAAGCGGCCGCACAACTCGACGCCCAGCTCGACACGCATGCCACAAACGGCGAGCCGCCCAGCATCGCCGCGCTCGCTGCAAAGCTCGGCGTCAGCGACCGGCACTTGCGCCGCATCTTCCTGGCCGAGCACGGCGTCACGCCCTTGCAATACCTGCAGACGCGGCGGCTGCTGCTCGCCAAACATCTGCTCACCGATTCGACGCTTGCCGTCTCGCAAGTGGCGCTCGCCAGTGGCTTCAAGAGCCTGCGCCGTTTCAACGCGGCATTTGCCGATGGCTACCGCATGAGCCCGAGCCGGCTGCGCGGCGAAGGTCGGCTCAGCTCACGCACCGAGACCACTGCCGGCGACGCCATCACCGTGACGCTCGCCTACCGCCCGCCGTATGACACTGCGGCCTTGCTGCGCTTTCTCGCGCAACGCGCCATTCCCGGCATCGAACACATCGCCAGCACGACGATCTGGCGCACGCTGCGCGCAGGCACGGTCGCGCCCCAAGCGGGCTGGATCGAAGCCGCGTTTGACTCGGGCCAGCCAGTCGTGCGCTTGCGCTATTCATCCACGCTCGCGAGCGCCAGTGGCCGTGTCGTCCGTGCGGCGCGGCGCTGGCTCGATCTCGATGCCTCGCCTGAGGCGATCGCCACCGCCTTGCACGATCTCCCTGGCGACCCAGGCCTTCGCCTGCCGGGCAGCCTCGATGCGTTCGAGCTCGCCGTTCGCGCCGTGCTCGGCCAGCAGGTCACGGTGGCTGGGGCGCGCACGCTGGCGCGGCGGCTCGTCGAGCGCTTCGGCATCGCCGTGACCACGCCGTGGCCCGAAGTTGACCGGCTCTTTCCTGCGCCCGAGGCAATCGCCGCACTCGAGCCCGCGCAGATTGCCGAGCTCGGCATCATTCGAACGCGCGCCGGCGCAATCATCGCGATCGCTCAGGCTTGGCCCACGGTCGAAGCCTGCCTCGCGCACCACGCGAGCGCTGATGAGCTCATCGCCAAGCTCATAGCACTCCCCGGCATTGGCCCCTGGACGGCGCACTACATCGCCATGCGGGCGCTCGGCTGGCCCGATGCCTTTCCGCCGAGCGACGTGGCCTTACTCAAAGCGATGAAGTCCTTGTTCGGCACCACCTCGCAGCGCCAAGCCGATGCCCAAGCACGCGCCTGGCAACCGTGGCGCGCCTATGCCGTGCTGCGGCTCTGGAACTCTTTGGAGAAGTCGACATGACCAACGCCATCACCGACACAAGGCCCGCGGCCACGACGCGCCTGCAAGCCACGTGCACCGCGCAAGCGACCTTCAATTCGCCAATCGGGCCGATGCTGCTCGCCCGCACAAAGCACGGCCTGGCCGGCGCGTGGTTCGATGGGCAGAAGCACCACCCCGGCGAACTCACCGTACCGCGCGAGCCTGAAGACGATCTCCTCTGCCGCGCCGCACATGAGCTTGACGCTTACTTCTCCGGCCGCAGCACCGGCTTCAGCGTGCCGCTCGATCTGCAAGGCACGGCGTTTCAACGCGCTGTGTGGCAAGCGCTGCTGGCGATCACCGCCGGCACGACGCGGAGCTACGGCGAACTCGCCCGCGATCTCGGCACACCGGCCGCAGTGCGGGCCGTGGGCGGCGCCGTGGGGCGCAACCCGGTGTCAGTGATCGTGCCTTGCCACCGCGTCATCGGCAGCAGCGGCGCCTTGACCGGCTATGCCGGCGGCATCGACCGCAAGCGGGCCTTGTTGGCGCTGGAGGCGCCGCAACTCGGGTAACGGTGCAAACTGGCCTGCCGTGCCGTAACCGGAGACGCTGCGATGCCGTTGACTGACGCCGCCATGCCACCCGCCACGCTGGCCGACCTCATCCATCGCCTTGACCAGTGCCGCCAAACTGGCCTGCGCGAGATGGGCAGCGAGACAGGCGGCGTGCCCACTCGCCACTACGCCGATCGGGCGCACTGGCAGCACGAGCAAGACCACCTCTTCGATCACTGGCCGATCGTCGCAGCGCATTCGGCTGAGCTCACACCCGCCAGCGCCCTGCCCTTCGATGCGCTCGGCACCCCGATCGTGTTGACGCGCAGCGCCGATGGCCGCACCCGCGCCTTCATCAACGTGTGCCGGCACCGCGGCATGGCGCTCATTGCAGCGCCGGCTGACGGCAGCGCCGCGCAGGCGCGCGCGTGCAACGCACTCGTCTGCCCATACCACGGCTGGGCTTACGAGCTCGATGGCCGCTTGCGCCACCGCTTGCACGCCGAAACCTTTGACGGCATCGACCCCACGCAGCTCAACCTCATCGAGCTGCCCTGCGATGAAGCCGCCGGCCTGATCTTCATCAAACGAAAGTCCGGCCCTGCGTTCTCGGCCGCAGCGAGCTTGCAAGGGCTCGACCAGCATTTGCACTGGCTGGGCCTGGCCGAATTCAAAGTCTTCCGCAAGGTCGACCAGGTTCATGCGGCCAACTGGAAGCTCACGGCCGATGCCTTTCTCGAGGCGTATCACATCCGCGTGCTTCACCGCGACACCATCGCGCCCTTCTTCGCCGATGCGCACACCGTCAACTTCCACGCTGGCCCGCACCAGGATTCGCTCGTTGCGCGCCGCACTGCGCTCGAACCGTTCGACACGCCACGCGACCGCGCAGCCCTCTGCGCGCTCAGCACGCCCACGCAGCTGATCTTCCCCAACACCTTTCTGATCTGGCACCCGGATTACGTGAGCCTCATCGGCATGTTCTCGCCCGCGCCCGACCAAGTGCGCTGGATCCACACGATGCTGATTCCACCCGAGCGCAGCACCGCCGACTGGACGCCGCATTGGGAAAAGACCTTCCGCCTGATCGAGCAGACAGTCTTTCAACGCGAAGACATCGCCACCGCCGTGGCGACCCAGCGCGGCATGGCGAGCGGAGCGAACAAGGTGCTCCACACCGGCCGGCTTGAACACGAGATGCTGCGCTTTCACCGCAACTTGAATGACGCCATCGCCGGGCGCTTGCAGCCGGCGGGTTGACTGCCGCGCCAGCTGAAGCGCTCATCCGTCAGTGATTCACTCCCCACCCAACTGCGGCTGCCCGCGCAAGCGCAGCAGCAAGTGATCGACCACCGCGCGCACTCGCGGCGCGAGGCCTTCGCGGTGCGGGTAGAAGATGGCAAGCGGCACCGGCATTGACACATGCTGCTGCATCAGCAGCGTCTTGAGCGTGCCGCGCTCGATGGCCTCCCACGCGTGATGCAAGGCGACCTGCGCAATGCCCTGGTGCAGCAAGGCGGCATCGGCCGCGGCCTCGGGCGCCGAGACGAGAAGCTGGGCCGCTGCGGCCAGCGTGTGGACTTTTGCGCCACTGCGAAAGCACCATGCATCGAGGCGCCCGGAGGCGAATCGAACGCCGATCAAACGGTGTTCGGCGAGCTGCGACCATTCGCTCGGCGCACCGTTCTTCGCCAAATAGCGCGGCGATGCCACGAGCCGCATCGGCACCATGCCCAGCCGCCTTGCAACCATGCCTTGCGGCGGCGCTGCACCGCCGCGAATGCCGATGTCAAAGCCTTCTTGGACGAGGTCGATCGCCGCATCTGACAACTGCAACTCGATCTGCATCGCCGGGTGCGCGCTCAGCAGCTCAGCAACCGCCGGCAGCACATGGCGCCGCCCGAAGCCGACCCCGCAGCTGATGCGCACCAAGCCTTCCAAGCGCCCATCCGACCGCGGCACCGCGCCGGCCTCACCGAGCGCCTGCATGGCGGCCCGCGCGCGCTCAACGACGCGCTCGCCTTCGGCGGTGAGCGAGAGCCGGCGCGTGGTGCGGTTGAAGAGCCGCACGCCAAGCCGAGCTTCGAGTTGCGCCACGCTCTTGCCCACGGCAGCCGGCGTCAATGCCAGGCGCCGCGCGGCCTCCGAGAAGCTGCCGGCCTCGGCCGTGCGCACCGCAGCGAGAAAACCAGGCCAGTGTTTGTGAAGATCGTCCATGAAACGATTGTCAACTCACAGTTGCAAATGATGGTCGCGGGGATGACTTTATCTGGCGACCTGAACGAGCCACACTGGCTTCACTCAACGCCAGCTCCTGCCGCCTGTCGTTCTTCACACACCACTTCCAAGGAGACCATCATGGGCAAGGTCCTCATCACCGGCGCCAGCGGCAACATCGGCACACCACTCGTCGCTCAGCTGAAGGCGCAAGGCATCGACTTCGATGTGCTGCGCTCATCGGGCGCCGCGGGCGCGGGAGTGCGCGTCGCGTCGTACGACGACCCGGCTGCATTGGCCCGCGCCTTCAGCGGCATCGACACGCTCTTCGTTCTGTTGCCGCTCGTGCCAACGAAGATCGCGCTGGCCGAGAACGTGGTGAGTGCCGCCAAGGCCGCCGGGGTGGGCCACATCGTGCGGTCGAGCGGCGCCGGTGCGGATTCGGCGTCACCCTTTGCGCTCTCGCGCTTGCAGGGCACGATCGATGACTTGCTCAACGCCAGTGGAATCGCCACCACCATCCTTCGGCCATCGGGGTTCATGCAGAACTACACGACGCACATGGCCGCGATGGTGAAGGCCGGCACGGTCTACGCGGCAACGGGCGACGGCCGCCACAGCGTCATCGATGCGCGCGACATCGCCGCCGTGGCCGCCAAGGTGCTCGCTGACCCGGCCGCGCACAAGGGCCGCGCGTATGACCTGAGCGGGTCTGAGGCCTCGACCGAAGCCGAGCGCTTGGCGGTGCTGTCAGCAGCGCTTGGCCGAACGATCACGCATGTGCCGGTGTCGGTGCCGCAAGCGCGCGACGGCATGCTGAAAGCCGCAATGCCAGAGGCGATCGTCGAGTGGCTGAGCTCGCTGAACGACGTGGTGAGCCAGGGCTTGGCAGCGAACATCAGCCCCGATGCGCCGCGCCTGCTTGGCCGGCCCACCATCCGCTTCAATCAGTTCGTGGCCGACCACCTCGCCGCTTGGCAGTGAGCGCCGCGCGCTTGCCTCGCCAGCGCTGCCAGTTTGGCGCGGCAAAGCGCGCCAGCAGCAAAGCCACGGCCAAGCCGGCGAGCGCCATTCGCGCATCGGCACGCACGGTCACCGGCCGCTCCAGGGCTGGCGCCATCATTGCAGCGGCCAAACCTTCGGTGCTTTGCAAGCGGTAGAAGCCGAGCCCGAGTTCCGAGCCCAGCAGCCGCAGATAGGCCTCGCGCAAGGCCGACAAATGCTCGGAGCCGGGCGAGGCGCCGGGCACGCGGGCCACGGGCGTGCCGTCGTCGTCCTTCATCAACTCGCCGGCCACGCTGCCGCCGCGGCCTTGGGCGTAGGGGTCGGATTGCATCACTTCGTCGGCCTTCCAAAAACCGATGGATCGGCCCATGGGGTCGGTCTTCGGGATGGGCGATGGCTTCAGATCGCCCACGCCGACGAGCAGGCCCGAGACTTCACCGGGTTTGTCATCGAAGGCCGGCCGGTGGCGTGGGTTGAGGGGCGGTGCTTCTTGGCCATCGGTGATGAAGACGAGCGAGGGCACGCCGGGCAGTTGCTTGGCGATGACGAGGCCGCTGTGCAAGCCTTTGGCAATTTCACTGTTGCCCGTCCAGGCCATGCGGCCATCGATGCGGGCGAGCGTGGCGCGCAGCTCGGTCAAGTTGGCGCACACCTCGACCGGCTCGAACAGCAGGTAAGAGCGGTACTCGGTGAAGAGGCCCCAACCGATCTTGGAGCCGCAGGGCAGCTTGAGCAGCGTGTCGCGCAGCGCTTGTTTGGCGTAGCGCAACCTTGAGATCGGCTTGCCGGCCGATTGCTGGTCTTCCACATTCATGCTCTGCGTCACATCGAGCACAACGATCTCTTCATACCGCGGCCGCTGCATCGTGATGCCGGGATCGAGCAAGCAACCGCCGAGCGCAAGCGCGGCACCGGTGAGCAGCAGCGCCTCGCTGCGTTGGCGCAACAGGCCGAGCCAGCGCTTCATGGCAGGCCGGGCGAGTAGCCGCGCATGGTGGTTGCGGCGCGCTCGCGGTTTTTCGCGCCTTCCCCAGGCTCGTTGTCGCCTTCTTCCGGATCGGGCAAGAGGCGCTGTGCGCGCTCCAAGTTGTAGCGCGCGTCCCAGTGGTCGGGCTGCTGGCGGAGGATGTCGCGGTAAGTTTCTTTGGCGAGTTCGATCAGCGGGATCGCTTGGCCCGGCTGGCTGCTGGCTTGAACCAGGATCGCTTGGCGCAGCAGCAAGTTGGCACTGTTGAAGCGCGCCGCTTGGCCGAGCGTTGATGCGCCTTGCAGCGCACGGTAGCGGTTCAAGGCCGCGTCGCTCTGGCCCGCACTGGCCGCCATGGCATGGGCTTGCGCGAAGCGGAGTTCGGGCAAACCGGCGGCATCGGCCTCGGGGATCGCCGGCGCGCCCGCCACCTGGCTTGCGCTGATGCGCGCATTGATGCGCTCGGCATGCCAGAGCCGCGCGCCATCGACGGCGAACGCTGCCAGCACGAGCGCACCCAGCGCCAGCGCCGTGCGCGTGAGTTGGCGTGTGCGAAAGCGCGTGCTCAAGCCCACCGCTTGATCTCCATCGCCTGCGCTGCGAGCAACAGCAGCACGCTGCCAAGCGCGAGTGCGTAACCCCAGGCCGAGAGGTCGCGGCGGGGCATGGTGTCTCGGTAGGTGATCGGCAGGTTCTCGAGCCGGTTGACGTCGTCGATGGCTTTTTGCAAGGCCTCGGGGTTCTCGGCCTCATAAGCGCGGTAAGGCGTGCCGAGCGATTCGAAGAAGCGGTGCAAGAAGTACTCGGGCACGCTGTCGGCATTCACGTCCGGGTCGCCCGGGTCGGGGTTCAGGCCGGGGCTGCGCGCGGAGCGGATGTAGAGCCAGTAGATGCCGACGCGGTGGTTGCGCGTGAGCTGCGCGATGTGCTCGCGCACATCGGGCTCGATGTGATCGCCACCATCGGACACCAGCATGATGATCCGCGAGCCGGTGTAGGGGCGGTTGTCGAAGAAGCTCAGAGCCGCCTCCAAGGCCAGGCCGATGTTGGTGTCAGACAAGCCGCGGCCGATGTTGCCGGCGCTGATGGCGGCCTGGATCACCTCGCTCTTCTGCGTGAAGTCGAGCACGCGGATGGGCAGCGTGCTGAAGGCGACCATGCCAAAGCGGTCGTCAGGGCGCTTGGCGGTGAACTCGGAGAGCACGTCGCGGGCGACCTTGCCCTTTGATTGCTTCGACTCATAAGCGCGCTGGTTCGAGTAGTAGGCGAGTGCCTCCGGGCCGGTGCCTTTGGGTGCGGGGCCGCGCGCGCCGGCAAAGCTTTGATCCATGCTGCGGCTGCGGTCGAGAACGAGCACGATCTCGGCTCCGCGGCCGACCTTCTCGACCGTGTATTCGGGCCGATGCGGCCCGGCCATGCCGACGATCGCTGCTGCCAGCGCCAGCACCGCAGCGAGTTGCAAGGCGCGGCTGAGCAGCGAAGAAGGCCAGTCGCGCGGCATCATCGCCAAGCCTGTGTTGGCCAGCGCATGGCCGCGGCGGGCAACGAGTGGCAGCAGCGCCAGCGGCAGCAGCCAAAGCACGGCGGGCGTGTCAAACGCCAATCGGGCCGGCCACTCGATGGCCATCAGGCCGCCCCTCGCTCGGCATCGCGGCAGCGGCGGCAAAAGGCGAGTAGCCAGGCAAGGTCGTCATCGACGGGCGCGCTGGCATTGGCAAAGAAGACGCGGGTTGAGCGCTCGAAGAACTGCAGCAACTCGGCGCGCAACTCGGCCAGCTGCGGCGCTGCGGCCATGAGCCGATCAACGCTTGAGGCGAACACCACCTCGCCCGCCGTGCGGTTGAGCGCCTCGTGCATGCGCGCCCACGCAGCGCGGCGCTCGGGCAAGTCGGCGTGAGAAGGCAAGGCTTGCAGCTGGCGCCAAGCTTGCGCAAAGGGCCTCTGGCCGCGCGCCCACCATGGCAGCGCGATGTAGACGTGCGCCAGGTAAGCCAGCAGCAACGCGAGCACCGCGCCATAAGCGGTCAACCTTGCGCGCGTGGCCGCGGTATCGATCAAGGGCGGCGCAGCATCGGGCCGAAGATCGCCCAGGCCTTGCCGCGACGGCGCCTCCGCCGCCACCAACGGCGAGACGCTGACGGGCCACGCATCAATGCGCAAGCTTTGCTCACGCGGCAAGCCGACGAAGCGGAGCGCGAGCGGCGGCATCTCCAGCACACGCGGTTCGCGCGGCGAGACAAACACTTGGTAGGCCAGCGTGAGCTCATTGCGCGCGAGCTCCACGCTGCGCAACTCCAGCGCCGTGCCGCGCCGGCCGACCGCGGGCAATGAGCCCGCATCGAGCTGCAGACCCGCGGGCACCTGCAGATGGATGCGCCGAGTGATCACATCGCCCACGGTGTAGCCGAAGGCGCGTGGGTCATCGACCTGCGCGGTCAGCGCTTCTGGCGCGGCATGCGCATGCGGCGAAGCAAGGGTCGCCAGCAGCACGCTCGCGAGGCCGGCGCGGCGCACGCGCTCACGCATGGAAGTGCCGCGTGACGGCATCTGCATCGAACGCACCTTCAATGAAGAGTGGCTTGAGCTTGCGCGCGCGAAAGAAGCTGTTCAACGCCTCGCGCCGCGCGAGCCGAGCCGCTTGCCACTGCGCGGCCAAGGCGGGCCGCCACCAGACGAGGCGCTCGCGGCCGGTCTCGGGGTCGACCACATTGGCCAGGCCGCGCTTGGCACTGAGCGTGAACTCGGCCGGGTCCCAGAGCACCACGGGCACGAGGTCATGGTGGGCCATGCTCGCGAGCACAGCGCTCAAGTGATCGGCGGGCACATGGCAATCCGAGATGAAGAACACGAGCGCGCGTTGCCTGGGGAGATGGCGGTGGGCATCGAGCAAACCGTTTGACGAACGCCCTGTCGCCTGCATGCTGCGCAGGCTGAGAGCGATCGACGTGCCGGTGCCGCGCAAGCGCGTGGCGGGCTGGAGCAGATCGCGGCGAACGGCGTCATCACAGCCGATGAATCCAAAGCTGTCGCCAGTGCGCCAAGCCGACCACGCCAAGCTCTCGGTGAAGTCGGCCAGCACATCGAGCTTGCGGCGCTTGCCGCTCCGGCCTGTGCTCTCGAAGCTCATCGAGGCCGAGAGGTCGGCCACGATGAGCACCGGCATCGATTTGCGCTGGCTGTAGATGCGCACTTGCCAAGCGCCGAACGGGTCGCGCAGGCTCGCATGCAAATCGAGCCGACGCGGGTCGGGCGCATCGAGCAAGGAGGCATGGCCGCGGAACTCGAAGCCGCTGTCGCCGCGCGTGCTGCGGTGATGGCCGGGGAAGTGGCCGAGGACTTTGGCGCGGGCGCGGTAGTGGAGTTCGCGCAGGGCGTTGGCGTTAGCCATGGGTGTTGGCATTCCTCTCCCCTTCTGGCCCCCTCTCCCTCTGGGAGAGGGTTGGGGTGAGGGCTCGGCCCGCCGCGCCGGCACCAGTAGCAGCGGACGCGCCCTCACCCCCGCCCTCTCCCAGAGGGAGAGGGAGCAAGACAGGCGCTCCCTCACTTGCAGTGCGCACTCCGGCTTGCAAGCCGGAGTCGCTTCGCGGGCTCGCCGCATGCGGCTCGAAAGCCCCGCTTCGCCCCCCGCCCTCTCCCAGAGGGAGAGGGAGCAAAGCGCACTCAGCGCTTGCCATGCAGGCGCCCACGGTCAAGGCGCCGCCACGCTGCCCAAAATCGCGCTCATCAACGGCCCCGTGATCTCTTGCCGGCGCATCTCATGCACCGGCTGAAAACAGAGGCGGTGCGCGATGGTTTCGAAGAACACGGCTTGCACGTCTTCCGGCGTGGCAAAGCTGCGCCCCTCAAGCCATGCCACAACACGCGCCGCGCGCAGCAGCATGCTCATGCCGCGCGGGCTGGCGCCGGCGAGCATGAGTTGAGAGGCGTCAACGTCAGTGAGCCGCACGCCGTAGTCGGCCGGCACGGCAGTGGCGCGCCACAGGCCGAGCGCATAGGTTTGCAAAGCCTCGGAGGTCTGCACCACGCGCTGAATTTCGGCCGCCACCATGTTGAGCTCCTGGTAGGCGACCATCGCTTCGGTGAGGCTGCCAACGAGCGTGTCGGTGTCGTGAAAGCGCGGGTCGAACATCAGTGCGCGGCGGTCAGCGTCGGTCGCGGGCGCGTCGATGGTGATCTCCATCATGAAGCGGTCGCGCGCGGCCGATGAGATCTCGAAGGTCTCTTCACGTTCGACGCGGTTGCGATCGGCGAACACCAGCAAATGCGGAAAGCGGAACTCGCGGTTGAAGGCCGACACACTGCGCTCAGCCATCACCCGCAGCAGCAACGAATGCACTTGCGGCCGAGCGCGGTTGATCTCGTTGAAGAAGAAGATGGCGAGCTCTTCGCCGTGCTGGATCAACGGCCCGCGCTCCACCGCAGGCCGGCCTTCGGCGCTGATGTAGGTGTAGTAGATGAGGTCGTTGGGCATCAGATCGATCGTGCCTTCGGTCCGCGCGTAGTGGCCACCCAGCACGCGGGCGAAGGCGCGCAGCAGCGTCGTTTTGCCTACACCCACATCGCCCTGCAGCAGCACGTGGCCGCGCGCAAAAACGGCCGTGTTGACGAGGCGAATGACTCGACTCTGGCCAATCACCGCGCGGGCAACTTCCTCTTCGATCGCCAGCGCGCGGCGGCGCCAATCGTGCAACAGCGCATCACTGCGGTCCATGCAGAACGTCTCCTGTCTGGTGTGTTGCCACACGGTCAACACGGGTGCCGGCGAGGTGTCGGCGCAGTGTGTCACACCGGTGGCACAGCCTGCCGTGGTGGCGGGCCAGGGCTTCGTCAAAGCAAGAAGAACGCCGCTCGCATGCGCCCGCGCATGGCCGAACGCGTTGGCAAGTCAGTCGCCCTTGCCGAACGCCAAGCGCACGCCCACCCACGCAGCACGCGGCGCACCTGGCGACACGAATTGCTCGTTGCGCCAATCAGCCGGCGCTTGCAACGCGCCAGCGCTGTCGAATGCGTTCTCGCCGAGCAGGCCCGAGGTGGCGTAGTGGCGATCGAACAGGTTGGAGACCTTCGCAAAAACCTCCCAATGGCGATTGACCTTCCAGCTCGTCGTCAGATTGACGACAGCGAAGCCGCCAATGCGGCCGGCACCAAAGACGCCGACGCCATCAGGCTGCTGCGCGTTGTTCTCGTTGCCACGCACGTATTGCCATGAGTAGGCGTTGAGCTGCGCGCCGATGCGCCAATCGGCCATCAGCTTGGCATCAACGTTGAGCTTGACGCTGTGCGCCGGCAAGCCGGGCAAGCGGTTGCCGGGCTGCACGGCGATCTCGCCTTCGTCGGGGCAAGCCGCGCTCGCGCCGGCCTCGCTGTTGGCGGCCGAGACCACACAGGCGTTTGACTCGAACGTCGCGCGCAAATAGCTGTACGAGGCCGCCCATTCGATCGCCTCGCCACGCGCTGACAAACCCAGCTCCAGCCCCCGCCGCGCTGTGCGGCCGAAGTTGGTGAAGTAACCCGCAGCGCGGCCATTGCCGATGAAGAGCAAATCATCTTGATTGACGGTGCGAAAGACCGATGCGTTCCAGCGCACGCCACCGCCGACCGTGCCGCGAAGCCCAGCCTCCAGCGTTCTCGCGATCACCTGCTTCAGCGGCGGATCAGACTGCAACGCGTTGGGCAAGATGCAGGGCTGCGCCGGGTCGGAGCAGCCCAGTTCGATCGGGCTTGGCGCGCGGTTGCCTTGGGCATAGCCGCCATAGGCGGTGATGCTCGGCGTGAGTTGCCAGGTGAGGCCCGCGGCGGGGTTGAGCTTGCGGTAGCTGGCATCGGCATCGAGTTGAGTGGGCAGGCCGAGCGTGGCGCGGCCGCGGTCGAAGGTCGTCACGCGGGTGTCGTTGTAGCGGGCCGAGAGCGTGAGGTGCACGCTCGGCGCAATCGTGATCAGGTCGGACGCAAACACACTGCTCGTGCGGTTGCGGCCGGCGATCAGCGCATCGACCTGGCTCGCGCCCACATCCACCACAGCGCGGCTCGCATCGAGGTTGCCGGGCGCCGAAGTTTGCTCAAAGTCACTGCGGGCCACGTCGTGCGAGAAGCCCAAGGTGAGGCGATGGGCAGCGAGCGTTGCGGCAGCTTGCACGATCAAGCCCTCGCCTTGCTGATGGGTGTGGGTGCGGTGTTCAACGCCGGCTTGCGTGTTCTCGGGCGGATCAAACGCATCGCTCAGATCGCCGTTGAGCGTGGCTGCGCGGGTGCGCCGGCTGTAGAGCGTGGCGTCGAGCTCAATGTCGTTGCCCAGCAGCTGGCCGAGTTGGGCGGTGGTGTTGAAGGTGAGGAGGTCGAGGTGGTTCTCGGTGATGTCGGGCACGGTGTAGACCTGGCTGCGGCGCACCGCGAGCATCGACTCAGGCAACGGGCCATTGCCGATGAGGCGGTTCTCGGCATGCGTGAGGCTCAGGTCCCAAGACCACTCGGCCGTGCGTTGACCGCCTTTGACGAACGCTTGCCGCACGCGCGAGGGCGAGAAGTCTCGCCAGCCGTGTTCGTTGAGCCCGGCGAGTGCGATGAACAAATGGCCGGCCTCGCCGATCGTCATGCCGTGCGTGAGCGCGCTGCTGATGCGGCCGAATGAGCCGCCTTGCAACTCGATCTCGGTGCCGGGGTGGGTGTCGCCGCTCTTGGTTTGCAATGAGAGCGCACCGCCGAGCGTGTTGAGCCCGAACAGCGGGTTCGAGCCGGGCAGCAGCGTGATGCTGGCGATGGCTGCGTTGGGGATCAAGTCCCAGTTGACCACATCACCAAACGGCTCGTTGACGCGCACGCCGTCTTGAAACACCGACAGGCCTTGCGGCGTGCCGAGCAGCGGGCTTGCGGTGAAGCCGCGATAGTTCACGTCAACTTGAAACGGGTTGCCCTGCACCTCATTGATGTTGACGCTCGGCAACTGGCTCGCCATGAACTCGGGCAGGTTGAGGCTTTGCGATTGGCGCAGGCGGCGATCATCGGCCGTTTGCACGTTGGCCGGGATGCGGTCTTTGGGAATGCCGGTTCCGGGGACCGGCGTGATGCCGATGACCTCAACCCCAGGCAGGTTGACGACCGCGACTTCGGTTTGCGCAAAGGCCGCGAAAGGGGCGGCGGCCATCGCGGCGCAGGCAGTGCGAGTGAGCGCCGCAAGGAGCGCGGCACGCGTGCACGTCACCCGCCGCCTCGCTTGGTCAAGCCGCCGAAACCTCGTTGCGGGTCATAGCCCCAGCACGCCAAGATGAAGAAGGCAGCGCCACAGCCCATCACCACATACGGCGCCGCGCCAGGCCCTTGGGCATAGAGCGCAAAGCGCATCCACTCGACGGCATGGGTGAACGGGTTGGCGCGCGCCACCCACACGAGCCAGTCAGCGCGCGACTGCTGCAACTGCCACAGCGGGTAGAGCGCAGTCGAGGCGAAGTACATCGGGAAGATGACGAAGTTCATCGTGCCCGCGAAGTTCTCAAGCTGCTTGATCGTCACCGAGAGCAAAAGGCCGAGCGCGCCGAGCATGAAGGCGGCAGCCACGAGTGCAGCGAGCGCATGCAAGCCGCCGAGTGAGAAGACAGGCAGGTGCGTGCCCAGCAGCATCGCAATCGCAACGAAGGCAAGCGCTTGCAGCACCGAGAGCAACGCGGTTGCGCAGAGCTTGCAAAAGAGCAGCCAAGGCCGCGGCAGCGGCGCGGTGAGCAAGAGGCGCATCAAGCCCATCTCGCGGTCATAGACCATTGCCAGTGACGACTGCATGCCGTTGAAGAGCAGCACCATGCCGACGAGGCCGGGAGCGATGTAGACGTCATAAGGCACGGCCGCTTCATAGGGCGGCGCCACTGTGTCTCCAGCCACATGGCGAAAGCCCGCCGCAAAGACCGCGAGCCACAGCAAAGGCCGCACGAGTGCGGAGATCAAGCGGCCAGTTTGTTGCGAGAACTTGATGAGCTCGCGAACGACGATGGCTTGCATGGCCTGCAACGCATGAGGAACGACGCGTGCGCGTGCGGCCAAGCCTGCGGCATTCAACACGGGGCGCTGTATCGGCTTTGAATCGATCACGAGGTGCGGGCAATGAAGCCGGCTTCGAGCGTTGCGGCGCCGAGTGCTTGAGTCACATTCGCCGGCGAGCCATCGGCAATCAACGCGCCTTGATGCAGCACCAACACGCGATCGGCATCCACCGCTTCTTCCACCCAATGCGTGGCCCACAACACGCAGACACCGCGCTCGCGCACCTGTGCATGCAAGGCGCCAAGCAGATCGCGACGCGACTTGGGATCGAGCCCGACCGTGGCTTCATCCATCAGCAGCAACGGTGGCTCGTGCAGCAACGCGCGCACGAGCTCGACCTTGCGCCGATTGCCGCCAGAGAGCTCACGCGCCTTTCGGTCGAGCTCGCTCGTGAGGCCAAGCTGCGCGCAGGCTGCTGCCATGCGCAGCTGCGCCAAGCGGCGCGGCACGCCGTGAAGATCGGCATAGAAAAGCAGGTTGCGGCGAATGCTCAAGTCGAGGTCCAGCGAGATCTGCTGGAACACGACGCCCATGTGGCGGAGCGCGTGGCTGGCCGCGTGGCGCAGCGAATGGCCGGCCACAAAGGCATCGCCCTCATCAGCGGCGAAGAGGCCAGTGAGCACTTGGAACAGCGTCGACTTGCCAGCACCGTTGGGCCCGAGCAAAGCCACGAATTCACCCGCACGCAAATGCATCGAGAGCGATTGCAGTGCGGTGTGAGTGCCATAGCGCTTGGTGAGGCCAGTGGTGCGCAACATGAAGGCAAGCGGGTTGAGTCGGCGCGAGAGTCTGACGCAGCAGCGCTTGCGAGCGCTCAGGGCTTCACCTACTGCGGTATGCAGCGGGCGATTCGTCGATGTGTCGGGCTGTTGGAGTTCGTCATGCCGCGCTTTGCAACACTCTGCGCCAAAAGTGAATAAGCACGTGGCGCGACTGCGCAATGCGTTGCGGCGCACTCATGCCACTGACTGCCGAGGCGTGGCCGGAGCTGCTGAGGACTTTCCCGAATGCTCGCGAGTGGCATGCCTGGCTTTGATCGAAGTCTCGATAAATTGAAGCCAAAAAACGCGGGTTTTGCCTAGGGGATTGACAGTAAAAACAGGGCACCTTTGCCCTTCGGAAAACCCTGACATCCGAACACCTTGCGAGACCGTAGTTTCATGGGCATGGTTGTTGCGGAACGTGGCTCAGGCATGCACTCCGCGTAGGGCTACGGTGGTTCCCTTCGCATGACCTCGTACCACCTGAAAGCAAGGAGACACCGATGAAAATTTCCCGGCAAATGAGCACACTGTTCGTGAGTCCTTTGGGGGTCGTGGCATTGGCTCTGCCGATGCTCGCGCACGCCAACGCGGATGTCGAGAAGAACATCTCCGACTCCAAGAACTGGGCGATGCAAGCAGGTGACATGTACAACCAGCGCTACACGAAGTTGAAGCAAATCAACAAGAGCAACGTCGGCAAGATGCAGGTCGCATGGACCTTCTCCACGGGCGTGCTCCGTGGTCATGAGGGCTCGCCTCTGGTGGTTGACGGCAAGATGTATTTGCACTCGCCCTTCCCCAACAAAGTCTTTGCGATTGACCTCGACACACAGAAGATCCTCTGGAAATACGAGCCCAAGCAAGACCCGGCCGTCATTCCGCAAATGTGTTGCGACACGGTCAACCGCGGCTTGGCTTACGCCGAAGGCAAGGTGATCTTGCAGCAGGCCGACAGCAACTTGGTGGCACTCGACTCCAAAACCGGCAAGGTGATTTGGAGCGTCAAGAACGGCGATCCGAAGCTGGGCGCCGTGAACACCAACGCACCGCACATATTCAAAGACAAGGTCATCACCGGCATCAGCGGTGGCGAGTGGGGCGTGCGCGGCTTCTTGGCGGCCTACAACCTCTCTGACGGCAAACCGGCATGGAAGGGCTACAGCGTAGGCCCCGACTCCGAGATGCTGATCGACCCGGCCAAGACCACCACATGGATTGACGGCAAGGTCGCACCCGTGGGGCCCGACTCTTCGCTGAAGACCTGGAAAGGCGACCAATGGAAGATCGGCGGCGGCACGACTTGGGGCTGGTACAGCTATGACAAAGCCTTGAACGCGGTGTTCTACGGAACCGGCAACCCATCGACGTGGAACCCGTCGCAGCGGCCAGGTGACAACAAGTGGTCGATGTCGATCTGGTCGCGTGATGTGGACACCGGCAAGGTCAACTGGGTCTATCAGATGACGCCGTTCGATGAGTGGGACTTCGACGGCATCAACGAGATGATCCTGGCCGACATCGATGTCAAGGGCAAGCCGACCAAGGCACTCGTTCACTTCGACCGCAATGGCTTTGGCTACACGATGGACCGCACCAACGGCGCCTTGCTGGTCGCCGAGAAGTACGACCCGCAAGTGAACTGGGCCACCAACGTCGACATGAAGACGGGCCGCCCGCAAGTGGTCTCGAAGTACTCCACGGCGCAAGCCGGCCCCGATGTCAACTCCAAGGGAATCTGCCCGGCCGCGTTGGGCAGCAAGGACCAGCAACCCGCGTCGTTCGATCCTGAGACCAAGCTCTTCTACGTGCCGACGAACCACGTCTGCATGGACTACGAGCCGTTCAAGGTGGAGTACACCGCAGGCCAGCCGTATGTGGGCGCCACGCTCTCGATGTTCCCGGCGCCCAACAGCCACGGCGGCATGGGCAACTTCATCACCTGGGATGCTGGCAAGGGCAAGATCGTGCAGAGCCATGCCGAGAAGTTCTCGGTCTGGAGCGGCTCGCTCAACACCGCTGGCGGCTTGTCGTGCTACGGCACGCTCGAGGGTTATCTGAAGTGCGTGGACAAGAACGACATCAACAAAGAGTTGTTCAAGTTCAAGACACCTTCAGGGATCATCGGCAACGTGTTCTCGTATGAGCACAAGGGCAAGCAGTACATCGGCGTGTTCTCAGGCATTGGCGGCTGGGCCGGCATCGGCATGGCGGCTGGCCTTGAGAAAGACCAAGACGGTCTCGGCGCCGTGGGTGGCTACAAGGAACTGAGTCAGTACACCGAACTCGGTGGTTCGCTGACGATGTTCGCATTGCCGAACTGAAAAAAGCGAGAAGAGCGCTGTCCACGCGGGGGGTGCCGGATCGGCCACCCGCAACGCTGAAAGACTGGTGCCTATGTAAGCGGGGGATGGCATTCGAAAGAAGGCCATCCCCTTATCGCTTTTGATGAAGATATTGAAGACAGCCAGCAATTCAGGCGGCGAATGATTCGACTGACACGCTGGAACGGGAGCGTCATGAAATCGAAGAAGCTGATCACCACGATGCTGTTGTGCGCGGCCGGCGCAGCGGCCCAAGCGGCTGACCCGCCGCTCTACACGGTGGTTGATGGGTACAAGGTCGACCCGGACACGATGACGGGCTTTCGCACCTGGCGCGCCGCGGCTTGCGACCGCTGCCACGGCGCCAATCAAGAAGGCCTCGTCGGCCCCTCGCTGGTCAATAGCCTCAAGGTGCTGACGAAGGATGATTTCGTCGTGACCGTGCGCGATGGCCGCTTGGCCAAAGGCATGCAAAGCTTTGGCAACAGCCCGCAGGTGATGGACAACATCGACAAGCTCTATGCCTACCTCAAGGGCCGGTCTGACGGTGCCATCACGCGCGCCAAAGTTGAACCCATCCCATGAGGGCACATCACACCCGCCGGCTGACAGCCGCGCTCGCCGCTGCCGCGCTGGCAACTGCCGCAGGCATGGCCGCGGCGCAAGACAAACCCAACGATGCGCCAGAGGCGCGCAAAGCCTTGCGCGTCTGCCAAGACCCGAACAACTTGCCGTTCTCAAACACCTCGGGCGAAGGCATCGAGAACCGCATTGCCGAGCTCTTTGGCAAGGCCTTGAACTTGCCGGTGTCTTACTACTCGTTTCCGCAGCGGCTCGCGTTCATTCGCAACACGCTGAAGTTCAAGCTGCCGGGCGAAGATTACCCATGCGACATCGTCATTGGCGTGCCCGCCGGCTATGACCAAGTCTCGGTGACGAAGCCCTACTACCGCTCGACCTACGCACTCGTGTTCCCGAAGGGCAAGGGGCTCGACGCCGTCACGACTGCCGATGACTTCTTGAAGCTGGACCGCGCGCAACAAAAGTCGCTGCGCATTGGCATCTATGACCGCTCGCCTGCCTCTGACTGGCTGGTGCGCCACAAGCTCGAAGACAACGGCGTGCCCTACCAAATCATGAACGCCGATCCGAAGCAGTACCCGGGCGAAATCATCGAGCGCGATCTCGCCGCCGGCAAGATCGATGCAGCAATCGTCTGGGGGCCAATTGCGGGTTACTTTGCGCAGCGGGTGAAGACGCCGCAACTCGTCGTCGTGCCGCTGAAGTCAGAGCCCGGCGTGCAGCTGACCTATCAAATGGCGATGGGTGTGCGCTACGGCGAGCGCGACTGGAAGCAGCAAATCGAAGGCTTGATTGAATCGAAGCGTGCCGACATTCAAGCGATCTTGAAGGAGTACGGTGTGCCGATCGTCGATGAGTCTTACGAGATGCCCAAGAAGTGATGCGCGGCCTGACGCTGTTTGCCAGCGCGCTGCTCACCGCCGCAGCCGCTGCGCCCGCGCACGCCGAGCTCGACCGCGCGGCGATGATCGCGCTCGCCTCCGGCAGCGTGGTGAAGATTGAAGCGGTGCGTGGCAACGGCGCGTTCTCGCTCGGCTCGGGCGTGGCCATTGGCGTGGACCGCGTGGTGACCAACTGCCATGTCACGCGTGATGCGCAGGAGATACGCATCGTGCGCGGCAGTGTGCGTTGGCGGGTGCAAACACAGATGAGCGATGCCTATCACGACCTCTGCGTGCTCAAGGTGCCCGGCTTGGAGGCCGAGCCGGTGAAGATCGGCCAGGCCGGGGCGCTGGCGATTGGCCAGTCGGTCACGGCCTTGGGCTACACCGGCGGCATCGAGATTCAGAGCAGTGGCGGCGAGGTGTTGTCGCTCCACCGGATGGACGGCGCCAACGTCGTGCAGAGCTCCAACTTCTTCAACTCCGGCGCAAGCGGCGGCGGGTTGTTTGACGACCAGCTTCGCCTCGTCGGCATCTTGAGCTTTCGTTTGCGGGGCGGCGAGGCGCATTACTTTGCGGCCCCGTCAGAGTGGTTGCTGCGGCAGCTGGCTGACCATGATCGCGAGCACGATGCACCGGTCAAGCCGCTCGACCCCAAAGACCTCGCCTTCTGGCAAATACCGCTCGATGCGCAGCCGATGTTTTTGCGTGCGGCCGTGCTTGAGCGCGACAACAACTGGCTCGCGCTCGAGCCACTCACGCAGGCTTGGTCACAAGCCGACCCGACCGACCCCGAGCCTTGGTATGTGATGGGCCTGACCTTCGACCGTTTGGGCCGCAGCAGTGCCGCGGTGCAGGCACTCGAATGCTCGCTCTCGATCGACCCCGGCTACCCGCCCGCCCGTGCGCAAATGGCGCCCATGATGCAGCGCCGGGCCATCAACCAAGACACCGCCGTTGCCGCGCTGCCCTGCTCAGCCAAACCGCACTGATCCCATCAGTCGATTGCCTCCACCGCGCCTTCTTGAAGATTCCCATGAACGCAAAAACTCTTGCATGCCGCCACCCCATCGCAGCCCGCTCTGCCACGGCCGCAGTGATCACCGCCTTGATCGCCAGCCTGTGCACCGCCCTGCCCGCACTGGCTGACGACACACCGGCGTTCTCGCCCGCCGAGCGGGCCCTCTTCCTTGAAGATCAGTTCAGCACCGTCAAGCCGCCCACCACCTTGCGCTATGCCTTTCGCAAATCGGGCAGCCTGGAGGCGGGCTTTGACGACCGGGTGGCGCTGTCGCTCAAACCCCAGGCCGACGGCAGCTGCTGCGCCACATCGAGCGAGTTCCTCTCAGGCCCACGGGCGATGCGCATGCCCGACATCGAGGCCGCCAAAGGCAACCCGGTGACGATGTACTTTCTCGAACGCGACGTGCGCGAGATGGAGCGCCTGACCAAAGGCAAGGCTTATCACTTCCGCAAGCAAGTGCGCATGGCGATTGCCGAATCGGCCAAGGTGCGCGATGTCTCGCTCTCGTTCAACGGCAAGCCGATCGCCGCGCGTGAAGTGACCATCACGCCATTTGCGACCGACCCGAACCGCCCGCGCTTTGAGAAATATGCGAACAAGGGCTATGTGTTCTTGCTGTCGGATGCGGTGCCAGGCGGCGTCTTCGGCATACGCACCGAGATGATCGACGCAACGCCTGGCGCGCCGCCGTTGATCGTTGAAGAACTGTGGGTTGAAGGTGCTGACAAGCCGGCTGCGAGCGCGCCAAAATGAGCGTTATTCCCAAGCCAACACATCGCACCCGCCCGGACTTCACCATGAATCGACCACGCTCTCGTTCTGTGCTGTTTTCCGCGCGGTTTTCCGCGCCGGGGTCCGCGCTGCTTGCCGCCATGTTCACGGCACTGGGTACCGCACCAAGCGCCGCGATGGCCAACGATTTCCCAACCGTCGACCGCGTGCTCTACGTGCAAGCCTGCATGCGCGACAACCCCGGCAACTACTACGAGATGGTCAACAAGTGCTCTTGTGCCGTCGACACGCTGGCCAATGAATTGACGTTCGATGACTACACCACCATGGTCACCATCTCCAACGGCATGACGCTCGGCGGCGAGCGCGGCGGCGCCATCCGCGATGTGCCCACGCTGGAGCCGATGCTCAAGCGCTACAAGGAACTGCAGGCCAAAGCGAAAAAGGGCTGCTTCATCAACGACGCGAAGTAGCGCCATGGCAACCCCGCCTGGCAAGGCCGCGCGAGCCTGCATGACCGCCGCGTTCGCGGTGTGGGCCGGCTTGCTGCTGGCGACAAGCGCCCATGCCGCAGCACCTGACGAGCCTGCGCTTTCCGCAACGCAAATCGCGCCCGGCGTGTTTGTGCACATCGGCGCGGTCGAGCTCGAGTCGCCCAGCAACCGCGGCGACATCGCCAACCTCGGCTTCATCGTGGGCCGGCGCTGCGTGGCCGTGATCGACACCGGCAGCACGCCAGCCATCGGCCAGCGCTGGCGCGCAGCGATTGAGCGCGAAACCGCGCTGCCGGTTTGCTATGTGATCAACACGCATGCGCACCCGGATCACATCCTCGGCAATCAGGCCTTCGAAGGGCCTGACGCCGAGTTCGTTGGCAGCGCCAAATTCAATGCTGCACTCTCGGCCCGCGAGCCCTTCTTCATCAACGCACTTCAGCGCGACCTCGACATCGAGATGCAGCACGACGACATCGTCTACCCGACGATCTTGGTGCCAGCACCCGGCACGCTGGTGCTCGATCTCGGCAGCCGAAAGCTCACGCTGCAAACATGGCCAACCGCTCACACTGACAACGATTTGACAGTATTCGACGACAACACCCGCACGCTCTTCGCGGGTGATTTGCTCTTCAGCGGCCACCTGCCGGTGGTCGACGGCAAGCTCAACGGCTGGCTTGCGGTGATGCAGGGCATGGCCCGCGTGGATGCTGCGCGTGTTGTGCCCGGGCATGGCGCCGCGAGCACTGAGTGGCCCGGCGCGCTCGCGCCGCAGCGCAACTATTTGAGCGCGCTGCAGCGCGATACCCGCGCCGCGCTGAAAGCGCATGCGAGCTTGCCGCGCGCGGTCGAGACCATCGGCGTTGACAACGCATCGGCGTGGCAACTGGCGGACCAATTCCATCGCCGTAATGTGACCGCGGCTTACGCGGAGTTGGAATGGGAGTGAGGGCTGGGCTTGCGGTTCGCTTTGCCCTTGCGCTCGGCTTGCCCATCAGCACGGCATTGCTCGCCGGCACAGCCCACGCCGAGCCCTTCGCCTACATCACCAACCAGGGCAGCCATGATGTCTCGGTGATCGACTTGGCGCGCGACAGCGTCATCGCCACCATCCCGGTCGGCCGATCGCCGGCAGGCGTGGTGGCTGCCAGCCGCGCCGGCAAAGTGTTCGTCACGAACGCCGACAGCAAAACGATCTCGGTGATCGACATGCGAACACAAGCCGTGGTGGCCACGCTGCCCGCAGGCAGCGGCCCGGTCGGCATTGACGCATCAGGCGATGGCCGCAGTGTCTATGCCGCCGATTGGTACGCCAACCAATTGCTCGTGTTCGATGCCGCCACGCTGACGAGCAATGGCGCCATTGCGGTGGGCCACGCGCCAGCCGGCATCGCCGTGAGCGCGGATGGCAAGACCGTGTTCGTGGCTGAACGCGACGACGACACCGTCGCCATCATCGACACTGCCAGCCGCCGCATTCGCAGCCGCGTCAAAGTGGGCAGCCACCCTTTTGCGCTGATGCTCGACGGCCAGCGCGAGCGGCTCTACGCGCTCAACGTGCAGAGTGATGACATCAGCATCATCGACACCCGCAGCCTCGGCGTGATTGCCACCGTGCGCGTTGGCAAAGCGCCGTATGGCGCGGCCTTGACGGCGGATGGCGCGCAGGTCTATGTGACCAATCAGCATGCCGACAGCGTCAGCGTGCTCGATGCCGCAAGCCTTTCCGTGCTGCGCACGCAAAGTGGCTTTGGCTACCCGGAAGGCATTGCTGCGCACGGCGACAAGGTCTATGTGGTCAACTGGATGGACGATGCCTTGAGCGTGCTCGATGCCGCCAGCGGCCGCGAGCTCAAGCGCATCGCCACCGGCAAGAACAGCCGCGGGTTTGGTGCCTTCATCGGCATGCCCGAGACGCGTTGACAAACCGCGTCGACCGACCGCGTTGTTCCGAGCCGCATCCAAACACCGCATCCAGACATCACGCAAGCCTTCGACCACCACGCAAGGAGATAAGACGATGTTGCTCCACCGAACGCGAAGCTGGCTGCGGCCGTTGTGGGCTGCGGCCTCCATTGGCGCGCTGCTCGCCACGAGCGCGCTGCCCGCCGCAGCCCACGGGCCGACGCGCCAGAAGGTGACCGAGAAGATCACGATCGACGCAGCGCCTGCGGCCGTCTGGGCGCGCATCAAGAACTTTGATTCACTCAAAGACTGGCACCCGGCGGTGGCCAGCAGCCCGGCCGACAAAGGCAACGAAGAAGGCTCGGTGCGCAACATCACCTTGAAAGGCGGCGGCGCACTGATCGAGACGCTCGAGAGCTTTGACGACGCGAAGATGAAGTACAGCTACCGCCTGAAAGACGGCGGCGCCCTGCCCGTCACCAACTACACCTCGACCATTGCCGTCAGCGGCGAAGGCAATCAAACGATCGTCGAGTGGCGCGGCGCGTTCTACCGCGCCTATCCGAACAACGACCCGCCGCCGGAGCAGAACGACGAAGCTGCGGTCAAGGCGATCACCGGCGTCTACCAAAGCGGCTTGGCGAACTTGAAGAAGCTCGCCGAAGCGAAGTAGACCCTGCCGACGCGCCAACTTCGGTTCTCGGACATTTCGACCCTGCCGGCCATGCCGACCCGCCGCACCGCCACCGCATGGCTGGCCGCCACGGCCGCATGGTGCGCGAGCGGCTGCGCGGCACCGGTGGCTGGCGCGGCTGGCAGCGCGCTGACCAAGCCGCAGGCTCAGGTGCGTGCGACAGAGATCGCGAGTGGCGTCTACATGCTGGCTGGCTCACCGGGTGAGCCAGATGGCAACAACCTCGGCCGCGTCGGCAACGCCGGGTTCATCGCTGGCCCGAGCGGCGTGATCGCGATAGACACCGGCACCTCTTATCGCCACGGCAGCGAGCTGCTCGGCGCCATCGCCCGGGCAACGCGCCAGCCGGTGAAGCTGGCGCTCATCACGCACACGCGGCAAGAGTTTCTCTTCGGCGCGGCCGCCTACCGCGAGCGCGGCATTCCGGTTGTCATGCAGCGGCATGCAGCCACGCTGATGGCATCGCGCTGCGAGAACTGCTTGAAGGCTTTGCGCCAGCAACTCGGTGAAGAAGAGATGCGCGGCACCGAAACCTTCCAGGCCGATCGCGTGTTTGACGATGCATTTGCCGCCACCGATTCGATCGGCCGCCCAGTGCAAGTGCTCTACTTCGGCCACTCCAGCGGCCCCGGCGACATCGGCGTGTTCGACACCACCAGCGGCACGCTCTTCGCCGGCGGCTTGGTGGATTGCCAGCGCATCCCCGACGTTGGCGACAGCGACTTGCCCGGCTGGCGCCAAGCCTTGCACGCACTGCGTGCATTGCCGATCAAGCAGCTCATCCCCGGCCACGGCCCCATGGGCGACGCCAGCGCGATCACCGCGACCGAGGCCTATCTCGCCCAACTCGAATCACGCGCCCGCGAACTCCTCAAAGACGACGTGGCCTTGAGCGATGTGCCCGATGCACTCGCCCTCGCCGACTTCAAAGACTGGGATCAATACGACACCGTTCACCGCCGCAACGCGGCCATTGTTTTCCTGCGCATGGAACGCGAACAACTGTTCAAATAGCGCATCGCTCGGAGCACCCGCATGAAGACGCCCATGACCGCACCGACCCTGTCCACCAGCCGCCGCCGCTGGCTCAACGCCTGCGCCGCCAGCACGCTCGCAACACTCGCCGGGCCGATGGCCAGAGCCGCAGTCGGCGGCTTGCCGGTCAACACCGGGCACGCCGATTCATCGCCGCAATGGGAGAACCTGCGCAGTCATTTGTTCGGCAAAGCACCGATCGATGCGACCTCCGGCCGAGTGCAACTCATCGTGCCTTTGCGCGCGGCTTATGGCGCCTCGGTGCCAATCAAAATCGTCTCGCAACTGCCGCAGCGGCCCGAGCTCTACGTCAAGAAAATGACGCTGCTGGTTGACAACAACCCATCGCCCGTGGCGGCCACCTTGAACCTCACGACCGAGGTGGGCCAAGCCGATTTCGAGACGCGCATTCGGGTTGACGAATACGGCCACGTTCGCCTGATCGCCGAGCTCTCGAACGGCGAGCTGCACATGGACTCGCGCTACGTGAAGACATCCGGCGGCTGCTCAGCGCCACCGAACCGCGACGCACTGAACCTCATCGGCCGCACGGTCTTCAAGGTGGCTGACACCGTGAAGATGGAGCAGCCCACCACCGCCGATGTGACCGTGATCCACCCGAACGACACCGGCTTCGAGCTCAACAACGTGACGGTGATGTACATCCCGCCGCACTTCGTTCGCTCGATCAAGGTGAGCTACGCCGAGCGCAAGATCTTCGATGCTGACCTCGACTTCTCGGTCAGCGAAAACCCGACCTGGCGCTTCAACTTCGTCCCGCACGGCCCCGGCGAATTGCGCGCCGAGGTGGAAGACTCGAAAGACGCGCACTACAGCGGCACGCTGCACGTCGGCTGATGCCCATGAACCGCCGCTACGTGCTGCTCATCACCGGCTTGACCGCGTGGTTCGGCTTCTCGGCCATGAACGTTGCTTGGGCGATCGGCATTCCGGCGGCTTATGCGCCCATCGTGATCGAGCCGGCTGCCACAGGCAACGCCGATCACATCGAGTTCGACCTCACCGCTGCGCAGGCTCGGGCCCAGCGCGAAGGCAAACGCCTCTATGTGTACTTGGGCGCGAGCGACTGCCCCTACTGCCGCCGCTACGAAGCCTTCTTGGCAAAGAACGCCGACGAGCTCGTGCCGCATTTCAAGCCTTACCTCGTGGTCGATCTGCACAGCTCACTCTCCACCACCGCGGGGCGGCTCTACATCCGGGTCGGCAACAAGAGCTTGCCTTACGCAGAGTTCCAGCAATCGCTTGGTGACGAGCGTGCGCGCATGCTGGTCTACCCCAGCGTGTGGCTGTTCGATGCGCAAATGAAGACCTTGATGCAGATGCCCGCCGGCACCGGCACGTTTCAGACAGTGCCCGAGCAAATCGAGGTCTTGCAGCTCGTGCAGTGAACGCACCTCAACGCGCGTCGCATGCGTGGAGGTCAGGGGAGTTCGGCAAGCGTGAGCGAGGTTGAGGCGCGGCGCGGTCAGTGGCTTGTCGCGGCGGTGAGGTTGCGCCCAGTGCCGGCGCTTCCACCAAGAAAGGCGAACTGGGCGGCCGCCCAGCCGCTGGACTCATGACTCGCTCAGAGGCGGTCGGCAGCGAACATCGTTGCTTGGTATGCCGTCTGCCTCATTGGCCGCGTTCAGAGCAGCAACGTGTCGAATCGCGCGCGAACTGCTTCGAGCGCCAATCGGCCTTGCTCACCGATGTTGTTTCCCCTCAGGTCGAGCCAGGTGATCGATGCGTTGGCCGCAAGTGCAAGCGCACCGTCGGCACCGACATCGTTGCGACTCAGGTCGAGCGTGGTGATCGAGCTGCTCGCCGCGAGCGCTCGTGCGCCGGCATCTCCGACATGGTTGAAGTGCAGCGCGAGTGTGGTGATCGCGGGGTTGGCGGCCAGCGCTTGCGCACCCGCATCCCCGATGTTGTTCAGAGCCAAGCTCAGAGAGGTGATTGATGAGCTTGCCGCCAGGGCTCGGGCGCCCCCGTCTCTGATGTTGTTGTCGTCCAGGTCGAGCCGAGTGATCGAGCGGCTCCCCGCCAAAGCTCTTGCGCCGTCCACGCCAACGTTGTTGCCCTCCAAATTGAGTTCAACGATTGAAGCGCTCGCCGCCAGCGCCTGCGCGCCGGCGAGCTCGATTTGGTTGAGACGCAAGTCGAGCCTGGTGACCGAAGCGGTGGCCGCGAGGCGCTGACATTCCGCAACACCCAGCCGCCCGCGTCGGGCTGTCACCCTGTCGATGCCACCGCGTTCAAACGTTGCCAGTGCAGCGCCCAGCTGTTCACGATCTCGCACGACCACGTGCTGCACGGCCACCGTTGCGCCGTCACTGGCATCAAGACTTACCGAACGCAACGCCACCCTGGCACTGGGATCTGCGAACTCGGCCACTTCTGCCCACATCGCGTTGGGCAGGCCAGGCGGCCAGGGATCAGCCTGATCAACCTGCATCGGCGCAGCTGCGCCGTCAGCCGCACCGCCGATGCGCCTCGGTGGCGCCCCGCCTCCAAGCTCATCGGCAATCCGCGGATGCGCACCCGCACCATCAACAGGGTTCGCCCCGATCCTCAGAGTCCGCGGGCCCGCAGGTTGTGGGGCCGGGTTCGCGTTGGCATTGGCATTGGCATTGGCATTGGCGGCTGGCGCAGGCCCGTAGGCTGCAGCGCCGTGGCCGGGGGGTTGGATGCTCATCATTCGCTCGCGGATGGTTCAAAACGACGCGGATGCTAGCCGCGGGGCCACCCACCGCACGCGGCTGCGGCGAACTCGTGCCCGGTGCTGCGAATGGCAGCGAGATCGGCAGCGAGAACGGCAGATCAATGCGCCCGATGGCGGGCCGGTCCGCCGCATTCGCGAGCCATTTCAACCCGCCGCCAAGCGCCTTGATGGCGCCGACACTCAACCCACCGACTCGCTCAACCGCTTGGAGTTCTTCGGATCGCGAAACACCAGCGGGTGTTCGACGACACGGCTGAGCGCCGCGGCTTCGGCCTTGGCGACCACTTCGGTCACCAGCGCATGGTGCGGGCTTTTGACGCAGACCGGGTCGGCCATGGCCGGGTCGTTGGCGATCAAGAAGGCTTGGCAGCGGCAGCCGCCGAGGTCTTCTTCCCTGTGCTCGCAGCTCGCACATGGCTCTTTCATCCAGCCGGTGCCGCGGTAGCGGTTGAAGCCTTCTGAGTCGAACCAGATGTTGCTGATGGACTCGTCTTTGACGTTGGGGAACGAGAGCCCGGGCAGCATCTTGGCGGTGTGGCAAGGCAAGGCCGTGCCATCGGGCGTGACGGTCAAGAACATGCTGCCCCAGCCGTTGACGCAGCGCTTGGGCTTGCCCTCGTGGTAGTCGGGTGCGACGAAGAAGAGCTTCATCTTCTCGCCGAGCTTGGCGCGCCAGGCATCGGTCACTTCTTCGGCATGGCGCAGCTGTGCGTGGGTTGGCAGCAGCTGATCGCGGTTGAGATAAGCCCACGAGTAGTACTGCGTGTTGGCGAGTTCGAGGTACTCGGCGCCGAGCTCGGCGGCCATGCCGATGATGCGGTCGATGTGGTCGATGTTCATGCGGTGGATCACCACGTTCATCACCATCGGCCAGCCTTGATCTTTGATGATTTTGGCGACGCGGTTCTTCAGCTCGAAGGTTTTGGTGTGCGAGAGAAAGTCGTTCATCTCGCGGGTGGAGTCTTGGAACGAGAGCTGCACGTGATCAAGGCCGGCCGCTTTGAGTGAGGCAGCGCGCTCCGCCGTGAGGCCCACGCCCGAGGTCAGCAGGTTGGTGTAGTAGCCGAGGCGCCGCGCCTCTTTGACGATGAGCTCCAAGTCATCTCGCACCAACGGCTCGCCGCCCGAGAGGCCGCATTGCACGGCGCCGAGTTCGCGGCCTTGTTGAAGCACACGGAACCAGTCTTCGGTGCTGAGCTCATTCGTTTGCTGCGCAAAGTCGACCGGGTTGTAGCAAAACACGCAGTGCAGCGGGCAGCGGTAGGTGAGCTCGGCGAGCAGCCAGAGCGGCGGGCCCGGGCGGCCGTTGACAGTGGCGCCGAGCGCAGCGCGTTGCGGGTTGGTTGGGGTGTTCACCGTTGCGGCTCCGACTGCTCAGCGCCACGTGAGCCAGCGCTGCTCGCCGGCCATCTTGACGAAGGCCAGCACATCGCCATCCAGCCCAGTCGTGTTGAAGCTCGTGTGCAGGTCGTTGACGATCGCCTCCAGGCTGCGCGCGCCGTCGCAGCGCTTCATGATCTCGCCGGCACTGCCGTTCAACTTGACCATGCCTTCGGGGTAGAGCAGCACGTGGCAGTCTTGCGCAGGCTCCCATTGCAAGCGAAAGCCCGGGCCGACTTTGGGGACGGTGGCCAAGCTCACCGCGCTCATGCGCTGACTCCGTACTTGAGTGCCATGGCGTCGTTGAGCGCCCAAAGGATGTCGAGCTTGAACTGCAAGACTTCGAGGGCGCGCTCCTGCAAAGGCCGTGTGGTGAAGTGCGCGAGCGTGATCGCCAGGCCCTGCTCCACATCACGCCGCGCCTGGCTGATGCGGCTGCGAAAGTAGTGCAAACCTTGCGGCTCGATCCACGCATAGTGCTCGGGCCAAGTGGCGAGCCGCTGCTTGTGGATCTCGGGCGCAAAGAGTTCGGTGAGCGATGAACACACTGCCTCTTGCCATGGCGCGCGCCGCGCAAAGTTCACGTAAGCATCAACGGCGAAGCGCACGGCCGGCGCAACATGGCGGAGGTCGGTCACCTCGTCGCGCGCGAGGCCCACGGCCTCGGCCAAGCGCAACCAGGCTTCGATGCCGCCGGCATCTTTGACGCCGTTGAGCTCGAAGCCATCGTGATCGAGGATGCGCTGCACCCAGCCGCGCCGCACGTCGGCATCGGGGCAGTTCGAGAGCACGGCCGCATCCTTGATGGGTATGGCGATTTGGTAATAAAAGCGATTGGCCACCCAGCCGCGCACCTGCTCGGGCGAGGCTTTGCCGGTGTTGAGCATCACGTTGAATGGGTGATGAATGTGGTAGCTCTTGCCGCGCTCGCGCAGCTGCTGCTCGAACTCGTCGCGCGGCCAAGCGGTTGGGCCGACAGCCTCGCCGGCACCGAAGGAAGAGGCTTGAATGATGTTGGCTTTCATCGGTGAATTACAGGTGGATCTGCATGCCGTCTTCACACACCTCGATGTGCTCGCGGGCGAGCGTGGCGCGCTCGGCGGAGTCTTCATCGAGGATGGGGTTGGTGTTGTTGATGTGGATCAAGAGGCGGCGCGTGCGCGGCGGCAGCTTGGCCATCCATTCGATCATTCCGCCGGAGCCCGATTGCGGCAGGTGGCCGATTTCGCGTGCGTGCTTCTTGCTGATGCCGAGGCGCGGCATTTCGTCGTCAGTCCAGAAGGTGCCGTCGACCATGACGGCGTCTGCGCTGGCCATCGCGTCGAACACGGGTGGCGTGATCTCGCCGAGGCCGGGCGCGTAGAAGACGCTGGCGCCGGTTGCGGTGTCGGTGATCTGCATGCCGATGTTGTCGCCGGGCACGGGGTTCTCGCGGTGCGGTGAGTAAGGTGCGGCTTTGCTGCTGAGCGGCATCGCGCGAAAGCTCAGGCCGTGCACGCCGTCCACGGTGAAGGCCGTGCCTTGAAGATCGATGCAGTGGCGCTCAACGCCGCAGTAGTGCGAGAGCACGCGCAGCACCGGGTTGCCCTGCGTCAAGTCTTCTTCGACCGGGTCGGTGCACCACAGCGGCAAGCGGCTGCTGCGCTCGCGCAGCATGAAGAGGCCGGTGGCGTGGTCGATCTGACCATCCATCAAGATGACGCCGGCAATGGCGCTGTCACGCTGAGCGCGCGCCGGTTGCATCACCGGGTTGCTGCGGATTTGCTCCAGGATGTCGGGCGAGGCATTGAAGAGCACGCCGTCATCGCCGTCGTCGGGGCGAATGAAGATCGACGATTGGGTGCGCGCTTTGCAGCGCACCGCACCCGATCTCACGCCAGCGCAGTTGCGGCAGTTGCAGTTCCATTGAGGAAAGCCGCCGCCAGCGGCCGATCCGAGCACGGTGATTCGCATGATGGCCTGTGAAAAATGAGTTCCAGGAAGGGCAACGCCCTGGGGATGCCAGGGCGTTGCTTGAGCCGCTGCGAATTAACGCGCGGCGACGTACATCGTGATTTCAAAGCCGAAGCGGAAGTCACAAGCCGTCGGGGTTGTCCATTGCATAAGAGTCTCCTTTGAAAATGTGGCACGGGAGCCAGTTGGCTGCCGCGGGGAGAAGTTCATTCCCGCAATGAATAGTCTCTTGCTCGGCGCTTGGCGGCCAGTCGTGCAACCATGAATGTGACCTCATGATTTTCATGATTGACGCTCAGGCCGCGCGGTGTACCCGGCTTGCACCCGAGCCCGCAGATACGATGGTCGCGGTGAGCCTCCACCCTTCTTCTCGATGAGCCTGCGGCTGAAGATCAACCTGATCGTCGGTGCGATCACGATCCTCTTCATCGGCGCGGTGCTCGCGCTGCAACTGCGCAGCATGCGCGCCTCCGTCGAGGAAGAAGTGATTGCAGCCAATCGCGTGGCCGCGCAGTTGCTCAACCGCACCGCTTGGCGCTATGCCGCGCAGGGCACGCCGGCGATGCTGGCGTTTTTGCAAAGCGTGGGCCGCGTGCGCTCGAATGACATCGTGCTCTTCGATGCCGCGGGTGCCGAGCTCTACCGCTCGCCCACCTCGCCCTATAAAGCGGGCCGCGATGCGCCGGCCTGGTTTGCCGCGTTGATTGCGCCGACGCCATCAACCCAGGCGATCGAATTCCCCGGTGGCAAGCTCGTCGTCAACGCCAACCCGACCCGGGCCGAGATCGATGCGTGGGACGACGCGGTCGCACTCACCACCGGCGGCGTGGTGCTGCTGTTGCTCGTCAACGCGCTTGTGTTCTGGCTCGTTGGCCGCACGACCAAGCCCTTCGGCCAGATCGTTGGCGCGCTCGACACGCTGCAATCGGGCCGCTTCGACAAGCCGCTGCCGCCGCTCTCGGGCAGCGAGGCTGCGGCGATCGGCGCGGCATTCAACCGCATGCTCGGCGTGCTGCAGCAAAACATCGAGACCGAGCGCCGCGCGGCACGCGCTGAACGCGAGCTCTCAGACAGCCGCGAGCTCTCGCGCTGGATCGATCGCCACATCGAGCAGGAGCGCCAGTTGATCGCCAGCGAGCTGCACGATGAGCTCGGCCAATCGGTGACGGCGATGCGCAGCATGGCGCTCTCGATCGCGACGCGCGTGCAGCACATCGACCCGGAGGCCGAGCAAGCGGCCCGCGTGATTGCCGATGAATCCTCGCGGCTCTATGACGCGATGCACGGCATCATCCCGCGGCTGCGCCCGCTCGTGCTGGACAGCTTTGGCCTGGCCGAAGCGCTCGATGACTTGGCCAACCGCAGCCGCCGCGCGCACCCCGCCCTGAAGCTCGACTTGAACGTGACGCTCAGCGACATCACGCTCGACGCGGAAGCCTCGCTCGCGCTCTACCGCGCGGCGCAAGAAGGCATCACCAACGCACTGCGCCACGGCGAGGCGGGGCACATCGGGCTAGATGTCACCTCCAACGCCGGCGAGCTGGTGCTCACGCTCATCGACGACGGCCGCGGCCTGCCGCCCGAGGGCATCGTGCGGCCCGGCCACTTTGGCCTGGCGTGGCTGGCCGAGCGGGTCGAAGGCCTCGGCGGCCGCTTCGAGGTGGCCAACGCCGAGCCGCGCGGCGTGCGCATGCAGATCCAGCTGCCCATCACATCCCTTTCCGCAGAAAGCACCGCCACATGATTCGAGTGATGCTTGTCGATGACCATGCGCTGGTGCGCATGGGGTTCCGCATGTTGCTGGCGGATGCGCAAGTGGAGGTCGTGGCCGAGGCCGACAGCGGCGAACAAGCCTGCGCTGACTACGCTCGCGCCAAGCCCGATGTGGTGGTGATGGATTTGTCGATGCCCGGCATGGGCGGCCTGGAGGCGGTGCGCCGCCTGATCGCGCAAGACCCGAAGGCCAAGGTGCTTGTGCTGTCGGCCCATGAAGACACGGCGCACCCGCGCCGCGTGCTGCGTGCTGGTGCACTCGGCTACTTGACGAAGCGCAGCGCACCGGATGCGCTGATCGCCGCAGTCACCGCCGTGGCCGGCGGCACGCCTTATGTGGATGCACCCACGGCGCAGGCCCTCGCCATGGCGCAAGTCAAAGGCGAGACGAGCCCGGCCGAGGCCTTGAGCGAGCGCGAGTTCTCGGTCTTCGTGCAGCTGGCGCGTGGCCTGAGCGTCGCGCAGATCGCCGAGAACCTGAACCTCTCGCCGAGCACCGTGGGCACGCACCTCTACCACGTCAAACAAAAGCTGGGAGCGAGCAACCAGTCGGAGCTGACGCTTGTGGCGCTGAACTGGGGGCTGATTCAGGCCTGAATCACGCCCGAGGGACCCCCAAACCCAGGGTTATCCCTATTTTTTGGCATACATGTTGCGATCGCCGGATCAATTGCGCGCCACCATAGGTGCAGGTAAACCCGGGGTTCAACATGCGAAAACTGATTCTGATGTGCGGGCTCTTGGCAGCCTTGCCGGCGTGGGCCGAGGACATCGTTGATGTGCTGCGGCGCTCGCAAGACAGGCGGCTCGTCTCGATGAAGCAGGCTGACGAAGAAGGTACCCGCGCCGCCGTGGTGCGTGCGAGCTTCGCGCAGTTGCAGCCGGCCCTGCCGCCTGACACGGCGGTCGAGCTCCGTGTGATCCGCGGGCCGCTCTGGGCCGAAACGATGCATGGGCACATCGTCGTCGCCAACGAGTTGCTGGCCGACCTGCCCGAGAGCTCGCGCCTCTTCGTGCTCGCCCACGAGCTTGGCCATGTGGCCAAGAACCACTGGATGCAAACAGCGCTGGTCTATCAAAAATGGGTGCCAGGCGAGGTCACCAAAGACCAAACCGATGCCGTGGCCAGCAGCCTCGGGCGCGAAGCTTCGGCGCTCTCTTACCAGCAAGAGTTCGAGGCCGACGCCTTTGCGGCGCACACGCTCTACCGCCTCGGCTGGACGCAAGACGACATGCTCGCCGCCTTCATGCAACTCGGCGCTGGCGCCACCGGCGACACCGCAACCCACCCCGGCACCCGCAAGCGCATTGCGCTGCTGCGCACCCTGTACGAGACGGCAGGTTCGGTCAACCCGCCGTGACGCGGAACGAACTCATCGAGGTGCTCAGCCGAACCGACTGACCCTTCAGCGACTGCGCCGACGCGGCCAGTTGCTCGACCAACGCAGCGTTTTGCTGCGTCATCGAGTCGATCTGCGAGATGGCTTGGTGCACTTGGCCAATGTCGCTGCTCTGCGATTGGCCGGCATCGGCGATGCTGGTGATCAAGCCCGACACGCGCTTGACGCTGTCCACAATGTCTTGCATCGTGCGGCCGGCATCGTTGACGAGCTTGGAGCCCATGTCGACCTTGACGCTCGAATCACTGATCAACACCTTGATCTCGCGCGCTGCCGTTGAGCTGCGCTGCGCGAGGCTTCTCACCTCGGCCGCCACCACCGCGAAGCCTCGGCCGTGTTCGCCGGCCCGCGCGGCTTCTACGGCGGCGTTGAGGGCCAAAATGTTCGTCTGGAAAGCAATGCCGTCGATCACGCCGATGATCTCGGAGATCTTGCTGGAGCTGGCGTTGATCTCGCTCATGCGCACGATCACCTCTTGCATCATCTGCGCGCCACGCGCCGCCACATCGCTTGATTGCGCAACAACGCCGCGCGCCTCATGCGTGCTCTGCGCGTTGCTGTTCACGGTGCCCGCGAGCTGCTGAACTGTGCTGGAGGTCTGCTGCAAAGCGCTGGCTTGGCTTTCGGTTCGGGTCGAGAGATCGAGGTTGCCGCTGGCGATTTCATCCGACGCGGTGTTGACGCTCTCCACCGTCTCGCGCACTTCGAGCACGGCTTTGCGCAGCTTCTTGCGCATCGAATTCAGCTCATAGCGCAGCCACGAAATTTCATCTTTGCCGGGTGACTCGATCTTGCTCTCAAGATCACCGCCTGCAATGCGCACCACGGCATGCACGGTGTTCTCGACCGATTCTTTGATGCTGCTGCGGATGAGCCAAGCCATCACCATCGACAACACCGCCCCCGCGGCTGTGCCCATGCCCACGCCTGCGGCGAAGTTGGCTGTGCCTGCCTGCTGACCGAGTGCCCATGCAGCCGAGCCGCCCACGCCAATCATCACCACGGACATCGTCGAAAACCCGATCATCACGCGCCGAACCAAGCTAACCCTGCGAATCCATTCCATTTGATCTGCCCTCACTAACGCCGCCCCGACCGAAATGGGGCGGTGCAGACAAAAAGAGAGTCTTCGGCGTGGGCTGGGCAATCTGAAGGCCGAATGCGGCTCAAGTCAGGGTAAGCACGGGCCAAGAGGCCTCGCTGGCGCGCAGGCGCAATCGAGCGTCGGGGTTGACGGCAACCGGGTGCGTGACCGCCTCCAGCAGCGGCAAATCGCTGGCTGAATCTGAATAGAACCAAGACTCGGTGAAATCGCCGCGGCGGCGGCCTTGGCGGGCAAGCCAGTGATCGACGTGGCTGATCTTGTGCTCGCGAAAGCACGGCTCGCCTGCGATCTCGCCGGTGACGCGGCCTTTGGCGATTTGCGATTCGGTGGCAATGACGTGAGCCAGCCCGACGATGCGCGCAAACGGCTCGGCGATCAGCCGGCTCGTGGCGGTGACGAGCGCGCACACATCGCCCGCCTTGCGGTGCCGAGCCACCAAGGCGCGGGCGGCCTCGGGCACGCTCGGTGCAATTGATGCTTCAAATTCAGCGAACCACACCGCAAGCTCATCGATCGGCACATCGGCCAGCGGGGCGAAGCTGGCGCGGTGCATGGCATGGATGTCAAGCGTGCCGGCCACGTACTGCTCGCAGAAGGCGAGGTGCCGCGCCTCGGCATCGGCAGGGAGCACACCGCGGGCGACGAGAAACTGCGTCCAGGCCATGCCGCTGTCAAAGGGAATCAGCGTGTGGTCGAGATCGAACAAGGCGAGCTTCATGCCGCAGCGACGGCGAGCAGCTGGCCCACAAGCGGCCCGCGCAGCGCGTTGCAAACCATGATCGCCTCGGCGCCGAGCAAGTCAGCGCGGGTGAGCTCGCGCTCTGCGGCGCCCCATGCCGGATCGGCCAGCAGCAGGCCTCGCATGACACCAGGCAGCGCGCCACCAGCCACGGGCGGCGTGAACCATCGCCCGCCGAGCTTCAAAAACACATTGCTCCGGCCGCCTTCGATGAGGCGATCGGCCGCATCGAAAAAGAGGCTGTCGAACGCGCCGGCTTGCTCGGCGGCGCGAACGCCAGCGTCGTAGTGAGCGCGCTGCGTGGTTTTGTGCGCGGCAAGCGGGTTGACTGCCGGGAGTGGCTCGGGTGCAAGCACCAGCCCCACAGCTTCGACAGCCGCGTCGACACCCGCGCCGACACCCGCGCCGCCATTCGGCAGCGGCGCGAGCGGCGCGTGGGTCACCTGCATGCGGCCGTTGTAGGCAAGCGCCAAGCGCAATCGCGAGGGGCCGCCCGCAGCGAGCCGGCTCATCGCGGCATCAATGGCCGCCAACAGGTCAGCGCGCTCGAACGGAAAGCCGAACACGCGCGCGCTTCGGGCGAGGCGGGCGAGATGAAGGTCGAGGTGGCGAATGCCTTCGGTGGGCGATGCGAACATGGTCTCAAACAGTTCGAAGCCGGGGTCAAGGTCGGTCAGGAAACGGGCTTTCAAGCGGCATTCGTCGTACTCATCGGCAGCGCGGCTGTCGATCACGATGCCGGCGCCGATGCCCAGGCGCGCGGCACGCAGACCTTGCTTCTCGGGGCCGAGCGTGAGCGTGCGGATCGCAACCGACAAGCAGAAGTCGCCGATGCGCGCACCGGCCTTCGGCGCATCAACCCAGCCAATCGCGCCGCAATAAAGGCCGCGCGGCGTGGTCTCCAGGCGAGCGATGAGCTCCATGGTGTGGTGCTTGGGCGCGCCGGTGATCGAGCCGCAAGGGTAGACGGCGCGCAGCAACTCCGGCATGCCCACACCGGGCCGCAGGCGGGCTTGCACGGTCGATGTCATTTGAAACACGGTGGCATAAGGCTCGATGGCAAAGAGCGCCGGCACGTTGACCGAGCCGGTCTCGGCCAGGCGGCCGAGGTCATTGCGGAGCAGGTCCACGATCATCAAATTTTCGGCGCGGTTTTTGATGTCTTCGGAGAGCAGGCGCGCGGTTTCACTGTCGCTCTCAGGCGCGGGGATGCGCGGCGCGGTGCCCTTCATCGGCCGCGCGGTGAGCAGGCCCGCATCGTGACGGAGGAAGAGCTCGGGCGAGCACGACAGCACATGTCCACCTTCAGGCAAAGCGATCAACGCGCCGTAGGCCACCGGCTGGCGCTGGCGCAGCCTTCTGTACAAATCGATCGGCTCGCCATGCGCTTGGCCAGTGAGCCGGTAGGTGTAGTTGACCTGGTAAGTCTCGCCCGCGCGAATGGCTTCATGGATGCGCTCGATGGCCGCGGTGAACGCGTCGCGATCAACACTGGCCACCAGGTTCATCACCCCCGCCGCCCCAACCCCAAGCCCAACCCCACCCTCTCTGGCCCCCTCTCCCCCTGGGAGAGGGTTGGGGTGAGGGCCTGCGTGCTGAGAGGCGGCGGCGCCCGGCCCCTCACCCCCACCCTCTCCCCAGGGGGGAGAGGGAGCAGAGAGCCAAGCGTCGACCTGGGCACGCGACAAGTGCATCAGCTCGCGGAACATCAACACGCGCAGCGAAGCCGTGTCGTCCACAGCCAAGCCCGCATGCCCCGCCCGCAGCAGCTTCGCGCCCCACTCGTAGTCGGCCAGCACCACGGCATGCAAGCCAGCGCGCAAGTCGCGGTCAACCGCCGCCCACACCCCATCGAGCGCAGCTGGATCGCTGCAGCGGTGCTCGCGAACCCAGTCGCGATAGAGCCGGCTTGTGGGCTGCTGCGGCGTCGAGTGCGCGTCATCGAGCAAGGCGAACACGGCCACGTCAGCTCCAGTCATCCATGTCGTGCTTGATCTTGTGGCGGTTGGCGATGAGCTCATCAATGCTCGGCTCGTCGTTCAGCGCGCGCTTCAACGCGAGCTTCGTGGCCTCGTAGTTGGTGCGGTACATGTCGCGCTTGTCGAGGTTCGGGTCTTTCGCGCCACGCGGGTCGATCCACACGAGGCTGACGATGCAGAGTTCATTGGCGACGTCTTTCGGAATGGTGCCGTCGATCAGGCAATCGACCACCGCATCGGCCGTGGCGCTTTGCACCACGCCGCCGAAGAGGTCGATGTTGAGCATGTCTTTCAAGGTCACCTTCGGCACGATGATCGTGGCCGGCCGCACGAGTTGGTTGTAAGCGCGGATCGCGAACATCGCGGTGTGGCCCTTGCTCTGCGCCATCATGTTCGCGAAGGCATGGCCCACCGGGCCATCGGTGCGGCCGATCAAGATCTCGGGCATCGCATCAGTGAACTGGCCTTCTTTGGCGAACACGGTCGCCTCGCCAGCGTGGAATAGGTAGTTTTTCATGGGCTGCTTCAGTCAGGGATGAGAGGTTATGAGGCAAAGATCAACTCGCCTTTGCCGGCCGCCGAAATGTCGCCAAGCCGGCGGGTGATCTTGCGCGAGGCGAGTCCAGCAAAGGCGCCGCCGTGTTGCGCCAAGTCGCGCGCGAGCAGTTGCCAGATCACAGCGGCATCAACCAGCGCGGGCACGAAGGTTGGCGCCATCGGCACATCGCCAAGCTGCGCAGCATCGGCAAAAACCACACTGCCGCGGCGCATGCCGTAGCCCACATGCTTGCCCGCCCGGCCGCCAATGGCGATGGTGCCGGCCACCATGCGCGAGGCCGCGAAATCGCCCACGTCACCGAAGACGATTGCCGTGCCGCGGCGCATGCGGTCGCCGAACCTTTCGCCCGCGTTGCCGCCCACGATGAACTGGCCGCCGCGCATGCCGTCCATGCTGCCGGCCAAGGTGCTCGCTGCAAAATCGCTGACGCTGCCTTTGACTATTAGCTTGCCGCCCGCCATCTCGCAGGCAGCGAGCGCGCCGGCATCGCCATGCACGATGAGCTCACCCGCCGTCATGCAGCCGCCAAGATAGTCGCCAACTGAGCCGGTGACGACGATGCGCCCAGCCGCCAGCTGCCAGCCGATGTGATCGACGCGAGACAAGTCGCCGTCGAACACAACTTCTTCATCGCCATCGCCATCGCCATCGGCCAATGCCACCGAGAAGAACTCAGCCAACGGCAGCAGCTGATTGCCATGCGCGAGTTCGATGCGTTCGATCGCGCCTGTGTTCAACCCAGCCAGCGCAGCCGGCGTGAGGCCACGCGCATCGAGCCGCAAGGCTGGCGCGTGCTTCAACGTCAATCGGATGCTGCTCATGCGGCGCCTAACAGCTTGTGAAGATGGAAGTGATACGGCCCGAGCTTGCCGCCGTAGTTGCCGGCCGAGATGCGCATCAGCCCGCCCGCTGCGCCGATCTCGATGCAAGCCTCCATGCCTGCGCGCATGGCCGCACCCACATCGGCTTCGGTCAGGCCGTCGATCACGATCTCCAGCACGCAGCGCGTCTCGGGCGTGAGCTCGCTCTTGGCGACCAGGCCGTAAAGGCTGGGGCAAAACGCATCGTTGGTCGAGGCGCTGAGCGCCGGGTATTTGCTGCCGACCTTCGAGCCCGAGCGCACCACGCCGCCGGGGAACGGCATCACCACGTTCGGCAGCCGCTTCATCGCACGCACCGCAGCCTCGGCGGCGTGGAGCGCGGCGTCGGTGTCGCGCGCGAGCATCAGCAGGTTGCCACCGCCCACGGCTTTGATCACGGCGGTGGTTTCCTCGGCAACGAACTCGCCGTCCATCACCGGCACGCGCCAGTAGCGGATGCCGTTGATGACTTTGGAGAGCTGCCAGCCGTCGCCGAAGAAGCGCAGGTTTTTGCCCAGTGGCACAACATCAGCCACCGCCTCGCCTTCGGCGATGCCAGCGAACACCGCTGTTGTCGGGCAAGTCAACACACATTGGCCCACGCGCCGCTCGATCTGCTTGGCGAGCTCTTTGCCCGACATCGAGAACAACAAAATCGCCACGCCCGGCCGGCCATCGGGTGTCTCGCGCGTGCTCAGCTCACGCTCGATGCCTGCCTCGCAGCCGCAGGCGATCACCGATGTCGCGAAGCCGGTGGCGCTCACCGCCGCCTGCATCGCCCATTGCAAGTTGTGCGCGGTGATGAGGATGCGCGTCGCCTTCATCGGGAAGGCTTCGGCGAAGCTGTCGTCGATCGTCACGCCGTTGCGGATCAACGCAGCGCTCATATCGCCGCGCCTTCAAAGCACGCCGTCGGCAACAAGCGGCCGTGATTGCAACAGGTGCAAAGCTCATCACGGCCGATTGCCAAGTGATCGAAGTTGACCGAGCCATGCGCAGCCAAATGCTTGCGCAAGGTCTTCTCGATGCTGCGGTCGTACTCGGGTTCGACGAAGTGCGTGCCGCCCGTCGCAACCGCGGTGATGCGGCCAGCGCGCGCCACCAGCGTGCCGTCTTTCCACACGTAATCGGGCGTGGTGAACATCGCCTCGCGGTTGGCGTCTCCGCGGTAGATCACCACATCGGCCGCGGCGCCTGCGCCCAAGTGGCCGCGGTCGATCAGGCCGAGCAGCTTGGCGGGGCCGGCGCGTGTCATGACCGCGATCTCGCTCATCGTCAGCTCGCGGGTGATCGCCTTCAGTGCAGAGTTGGCGGCCACATCCGGGTGCAGCTTGGCGAGCTGCTCATCGCGAAAGCTTTTGTCCATCAACAAGCGAATCAAGTGTGGGTAGCTCGTGAACGGCCCGCCGTTCGGGTGATCGGTGGTGAGCACCACGCGCCATGGGTCTTCGACCAACAAAAAGATCTCCAGCCCGATCGCCCATTGCAGCGCATTCACATAGCTCTGCTCGCGGTACTTGAACGGCACCACGCCGCAGCCGGCTTCGCATTCGATGTCAGCACCAATCCACTTGCGCGGGCTGGCAAGGTTCGACTGCGCATGCTGGCGCATCGTGTCGCCCGAGGCCGTCACCGTTTGCCCGAACATGATCTGGCCGACATCGATGCTGATGTTCTTGTTGGCATTGACGGCCTCGGCCAGCTGCTGCGCGGCCGATGAAAACTTCTTCGGCCCCTCTTTGCCGTACGCATGGAACTGGATGTGCGTCAGGTGCGCCGGCAAGCCTTCGAGTGCGGCGATGGTCTCAAGCGTTGATTCAATGTTGCCGGCCACACCGAGGTTGCTGCCGTGAATGTGCAGCGGGTGCGGCACGCCGAGCTCGCGCAAGCCACGCGCGAGCGTGTGCACCACTTGCCGCGGCGTGACTTGCCAATGCGTGTGCGGCTCGTTGACATCGAGCTGGCGCTGGTTGAACTTGAAGGCCGAGATGCCGCCGGGGTTGACGACCTTCACGCCCATCGCTTTGGAGGCGTTGATCGTCCAGCCCATGTAGTCGCGAATGCGTTGAAAGTCTTCGCCGCGGGCGAGCATTTCCAGCAGCAACTCGTCGTTGCCGAGCATCACGTAGGCGCCGTGGTCAAGGATGGGCGTGTCGCCCATTTCCATGTGCGTGTGGCGCGCGTTGATCGCCATCATCGCGGGCTCGAAGGCTGCCGTGTAGCCCATCTGCACGTAGCGGTAACCGGTGGCGAGTGTGCCGGGTGTGACGTGGCCGCAGGAGTCGAGCAGCAAAGGGTTGTCGGTGCGGGCTAAGGCGTTGCCGCCGCTGCGGTGATCCTCCGGCAGCAGAAGCCGCGCGAGGTTGACCTTGCCGCCGCCGATGTGGGTGTGCATGTCAATGCCGCCGGCCATCACGATGCAGCCTGTTGCGTCGATGACTTCGTCAGTCGCCTCATCGGGATGGAGCTTGACGATGCGGCCATCGCGCCAGCCGATGTCGCGCGGCTCGCCGTCGATGCCGTTGGTCGGGTCCACAACGCGCCCGCCGCGAATGCGCACGCTGCTCATGATGCGGCCTTGGTCAGCGCCTGGCGCAGGCGAATGAGGATGTCGGCCACGGTCGGCAAGCCGTCGTGCAGTACGCGTTGCAGCGGCAACATCACCGAGCCATCGCCGCGGAACAAATGGCCGGTCGAGCCGATGCCGGGCGTAGAGACCGGGATGAACACATCCGCCTCCGCACATGCTGCCGCCAAACCGGGATGGCCGAGCACGATGCGCGGCAGCGCCGATGGCGGCGGCGGCTCATCGGCGGTGAAGCTCGATACCCAAAGCAGCGCATCGACGGCGTCGCCTTTCAGCAGACGCGCGGCATCGAACAGATGCGGCTCATGCACTTGCCCGGCCGGCGCAGAGCGCGAGCGCAGTGGCAGGCCCGAGAGCCAAGTGAACACTTGGCTGGCCGTGGCTTCACCGGCGTCGCTGCCGAGCGCAAAGGCCGCAGCACGCGTGGTGCGGTTCAGCGTGGCCACGGTGCGGTGGATGGCCTCGATCACCAGCGCGCCATGGGGCGGCAGCCGACCGGTCTCATAGACGAGCACGGCATAGCGCGCCGCACGAAGCCGCGCACTCAGCGCTCGCAATGGCTCGGGCGCATCGCGCACCGCCAAGCCCGCCACCAACCCGGCCAGGCACGCCACGGTGTCGAACAGATCGCCGTCGCCGTCGCCAGCGCCGTTGCCCTCGCCCTCGCCGTCGACTTCAGCGCCGATGACGAGCACGTCGCTCGCGCTCAAGCTGCCGCCGTCAACACCGATGCCGCAGCGCCGATCGAACTCGGGGAACCGCTCGGTCGGCGCGGCGCCGATGCAGACCATCAAATCAGCGCGCGCCTTGATCTCGGCGAGCGTGGTCGTGTAGCCGCCGCGATCTTGCAAGGCGCGCAGGGCCTGCGTTGCCGCGGCGCCGTGCGCGGCATCGCTGATGGCACCGGTGGCCGAGGCGAGCGCATAGAGCGCGCGGGCGCCAGCCACGTCGGTCGCGAGGCCGCCGAAGAGCGGCAAGCGGCTCGCTGCGAGCACGCGGGCCGCAGCGGCAATGGCGTCATCGAGGCTCGCGGCGTGGCCTCTGAGCAAGGGCGTTTTGGCTGCTGCACCGGCGGTGAACTGCGCCAGTGCGGCCCGGGCGCGCGGGCACTCGCTGCCTGTCAATGCGAGTGGTGCACCGGGGCTGGCTGCAACTCCGAATTCATCGCACAGCAAGGGGCAGAACGGGCAGGTCCAGCTGGAGGTGCTGGGGGCTGAAGTGCTGGTTGGCGTGTCGATGAGGGTGGCTGCGGTCAATTCGGTCATGCGGGCTTGGAACGCAAACGATGTGCCATTGCCGTGCGCCGCAGTTCAGCGCGCGATGTGTGGCTCAGCGGCCGGAAGCGCCACACAGTGTCGCGGTTTCGACCGGTGCGGCACGGGTAGAAACGCGGAGCAAAGCCCTTGATGCCGCGGTGGCACGATTCGTGATGCAAATCGGCCCATGACCCGGCCCGTTGCCCCCGCCCGAGCGATTCAAGATCAACGCGCAGCCGGCGGTATCTGCCGGTCGTGCAGAGCACTGGCGACAAGCCATGCATCGGCCCCGGCCTCGGCGGCGAGCGCCAAATCGCCTGCCGAACGCACACCGCCCGCGCCGATCAACATCGCATTCGGCGCGCGGCGGCGGAGCGCGGCCATCGTGTCGAGATCAGGCCCGGCGCCAGAGCCGACGCGCTCGAGCGTCATCACGATCACGCGCTTTGGCCAGAGTGCATCGGCATCCCAGCAGCCTGCGGCGTCGAGGCGCTCGCTGCCGCGCCGATCGAGTGAGAGGGCCGCGCGTTCGGCCAAGGGTGCGCTGGGCGCAAAGCATGCCGCGAGCACCTCGCGCGAGGCCAGCGATTCGCTGGCGAACACCGGCACGATGCGTGCGCCGTCACGCCCAAAGTTCTCGATCAAGGCTTGCGCTTGCGCCGCATCGGCAAAGCCCGCGTCGAGCCAGAGTTCGAGCCTCGGCAAGTGGCTGAGCAGTGCGCGGAGCACGGCTTGCTGGGCGCTTGCGCCCATCAACGCATCGAGGTCGGCCACATACAACTGTTGGGTGGCGCAGTGGTCGGTGAGGATGGCGGCAACCGTCAAGGGATCGCTGCTAGAACACAGGGCCGATTCGATCGGCCGGTATGCCTTGCGGTCACCGCGCACGCCGCGCACCACTTGGCCGCCGAGCAGGTCGATCACGGGAATCAAGGTCACGGGAGCAGACATGGCCAGAGTCAAAGAATGAATCGGGTGTTCGTTTTTGAGTATCTCACCGGGGGTGGCGAGACGACTGCAGATGAACCCGGCACAGCCGAGCTCGCAGCGCATGGCCGCGCGATGCGCGATGCGGTGGCGGCCGACTTGGCGCGCGCTGGCGGCTGGGCCGTGTCGACCGCGGTGGGCGCATGGGCACCTGATGCGCCCGAGCACACCACGCCGGTTCAGATGAAGGCGGGCGAAACAAGCTTCGACTTCGTCGCCGCGCAAGCCGCGCTGCACGATCAAACCTGGGTGATTGCACCCGAGACTGACGGCCTGCTCGCGCAGCTTCAACGCCGGGTAGATGCCGCACGCTGGATCGGCTGCGATTGGGCGGCCGTGCGCACCGCCTCATCCAAGCGGGCCACCTTGCTGCGGCTCGCGGGCCGCGGTTTGATCACGCCGCTTGCGTTCGAGCGATCGGCCGAGGTGGCGCGCTGGGTCGTCAAGCCGGATGACGGCGCAGGCGCGGTTGCGACCCAAGTGCATGCCAGCCGGCATGCCGCGTGGGGCGATTTCGAGCAACGCTCGCGCGGCGGCAAGGCGATCTCAATCGAACCGTGGATCGAGGGCGAAGCGCTGAGCCTTTCGCTGCGCTGCCGGTCGAATCAAACGGAGCTGCTGAGCATCAACCGCCAGCAGATCACTGTGGCGCCGGGCGGCGCGGTCGGATTACACGGCGTTGAGTTGCGCGCCTTGCCACTCGACGATCTTCGCGGCAGCGTGCTGCAGGCCATCGCGATTGAAGTGGCGCGGGCGATCCCGGGGCTGCGCGGCTTCGTCGGCATCGATCTCGTTTGGCATGCGCAGCGCGGGCCAGTGATCATCGAAGTGAACCCGCGTGTGACGACCGCCTATGTGGGCTTGTCAGCCCTGCTGGGCCGCAACCTCGCGGCCGAGATGGCAAGCGCGCAAGCGGCCGATTCGGTGGTCTTGCAAACGCTGCCGATTGCACCGAGTCGCCATGCACACGCCTGACACCGTGATCGGCTGGGACATCGGCGGCGCGCATGTGAAGGCCTGCGTGCTGCAGCGCGGGCAGGTGCTTGATGTGATGCAGTGGGCCTGCCCACTTTGGCAAGGGCTCCAGCATCTTGAGCAGGTGTTCAATGAGGCCGCCGCACGCTGGCCCCACATGCGCCACGCGCAGCATGCGGTGACGATGACCGGCGAGATGGTCGATCTCTTCGCGCACCGCGAAGAAGGCGTGCAGCGCATCGCCGCCATGGCAGCCGAAGCTTTGGGCCGCGTGGCCTTCTTCGCCGCCGGGCCGGGCTCAGATGAGGCCACGTGGTGCGCTGCAGACGAGGTCGCGAGCCACTGGCCGCGCATCGCCTCGGCCAACTGGCGAGCCACGGCGCAGCATGCGGCAATGGTGCTGCAAGCGCACGCCAGCGAAGGTGTGCTCGTTGACATCGGCAGCACGACGACCGACCTCATCGCCTTTCGCGCCGGCCGCGTGCAGAGCGCCAGCCGCAGCGATGCCAACCGGCTCGCGAGCGGCGAACTCGTCTACCACGGCGTGGTGCGAACGCCCCTTTGCGCGTTTGCCCGGCGCATCGCTTGGCGCGGGCAGCAGCTCAATGTGATGAACGAGTTTTTCGCGACATCGGCCGATGTGTACCGCCTCACCGGCGAGCTCGAATCTGCGCATGACCTCCACCCCACCGCCGACAACGCGCCCAAAGACGCACTCGCCACCCGCAAGCGCTTGGCCCGCATGATCGGCCTCGATGAGCGCGAAGCGTCGCCTGATGAATGGATGGCCTTCGCGCATGCTTGGCGCGCAGCCCAAGCCGATGAGATTGCGGGCCAGCTCGCGCGCGTGGCCGAGGCGGCTGCGCTCACGGCCAACGCCGTGGTTGTGGCAGCCGGTTGCGGCGAGTTCTTGGTGGCCGATGTGTTGGCCCGATTGGCAGCCGCATCGCCCTTGCGCGGCGCGCGCTGCGTTGATTACGGGCGCGATGTGGCGCGCATCGCACCGCATGCGCCGGCCGATGTTGCCAAATGGGCGAAGGTGTGTGCGCCGAGCGTGGCGGTGGCGAGCCTGGCCGATCGAGGATGGCGTTGATGTGGGTCGTCAAGCTCGGCGGCAGCCTCTGCGCAGATCCACTTCTGCCGCAGTGGCTCGACTTGCTCGCCAAGCTGGGCGGCGGGCGCGTGACGGTGGTGGGCGGTGGCGGCAGCTTGGCCGATGAAGTGCGCCGCATTCAGGCGCGCTGGAATTTCGACGACCTCTCTGCCCACAACATGGCCGTGCTCGCGATGGCGCAAACCGCCTATCAACTCCACGCCATGAACCCGGCCTTGCAACTCGCCACGCGCCAAGCCGATATCTCGCGCGTGCTGCACAAAGGCCAAACCGCCGTGTGGCTGCCATTCGAGCTGCAGCGCGATCAGCCCGATGCCCGCACGCACTGGGGCGCCACCTCCGACACCATCGCGCTCGACCTCGCTCACCAGCTCAATGCCGAGCGCTTGATCGTCGTCAAGTCATGCGCAATCGACCCGGCGATGAGCTTGGCAGAGCTTGGCGAGGCGGGCGTGGTCGACCGGCAATTCGCCGAGTCGGCCAGCGGCGCGGCATTCCCGATCGCGGTGATCCACAAGGCCGAACTCGCGCACATGCGCGCGCTGCTGCTGGGCGAATTGCGCTACCTGGATGTTTGAGCTGGGCTGGGCTGGGCTGGGCTGGGCTGGGCTGAGCTGAGCTGAGCCGCGCCGGGCCGGCGTTCAGGCCGCCAGCCGATCACCCGCGCGCATCGCATCGGCCAGCGCGCGCAGCCGAAGCGGATCGAGCTCGCCGCTGCGGCTGCCGGCGCACACGGCGCTGCGAAAACCGGCGAAGTCGGGCGCGAGCCGCAGCACTTGGGGAACATCATTCATGCGCAGTGCGCCGGCCAAACCAACGAGTGCGCCGGCCGATCGAACGGTGGCGATGAAGGCTTGCAGCGCATCGATGCTCATCACATCGAACACGCTGCCAGCAAGCTTGGCTGCGGTGTCGACCATCACGCCGGGAAAGCCCGCTGCGCAGGCCTGCGCCACGTGGTTGGCATCCAGGCCATCGTCGGCAATGAAGACCGGCACGATTTGGTGGCAGCTCGCGGCGAGCGCATCGATCACAGCCGGCGCACCCGCCGCGCGCTCGATGCCGACCTTCACGTAATCGACCCCGCACGCGGCCACCGCGTTCACCTGCGCCAGGATCGCGGGCAAGTCGCCCATGCGCTTGTCGCCAATGGTCGCGCTGATGGGCAAGGCGATGCCGCGCTCGCGCAACGCACTCACCACGGCCGAGATGGTGGCCACGGGCAGGCCACCGAGCGCGCCGTCTCGCGGCTCTTTGAGGTCGATGAAATCAGCGCCGCCCGCAGCCGCAAGCAACGCCTCGGCCACGCTGCGAACACTGACCAGCATGCGTGTTGTCAAGATGACGCTCCTTTTGCGTGATGGGCAGCCACTGCATCGCGCAGCCAGCCCCAGGCTTCTCGCTCGGCGGGGCCGGCGGTTTTGTCGATGGCGATTTGCAGGTAGGTCATTTCGGCCTCGATCTTGTGCGGATCCAGCATGTGCAGGCGGCTCACCAGCACCGCGCCTTCAAGCACGGCCGCCTGGGCGCGGTTGAAGCCAATGAAAGGCGCGTGCTGCACGTCGTGAACGCGCGCCATGCGCAGCACCGGGCGCTGCACATCGTCGCGACGATCGGCCAGGCGCAGCTCGATGTGGCTCAGCGCGCACGCGAGGCGCACGCCGTTGATGCGCTCAGCCGGCAGCAGCGGCCAAGTCTTGCGGCCGGTCACACAGCCAGCGAAGACGCGCGGGTCCGTCAGGATGTTGAGCACGGCGTGGCCGGTGGCAACGATGTTGTCGTGCGTGGACGATGGCTTGAAGGGCATCAAGATGATGTCGCCTTCGGCGTACCGAATGCCCATGGGCGCCACATGCAGCTTGCCATCGGCAGCGACGCTGGTGACCACGGTTTCAAAGATCACATCATTCATCGCGCGAGCCTTCGGCCGGTGCTTGCGCGGCGGCTGCAACGGCGCCTCTTGCGCGGCCGGTGAGCATCGTCGAGCCTGGGGCGCACCAGTTGTTCAGGTCTTGCGGCGCAGCCTCCACCGCACAACCCCAATCGAGCGGCTGATCTTGCACATAGCGCTTGCCGAGCTTGAAGGCGATCTCGGCATGCGCAAGCTCCACGCCCATGTAGAACGCGTGGCTCGCGTCATGCTCCAGCTTCAACTGCGGCCAAAGCTCGAAGGCGCCGCGGCCCAGTCGCAGCCCGTCGCGGTTGTAGACATGCAGGCCATCGGCTGACACCTGCACGCGAAAGTTCGGGTCGCGCACTTCAGCCGCCGTGGCGGCAATCTCGGCCGGCGTGTCGGGGAACGGGCGCTTGGCATGCACCGTCATCAGCGCATTGCTCATGCCTTTGGGCAAGGTGTTGTGGCGGCTCGCGGCATGCATGATGCGGCGCGCCCAATCGGCCTCGCGCACGGCACGGCGTGCGTGGCCGCTCACTTGGGTTGTCAGCACCGCGGCCACATCGAGCTCGGCACAGATGCCGAAGAGCACAGCGTTGATGCCGCTCGTGTCGGCCTCGGTCAGCTCGGTGACATTGCCCACGCCCATCATGATCGCGACCTCCGGGTAGCGCTCGCGCAAGCGGTGGTAGCGCACGATGGCGGCGGTCAGCCCGAACGGAATCGGGTCGAGGATGGCATCGGCCAAGAAGGGCTTGCCGCGGCGCTGCATCGCATCGATCGCGTCATGCAGCGAGGCTTCATCGGTCGGCATGCGCGGGATGAGGATCGGCACCGAATCGACTTCATCGGCGACCCACAAGGTATCGAGCGTGAGGCTGAGCAAGTAGTCAGCCCCGGCTCTGCCGCCGCGCAGCAGCTCTTGCGGATCAACCGAATCCACGCTCACCATGAAGCCTTCGGCCTTCAGGGCTTTGACGCTTTCGGCCAGGTGATCGAACCGGGTCTCGGGCAGGCTGCCGAGGTCGATCACGTTGGCGCCATCGGCTGCGAGCGAGCGCGCGCGCTCAACGATCTGCGCCACGCTGAGCTTGGGCGCATCAACGATCTCGGCAAAGATCGCCACCTCGTATTCATTCAAATCGATCGGCTTGGCCGCGCGGTTGAAGAACTGCGGCAAGTCTTTCAGCTCTTCCGGCCCGCGCTGAACTGGCACGCCGAAGTGCGCGCTGAGTGCCTCGACATCACCACGGCAACGGCCCGGCACGATGATGCGGTCAGCCACCACGGGCAGCGCCACGCGGCGCTTGATCATCTCGGCTGTCATGAGTGCGGCCACCTGCAAACCAATCTCGCGAATCTCCCAGGTGAACGGCGCGGCATCGATGCTGGCGAGCACGCGCTCCAGACTCGGCTGCGCTAAGCGGCCAGTCAGGAAGACGATGTGTTCCATGCAAGCGAGAGTTCGTTCAAGCGTTGGCTCAAGGCGGCTTCGAGTTCGGTGGGTGATGCGACGACGGTGCAAAAGTCAATCGCCCGCAGGCGCTCGACGTTGTCAAGCTCGATGCGCCGTGGCCGCAAGGTCACCCAATCGTGCGGCGACTTGGTCACGACCACCGGTTCTGTATCGCATGCAAACACGATGCCCGGAATGCCGAGCTTGCCGGCCTGCGCGAAGAGGTTGGTCGGCAACGAATCGCTGATGCCGAAGGCGCACTTGGCAACCGTGTTGCTCGTGGCGGGTGCGATGAGCACGGTGTGATAGGTGTCGTCATACAGCATGCCGACGGGCACGCCGCTGGCCGTTTTGTCGCGAAAGATGCGAAAGCGGGTCTTCAACTCGGCCACGCTGATCTTGTAGATCTCAAGCACCTCTTCGCCTGCGGCCGACAAGTGCAAATCGACATTCGGCAAGCGCGCCGCGATGGCGAGCGACTCGCCCAGAAAGTGGCCTGAGCCGGTGATGCACCAGGCGAAGCGAGAGCGCGCGCCCTCTTCTTCACTCGGGATGCGAGATCTCGATGTGGAGCTTGTGGAGCTTGCGGTAGAGGGTGTTGCGGCTGACATCGAGCGCCTTGGCGACATTGCTCACATTCCACCGGTGCTGCTCCAGCATCTGCACCAGCACCTGCCGTTCGTTGGCTTGAATCGGGTTGAGCTTGAACGGGATCGGCGCATTGTCGTCGCCGCTGTTGGCGATGTCATGGGGGCGCGCGGCCAAGCCAACAGTGCTGCCATCGGCGCGGGGCACGATGATCATCGAGGGCGCCGCTTGCAGGCCGAGCGCGACTTGCGCATGCGCCGGCGCGCCGCTCGCGAGGAGTGCCGGAAAGTGCTCACGCGTGATCGTTTTGCCATCGGCCAAGGCTGCAGCGCTGCGCAGCACATGGCGCAGCTGGCGGATGTTGCCCGGCCAGGCGTAATCCATCAGCAAGCGCTCGGCATCGGGCGACAAGCCGCTGGCTTGGCCAGCATCGCAAGCGGTTTCTGCGGCCAGCATGCGTTGAATGAGGTCGCGCTTGTCGCTGCGTTCGCGAAGCGCCGGCAACGCGAGTTCGATGCCGGCGAGGCGGTAATACAGGTCTTCGCGAAAGCGCCCCTGCTGCACGAGTGCAGGCAGATGCTGGTGGCTCGCGCTGATCAACTGGAAGTCCACCGGATGCGTGTCTTCGGTGCCGAGCGGCGTGACTTGGCGCTCATCGAGCACGCGCAGCAACCGGGCTTGCAGCTCAAGCGGCATGTCGGCAATTTCATCGAGGAACAAGGTGCCGCCATCGGCCTGAAGAATCTTGCCGCGGCGGCCCGTGCGCTGCGCGCCGGTGAAGGCGCCGGCGCGGTAGCCGAAGAGTTCGGACTCGATCAAGGTCTCGGGCAGGCTCGCGCAGTTCACGGCCACGAAGGCGCCGTTGGCATGCGGGCTCGCATCGTGCACGGCGCGGGCGAACACCTCTTTGCCGGAGCCGGTTTCGCCGCAGAGCAACACGGGCGTCTCGCGGGCGATCACGCGGCGAGCTGTTTCCAGGTGCGCGACGAGCCGCGGGTCTTTGAAGGTCGCAGCCGATGCGGTTGAAGCGCGCGCCGGGCGCACCACACTGCGCGCCGGGGCTGCAGGCGCGAGCGCGTTGTCAGCCTGGGCAGGCGCTGGAACGCTTGCGCCAGACGCACCTCGCATCGGCACCGCCATGGGCGAGGCCGCATCTGACGCGGGCCGGCGCGCCACCGCGAAGAAGCGCGAGGCCGCGTTGGCGCGGTAGGTCACCACCGGGTGGAACGACGACGAGGCGCTGCGCTGAAGCATGTCCTCGAGCGAGGTTTGAAAGAGGTCTTCGATGCGGCGGGAGCGAATGTCTTCCATCGACGTAAGGCCGAGCTGGAACAGCGCGCTGCGGTTCGCGGCCAAGATCTGCCCATCGTCGCCCACTGCGAGCTTGCCCTCGTGCAGCGTGTAGACGAACTCCGGCCGGCTGTGAAAGTGCAGTGGGTGCGCATTGCGAAAGCGCATGTCGATCAGGCGGTTTTCGATCATGCGCGCCGTCATGCCCAGCAGCACGAGCAGGTGATGCTGCGTGAGCGTGGAGCGGCTGGTCACATCAAGCACCGCAGCGATCTCACCAGACGGATCAAACACCGGCACGGCCGAACAAGTGAGCTGCGTGAACTGGCTGAAGAAGTGGTCTTCACGGCGGATCGACACCGGGCATGCCGAGGCCAAGCACGTGCCCATGCCGTTGGTGCCGGCCTCGTGCTCGCTCCACATGCCGCCGGTGCGCAGGCCAAGCGGTGCCACCTCGGCTTCGAACTCGGGCGACGAGACCATGTGAACGATCACGCCATCGGTGTCGGTGAGTACGACGGCCGATTCCATGTCGGCCAGCTGCTGGTAGAGCGTGGTCATCTCGTAGCGAGCGCAGTCGATCACATCGGCTCTGCGTTCGCAGCGGCTCTCTAACGCGGAGCGGGCGAGGATGGCGGGCTCTCGGGGTTTGTCCGGGTGGAGCTGGTAGTCGTTGAGGCAGCGCATCCAAGAGCGCGTGATGACATCGTTGCTCTGCTCCGGCAGGCCGTTGCGGACCACGTTGAAAATGCGATCGGCATGCCGGTCACTGCGTTCGCTACCACTGCGCAACATCAACGCCATTCGGTGTCTCCCTGACTGCGTCGTTCCAAACTTCCTCAGCGAGTTCGCAGAGGAATTTTGATTCTGGTGCAATCGCCAAAGGCGTGTGAGAGGTGAAACACGGTGACCACAACAGCTTGTGCGGGTGGGGGCAGGATATGGAGGGGCCTTGCTGAGGAAACGCACGGCCGCCCGAAGTTTCCTCATCCCCCTCGGGGGGGGGGCGGACGACGCATGGCGTTGGCCTTGGGGGCTCCATCGTCTGGCGCACAATTTGCAACCTTGGGCGGAGATCGCCTGTCGGCGACACCTCACCGGAGATGCCTTTGAACCCGCTCTTGAACCCAGCCACACAGCCTTCGGTCGAACCACCGCTCGACCTGATCTTCATCGAAGGCTTTGTCGGCGAAACGATCATCGGCATCTATTCATCCGAGCTGCATCAGCCGCAGCCGCTGGTGATCGATGTGCATGCCGGCGTGCCGCGGGCGCTTGCCTGCGACACCGACCACATCAACGACACGATCGACTATGGCGCCGTGCGCGAGCGCTTGCGCCGGCTGATGGTGGAGCACCGCGTGAAGCTGCTCGAAGCCCTGGCCGAGACCATTGCCGAGATCTTGATCGGTGAGTTCGGCGCGCGCTGGGTTCGCGTCAAGGTCGTCAAGCCGCGCAAGTTCGATGATGTGCAGGCGATGGGCGTGCAGATTGAACGCACCGCGTCACTGGTGCCTGCGAGTTCAAAAGCAGCGCGTGGCGCTGCGGTGCTGCAGCTGATTGGGCACGGGATGGTGCCGGGCTCGCGCTGACAGAAAGCGTTCGAGAGGCCAGAAAAAAGCCGCCCAAACGAGGCGGCTTTTTTTCGCTTGGTGCCACCCGCGAGGGCAGCAACGAGTGGCCTTACTTCGCCGCAAACGGGTGGGATGCACTGCCCTTCTTGGCGACGACTTCAGCTGCCGTGGGCGAGCCCTTGACGGCGCGCTGGATCGACTCTCGAACGGCTTGGTAGTTGTAGTCCTGGATCTTCTTGTCGTCTTCGGCCATCCAGTGGATGAAGACGCCAACGCAGATGAAAAGGTTGTCGGCTTCGTCAGCGGGAATGGTGCCGTCTTCGACCGAATCGGCCACCGCCATGGCCACGCCGCGCTGGGCAGGGCCGAACATCTGCACGGCTTGCTTGGCGCCTTTGATGGTGACCTTGTTGAACATCACGGTGGCGGGCTTGGTCAACAGGTTCGGCGCGATCACGGCCAACAAGGAGGTGAAGCCGTCCTTGTTGTTGGTTAGGGCGTTGGCGAATGCGGATTCGGCCGGGCTCCCACGCGGCCCAATCAACAGGTCGATGTGCGCAACTTCGTTGCCCTCGCCGACGAGCGATTCGCCGACCATCATGCGGTCAATTTTTGCCATGGTGTTTGTATCTCCTGTGTGCGGTTCTAGGACGATTTTCAGCACTGATCCAACGACCAGCGTGGCTCAAGCAGTATCACGATCCGTGCCATCGGGCGGGCTCGGTTTGCGGAGCATTGCAGCCAGGCCAGAGGCCAGAAGACAAGCGACGGTTAAATCGGCGGTCGTACCGGGGTTGATGCTTGCGGCCTTCAGCGAATCATCCCAATCGATGAACGAAGGGTCGTTGCTGAATGACGCTTGAGTGGCTTGGCGTGCATGAAACCCCTGCGCCGCAGCCATGACATTCTGTGCCACGACCTCGCCGTGTTTTCTAACAATGTGTGAATCGGGGAGCGTCGCCAACAAGCCGATGCAAAGCGACTGCACGGCGAGCGTGGTGAGGGCATCGGCGGGCTCGCCAAGGGCCGTGGCCTTCAGTGAAAACACGGATGGCAATGCGGTGGTGCTGAACGCGAACACATCGATGAAAGCGTCGCGGTATTGCTTGGCGATCGTGTCGCGATGGGCGGCGAGCGACATCGCAGCGCGCAGGTTCAGACGTGGCGCGCGGTGAACGTCTTCGGCCTCGGCGTGGCCCAGGCCGCCGGGGTTGGCCATCGCGATGGCGCGGTACGCGGCTTGTGCATCGGCGAGGTCGAGCGCTTCCAGCACAGCCTCGGTGGCGCGGCTCAAGTGCAAGCCCTGCTCGGCTGCGAGCTCGCAGGCCGCAGCCAGCGGCGCGCAGAGCAACACGATGCCGAGGTTGGTGTTGCAGCCCGCAGCCGCCCAGCTGGCGGCCACCGCAGCTTCGATGCGCTCGCCAACGCGCGCGCCCACGGCAAACAAGGGAACTGACGCAGCCTGCGCGCTGGCCGCGAACATGGCCGCATCCATGCCGTGCCCTGGCGACGCCAAGCTCACATTGCCCGGCTTGCGCACGGCCACATCGAGCCAGCAGGCTTGGAGGAACAAGGCGCGGGCGGCGTCTTGCTTGACCCTCATGCGCTTTGAGCCGCGGCGTGCTGCAGCACCTGCGCGCATCGGCGGTCGAGCAGGTCATCCACGATCGCGCGCGCGATGTTGAACGGCGTGACGCGCTGCAAGCCGCGCCAAGCCGCAACACCGTTGACTTCGATGACCTGCGTGCCGTGTTGCGACGGGATCAAGTCAATGCCGGCGTAGTCGAGCCCCAAGGTGTTTGACGCGCGCTCGGCAAGCTGGGCCAGATCAGGCGTCAACGGTGCCGGCTCGCAGCGCGCGCCTTGCGCCACGTTGTGAATCCAGTGCGTGCTAACACGCCGCATCGCCGTCACGGCGCGGCCGCCGATGACGAGCACGCGCCAGTCGAAACCGGGCGCCTCCAACGGCGGAACAAAGCGCTGCAAGTAGGCTAAGCCGCCGAAGGTTTTGCCCAGCGCAGGCAAGGCGTGGTGAACGCCGTTGACGTGGCCGATGAGCTTCAAGCCTTTGCCCTGCGACCCGAACAACGGCTTGAGCACGAGCGCATGGCCGGCGGCGCCCTCACGCATCACGATGCGCTGGGCATGCGCGGCCGATTCAGTGGCCCAGGTGGGCGGCGTGGCCACGCCGGCCGCATGCAGCAAAAGGCTGGTCATCGATTTATCGACGCTGCGCTCGATCGCCCGCGCATCGTTGTAGACCGGAACGCCGAGCTCGCGCAACGCGTGCAGCACGCCGAGGCGCTTGGTCACCTGCTCGAAGCTGCCGCCAGCAATGCCGCGCACCAAGGCCGCATCGGGCAGCGCTTTGCCAAAGCCGGGGATGACGAGGCCATGCCAAGCGGCGCCGGTATCGATGTGGCAATCGGCCAGATCGATGCAGCGGCCCAACGCGCCGCGCGCGCGCAAGGCCGCTTGCAGCTGGCGCGTGTGCCAGCCGACTTCATCGGTCAGGATGGCGATGCGGCTCATGCCTCTTGGCGCCACAGCCCATTCAAGAAGCCCATGTTCAACGCGCCGGCGTGCCATGTGTTGCCGCTCTCCAGGTTGCTCACCCACACCTCGGCCGGCGCGAACAGCGCGCCATCGATCTTGTAGAAGTCGTACTCGGCGGCTTTGAAAATGTCAGCAAACGAGCGGCCGTAGTCGCGCGAGTTGCTTGATGGCAAACGCTTGGCGAGATCGCGTGCGGCAGCGTCGTCACCGCGAACGGTCAAGCGCACGAGGCCGCCGTAAAGGATGGCGTCGTTCGTGCGGCCCATGGCTTCGACGCCGTCTGCGCTTGGCGCCGGCAGCGGCGCGCGGGCCGAGCCCCCGACGATGTTTTCGAGCGCGAAGCCAAGTTCGTGCGCTTTGTGCAGCGCCACCTCCAGCACCCTTGAGACGACTTGCGTGGTGCCGGCAAGGCTGGTCGTGGGCGTGAGGATCACGGTGAGGCCGGCGGCGGCGAGGTGGCAATCGCGCAGCAGCTTCTCGATGATGATGGGCGGCGGCGGCCGATCGACTTCAAGCACGAGCACGCCCGCGTCACCGTGATCGCGGTAGCCAATCTCGGCATAGAGCTTCTCTTTGGCCGCAAGGGCGCGCGCTGGGCCAGAGCCGAGCGAGAAGAACTTCTTGGCCCCGGTTTCCTCCTTGCTGGCGGCGAGGCTCCAGCCGGCGTACTGGCTGGCGAGGCAAGCAATCACCGGTTGAGCGCTCGCCACTTGCACCCAGGTCGGCCACGCCTCGCCGCCACCCAGACTCACCTCACCCAGCCCGCCCATGCAGATCGCACCGATGCGCAAACCCGCCTCGACGCTGCCGCGCACATCGATGCCGGCGTCGATGATGCGGATGCCGCTTTCGTGACGCCGCACGCTGATCGAGAGGGCGTCGGTATCGGCCATCAGGCGATCGACCAGCGGGCCGGCGAGCGCATTGATGCTGAGAGGGCTGAGTGGGCTGAGGGTGCTGTGCAGCGCACTGCTCGCTGGCGGCACGGTTGAACTGTTCATGAAAACCTCTCCAGTGTGGCGGCCAAGGCCTTGCGCCTGTCGTTCAAGTGCATTTGAACATCGGCCGCATCAATGCCGCTCGCGCTCAGGCTGCAGACCGGGTCGCCAGGCACGAAGCGCGAGGCGGTGCATGGCAGGTCGTGCGCATGGGGCCAATCGGCGAGGCAACGGGCGGCCAGGTCATCGAGCCGCATCGAGCGCTTGGCGAAGATGATCTCGATGCCTTCAACGCGTGCGGGCGGCGGCGGTGGCTCGGGCAGCCGGCCTTCAGTGCAAGCGAACCAGTGCGCGGTCATCAACGCCTGCCCGCCGTAGAGCGCCATGCTGGCGGGCGGCCGCGGGTTGACTTCGAGCACGCTGAGCGCGCTGCCATCCAGCAAAAAATCAAGGCTGCACAAGCCCTTCAGCGTGAAGGCCTCGGCGAGGGCGCGAACGATGCGACCCACTTGAGCGCCCACCTCGGCCGCCACCGGCACCGGCCCGATGGCGCCGCAATAGACGTGAGGCCGCGTGCCGAAGGCGCGCACGGTGAGTTGGTTGCAGCCGAGCACGACCGCGTCGCGCCCATTGGCCACGAAGGTGGCCGACATCGGCACGCCCGCTGCCTCACGCTGCAAGTAGTGGTGCAGCGGCAGCGGCTCATGCCGATGCGCTGCAGCGCGGCGGATGTGCCAGCCGCCGCAGCCACGCGAGTTTTTCAGCAGCCAGCCTTCGCCATCGGCCGGTGCGGGCGCTGCAAGTTGCACGGCCGGATGTTGAATGGCGCAGTCGCCCAAAAATTCGAAAAACAAAGCCGGATCGCGCACGCGGCGAATGGCGTCTGGCGCGGTGCCGATCAAGGGCAACAGCGCAGCGCCTTCTTCGAGCAACTCGGGCTGCCCTTCGAAACCACCACCCGCCACCCAGCCCACCACATCACCGCGGCGGGCCAGCATGGCGAGTGCTGCGAGCACCGGCTCGGCGGCGATGTGCATGGCCCCCGGCGCGCCGATCGGGAACCAGCGCGAGGCCACCCGGCAGGTATCGACATCGCCAAACAAATCGAGCGCGATGACCTCAAAGCCATCGCGCGCCGCTGCCTCGGCCATCAGCCGCGCGGAAACCCCAGCCAGAGCGAGCACGGTCATGGCCCTGGCTAGCTTTGCTTCTCCACCAGAAAAGCGCGCGCCGCTGCAAAGGCTTCATCGAAGCTCAGCACCACCGCCTTCTCGGTGCTCGTCATCTGCACGAGCAAGCGGTGCTGGGTTTGGTATTTGACGTTGCCGATGGCGAGCGCGCCAATGCCCACGGCCGATGTGCCGGCAAGCGGCACCGCATCGTCCATCACACCCACGCCGGCGATGCCTTCGGGCGGCACTGCGTTCACATCGGCCGCGACCTTCATGCGGGTGGCGAGCTTCACTTCATCGGCCGAGATCACCTGCACGCCGGCTGCTGCACAGGCCAAGACGATGTCAGCCTCGGCGATCGAGCTGCGCACGGCGGCGCGGTCACCGCCCGAGACGCCGTGCAAGCTGACGCCGAAGCGCGCGCCGGTTTCGCGCGCAGCCTCTTCCGCCACATCGATGCCGTTGCGGCTCGACAGAAATACCTCCGCACCGGCCTGCGCGGCAATCACGCCAGCAATGCGACCCACCGGCCCCGTGCCGCCGAGGATCACGATGCGCTGGCCCGCGAGGCTTTGCGCATGGTGCTTTTGGAGGGCGGCCTCCACGCAAGCGACCATCGCCGCCGCCGTCGTGAACGAGCCGCTCGGATCGGCCATCAGCGACACGACAAAGGGCTTGACCATCGACGTGCGGGCGCGCTCCAGCATGTCGGCAGCGAGCAGCGCATCGCGCCCGCCGATGAAGATGCCGGTGCGGGCCACGCCCTTCGGGCCGCGCGAGAAGATCGCGTCTTGCGTCAGCCCGGTGATGGCGCCGAGGCCGACTTCGCAATACGGCGCGATGATTTGGTAGCCGGCATCGGCGGCCATGTTGATGTCGAACGGGCTCATCTGCTTGCCCGGCGTGAACATGTGGAGGATGTAGGGTCGTTCCATGTGGGGCCTGGCTCAGGTGGTGATCGATCGGGGCGCGGCAGTGGCCGCGCTGGGCGTTTGGGGCGTGATGGCGATGTCGGCACCGCGGCGCCGCGCCTGGACGATGCGCAACTCCAGCTGCGGGCCAACCAGCCCATTCGCCCGCGCCGCACTCACCAGCGCTTCGGCTTCGGCCTGCGAGGGCAGGATCGCAAACCCGGTCGGCCCCCAGCTGCTTTGGCCGATGGCGGGCACGGAGTGGCCGGCCGCGCGCGCACCAACCGCGGCCGCACGCAGCAAGCGCCCCACGGCGGGGCTGGTGTAGGCCGAGCCGTTTTGCGCGGGCGCGAAGTGGGCGCCAAGCAACTGCTGGATGTGCGTGATGCCGGCTGCGAACGGCGCGAATTCAGCGTGCGCTGCGCCGGGCAAAACGCGCATCAACACGTGGTGGCAGATGTCGGCCGCCATCGCCTGTGGCAGCGCTGGGAGCGTGGCAATCGCGTGCTTCTCGTCGCTGCCTGACAAACCGCGCTGCGCCAAATCTTGTATGACGACGATGCGCCACGCCTCCGCCAACTCGATGCGCGCGAGCACCGGCGCCGGCACGCCGCCGGCGCTCGGGCCCCCATCGACGAGCAAGCCGCCTTGGTCAAAGCCGGCGATACCGATGCCCGAGCGCGCACCCCGCGCGAGCCAATGCGCCAGCGTGGCGGTGGAGACAGCAATGCCGTGCAGCGTGGCGAACGCGCGGCCGATCGCCAGCGCGAGCTGCGTGCCCGAGCCAAAGCCAGCGTGGGCCGGCAACACCTGCAACAGGCGCAGATTCAGCGGCGCATGGCAGCCACTGTGGCGCCGCAACAGGGCGATGGCGTCGCGAGCGCGCGCGAGCTCGGCCTCGGCCCCGGGCATGGCGGCGCTGAATTGATCAGCCCGCGCGGCGCTGATCTGAACCACCGTCTCAAACCCCTCGATCACCAGGCCCAAGCCGCCGAAGGCCCGGCCGAGCGTGGCCGATGGGTCGAGAAAGCCGAGGTGCAAGCGGCCCGGCGCGCGCACGGTCACTGCCGGCGAAGGGTCGGTGGCCGTTGGGGCGGGGGCGTTGTCGAAAAGCAGCATGTCGCGGTGGGAGGCGTCGCAGTGCATGTTCGGGAGCCCATTTCAAAGCAAGGCCTGTTCCGCGAGTTGCGGCGCTCTGGGCTGGCGAACGCATGAACCCGCTTTGTCTCGGCTTCAGCACAGTGTGTCATCGCGCGGCGAGCGCGGCAGAGCCCACGCCGGCGGTGCGGGATGTGGTCAGTCGTACTTGAGGTACTTGAAGCGAGGGTCATCGGGCGTGCCGTCGAGGCCGGAGTCGGCATCGGCGCCGGGCTGCCACATCACGACTTCTTCGATCTTCTTCGCGAGCGCGAAATCCCGGTCGGTGATGCCCTTGGCCGCGTGGTTCATGAGCTTGACGGTGACGAACGCATACGACACGACAAGGTCCGGGTGGTGCCAAGCGGCTTCGGCCAAATGGCCGACGGTGTTGACGACCATCAGCGTGGCCTTCCAACCGCTGGTCTTGTATTTGCGGCGAATCCAGCCGTCCTCAAACCGCCACTGCGGCAACTCGGCTTCGAGCCGGGCTTCAATCTCGGCGGCCGAATAGACCTCGTCTTTGCCTGCTTTGCGCCACTGGGCCATGTCGTGAGTCCTCGGGTGATGACCGGTTGATGCTGCACGCGGCGCCGCGCCGCCGCAAGCGCATGTGCCCGAGGATGATCGCTGCGGCATTTCGGCCTACACCGCAGCAGAAGGCGATGGCCGATAGTCCCGCACGCCGTCAACAACCCACACCCACGCTTTGTCGCCAATGACCGCCCGAAACACCGCCAGACACACCGCCAAAAACACCACCTCGACGGGCCCGCTGACGATGCTGCTGCGTCAGTTGCGCAGCGACTACCTCTTCCTGATCCTGTTGGCCACGCTCCTGGCGCTCACCGCACATGCACCGGCGCGCATCACGGGCTACGTGAGCTTGGTCGACTGGCCGACCATTGCCGCGCTGGCGGGACTGCTCACACTCACCAAGGCGCTTGAACTCAGCGGCGCGTTGGCCCGGCTGGGGCACGCACTCGTCGAGCGCTTGGCCAGCGAGCGGGCGGTGGCGATCGGGCTGGTGCTGGCGGCGGCATTGCTCTCGATGGTGCTGACCAACGATGTCGCCCTCTTTGTGGTGGTGCCGCTGACGCTCGGGGTTTGCCGCCTCTCGAAGATGAAGCCAACACGGTTGATCGTGTTTGAGGCGCTGGCCGTCAACGCGGGCTCCATGCTGACGCCGATCGGCAATCCGCAGAACCTCTTTCTTTGGCAACTGTCGGGCGTGTCGTTCGGCGCCTTTGTGCGCACGATGGCGCCGCTGGTCGGGCTGCTGATGACCTTGCTGCTGGTGTTGGCGGCGCTGGCTTTCAGCGGCCGTGCCGTCACGCAGAGCGAGCAGGGAGCGCCCGCAGCGCAAGGGGCGCTTGACAGGCCGCTGATGGCGGTGGCCTTGTTGCTCTACCCGGTCTTCCTCATCGCGACCGATGTTCACTTCGCCGGCTGGGCCTTGGCGGGCGTGCTGCTCGTCTTCATCGTGATGCGCCGGGCCGTGCTGGCGGAGGTCGATTGGGGGCTGCTGCTGGTCTTTGTGCTGATGTTCATCGACCTTCGCTTGATTGCAGATCTGGCGGTGGTGAAGGCAGCGATGGCCCGGCTCGGCCTGGGCCAAGCACCGCATCTTTACTGGGCATCGATCGCGGCATCGCAAGTCGTGAGCAATGTGCCTGCTGCGATTGCGCTGGCGGAGTATTCGAAAGACTGGCGCGTGATGGCTTACGGCGTCAACGTGGGCGGCTTTGGTTTGATGATCGGGTCACTGGCCAACCTGATCGCCCTGCGCTTGGGGCGCGACCGTGCGGCCTGGTGGGCCTTCCATTTGTTCTCGCTGCCGTTCCTGGCGATCGCAGCACTGGCCGGGCAGTGGCTTTTGTTTGGGCTGGGGGACTGAGCTGAACAGTGCGGCGCGTCAAACACCGGCGACGTTCGCGAACGCCGACTCGGCAGCCGACACTTCGCCGATTTGCCCTGCGTTCGTCGGCAACTTCGCCGATGGCGGCTCAAGCGACCAGCGTTGCGAGAGCAGCGCCGGGATTTGGGCCGCAGCCACCGGCCGGCTGAAGTAGTAGCCCTGCATGTAGTCGCAGGCCATGGCCTTCAAGACGCGGGCTTGCTCAATCGTCTCAACGCCCTCGGCCGTCACGCGCATGCCCAGGCTGCTGGCCATCGCCAGCACCGCGCGCACGATGGCCTCGCTCTCGCCGCCTTCGAGCAATGCGGTGACGAAGCAGCGGTCAATCTTGATGTGGCCGATCGGCATGCGCGTGAGGTAGCCGAGCGACGAATAGCCGGTGCCAAAGTCATCGAGAGCGATGCGAACACCTTGATCACGCAGCGCTTGAAGCGTGGCCCGCGTGGCCGCCAAGTTTTCCATGAAGGCGCCTTCGGTGACTTCCAACTCCAGGAACTCCGGCGCCAAATTCGCCTGCGCCAACGCGCGCATCACGAGCTCTGGGAGGTTTGACGGGCCGAATTGCAGCGGTGACAGATTGACGGCCACACACACCGAGAGCCCATCCTTCTGCCAGCTCGCCGCTTGCAGGCAAGCGGTCTCCAACACCCAGGCCCCAATGCGCTCGATGAGGCCGTTCTCCTCGGCCAGGGAAATGAACTCCAGCGGCGGCACGAGGCCACGCGTTGGGTGGCTCCAGCGGATCAGCGCCTCGACCGAGTCGATGCGCCCACTGACCACGTCGACTTGCGGCTGATAGACGAGATGAAACTCGTTGTGTTCGAGCGCGGCGCGCATGCTGACATCGAGCTCCATGCGCTCCATGATCTTGCGGGTGAGCGATGAGCGGTAGATCTGCGCGTTGTCGCGGCCCGAATTCTTGGCGTGGTACATCGCCGTGTCGGCGTGCTTGAGCAAGGTCGCGCCGTCTGCGCCGTCTTCGGGGTAGAGCGCAATGCCAATGCTCGCGGACAAATTGACTTCGCGGCCTTCGACCAAGAAGGGCTTGCGCATCAGCTGGCCGATGCGGTGGGCAACGATCACGGCGTCATCGGGCCGATCGATGTTGAGCAAGAGTGCTGTGAATTCGTCGCCCCCGAGGCGGGCGAGTTCGAGCTGGAGATGGCCGCCGCTCAAGTCGCCGAAGCCGGTGACGCGTGAGAGCAAGTCAGCGGGGCGCAAACCGTCGCGCAGCCGTTCGGCCGTCCGCTGAAGGACCACATCACCGGCGGCATGACCGAGGGTGTCGTTGACCGTCTTGAAGCCGTCGAGGTCCATGAACAAGACGGCGAGCCTTTCGTGCTGCTGTTCAGCGCGCTGGATTTCGCGGTCGACACGGTCGAGGAATGATTGCCGGTTCGGCAGGCCGGTGAGGCTGTCGTAATAAGCGAGCCGCGCGACGCGTGCCTCTGCCACCTTGCGATCGGTGATGTCTCGCGACAAAACGATGAATCGCGGCTTCTCACCTTCTGCCACCGCCTTGCGCGAGACCGACCATTCGAACCAGGCCATGCCGCCTTCAGCTGGCAGCTCGATCTGCGCACCGTGGCTGAAGCCGCTTTCGAGCGCACTGCGCAGCGCCACCATGCAAACCGCGGCTTCGGCGGGCGGCAACATCTCGGCCACAGTCCGGCCGATCCAGGTTGGGCCGGGTGCGGCCGGCAACTCGGAGCGCGGCGCGCGGTAATCGAGGTAGCGCCCATCGATGTCCACCTCGAACAAGAGGTCGGGAATCGCGTTGAGCACGGCGGCGTTCCGAGCCTCGGCTGCTCGCAGATCCAGCAACGCCTGGTGGCTGCGAAAGATGTAGCGCACGCGGTGGCCGATCAACGCCCAATGGACTGGCTTGGCGATGAAGTCGGTGGCGCCGTGCTGGTAGGCCGCCTCGACCGAAGCCACATCGTCCATGCCGGTGACCATCACGATCGGCAGCAAGGGCCCTGCCTCGGCGCGCAGCAGGGTGCAGACCTCGTTGCCGCCGAGGTCGGGCATCTCGACGTCCAGCATCACCAGGTCGCAAGGGTCGCTGCGAAACTGGCGCAGCGCATCGTGGCCGCCTTCGGCCATGCGGACGTCGAAGCCGGCTTTGCGCAGGGCGGCGCGCATGACGAGGCGCGCGTCAGCGTCGTCGTCCACGACAAGGATGGTGTAGCGACGTTCGTTCATGGGATGACCTTGGTGCTGCGCACTGCGGTATTCGTCTTTCGGGCGGGCAGACTCATCGGACTACCTTCGTGCTGCGCACTCCGGTATTCGTCTTTCGGGCGGCCGGGCAGACTCATGCCGTCTCTTCCAGCAGCTGGCGCAGCTCGAGGATGGCCCGCTGTTGTTCGCGCCGGGTGGGTTCGAGCAGGTCACGGGCGCTTTCGGTACGGCCTTCACGGCCGCACTTCTCGAGCTCGCGGTAGCAGCCGGCCAAGGCTTCGGCGCCGAGATTGGCCGCACTCGACTTCAGCGAGTGCGCGACCTGCGCCCAGGCTTTGGCATTGCCCTCGGCCAGCGCGGCGGCCACGCGCTCCAAGTTGCCGTCGGCTGACTTCAAAAACGAGCTGACGAGTTGCGTGACAAGCTCGTTGCTGCCCGGTTCGTCCAGATCGCGCAGGGTCTGGATGGCGGACAGGTTGATGGCCGGATCAACCTCGTGAGGCTGCGCCGCAGCGCTCGCTGAAGCGGCGGCGGCGGCGGCGGCGGCGGTGGCGGTGGCGGTGGCGGTGGCGGTGGCGGTGGCGGTGGCGGCGGCGGCGGCGGCGGCGGCGGCGGTATCGGATGTATCGGATGTATCGGATGTATCGGCTGTTGCTGCCGCAGCTGCCGCCTCCGCTGCATCGTCGCCGCAGCTTGGCAGCCAGCCTGCCAGCATGGTGCGCAGGCCGCTCAGGGTGAACGGCTTGGCCAGGAATGCGTTCATGCCGGCGTCCAGGCAAACCCGTTCATCGCCGTGCATGGCGTTGGCCGTCAGCGCCACGATGGGCAGCGTCAGGCCGCGGCCTTCAGGCAGCGCCCGGATCGCGGCGGTGGCTTGGTAGCCGTCCATGACCGGCATCTGACAGTCCATGAGGACCAGATCGAACTGACGCTCGCGCACCTGGTCGACGGCCTCTGCGCCGTTCTCGGCCAGTTCGCACTGCAGCCCGAGTTTGCGCAGCATGGCCTGGGCCACGCCTTGGTTGATCGGGTTGTCCTCCACCAGCAGCACGCGGCCCCGCAGCTTTTGCATTGGCGTTGGCGTTTGCGGCATGCGCCCTCTTGGCGAATCGGCCGGTGATGAGGTCAGAACACCCATGACAGCGCGCTGCAGGTCGGCCCGCCGGATCGGCTTGTCGAGGTAGCGCAGGATGCCCGCCTCTGCGCGGGCGCGCTCGTCAGCACCGGCATAGGTGGAGCTCAGCATCATCAGCCGCGTGCGCGCCAGCGCGGGCTCGGCCTGGATGTGCCGGGCCAGTTGCATGCCGTCCATCGCGGGCATGTGCATGTCGAGCACGGCCAGCTCGAATGCCTTGCCGGCGGCGTGGGCCGCGGCCAGTGCTTGCAAGGCCGGCTCGCCACCGTCGACGCATTGCACCTGCATCTTCCAGCCTTGCAATTGCTGCTCCAGGATGCAGCGGTTGGTGTGGTTGTCGTCAACCACGAGCACGCGCACGCCTTGCAGCGCACCAAAGTCTGTGATCGGCGGCGCGGGTGAGTGCGCTGGCGGCAGGTGCAGCTCGATGATGAACTTTGATCCCGAGCCGGGCCGGCTTTCAACGTGAATGCTGCCGCCCATGAGCGAGAGCAAGCGCCGGCAGATGGCCAAACCGAGGCCCGTTCCGCCGTATCGCCGCGTGGTGGAGCCATCGGCTTGCGAGAAGTGCTCGAAGATGCGCTCGACCGCCTCGGGCGCAATGCCAATGCCAGTGTCTTCAACGCTGATGCGCAGCGCAGCATGTTGGCTTGAATCGATCGTGCTTGGCGTCAAGAGCGCCACTCGCACCACCACTTCGCCTGTCTCGGTGAACTTGATGGCGTTGCTGACCAAGTTCGACAGCACTTGACGCAGTCGCAGCGGGTCACCGCGCAAGTAGAGGGGCGCGTCGTTGGGCGTGAAATCAACGGCCAGCTCCAGGCCTTTGGCGCCGGCCGGGTGGGCAAACATGGCCACCGCTTCTTCGACGGCGTCAATGAGGCTGAAGTCAATCGCTTCGAGTTCGAGGTGGCCCGACTCGATCTTGGAGAAATCCAGGATGTCGTTGATGACGGCCAGCAAGTGGCGCCCTGAGGTCTGCACCGCTTCGGCCCAGGCGCGCTGCTGAGGCTGCAAATCGCTGTCGATGAGCAACTCGTTCATGCCCAGCACGCCATTGAGCGGCGTGCGGATCTCGTGGCTCATGGTGGCCAGGAATTCGCTCTTGGCCTGGCTGGCAGCCTGGGCAGCCTCGGTCGCCTCTTTGGACACTTGGAGTTGAGCGGTGCGCGCGGCGACTTCGTCTTCCAGATGATCGCGGTATGCGGCAAGGCGGGCGTCGCGCTCGTGAATCTGCCCCAGCATGGCGTTGAACCCATCGCCGAGCAGGTGGAGCTCGCTCACCCGGCTGTGCGGGGCACGCAGGCTGTAGTCGCCCTTGCCCGAGACTTGCATCATCAGCTCGTTCAAGCCGTCGAGCGGGCGCAGCACGCTTGCGTTCAAGCGCTTGAGCAAAATGCGGCTGACCATGGCGGCCAGCACCGACGCCAGCAGCGTTGCAACCAGCTGCCAGCCCGTTCGACGGTAAAGACCGCCGAGGCTGACCTTGAGTTCCAGGCGCCCCGTGACGCCGGGTGCAGCATCCACGGCTTGCGCCGCCATCAGGAAAGTGGGCCGCAACTGCAGATCAGCGCCGCCGAGATGAGCCATGCTCAGCGGCGTGCTGCCTTCGCGTTGGTACGCAGCAAGCGGCTTGCCTTGCGCGTCAAACAAAGCGGCAGCCACGATGTCGGGCGCATTGCGCAGGGATTGCAGCAACTCGTGCGCGGATTTGGCATCGCCAAATGCCAGCGCCGCCGTGGCGTTTTCTGACAGCACCCTCGCCTGCACACAGCTGGCGTCGGCCAATGCCAGCAGGCCCAGGCAGAAACTGCTGATCACGACCACCAGCGAAATCACGCCCACAGCCGCGGCCAGGGCGAGGCCGTTGATGCGGCTCAAAAGTTGGGCGAGCGCGATGCGCGGCTTCATTGCAGCACGTCGGTTGCCAAGCGAAGCAGCTTGGAACTCAGGTTGAGCCCAGCGCTGCGAGCGGCCTGCAGATTGGCCTCGAAGCTGACCTTGCCTTGCACGACGCTCATGTTCAAGGCCACGCCCTTTCGCATGGCGCCGGGGCTGTCGGCCAGTGTGAGCACCGGCTGGCCCTTGAGGCCCTCCAGCACGCGCGGCAGGCTGTCTGTCAGGGAGGCGGTAATGAACACCGCATGGCAATTTTTGAGCGACTCGCCAGCGGCCTTGCGCTGCACGGTGATGCTGCGCCCGGCCACCATCTTGCCCTGCAGGCCATCGAGCTCGGGGCCAAAGGGGTCCTTGCCGTGGATGCAAAGGTTCAAGCTGCCCTCGGCAGCCGCGGGCCACTCGGTGAAGGCCATGAAGTTGTACAAAAAGGCTGCCTTGAGCCGGTATTCCGGCAGGTCATCGGCGTGGGCGGAAGGCGCGCACACCAGCGATGCTGCGAGCCAGAGCAGCACAGTCAACAGGCGCACAAATGGCTTCATGGCGCGCGCCCTTGGGCCGGCGCCGCCCGCGTGATCGGAGCGCGCGACGGCCGATGCGCTGCCGAAGCTGGCGCGGTGATCTCCAGCCGCAGCAGGTCTTCCAGCGGCAAGCGCAGCAGCTGCGTGAGGCTGATCGGGTAGGCCGCGCCCGGCAATGTCATCAGCACCGCGGCCACGGCGGCGAGCGCTCGTCGCGTCAGCGGCACGCGACCGGCAGCGCCGCGGTGACGTGGCTCACAGGAACTCATGGTCATTCAGAAGCGGTAGTTGGCTTGCACGCGAACCGAACGGCCGTTCTGCGCGATGTCTTTCTGCCAGCCGGAATCATCAAGAGGCTGGGAATAGCGCTTGGCGAACAGGTTGCTGACGTTTGCCGACAGCTCTAGGCCTTTGGCCAAGGCCTCGGTGCTCAGGTGCAAATTGGACACCGCAAAACCGCCGAGCGCGCTGCCGTCGAGGTTGAGGCGTTGGCTGCTGAAACGCAGCTCATAGCCGACCTGAATGCCGGCCCAAGTCAGCGGTGCTGACAGGTTGAGTTTGGCCAGCAGCTTGGGCGAATTCGGCAAGCTGGCGCCGCTCTCGTAGGCCGCATCCTGGAGCGCCACGCTGCCGCGCAACCGTGCGCCCACCGCCCAAGTCTTGTCGGCCGATATTTCGAGCCCGCGCGCATTGACCTTCGGGCCCGACTGAAACTGCGGCAGGCCGCTGACGGCCTCGGTGCCGAGCACGATGATGTCGCGCATCGTCCATTGGTAGATCGAGCCGCGCAGCTTGAGGTCACTGCCGACAACATGGTCGGCCACGAGTTCCAGGGTGTCGATGCTTTCACCCTTGAGCGATGGGTTGGCCTTCCACGCGGTGTCGGCAAAGTCGTGCTCGTAGACATTCGGCGCCCGATGCGCGCGCCCGTAGAGCGCCTTGACGGTGGTGTCAGCAGTTGCCTGCCAAATCAACGCAGCGCGCGGGCTGGTGGCGGTACCGGTGGCGTCATTGCGGTCGATGCGCAGACCGAGCGTCGTGCTCACGGCCGGCGTGATGCGCCATTCGTCCTGTGCATACACACCGATGCGGTAACCCGACTTGGGAATGCGCACATCCTCGTCCGGGTAGGCCGGGTACAGCTGCCCTTGGTCGACGTGAACGTTGTCCTGCGTCTCCAGCCCCAGCATCAGCTTGTGGTCAGTCACAGCAGTGGAAAGCAGGCGCAGTTCGGTGCCTCGCCAGTCGCCCTGCGCCGTCGACACGGACAACTCGCCTTCGTAGTAGAGCGGCTGCACGAAGCGGTAGCGGCCTGCAAAGAGTCTGCCGGTCAGCTTCAGCGTGTCTTCTGCGAAGCTGCCTTCGTATTGAAGCTGCGCCAGGGAGTAGGTGTCGCGGGTGAACTGGCCGGGCGTCAACGGGTCGCTGAAGTAGCTGGCGGTGGGGTCTTCTTTGCGTCGCGTGCCGTGCGTCACTTCGGCCGACCACGCCCCACCGGCCACGCGGGCAAATATCTGCCCAAGCCGCTCGGCATCCTGGCCAGTGGCTACGCCCGATACGCCGGAGGCGCCGTAGTCGAAAAATTTGTCTTCGCCGCCAGCGCGAATGTAGGAGGCCGAGAGCAGCACATCCAGACCGTTCTCCAGGCGCTGGCCGTGGCTGATGCGGCCCTCACGCAAACGCTGCGGCTGCTGCGCGCCCAGCGCCAACTCGGTGCCGCCCATCTCGCTGCCGCTTCGCGTGATGATGTTGATGACGCCGAACATCGCGTTCTGGCCGTACACCGCGCCACCTGGACCAGGAATGAATTCAATGCGTTCGACGAGGTCGAGATCGAGCGGCAATTCACGGCCTGAAACCCCGCCGTCATAGACAGGATCGTTGGCTCGGTTGCCGTTGATGGTGAACAAGAGCCGCGTGATCGTGTCGCCGGGCAGGCCGAAGCCACGCGCGGCGACATAGGTGTATAGATGGTCGGAAGTGGTGTAGACGCCAGGCAGACTGCCAAGCGCCTCCCCCAAAGTGCGCCACCCTTGCGCTCTGATCTCGCGGCGCGTGATCACGCTCACGGCCGCCGCCACTTCGCTTTGCTTTTGCTGGTACTTGGATGCGCCCACGACCGTGAGCTCCATCAGCGATTCGAGGCTGAGCGCGGTCAAATCGGCAGGTTCTGCGGCCCGGGCCGGGTAAGCGGTGGCCAGCGCGCAGCAAAGCAACAACGGCCGCAGCACGCACGCGGCGGCCGGCGTGGCCGCTGGGCGTTCACTGCGCGAGGAGCGTTGGTGCATGGCGATTCGCAGCTGCATGGGGTGGGGGGTTGCGGATCAGCGGCAAGGCGTGGCGACGAAGGTCCGTCGGCTAGATATCGACCGTGTGACCGGGCACTTGAGTTGCGCAGCACTTCAGAACCCGTGTTCAGCGACTGTGGATACAGACAGAAAGCTGCACTTCCAGCGTCAAATATCAGCGCGCAAGACAGCACGGGATGACGCCATCGTCGGCGGCCAGCGCGCGCGGTGGGTGTCGCGCCGTCTTGCGTTTGGCCGGGCGTCGTGGGGTGAGCGGGGGACGCGAAGCGAAGAGGGCCTGCTGATCAGCGGCGTCTGCTGGCGCGTGCAGGCCTTGCGCCAGTGGCGGAGAGCGTCGCGTAGGGTTTGATGTGGCCACGTGCGTCGCGCGGATTCACTCAGAGCCTCGCCGAACCAGCGCGACGAGAGATGCCGTTCGGCGCCCGCGCCGTGCTCCGCAACCGCGGGCCGTGTGACAGGGCACAGCGCTTTCGCTGTCCATGTTGTCAGCATCCGCGAGCGCTTCCTGCAGCTGGCGCCTTCCGCAATGCTGCCTCGGTAGATTCGGCATGAATTTGGATTTAGCGTCCGCGTTCACACTGCAATATCGCCAGCTAAGCCGTCTATCTAAACCGGCGCTCCATTGAAAGGGAGCGGGAAAAGAAAACGGGGCAATCACTGTGAAGTGATTGCCCCGCTTGATGATGTTGGCGGAGTGGACGGGACTCGAACCCGCGACCCCCGGCGTGACAGGCCGGTATTCTAACCAACTGAACTACCACTCCAATGGCTTTCGCATTGCTTCTCTCTTGAGGAGAGAAGAGCACTGCGCAAGTGCCATAAAACTTGGCGTCCCCTAGGGGATTCGAACCCCTGTAATCACCGTGAAAGGGTGGTGTCCTAGGCCTCTAGACGAAGGGGACTTTGACCGTCTCTAAAACTTTTTCTGTCTCTATTTTTTTTAGTTCTTTGTATAACCTAATCTTCGGCTCAATTTAGTGTTCGACTGAATTCGCATCTTGGTGGAGGTAAGCGGGATCGAACCGCTGACCTCTTGCATGCCATGCAAGCGCTCTCCCAGCTGAGCTATACCCCCGTTTAGATCCGATCCTATTCAGCCTCTGCTACATCAGGCAAGACGACGATTATAGCCAGCAATTTATGAGCTTTGCAACCGGCGAACGACAATGTCGCGAGGGAACAGCAACAGCACTGAATCGAGCGATGGTGTTTGCACCCGCCCAGACACCAGAAGCCGAACCGCAGGCGCGAGTTGGGGCATCTTCAACGCATGTGCAGCCAGTGCTTCCTTGATCGCCGCGGCAATGCCGGCTTTGGTCCACTCAGCCTCGTCGAGCCGGGCCCGCAATGTTTGCAACGCCGGGCGAACGGCATCCGTGACATGCGCGGCCAAGTCTTCCGCACTCGCGGCAACATCGTCAAAGTACATGCGCGCCCACTCGGCGAGTTCAACAGTCGTCGCGCACCGATCTTTGAACAACGCGCAAATTGCCGGCAGTGCAGCCGCAGGCTCGGGGACGACGCCGAGCCTTCGCAATTGCGCCGCCACCAGTGGCGCGAGCAGGTCTTCACTCACCTGCTTGATGTAGTGCGCATTCACCCAAGCGAGTTTGGCCGGATCCCACTGCGCAGGGCTTTTCGACAAATGGCTGCCATCAAACCATTGCACCATCTGCTCGCGACTGAACAGCTCTTCGTCACCGTGACTCCACCCGAGTCGCGCAAGGTAGTTGAGCATCGCGTCGGGCAAATAGCCGGCCTCTTCGTAGGCTGTCACGCTGACCGCACCGCGGCGCTTTGAGAGTTTTTGCCCGTCGTCGCCCAAGATCACCGGCAGGTGTCCGAACAAGGGCAGCGGCGCGCCCAAAGCGTTGAAGATGTTGATCTGCCACGGCGTGTTGTTGACATGCTCATCGCCACGAAAAACGTGCGTGATGGCCATGTCCCAGTCGTCAACGACAACGCAGAAGTTGTAGGTCGGCACACCGTCAGGGCGGACGATGATCAGGTCGTCGATCTCGCGGTTGTTGATCGTGATGGGGCCTTTGACGAGGTCGTCCCAGGTGACATCGCCACTGGTTGGGTTGCGAAAGCGGATCACCGGCGCAACACCTTCGGGCACGGGCGGCAAAGCCTTGCCTGGCTCGGGGCGCCAGCGACCGTCGTAATGCGTTTTTTCGCCACGCTCCTTTTGCGCGTCACGCATCGCATCGAGTTCGGCTGGCGTGCAGTAGCAGCGGTATGCAGTCCCGGCGGCGAGCATGCCGTCAACGACGCTGCGGTAGCGGTCCAAACGCTGCATCTGGTAGATCGGGCCTTCGTCGTGCGTCAAGCCAAGCCAAGTCAGCGAGGCAAGGATTTGATCGACCGAATCTTGGGTCGAACGAGCAACGTCGGTGTCTTCAATGCGCAGGACGAACTGGCCACCGTGGTGGCGTGCGTATGCCCATGAATAAAGCGCCGTGCGTGCGGTGCCGAGGTGGAGGAAGCCCGTGGGCGATGGCGCAATGCGCGTTCTGACGGTGCGTGTCATTCGGGAAGGGGTGCTGAATCAAGCAACGAACGGTGTAAATCTATCGGCAAGGCGCCAACATCAAGCGGCAAGCGTGCCAATGCCTCGGAGCAAATCGGCTTTGATGTCTTCGATGTCGTCCAAGCCGACTGCGACGCGGATCATCCCTTGCGTGATGCCTGCCGCCTGACGCTGAGCTTCGGTCAAGCGGCCGTGCGAGGTGCTACCCGGGTGCGTGATGGTGGTTTTGGTGTCGCCGAGATTGGCGGTGATCGAGCAAATTTGTGTCTGGTCAATCACGTGAAAGGCGTTGTGCCGCGCGAGCTCCGGCCCACCAACTTGCTGGCCTTTGACGGTGAACGACACGACCGCACCTCCGCTGCCGGATTGCTGCGCCATTGCCAGCTCGTGCTGCGGGTGCGACCGCAAACCTGGGTAGAAGACGCGCTCGATGTGCTCTTGAGTCTCGAGCCACGTGGCCAGCTGCAGTGCTCGAGCGCTCTGCGCTTGCATGCGGATAGACAGAGTCTCGAGGCCCTTCAGCACCACCCAAGCATTGAAGGGCGACAAGCTCATCCCGGCGCTGCGCATCACTGGCATGAGTTTGTCGTTGACGATTTGCTCCGAAGCGCAAACGGCGCCAGCGATGACACGCCCTTGGCCATCGAGGTATTTGGTGCCCGAGTGGATCACCATGTCGGCGCCGTACTCCATTGGTCGCTGCAGTGCGGGCGAGCAAAAGCAATTGTCGACAGCGAGGAAGGCGCCAGCATCGCGCGCGATCGCGGCGAGTGCTCGGATGTCGCAAACCTCGGTAAGCGGGTTGGTCGGCGACTCGGCAAAGAGCAGCTTGGTGTTCGACTTGACCGCTCGCCGCCATTCATCGGGGTCGGTCTGGGAGACGAAGGTCGTCTCCACGCCAAACTTGCCGAACTCGCCAGCGAACAGGCGAATCGTCGAGCCGAACACGCTCTGCGAGCAGATGACGTGGTCGCCGCACTGAAGCACGCCCATGCCAAGCAACAAGATGGCACTCATGCCGCTGCCCGTGGCGATGCAAGCTTCAGCGCCTTCGAGCGCAGCCAAGCGGCGCTCGAACATGGTCACGGTCGGGTTCGTGAACCGCGAATAGGTGAAGGCTTCCTCTTCGTTGGCAAAGCGCAATGCGGCGGTGGCCGCATCGGGCTGCACGAAGCTGCTCGTCAGGAACAATGCCTCGGAGTTTTCGCCCCAGGCGCTGGGCGGCAGGCCTTCGCGCACAGCGAGCGTGTCGCGCCGCGTGCCGGCAGGGAACTGAACGCGCGGAATCGTCTTTCTCGTGGCCATCAAATGATCTCCGTTGCGCTTTGCAGTGCAAGCCGCGAGCGATCGGCGTTTTCTTCCTCGTCGCCTTGTGCCAAACGCTGGGCGGCCATGGCATCGAAATCTGCAGCCGACACATCGCCGGTGATGTAGATGCCGTCGAAGCACGAGGCCTCAAAGCCAGCAAGCGCCGGATTGAGTGCACTGACGACGCGCTTCATCGCTGCCACGTCTTGGTAAATCAGCGCGTCGGCGCCGATGAATGCGCGAATTTCTTCGATGCTGCGGTTGTGCGCGATCAGCTCTTCGCTCGTCGGCATGTCGATGCCGTAGACATTCGGGTAGCGCACCGGTGGCGCGGCCGAAGCCATGTAGACCTTGCGTGCGCCGGCTTCACGCGCCATCTGCACGATCTCGCGGCTGGTGTTGCCTCGCACGATCGAATCGTCGACCAGCAACACATTGCGGCCCTTGAACTCCACACCGATGGCGTTGAGCTTTTGTCGCACAGACTTCTTGCGCACGCCCTGCCCCGGCATGATGAAGGTGCGGCCCACATAGCGGTTCTTCACAAAGCCTTCGCGGTACGGCTTGCCAATCCGTTGCGCAAGCTGCATGGCCGACGGCCGACTCGATTCAGGGATCGGGATGACGACGTCGATCTCGTTCGGCCGGATCGTCGAAATCAAGCGCTGAGCCAAGGTCTCGCCCATGTTGAGGCGGGCTTGGTAGACCGAGATGCCGTCAATGATCGAATCAGGCCGCGCGAGGTAGACGAACTCGAACATGCACGGGTGCAGCGTCGGGTTGTCAGCGCATTGGCGCGCGTGGATCTGGCCCTGCAGATCGATGAAGATCGCTTCGCCGGGCGCCACATCGCGCGTCAGTTTGTGCCCCGTGCCTTCAAGCGCCACCGATTCGCTCGCCACCATGACCTCCCCGCCATCGCCGGTCAGGCTCTGGCCGAAGCACAGCGGCCGAATGCCGTAGGGGTCGCGAAAGGCGAGCAGTCCATAGCCGGCGATCAGCGCGACGACGGCATAAGACCCTCGCACGCGCTTGTGCACCGCGCGCACGGCCTTGAAGATCTCCTCAGGCGAGAGCCGCACGTCTTTGGCGGCTTGCTCCAACTCATGCGCGAGCACATTGATGAGCACCTCCGTGTCGCTGGTGGTGTTGATGTGGCGGCGGTCGATGGCAAAGAGCTCGTCTTTCAGCGCCACCGCGTTCGTCAGGTTGCCGTTGTGCACGAGCACGATGCCGAATGGCGCATTGACGTAGAACGGCTGCGCCTCTTCTTCGCTGTAAGCGTTGCCCGCCGTCGGGTAGCGCACTTGGCCCAGTCCAACCGTGCCCGGCAGGCTGCGCATGTTGCGGGTTCGAAACACGTCGCGCACCATGCCGCGCGCCTTGTGCATGAAGCACTTGGTGCCTTGCATCGTGACGATGCCGGCCGCATCTTGGCCGCGGTGCTGCAGCAGCAGCAACGCGTCATAGATCAGTTGATTGACCGGGGTTTTGGAGATGACTCCGACGATGCCGCACATAGCAAGTACCTCGATTCAAGACCGCCTGCCAGCATCATGCCGGCAGGCGCGGTTGCAAGTGTTCGGACAGGCTGCGAGGCAGCAAGGGCTTGATCTCCGTCAAGGCTGCGTTCAACCAGCTCACGCCTGCCGACTCGCGCCATGCCACCGACTCGTTCAATGGCGTCAGACCAATGAGGCTCGCCAGCACAAGCAACACGATCACGCCGCGAACGAAGCCAAAGCCCGCGCCGAGCATCCGGTCGATCGGGCTCAATGGCGTGGCGCGAATCAACAGGCGGATCACGCGGGCGGCAAGGCCCCAAAGAATCAATGCCCCGATGAATGCGCACGCGAACGTCACGCCGTGATTGACAGCTTGGCCGGGCTCGCCAACGTGAACATAGGTCATGAGCCAAGGCGTCGCCCATTGCGCAGCAAAGTAGGCGGCAATCCAGCCGAGCGCAGACAGCACTTCGAACACCAACCCACGCACCACACCGAACAAGATCGAGCCCGAAAGGAAAACGATCAGCCCGATGTCAAGCCAGCTGATGAAAACCATCGCGTCGCTCACAAGGTGAGCACCACGCCGCTGAGGCCCGCCGAACGCGCTTTGGCAAGGGCTTTGTCGGCGTCGTCGCGGCTGGCAAACGGCCCGACGCGAACGCGGATGCGGTTGCCGCTGCGCGTTTCGGTCACTTGCGTGTAGGTCTTGAGCCCCATCTTCTCGGCCTTTAGCCGGGCTTCGCGCGCCGCAGCGGCTTCGGAAAACGCCCCGACTTGCACGACGAACCTTGACGTTGCAACTGCCTCGGGCTTGGCCACCGCAGGCTTGGCAGGGGGCGCATCAGCGGGCTTGGCCGGTGCAGACGAGAGATCGCGGCTGGATTCAGCCTCGGCGCGGCTCTCGGTGATGACTTCCTCGCTTGCTGCCGGCTCGACAGGCGCAGCCGAACGCGGCAAAGCCGAATCGGCTGACGACCGCGGCATGACCAACTCTGGTGAAGCTTCCTTGCGCGGAATCTCGATGGGTATATCGATCGGGATCGGTCGCGGCTGGGTCTCGAAGACCAACGGAAACACGATGATGCCCATCGCCACAAGCACGACTGCGCCCATCAAGCGACGCCGCGCGCGAATTCGCGCTTGAGCGACGTCGTCCAGCGCTTCCCGCGTGTCGGGCGCGGCATCGGCCGCATCGCTCTTGCGCTTGAAGATAGACAGCAGACCCATGCGGAAAGAGTTCCAGAAAATCCGGCCGCTCAGGCAGCAAAACGAGTGCGAGAGGGAATGTGAAATCGCCGATCAGACCGCCTGCCGGCCAGCATGCCGACCGGTGAGCCGGGGCATGCCATCTTGCAGCACGCCGCCCACGGTATGGAACGAACCGAAGACCACGATTCTATCAGCGGGGTCGGCCTCAGCCAGGGCGGCGCGCAGGGCGTCCAGCGGGTCGGAATGGCAGGTCACTGTGACCGCGCCGGGGCCTTTGAGAGCGAGCTGGGCCCAGGTCGCGGCCAGGCTGTCAGCGCGTGCAGCGCGGGCCATGGGCAGCTCGGTGAAGTGCCAATGATCGATGAGCGGGGCCATGCGCCGGAAGATCGCCTCGACGTCCTTGTCGCGCATCACGCCGAACACCGCATGGGTCACGGGGAAGAAGCCCATTTGATCGAGGTTTTGCGCCAGCGTGGCGACGGCGTGGGGGTTGTGGGCAACATCGAGCACCATCGTCGGTTGGCCCGCGACGATCTGGAACCGCCCGGGCAGCTCTACCAGCGCCAAGCCACCACGCACTGCTTGAGCGCTGATGGGCACCCGCTCACGCAAGGCCTCGAACGCAGCGAGTGCACCGGCCGCATTGAGCAGCTGATTGGCGCCTCGCAACGCGGGATAGGCCAGGCCATTGAAGCGCTTTTCGCGGCCGGCCCAACTCCATTGCTGGGCGTCGCCCGCGTAGTTGAAGTCGGTACCGAAGCGCCACAGATCAGCGCCGATGCGCTCGGCGTGGTCAATCACGCTTTGCGGCGCCATCGGGTCGCTGACGACCACCGGCTTGCCTGCCCGCATGATGCCGGCCTTCTCGAAACCGATGGCTTCGCGGGTTGAGCCGAGGAACTCGGTGTGATCGATGTCGATGCTGGTGATGACGGCGCAATCAGCGTCGATGGTGTTGACCGCATCAAAGCGGCCGCCGAGGCCCACCTCGAAGATCACGAGGTCGAGTGGCGTTTGTGACAACAGCCGCGCGATCGCGAGTGTGGTGAATTCGAAGTAGGTGAGGCTCAGCTCACCGCGCGCGGCCTCGACGGCCTCGAAGTGCTCGAGCAGCAGCTCGCCGCTCACCATGCTGCCGTTGATGCGGCAGCGCTCTTCGAAGTGCACCAGGTGCGGCTTCGAATACAGCCCGACGCGGTAGCCGGCCTGCAGCGCGATCGCCTCGAGCATCGCGCAGGTCGAGCCTTTGCCGTTGGTGCCGGCGACGCTGATGACTGGCGCCGAGAAGCTGAACCCAAGGCGGTCGCGAACGGTTTTCGAACGCTCGAGCGTCAGGTCGATTTCAGTGGGATGCAAGCGCTCGCAGCGGGCGAGCCAATCGGCGAGCGTGCGCGGCAGCGCCGTGTCGGAAGTAGCCATGCGGGGATGGTAAGCGAGCCCTCGCAGGCTCGAGTCCCGCGGGCCTCAGATGGCAACTACGCGACGGCGTCAGCGCTCTGGCGCTGCAGCATGGCGATCATGCGCGCCACGGTGGAGCGCAGCTCTCGGCGATCGATGATCATGTCGATGGCGCCGGTCTTGAGCAGGAACTCGGCGCGCTGAAAGCCCTCGGGCAGCTTCTCGCGCACCGTGTTTTCAATCACTCGCGGCCCCGCGAATCCGATCAGTGCCTTGGGCTCGGCGATGACGACATCGCCCACGAACGCGAAGCTCGCAGACACACCGCCCATGGTCGGATCGGTCAGCACGCTGATATAGGGCAACTTGGCTTTGGCGAGGTGCGTGAGAGACGCGTTGGTCTTGGCCATCTGCATCAGGCTCAGCAGGCCTTCTTGCATGCGCGCGCCACCCGTGGACGTGAAGCTGACGAAGGGCGTTTTCTGTTCGATCGCCGTCTCGACGCCACGCACAAAACGCTCGCCAACCACCGAGCCCATGGAGCCGCCCATGAAATCGAACTCGAAACACGCGGCCACGATGGGCAAGCTCATCAAAGCGCCGCCCATGACGACCAGCGCGTCGGTTTCGCCGGTGGCTTCAAGCGCATCTTTCAAGCGCTCGGTGTACTTCTTGCTGTCCTTGAACTTCAGCGCATCAACGGGCAAGACTTCCTGCCCGATCTCATAGCGGCCTTCGGCATCGAGGAAGTTATCGAGCCGCGCGCGGGCGCCAATGCGGTGGTGGTGGCTGCACTTTGGGCAGACATTGACGTTTTGCTCAAGATCGGATTTGTAGAGAACCGTCTCGCATGAAGGGCATTTGATCCAGAGCCCTTCCGGTACCGTGCGGCGCTCGCCACGGTCATTCGGTTGAATCTTTGGCGGCAGCAGTTTTTCGAGCCAACTCATGCGGGGGTCCTTTCAAGAATCGAGTGCGGAGCGAATCGTCGCGATGAAGTCGCCAGCCACGGCGGCTACTCGCTCGCGCGTCTGAATTTCAAGCTTCTGGACGAGCGCGGTACCGATGACGACAGCGTCGGAGACGTCAGCGACTGCACGCGCCGTGGCGGCGTCGCGAATGCCGAAGCCGACGCCAACCGGCAAATCGACGAAGCGCTTGATGCGCGGCACCATGGCAGCGACCGCCGCAGTGTCGAGGCTGCCGGCACCGGTCACGCCTTTGAGCGACACGTAGTACACGTAGCCGCTCGCGATGCGGCCGACTTGCTGCATGCGCTGCTCCGTGGACGTAGGTGCGAGCAGGAAGATTAGGTCCAGGCCCTTGGCGCGCAGCTTGGCGGCGAAGTCTTCGCACTCTTCGGGCGGGTAGTCGACCACAAGCACGCCGTCGACGCCGGCTTCGCTCGCATCGGTCACGAAACGATCAACGCCGTAACGCTCGACCGGGTTCGCATAGCCCATCAACACGATCGGTGTCGCCTCGTTCGCAACGCGGAAAGTGCGCACGAACTCAAGAATTTGCGGCAGACCAATGCCCTTGGCGAGCGCACGTTCGCCAGCTTTTTGGATCACCGGGCCATCGGCCATCGGGTCAGAGAACGGCACTCCGAGCTCGATGACGTCTGCGCCAGCGGCAGCCATCGCCAGCATGATCTCGGGCGTGGCATCGGCGAATGGGTCGCCAGCGGTGATGTACGGCATCAACGCCTTGCGGCCGTCGGCTTTCAGCGTCTCGAAGGTCTTGGCGATGCGGCTCATTTCACCGCTCCTTTGACGCTCTGGCCGCGGCACGATGGCCGGCAGAAAAATTCGGCGCCAGACAGGTCGGCAACCGTGCCGATGTCTTTGTCGCCACGGCCGGAAAGGTTCACGAGCAGGTGCTTGTCGGCTGGCATGGTGGCGGCGAGCTTCATCGCGTAGGCCACTGCGTGTGCCGACTCGAGCGCCGGGATGATGCCCTCGGTGCGGCACATGCGGTGGAACGCTGACAACGCCTCTGCATCGGTGATGCCAACGTATTCAGCACGACCGATGTCCTTTAAATACGCGTGTTCAGGGCCGACGCCCGGGTAGTCGAGGCCGGCCGAGATCGAGTGCGTTTCGGTGATCTGACCATTGGCGTCTTGAAGCAAATAGGTGCGGTTACCGTGCAGGACACCGGGCGAGCCTGCGCTGAGAGAGGCTGCATGCTTGCCGCTTGCCAAACCCTGCCCCGCCGCCTCAACGCCGATCAATCGTGTGCCCTCGTGCTCTATGTAGGGGTAGAACATTCCCATCGCATTACTTCCGCCGCCCACGCAAGCAATCACCGCATCAGGTTGGCGGCCTGTCATCTCGGGCATCTGGCGCAGGCATTCGTCGCCAATGATGCGTTGGAAGTCGCGCACCATCATCGGATAAGGGTGTGGGCCCGCGACGGTGCCGATGATGTAGAACGTGTTCTCCACGTTCGTCACCCAATCTCGCAGCGCTTCATTGAGCGCGTCTTTCAGCGTCTTGGAGCCGCTCTCGACTGGCACGACAGTCGCGCCGAGCAAATGCATGCGGTAGACGTTCGGAGACTGGCGCAGCACATCTTCACTGCCCATGTAGACGACGCATTCCAGGCCGTATCGAGCGCAAATCGTCGCGGTTGCAACGCCGTGCTGACCGGCGCCGGTTTCGGCAATCACGCGCGGTTTGCCCATTCGGCGCGCAAGCATCGCCTGGCCGATGGTGTTGTTGACCTTGTGGGCGCCGGTGTGGTTTAAGTCTTCTCGCTTCAAGAAAATCTGGGCGCCGCCAATCTCGCGGCTCATGCGCGCCGCGTGGTAGATCGGGCTGGGCCGGCCAACAAAATGCGCCAACTCGGATGCGAATTCCGCCATGAACGACGGATCGGCCTGCGCCTCGGCATAAGCCGCTTTGAGCTCGTCGAGCGCGTGAACGAGGGTTTCGGCGACGAAGCTGCCGCCATAGGGGCCGAAGTGGCCGCTGGCATCGGGTTGCTGGTAGTTCAACATGATCGGGTGTTCTCGGGCGATATCACGCGATGGTGGCGGCGAGCTCGGCATCTGCCTCTCGCACCGCATCGCAAAACCGGCGCATCGCCAAAGCATCCTTGATGCCTTTGGCCGATTCCACGCCGGAGCTCACATCAACGGCCCATGGCCGCACGTGATGAATCCCCTGCCCCACATTTTCGGCATGCAACCCACCAGACAAAACGACCGGACGGGACACGCCGCGCGGAATGAGCGACCAATCGAAGACCTTTCCACCGCCGCCATAGCCATCGACGAAAGCATCGAGCAACATGGCCTGCGCACCTGAAAAATGAGCGGAGAAGTTTAACAAGTCGAAACCTTCCGTCATTCGCGCAGCGCGCAAGTACGGGCGACAGAACTCTTCACAGAACGCCGGAGACTCATCGCCATGAAACTGCAGCAAGAGATTTGGAATGGCCTCAATCGCGGCGTTCACTTCGGCCACAGTCGGATTGACGAAGAGCGTCACTGGTGTGACGAAGGCCGGCAAGGCGCGAGCCAATTCTGCCGCGCGCAGCACACTCACTGCCCGCGGGCTTGGGCCGTAGAGCACAAAGCCGATCGCATCGGCCCCAGCGTCGACGGCTGCTGCCACATCGACCTCGCGAGTGAGGCCGCAGACTTTGATGCGGGTACGTCGGTTCATGCTTCGGGGGTGCCAGGGTTGGCGAACTCAGTTCAGGGCAACCAGTCCATTGCCGGCGTTTCGGTCGGGATGCGCAGTTCGGGATCGTAGTACGGCCCGAGAAAATAGAGACCATCGGCCGGGAAGGTCGGGGCAGCATGACGGCGATCGCGCCCAGCCAGCACCTCGGCAATCCACGACGCCGGCCGCGCACCGGCACCCACGGCGAGCAGGCTGCCCATCAGGTTGCGGATCATGTGGTGCAAGAACGCGTTGGCATCGAAGGTGAAGCGCCAGTAAGCGCCGCGCTGGGCGATCTCGATGCGGCGCATGGTCTTAACGGGTGTCGGCGCCTGGCACTCGGCTGAGCGGAACGCGCTGAAGTCGTGTTCACCGACGAACTGCGCTGCCGCCGCCTGCAGGGCGGGCAGATCCAGTGGGCGAAAACTCCAACCAACCAGCCCCACTTCAACCGCGGGCCGCACGGGCGACTCACGCAGCACGTAGACATAGCGGCGCCCGTGCGCGCTGTTGCGGGCATGGAAGTCTTCGGGTACGGGCTGGCACCACTGCACCGCGATGTCGTTCGGCAAATACCGGTTGCTGCCACGCATCCAGGAAAAGTCGGTGCGATCGAGCTCGGTATCGAGGTGAACGACCTGATTGAGCGCATGCACGCCCGTGTCAGTACGGCCGGCACACAGCGTGCGCACCGGCTGGTCCGCGAATCGGGACAGCGCCCGTTCGAGGTGATCCTGAACGGTGCGGCCATCCGGCTGGCTTTGCCAACCGCGGTAGGCCACACCGCGGTAGGCAATGCCGAGCGCCAGCCTCAACCCAGGTCGGCGAGCATCGCCTGCGCTCGCGCCTTGACGGCACCGCTGGCCTTGGCAACGACTTCTTCGAGCAAGTCGCGCGCGCCATCAGCGTCGCCGATCTGGCGGAATTCGTCAGCCAATTCGAGCTTTCGCGCCAAGGGATCGGCGCTGTCGATTTCATCGCTCGCGGGCGACTTGGAATCGTCGAAGCGCGCACCCGAGAACGCAGCAGGCGTTGTCGACACCGTGTTCGGCGTGTCAGGCAAGTCGAGGTCGAGCGACATGACGTCGAGGTCGAAATCGGGCACCACCGGCGCGGCTGCCGCGCGCGAGGCAGCAGGCGCAGCCTCGACGACATCGGGCAAGGAAAAGTCGAGGCTCATCGAATCTTCGCCGAGCGCTGAAGGGGCGAAAGATTGGGTTGCCTCGAGTGGCGACGGCGCAGTGGGCGTGCCGAAATCCGGCGCGTCGAGGTCAAGGTCGAGATCGCCCTTGTCGATCGACGCTGGCATGCTGTCTGGCGCGCCGAATTGCGAGTGCGTCGGAAGCACCGACTGCGGCATCGTGCTCGCGCCGAGAATCTCCACGATCTCGCCGCCCGCGCCCTGCACCAACGGCGGTGCACCACCGGGCCTGAACAAGGCATTGTCCGGGTCAATTTGGGCGCCAAGTTCCTGGGCCTTGGCCCAATCCTCGCCTTCGCCGCGGGTCAGCGTGAACAGCTGAGTCGCGAGCAGCTCGAAGCCCTTCGTATCGCGCCGTTTGGCGTACACCTCCAGAAGCTTGGTGCGAATCGCCATGCGCTCAGGATTCGCGCGCATCGCCTCCTTCAAAATCTCTTCGGCTTGGAGGTCGCGGCCGTAGGCGAGGTAGACGTCGGCCTCGGCGACGGGGTCGACATCGCCGATCGCGTCGAGTTGGCTGAGGGAGTAGCTCATCGACGACGACGCGCCGTTGGCATCGCGCGTATCGATGCGCTGACCGCCGCTGGCCCCGAAGAAGGAGTCGGGCTGCAAGCGGCTCTCGAGGAACGAGGTTTCGCCGCTGTCAGGCCTTGAGCGGCGCGTAAACCGGTAGACGCCGAAGCCCGCCAGCAGCAAGGCCGCAACGCCCAGGCCGCCAAGTGCGAGCGGGTTCTCGTCGATCAAATTGCTCAGGAAGCTCGGCTCGTCGGCGGTGGGTTTGGCCAATACGGGCGCGCTCGCGGTCGCGATCGGCTTGGGCGCCGCCGCCACCATCGGTGCCTCAGGCGGAATCACCGCAGGAGCAGCAGGCGAAGACGCAGGCTCCGGCGCCTTCACCGCCGCAAGAGGCGGCGGTGAAGGCGCTGGGAGCGCCACGGCTGCAGGCGCAGCTGCGGAAGCCACAGGCACCGGCGACACCGGTGCCATGGCCACAGCAGGCGCGCTCGCTTTGGCGGCAGCCGACGCGGCACCCTTCAGGTCCTTCAGTTCGGCAACGTTCTTCGAGAGTTCCGCCACACGTGCGGCGGCTTCTTTTCGCTCACGTTCTTTGGAGATCTGGTCTTCAACGGCCGCCGAAGCCGCACTGGCCGCACCTTTGCTCAGCGTGAGTTTGTCAGGCGCTGGCGCGGCGGTTTGCTTCCGGTCATCGACCGAGGCTTGCACCTTGCCACTCGCCTGCCGAGTGCTGCCTGAGGCCTGCGCCGCAGGAACTGCGCCCGCAAATCGTTGCCGATAAGCGCCAAAGTCTGCACTCTGAGCTTGGATGACTCGACGGGCTTCCGATGTGTCGATGCCCTTGGCGGCTTCGGCGCTCGGCACCGCCAACACGACGCCGCTCTTCAGCCGGTTCATGTTGTTGTCGATGAAAGCCTGCGGGTTGCTGCGGTAGAGCGCAACCAGCATCTGATCGAGTGAGACGCCTGGCCGCGCGGTGCGCGACGCAATGCGCGAGAGCGAATCGCCCCCGCGAACACGGTATTCGTCGACACCGCCCAGCGCCCCCTGCGGCGCTGCAACGGCAGTTGTCGCCGAAGGAGGTGCCGGGCGGCGCTCTGCGGCGCGCGGTGGCGGCGCAACTTCGGTACGAACCGGGGGGGCGGCCGCAATGATCGGGGCCGTGACCGGCGCCTGCGCAGCCGGTACAGGCGCACTCGGTGCGGGCGCGCGGGCGAACGTCGGCGGATCAAACAGCAGCGTGTACTCGCGAACCAGCTTGCCGCTGGCCCAGGTGATCTCGAGGATCACGTCGACAAACGGCTCTTGCACGGCACGGTCGCTCGTCAAACGCACCAGCGACCGACCATTGGGACGGCGCTGCAGCACCGCGCGGGTGTTCGGCAGAATTGAGTTGTAGTCGACGCCCGCATTGCGATAAGCCTCGGGAGACGCGACCCGAATTTCAAGATTCGCTGCTTCTTCTGGCGTCATGCTGGTGACGTCGATTTCGGCTCGAAGCGCTTCGCCGAGCGACGATTGAACCGCCAGCTTGCCCAGACCAAAGCCCCAAGTGCAGGGTGCCGCAAAGCACAGCGCGGCCGCGGCCACACTGGTCAAGGCAAATCGCCCTGGAAACTTCAAATTCGCGTTCAAGGCGTCTCCCAAATGACCTTAGCGGGCGCCGATGGCGAACCGCCGATACCGATGTGTGCAGACGCAGGTCGGGCGTGCTTTTGGCACCACGCTTCTAGACGACCTGGTTGCCGAAATAAAGCTACAAAACACAATAACATCAAGCAGATACGGTGACAAGCTCATGCAATGCCTCAAGTTTTGACCAACACCCAATTGGGCACGGGACGCGGGAGGCAGTTGCAGTTTGACGACACGCTTCAGGATTCCACGAGGATGCGGAGCATCCGGCGCAACGGCTCTGCGGCGCCCCAAAGGAGTTGGTCACCCACGGTGAATGCGCCGAGATACTCCGGCCCCATCGCCATCTTGCGCACTCGCCCGACGGGAATGGTCATCGTGCCGGTAACGGCCACTGGCGTCAGCTGGCGAATCGTCGCTTCGCGGTTGTTTGGAACCAGTTGCACCCACGCGTTGTCGTTCGCGATCATGGCTTCGATGTCGGCCAATGGAACGTTCTTTTTGAGCTTGAACATCAAGGCCTGGCTGTGACACCGCATGGCACCGACACGCACGCAGAACCCATCGACCGGCACCGCCGGCGTTCCGAAGCCGGCCCCCTGACCGAGAATCTTGTTCGCTTCGACGCCGCCTTTCCACTCTTCTTTGCTGACACCCCAGCCGTCGTCGCCTGCCAGCTTGCCGATGCCGAGATCTTTGTCGATCCAAGGAATCAGGCTGCCGCCAAGCGGCACACCGAAGTTGGCGGTCTCGGCGTCGCTCAAGCCGTGCTGACCGGCGAGCAAGCCGCGGTCGATTTCGAGGATCGCGCTCTTCGGGTCGTCGAGCAGGCCGCGTACAGCGGCGTTGAGCGTGCCGAACTGCGTCAGCAGCTCGCGCATGTGAGCGGCGCCCCCGCCCGAAGCTGCTTGGTAAGTCATCGTGCTCATCCACTCGACGAGGCCGGCCTTGTAGAGCGCGCCAACTCCCATCAACATGCAGCTCACGGTGCAATTGCCGCCAATCCAGTTGCGACTGCCACGAGCGAGCGCTGCATCGATGACCGGCCGATTGATCGGATCAAGCACGATGACCGCGTCGTCGTTCATGCGCAGGGTGGATGCGGCATCGATCCAATGGCCTTGCCAGCCTGTCGCGCGGAGCTTGGCGAAGACATCAGCGGTGTAGTCGCCACCCTGGGCGCTGATGATGATCTCGCAACGCTTGAGCGCATCGAGATCGTAAGCGTCCTGAAGCCGCGTTTCGTTTTTTCCGAGGTCGGCGATGGCAGCTGGCAGCGCGCCACCGGCACTGCTCGTGCTGAAGAACATCGGCTCGATGTGCGCGAAGTCGCCCTCGGCGCGCATGCGGTCCATCAGGACGGACCCGACCATGCCGCGCCATCCAACCAGTCCAGTGAGTTTCATTGTCGTGCTCCGTCTGCTTAGTTGAGTCTGTGCCCTGGGTGTCCGGCTCGTTCGCCAGAACTCAGGGCGAGACGAACCGGAGCGCTAGATGCTCTTTTTGGTGTTGATGGTGCGGGCCTGGGTCACTGCGGCAACAACCGCGTCACCCATCTCACGCGTGCCGACACGCGTCGTCCCCTCCGACCAAATATCGGCCGTGCGCAAGCCATCGGCGAGCACGGCCTGGACTGCAGACTCAATGCGGTCGGCAGCTTGCGGCTGGTGAAGAGAGAAGCGAAGCATCATGGCGGCGGACAAGATTGTAGCCAGCGGGTTTGCAAGGTCTCTACCGGCGATGTCAGGTGCGCTGCCATGGCTGGGCTCGTAGAGGCCTTGGCCCGCGGCATTCAGCGAAGCGGAGGGCAACATGCCGATCGAGCCAGTGAGCATGGCCGCTTCGTCGGAGAGGATGTCGCCAAACATATTTCCGGTGACGATCACATCAAACTTCTTCGGCGCTCGCACGAGTTGCATCGCTGCGTTATCGACGTACATGTGATCGAGTTCGACGTCCGGATACTCAGCGCTCACCTCGGTGATCACATCTCTCCAGAATTGAAATGTCTCGAGGACGTTGGCCTTGTCGACGCTCGTAAGGCGCTTGTTGCGCTTTCTCGCAGCCTGGAACGCGACATGCGCGATTCGCTCGATCTCAGGGCGGGAATAGCGCATCGTGTCGAACGCTTCTTCGGCACCGGCGAACGCGCCGTCGGGCGAGTTGCGTCGGCCGCGCGGCTGGCCAAAGTAAATGTCGCCGGTCAATTCACGAATGATGAGGATGTCGAGACCGGAGATCAGCTCAGGCTTCAAGCTCGACGCGTGCGTGAGTTGCTCGTAGCAAATTGCCGGGCGGAAATTGGCAAACAGGCCAAGGTGCTTACGCAGCCCGAGGATGGCTTGCTCTGGGCGCAACGCGCGCTCGAGCTTGTCGTACTTCCAATCACCAACGGCACCGAACAACACGGCATCGGCTTGCATGGCGAGCTTGAGCGTCGCTTCTGGCAATGGGTGGCCGTGCGCTTCATAAGCCGCTCCTCCAACGAGGGCCTGCTCGGTCTCGAAGCTGAGGTCGAGCACCCCCAAGACGCGCACCGCTTGCGCAACGATTTCCGTGCCAATGCCGTCACCCGGCAGGATCGCGATCTTCACGAATAATTTCCTTGATTCAAACCGTGTGCGCAAGCCAGGGCTGGCGCAGGAGGCGTTCGGCTTCGAAAGCTTTGATCTTGTCGGCATGTCGCAAAGTCAGACCAATGTCGTCAAAGCCGCCGAGAAGACAGTATTTGCGGAACGGCTGCACGTCGAACTGAAGCGCCGATCCATCAGGCTTGATGATCAGTTGATGCTCGAGGTCAATCGTCAGCTCGTAGCCGATGAAGGCCGCTGCCGCGTCAAACAAATCGGCAACTTGGTGTTCCGGCAACTGGATTGGCAGCAAGCCGTTCTTGAAGCAGTTGTTGAAAAAGATGTCAGCGAAGCTGGGCGCGATCAACGCGCGGAACCCGAACTGATCGAGCGCCCACGGCGCATGTTCACGCGATGACCCGCAGCCGAAGTTCTTGCGCGCCAACAGGATGGAGGCGCCTTTGTAGCGCGGCTGGTTGAGCACGAAATCGGGGTTGAGCCGGCGTGTTGCCGGGTCTTGGCCGGGCTCGCCCGCGTCGAGGTAGCGCCATTCGTCGAAGAGGTTCGGGCCGAAGCCAGACTTCTTGATCGACTTCAAAAACTGCTTGGGAATGATCGCGTCGGTGTCGACGTTTTCCCGGTCCATCGGCGCGACCAGGCCTTGGTGAATTCGAAAAGGTGTCATGTTCGCTCCGGGCTCAGGTCAGCATCAAACGAGACGGCGCACGTCAACAAAGTGCCCCTCAATCGCCGCGGCAGCCGCCATCGCGGGGCTGACAAGATGGGTGCGGCCACCCGCGCCTTGGCGACCCTCGAAATTGCGATTGCTGGTCGATGCACAGCGCTCGCCCGGCTCCAGACGGTCGGCGTTCATCGCCAAGCACATCGAGCATCCCGGCTCGCGCCACTCGAAGCCAGCGGCAACAAAGATCTTGTCCAGACCCTCGCGCTCGGCCTGCTCTTTGACCAAGCCAGACCCCGGCACCACCATCGCCAGCTTGACGTTGCTCGCGACCTTGCGGCCAATGTGCCGCACCACGGCTGCGGCGTCGCGCAAATCTTCGATGCGCGAGTTGGTGCAGGAGCCGATGAACACCTTGTCGATCATGATGTCGGTGATTGGCTTGTTGGGCGAAAGCGCCATGTAGGTGAGCGCGCGTTCGATCGCGAGGCGTTTGCCAGCGTCTTTCTCGCGCTCCGGATCTGGCACGCGGCCATCGACCTCGACCACCATCTCGGGTGACGTGCCCCACGTGACTTGCGGTTGAATTTGAGCGGCATCGAGCTCGATGACCAGATCCCAGTGCGCATTCGCATCTGAGTGCAAGCTGCGCCACTGACGGCAGGCCTGCTCCCACTCGATCCCGCGCGGGCTGAATGGCCGGCCCTTCACGTATGCCAGCGTGATTTCGTCTACCGCTACCAAGCCAGCGCGAGCGCCGGCCTCGATGGCCATGTTGCAGACCGTCATGCGGCCTTCCATGCTCAACGCCCGGATGGCGGCGCCGCCGAACTCGATGGTGTAGCCGGTGCCGCCGGCCGTGCCAATCTTGCCAATGACGGCAAGCACGATGTCTTTTGCGCTGCAGCCCTTGCCGAGCACGCCATCGACGCGCACCAGCATGTTCTTCGCCTTGCGTGCAAGCAGCGTTTGGGTTGCCAACACGTGCTCGACTTCGCTGGTGCCGATGCCGTGCGCGAGCGCACCGAATGCGCCGTGAGTTGAAGTGTGCGAATCACCGCAGACGACCGTCAAGCCCGGCAAGGTTGCGCCCTGCTCCGGCCCAATCACATGAACGATGCCTTGGCGCTTGTCGTTCATTTTGAACTGCGTGATGCCCAGGCGGTCGCAATTGGCGTCAAGCGTGTCGACTTGAAGCCGCGAGACCGGATCGGCGATGCCGTGCGTGCGGTCGGTGGTTGGCACGTTGTGGTCACTGACCGCAAGGTTGGCGGAGATGCGCCAGACCTTGCGATTCGCGAGCGTCAGGCCGTCAAAGGCCTGCGGGCTCGTGACCTCGTGGACGAGGTGGCGGTCAATGTAGAGAACCGCCGTGCCGTCGTCTTCGGTGTGGACGACGTGGTCGTCCCAGAGTTTGTCGTAGAGCGTGCGGGCGTCGCTGAGCGTGCGGGCGTTGTTGAGCGTGCTGGGCATGGGCTGGGGCTCTTCAAGTCGGAGCCGGATTTTATGCGCCCGCACGAGGCGCCACATGCCCGCACGCCCTGCGGGTTCGAGCTATCGCTGCGCCAGCGGCTTGACCGTGCGCGGCAGCGAGCCGTTGAACAACTGGCGCGGCCGGCCGATCTTGTACTCCGGGTCGCCGATCATCTCGTTGAGCTGAGCGATCCAGCCCACCGTGCGGGCCAGCGCAAATACGGCTGTGAACAGCGGCACCGGAATACCGATGGCCCGCTGCACGATGCCCGAATAAAAATCGACGTTCGGGTAGAGCTTGCGCGCAACGAAGTACTCGTCTTCGAGTGCGATCTTCTCCAGCGCCATCGCGAGCTTGAACAGAGGATCGTTGTGCAAGCCGAGTGCATCCAGCACTTCGTGACAGGTCTCGCGCATCAGCTTGGCGCGCGGGTCATAGTTCTTGTAGACGCGGTGCCCAAAGCCCATCAGCTTGACGTTGGAGTTCTTGTCTTTGACCTGCTTGATGAACTCGCCGATCTTCTCGACGCCGCCGGCCTTCTGAACGTCGGTCAGCATGTTCAAAGCGGCCTCATTGGCGCCGCCATGCGCGGGGCCCCACAAGCAGGCCACGCCCGCTGCGATGGCCGCGAACGGGTTGGTGCCCGAGGAGCCGCAAAGTCGCACCGTCGAAGTCGATGCGTTCTGCTCGTGATCGGCATGCAGGATGAAGATGCGGTCCATCGCGCGCACCAGCACGTCATTCGGCTCATACGGCTCGCACGGTGTGGCGAACATCATGCGCATGAAGTTGCCGGCGTACGAGAGATCGTTCTTCGGGTAGATGTACGGCTGGCCGATCGTGTACTTGTAGGCCATGGCCACGAGCGTGGGCATCTTCGCGATCAGGCGGATCGCCGAGATCTCGCGGTGCTCGGGGTTATGGATGTCGGTGCTGTCGTGATAGAAAGCCGAGAGCGCGCCGACCAGCCCGGTCATGATCGCCATCGGGTGCGCATCGCGCCGGAAGCCACGTAAGAAGAACTGCATTTGCTCGTTGACCATCGTGTGATGGGTGACGAGGTGCGAGAAGTCAACCTTCTCGGCGGGCGTGGGCAGTTCGCCTTTGAGCAGCAGATAACAAGTCTCGAGGTAGTCGCAGTTCTGGGCGAGTTGCTCGATCGGGTAGCCGCGGTAGAGCAACTCGCCTTTGTCGCCGTCGATGTAGGTGATGGTCGAATTGCACGACGCTGTCGACAAAAAGCCTGGGTCGTAGGTGAACTTTCCGGTCTGCCCATAAAGCTTGCGAATGTCGATCACATCCGGGCCGATGCTGCCTTTGTAGATCGGCAAATCCATCGACGGGCTGCCGTCGGAAAACGAGAGGGTGGCTTTCACGTCAGACGGGTTCATGAGCAGTCCTTGAAACGCAGTTAGGGGAAAAAAGGCGCACTCGGCGCGAGGGGATAGCGATCAACGAGGCACGCGCATCATCCGCAACACTTCGACCACATCCGTGTGCGCCAGCTCATTTTGAGCTTGCACGCGACCCAGCAACAGATCGAGCAAATCGTTGTCAGACAAGTCCATTAGCACTTGCAAGCCCTGCGCTTGGCGAAAAGTCAGGGTGCTGGCGTGACGATTGAAAAAGCG